>JAHJIY010000003.1 GCA_018823175.1 Pseudomonadota bacterium
CACCGACGTAACCGGCGTTGTAACTCTTCCCGAGGGAGTAGAGATGGTAATGCCGGGCGACAGTGTGACAATTGAGGGTGCCTTGATCACTCCGATTGCGATGGAAGAAGGTTTGCGTTTTGCAATTCGCGAGGGCGGCCGCACGGTAGGTGCCGGCGTTATTAATAAAATTATCGAGTAAAGCAGTTGTCATTACCGGCTGGTGTCTGGTAATGCCTTGTTTTAACAGGAATAGATTATGAGAGACATAGTGATACTTGGTTGCCAGGAGTGTAAGCGCCGCAATTATTCAACAACCAAAAACAAAAGGCAGACTCCGCATAAATTGGAGTTTAAAAAATATTGTCGCTTTTGCCGGATTCATACTCTGCATAAAGAGACTAAATAAGTAGATTGTACAGTAAGGGCACTTCGTGTGGGGCGCATAAATTTCGTTTGAACCAGACAAAACGGCTCAACTCAGCTTTAAAGGCCAGTAGCTCTAATTGGTAGAGCGCCGGACTCCAAATCCGGATGTTGGGGGTTCGAGTCCCTCCTGGCCTGCCAGATTTGACCAGACGCTTCGCCATTGTTAATTCAAGGGCGAAGTTCTGTTTTGGGGTACGGGTAGAGTCAATTTTAATTAAATAGAAAGTCTACTGTCTCACTAACAATCAATGTTTGGAATTTAGGTAAACCTGATGACAACTACCAAAAAAGAAACTTCCAGCAAAGTAAAAAAAGGGGTAACCCCGGCGGTTAAAAGTAAATACAGCATAGAAACCGTTAAAGAATTTGCGGCAGACGTCAAACAGGAGTTTGGGAAGATTGCGTGGCCTAATAAGAAGCATACCCTCGGCTCAACCGTAGTTGTGGTTATTTTGGTCTCGATAATTTCAGCATATTTGGGATTGGTAGATCTTCTGTTGGGGAACTTGATTGGAAAGATCTTAAACTAGTTGCACCCCGGCTGACTAATTCCGGTAACTAACTATGGAGCATAGATAGCAGACTTATGGCACGCGCATGGTACATACTACATACATATTCCGGATTTGAGGAACAAGTCAAAACCGCAATGATGGAGAGGATCAAGAACGCTGGCCAAGAGGAGCTTTTTGGTGAGATACTGGTGCCTACCGAGCAGGTGATCGAGATGGTCAAAGGTGCCAAAAAAACATCTTCTCGTAAGTTTTTCCCCGGGTATATACTGTTGAATGTCGATCTTAGTGATGAAACCTGGCATACGGTCAGAGGGACACCTAAGGTTACCGGCTTTGTCGGTGATGATTTGCATCCGCAATCCCTGTCTGATGACGAGGCGATGAAAATTATTGGGCGGATCAAGGACGGAGCGCTTAAGCCTAAGCCAAAGGTCATGTATGAAGAGGGTGATCAGGTGCGGGTAACTGACGGTCCTTTTGCCAATTTTCACGGCGTGGTGGATGAAGTTTATCCTGATAAAGGTCGAGTGAAGGTCATGGTCAGTATTTTTGGCCGAGATACTTCGGTTGAACTTGAGTTTATCCAGGTCATTAAAGGTTAATTACCAGCTTTGCTGGATTTCTTGTTTGTGTTGTGGAGTATTAAAAAACGGTTTAGCAACGGCTGATATCAGCCAAAATTATATCGATCTGACCAAGTAGCTGGATTGTTATTTGGGAGATATAGGAGACAAAGATGGCAAAGAAGATTGAAGGATTCATAAAACTCCAAATCCCGGCAGGCAAGGCCAATCCTTCCCCTCCGGTAGGCCCGGCTCTTGGCCAGAAGGGTGTTAATATCATGGAGTTCTGTAAAGCATTTAACGCCAAGACTCAGGATAAGGGCGATATGATTATTCCTGTCGTTATCACGGTTTATGCTGATCGCTCTTTTTCATTTATCACCAAGACGCCGCCAGCTTCAAACCTGTTGCTTAAGGCTTTGAAGTTACCTAAAGGATCAAGTAACCCTAAGCGTGAACGTGTCGCTACTATCAGCCGCAAGCAGATTCAAGATATTGCTGAGATAAAAATGCCTGATTTGAATGCCTACGATGTTGAGACAGCGATAAAGATCATCGAGGGCACCGCTAGGAGCTGTGGAATTACCGTGGCTGACTGAACAAGAGTCGGTCGCTGTGATTTTACAATACGCTATTTGGGTAATTTGACTTTTGCATGAAGTAAATAAAGATCTGGAGATAGACCATGGGCAAGAAAGGTAAAAAATATATAAACAGCTCGGTTGATGTGGATAAGACGATTGCTTACTCCCTTAATGATGGACTGGCGTTGGCATTAAAGAGTAAATACGCGAAATTTGATGAATCCTTTGATGTGGCAGTGCGGTTGGGGGTTGATCCTCGTCATGCCGATCAGATGGTTCGCAGCAGCGTTGTTTTGCCAAACGGAACAGGAAAAACTGCCCGAGTTCTGGTATTTGCCAAGGGCGAGAAGGAAAAAGAAGCACTGGATGCCGGGGCTGACTATGCCGGGAGTGATGAGTTGGTTGCAAAGATTCAAGGCGGCTGGTTGGAGTTTGATCGAACCATTGCCACCCCTGACATGATGGGAACGGTCGGCAAGATTGGTAAAATTCTGGGTCCTCGCAATCTTATGCCCAACGCTAAACTGGGAACAGTAACTTTTGATATTGAAAGAGTTGTTAAAGAGATTAAGGGCGGCAAGATCGATTTTAAAGTTGATAAGGTAGGAATAGTTCACGCTATGGTTGGCAAATCTTCCTTCGGGGTTGATAAAATTAAGGAGAATGTTGTCGCTTTTATTGATCGACTTATTCAACTTAAGCCTTCTTCTTCAAAGGGAATATATTTGAAGAATATCAGTGTTTCTACAACCATGGGGCCGGGGATTAAAATTGATCCTCTGGATGTAAGGGCTGCAATCAAAGAGCATGCATAATTTGATTGTGGCTGGTGAGTTTCTTAATTTTTTGTAGTATTTGATTTGAAGAATTTCTGAAGATGTTTATGAGTTTTCCGGCCTAGCCGGATTTAAAAGAGGAGTTTTTTGTAAATAACTTCTTTTATTGTGGCGAGCAGTTTGATGTCGAAGACCGTAGGCGCTCAATTTTGAGTTTAAATAGTCATTGCAATTAAGATTTGACTGGCCTACCGAGACAATTTAGACAAAGCGGGGAGCAGGCCTCGCAGGATCAAGATAACTATAAACACTCGTTTTTTACCGGGTGTTTGTTGAATTCATTAATTGATCTGTTTTTTTGATCTATCCAGTCGACTTCAGCTGTTTTAATTTTTAATTTTAAGACGGTTAAAAGGGAGGTATAAACATTGAATCGCGAGGATAAGGCAGCGATTGTTGACGAACTTAGTGATAAGTTCGCAAACGCGAAAATCGCAGTAGCTACCGACTATCGTGGCCTGACGGTACCAGTGTTCGAGCAACTTCGACAGGAGCTTCGGAAAATTAATGCCGAAATCCGAGTTGTTAAGAATACGTTATTGCGCAGGGCGGTAAAGGGAACAGATTTTGAGTCCATGGATGAGTATTTCAAGGGAACCACTGCCTTGACGGTTTCCTGTGATGATCCTGTTTCTCCGGCAAAAGTTATAGTTGAGTTTGCATCAAAGAACCCGCAGCTTGCCATTAAAACAGCATCTTTGGCGGGTAAGCTTTTGACTCAGGATGATCTTATCGCATTGTCCAAGTTGCCTGGCAAGGAAGTGTTGCTCGGTCAACTGTTGTCAGTAATGCAGGCTGTACCTACCGGTTTTGTGAGAGTGCTTAATGGCGTTCCCCAGAAGATGGTTTACTTGTTGCAGGCAATTCATGATCAAAAAAGTGCAAATAACTGATTTCAATTTTTAGACTCTCTGGCTCACTCATCGGAGTTGATCATTCTCTTTTGCCGAATCGCAAAGAGTAGATGATGTTTCGATTTTCTTTGATTGAGGCGATTGAGAGTCTTATACCCCACAGGGTATAAAAATAAATTTAGGAGGAAAATAAAATGGCTGTAACAAAAGCAGATGTAATTGAGTTTGTTGCTAACATGAGTGTTCTTGAGCTTTCTGAGCTTGTAAAGGAAATGGAAGAGAAATTTGGCGTTTCCGCTGCCGCTCCCGTTGCTGTTGCTGCTGCTGGCCCTGCTGTCGCTGCGGTTGCTGCTGAGGAGCAGACTGAGTTCAGTGTAATTTTGACTTCTGCCGGCGACAAGAAAATTGGGGTAATCAAGGAAGTTCGCGGGATTACTTCTCTTGGGCTTAAAGAAGCAAAAGAACTGGTTGAAAGTGCGCCTGCTCCTATCAAAGAAGGTATTTCCAAAGCTGAAGCCGAAGATATCAAAGGCAAGATCGAAAGTGCCGGCGGTACTGTTGAGATTAAATAATTCTGGCGAGATAGCTATGATTAAGTAGAAACTTCAACTTTTAGCGGAGCGCAGAAAACAGAAATCGCGCCGAGGGGAATTGGAAATATCATTACAACATCCACTCACTTTAAAGATTACTGCTTTGTGTAGCACCGACCAACTTATAACCCATTATGATTTTGCCGGTGGCAAAAAAAGATAGGGTGACAATAACGCAACGGAGAAAAACTCCGTTGCGTTTATTGCGTTATTCTAAAGGGTAATTTGGACGACTTGGCTAGTCGACCGGGATATACCTCTACCGCATGATATAATCGACGAGGCATTGCTGAATGAAGACGATCAGAAGAGTCAGAAAGAGTTTCGCAAAATCCACCGAGATAGTCGAAAAACCACATCTGATAGATATGCAGAGTTTGTCGTATGAAGGGTTTCTGCAAATGAATGTAGACCCGGATGCGCGGCAGGATATAGGCTTGCAAACTATCTTCAAGAGTGTTTTTCCAATCGAGGATTTTAATGGAACCTGTTCGCTGGAATTTGTGCGTTATAATTTTGGAGAGCCCAAATACACGGTTGATGAGTGTGTTGAGCGGGGCATGACCTATGACGTCCCAATAAAAATCACGGTTCGTCTGGTATCTTACGATACTGACCAGAGTACCGGGGTTAAGAGTATTCGCGATATCAAGGAGCAGGCGGTCTATTTGGGTAGTCTGCCCTTGATGACCAAAGCCGGTGTCTTTGTAATTAACGGCACCGAACGGGTAATTGTCAGTCAGTTGCAACGATCTCCAGGTTTATTTTATACCCATGACGGTGGCAAGAGTGTGTCTGGTGGCAAGCTCCTTTATTCTGCCAGAATAATTCCGGTCCGGGGATCCTGGATTGATCTTGAATTTGATGCGAAGGATGTCCTTTATGCCCGAATAGATCGGCGACGTAAATTCCCGGTTTCTACTCTTTTGAAGGCTCTCGGGTTTAGTGCAGAGGAACTGTTGAAATATTTTTATGCCGTGGAAGAGATTAAGATTTCCGGCAAGAAAATTAAACAGACCTTTGATCCTGAAATTGCTGTTGGCCAAAGGGCTCCCCATGATTTGGTTGACAAGGCAAGTGGAGAGGTGATTGTCAAGGAAGGTCGTAAAATCGGCAAGTCTTTGATCAAAAAACTGGTTGATGCTGGGATCAAGGAGTTTGAGATCGGCGTAGAGAGTCTGATCGGTAAGTTTGTCGCGGCAGATGTGGTTGATACTGCCACCGGTGAGTTAATTCTTCCATGTAATGGCGAGTTAACTGAATCGGTTATTGAGTCGATTGTCGAGGCCAAGGTGAAGGAATTATCGGTTCTTTTTATCGATGGCATCAAGGCCACCGATTCTTTCAGGAAAACGTTGGCCCTTGATAAGGCTCAGACAACAAATGAAGCCCTGATTGAGATTTATCGTCGTTTACGACCCAGCAGTCCTCCTACGTTGGAGGTTGCAACCGTATTTCTGAAAAATCTGTTTTTTAGTGCTGACACCTATGATTTATCTGAGGTTGGTCGTTTTAAAATAAATGCCAAGCTTAAAATTAATACCGATATTGAATGCCGGACCCTGACTACAGAAGACATTATGCTGGGGGTCAGGCATTTGGTAAGGTTGCGGGATACCCAAGGACAGATCGATGATATTGATCATTTAGGTAATCGTCGGGTCCGGACAGTTGGTGAATTAATTGAAAACCAATATCGGATGGGGTTGGTCCGGATGGAGCGGGCAATCAGGGAGAGGATGAGTCTTCAAGAAATTGAAACTTTGATGCCTCACGACCTGGTAAATCCCAAACCTATCACCGCAGCGGTTAAAGAATTTTTTGGGACCAGTCAGTTGTCCCAGTTTATGGACCAGACAAATCCATTGTCTGAGGTTACCCATAAACGACGACTTAGTGCTCTCGGACCTGGTGGTTTATCAAGAGAAAGAGCCGGGTTTGAGGTTCGTGACGTTCATCCCACCCATTATGGCAGGATCTGTCCGGTCGAAACTCCTGAGGGGCCAAACATTGGTCTAATCGTCTCACTGGCCGCATTTTCCAGAGTTAATCGCTTTGGTTTTATCGAGACTCCTTATCGAAAAGTGATTGACCGGAAAGTTACTGATGACGTGGTTTATATGACTGCCCTGGATGAAATCGATCAGGTAATTGTTCCAGCCAAAATCGAGACAGACCAAAATAATTATATTGTCCCTGACACACTGATTGCAAGGCAGGAGGGCGAAGTTACATTTAATTCGGCAGCTGACGTAACCCATATGGACGTCTCGCCGAATCAGTTGGTCAGTGTGGCGGCTTCCCTGATTCCATTTTTGGAGAATGACGATGCCAACCGTGCCTTGATGGGATCGAACATGCAGAGGCAGGGTGTGCCTTTGTTGAGGACTGCGGCGCCTTTGGTTGGTACAGGTCTTGAACGAATAGTGGCCAGGGATTCAGGGGTCTGCCTGTTGGCTGGTGGCGATGGTGTGGTGGAAGAAGTTGACGCAAATCGGGTAGTTATTCGGTACGATAAGCCCGGGACTGATGGTTTTACCACCGGTATTGCTGTCTACCGTTTGGATAAATATAAAAAATCAAATCAAAATACCTGCTTTACTCAAAAACCGGTGGTTTATCCGGGGCAAAGGGTTAGTAAGGGTGAATTGCTGGCTGATGGTCCGGGCTGTGATAATGGTGAACTTGCCCTTGGCAAGAACGTTACCATGGCTTTTATGCCTTGGCGCGGCTATAACTTTGAAGATTCTATTTTGATCAGTGAGCGGCTCTTAAAAGATGATACCTATACCTCTTTGCATATCGAGGTGTTTGAAACCGTCTCCCGTGACACCAAATTAGGCAAGGAAGAGATAACCCGTGATATCCCTAATGTCAGCGAAGAGGCTATGCGTAATCTCGATGACAGCGGGGTAGTCAGGATAGGGGCCGAGATTCGACCTGGAGATACTCTGGTCGGCAAGGTAACTCCTAAGGGAGAGACTCAATTGTCGCCGGAAGAGAAACTGCTGCGTGCTATTTTCGGTGAGAAGGCCGGCGATGTCAAGGATACTTCGCTTCGGGTACCGCCCGGTGTTGGTGGAGTGGTAATTGATGCCAAGGTATTCTCTCGAAAGGGAATCGAGAAAGATGAGCGGGCTATGGCGATTGAGGAGTCTGAAGTCGCCGGTTTGCAGCGGGATATGGACGATGAGCTTAGTTGCCTGAAAAAAGGTGTTCGGAGTAGTTTGGCCGACATCATGGTAGACAAGGTTGCAGAGGTTGATATTGTTGCCAAGAAAAAAGATGTTGTTTTAAAGAAAGGGAAAAAGATAACCCGAGAAGTGATTGTTGCTCTTTCTTTCTCCGATATTAAACGAATTGATTTTGCGGGTCGTGATAAATTAGAGGGTGAATTGGAACTCTTGTTCCAGCGTTACGACAATCAGAGTGCGTTGATTAAGGAAAAATACGAAGCCCGGATCAAACGTTTGCGGACCGGAGATGATCTGCCTCCCGGGGTTGTCAAGATGGTTAAGGTGTACGTTGCCACCAAGAGAAAGCTTGCGGTCGGTGATAAGATGGCCGGACGTCATGGTAACAAGGGTGTTGTTTCCAGAATATTACCGGAAGAGGATATGCCTTATTTCGAGGATGGGACACCGGTTGATATTGTGCTGAATCCCTTGGGCGTTCCTTCTCGTATGAATGTTGGCCAGGTCTTGGAGACCCATCTCGGTCTGGCTGCGAAAAGATTGGGTGAGCAGGTCCAGAAGTTTGCCGAACAACATGAGGTTAAGGCACTTAAGGATTATCTGGCCAAGATCTATTCCAAAGAAGAATATCTGAAAATTACCGAAGGATTGTCTGATGACGAACTTTTGGATATGGCAAGTCAGATGGGTTCCGGACTGCATATGGCAACCCCGGTTTTTGATGGAGCCAGTGAGGCGGAGATCAGGGCTATGCTGGTTAAAGCCGGGGTCGATGAGGTCGGACAGACAACTTTGTATGATGGTCTTACTGGTGAGAAGTTTGAGAATCAGGTGACCGTTGGCGTTATGTATATTTTGAAATTACACCATTTGGTCGACAACAAGATTCATGCCAGATCGACCGGGCCTTATTCTCTTGTAACCCAGCAGCCTCTGGGCGGAAAAGCTCAGTTCGGCGGCCAGCGTTTGGGAGAGATGGAGGTGTGGGCCATGGAAGCTTATGGCGCCGCCTATACATTACAGGAATTTTTGACCGTAAAGTCTGATGATGTCTCGGGTCGTACCAAGATGTATGAAAAAATTGTCAAGGGAGATAACTTCCTTGAGGCCGGTCTGCCGGAATCTTTTCATGTATTGGTTAAGGAGCTCCAGGGTTTATGTTTGGACATGGAATTGCTTGATTAATAGTTGGTTATCAGCCGATTAATGGTTCCTGTTTTTAATGTTTGGTTGAGTGAATTTCTTTAAGATAGAAGTGTTATGGTCCTGCCAGGGTAGGGCGTATAAGAACCTTCAATATAACAAAAGGTGTTGCCGTGGATGAACTTTTCAGCTTTTTCGATAAAGCTAAAGCGCCGGTAAATTTTAAATCAGTTCGTATCTCATTAGCGTCGCCGGAGAAAATCCGGGACTGGTCCCATGGCGAGGTTAAAAAACCAGAAACTATAAATTATCGTACATTTAAACCGGAAAGGGATGGTTTGTTCTGTGCCAAAATTTTTGGTCCGGTGAAAGACTATGAATGTAATTGCGGTAAGTATAAGAGGATGAAACACCGCGGAGTTGTTTGTGAAAAATGCGGGGTTGAGGTTATTCAGTCCAAGGTCAGACGAGAGCGTTTGGGCCATATCGAGCTTGCCGCGCCGGTGGCCCATATCTGGTTTTTGAAAAGTCTACCCAGTAAGATTGGCAACTTGATGGATATGACATTAAAGGAACTTGAAAAGGCCCTTTATTTTGATTCCTACGTGGTCACCTCTTCTGAGGCACCTGCTCCGGCGGTTGGCACTTTGCTTAATGAAGATCTCTACCGTCAGGCTCGGGAGGATTTCCCCGGCAAGTTCAAAGTTGGGATTGGAGCGGAAGCCATTCGTGAGATGTTGAAAAATCTTGACCTGAATACCTTGTCTGCTGAGCTGCGGGAAGAGATGCGAACTACCGGTTCAGAGGCCAAGCGTAAAAAATTGGCCAAACGGTTGAATATCGCTGAAGCATTTAAGGATTCCGGTAATCATCCAGAGTGGATGATTCTGGAAGTTATTCCGGTATTACCGCCGGATTTACGGCCGTTGGTTCCTCTGGAAGGAGGACGTTTTGCCACTTCCGACCTTAACGATCTTTATCGACGGGTGATTAATCGGAATAATCGTCTTAAGAGATTACTGGAGCTTGATGCTCCGGAGATTATCATCCGCAATGAAAAACGGATGCTGCAGGAAGCGGTTGATGTCCTTTTTGACAATGGCCGGCGTGGCAAGGTTATTACCGGTCCGAATAAACGTCCTCTTAAATCTCTTAGTGATATGCTCAAGGGCAAGCAGGGCCGGTTCCGTCAGAATTTGTTGGGTAAGCGGGTTGATTATTCCGGTCGTACGGTAATTGTGGTCGGGCCTCATTTACGCCTCCATCAGTGCGGGTTACCGAAGAAAATGGCCTTGGAGCTCTTCAAACCTTTTATTTATAACAAACTTGAACAGTACGGTTATGTCACTACCATCAAGAGTGCTCGCAAGATGGTTGAAAATTCGACAAAAGAGGTATGGGATGTTCTTGATGAAGTGGTCAAGGAATTCCCAGTCATTCTGAACCGGGCGCCTACCCTGCATCGACTTGGAATGCAGGCATTTGAGCCGGTTCTGATTGAAGGAAAGGCCGTGCAGTTACATCCCTTGGTTTGTTCTGCCTTTAATGCGGACTTCGACGGGGATCAGATGGCGGTGCATGTCCCCCTGACCGTTGAGGCCCAGATGGAAGCCCGGGTGTTGATGATGTCCACCAACAATATCTTGTCTCCCGCCCATGGCGAGCCGGTTATTATTCCATCGCAGGATATTGTTCTTGGTCTTTATTACATGACCAGGGAACGATTGAAGGCCTTGGGTGAAGGGAAGACTTTTTCTTCCGCCGATGAAGTGCGGATCGCCTATGATCACAAAAAAATTCACTTGCAGGCCAAGATCAGAGTAAGGATCGATGGTGTGCTGGTTAACACGACCGCCGGTAGAATTATTGTAGGTGAACTGTTACCTGACACCGTACCTTTTAGCATGGTTAATAAGGTGTTGACCAAAAAAGAATTGGCCAATCTGATTGATCATACTTACCGGCATGCCGGTAGTAAAAGTACGGTTATCTTGGCAGATCGTCTAAAAGATCTGGGCTATGAATTTTCTACCCGGGCAGGTATTTCAATCTCGATTAATGACATGATGATCCCGGTCAGCAAGGACGATATCCTTAGCAAGTCCGAAGGAGATGTTCTTGATGTTGAGAAGCAGTATAATGATGGTTTGATCACCGATGGTGAGAAATATAACAAGGTAGTCGATATCTGGTCCAGGGCCACGGACAAAGTGGCCACTGAAATGATGAAGGAAATGAGTATCGATTACGTTCGCGATCATAACAATAAAGTGGTGGAGACCCCGAGTTTCAACTCCATTTTTATCATGGCTGATTCTGGTGCCCGAGGCAGTAAGGATCAGATCAGGCAGTTGGCAGGAATGCGTGGTTTGATGGCCAAACCTTCCGGGGCGATTATCGAGTCTCCGATCAAGGCTAATTTCCGGGAGGGATTGAGCGTCCTGGAATACTTTATTTCAACCCATGGTGCTCGAAAGGGTCTGGCCGATACTGCTTTGAAAACAGCCAACTCCGGTTATCTGACCCGACGTCTGGTTGATGTGGCCCAGGACTCTACGATTGTGGAGGATGATTGCGGTACATTGGACGGGATATATGCCGAGCCCCTGATGGAGGGCGGCGAGGTAATCCAGCATGTTGGCGATCGTATTCTGGGACGTGTTGCTCTGGAAGATATCATCGATCCTTTTACCGGGAAAGTTCTAGTTGTGGCTAATGAACAAATTGATGAAGATAAGGTCAAGGACATTGATGACGCCGGGGTGGATCGGATTCTTATCCGTTCAGTTCTGACCTGTCGTTCAAGGCGCGGGGTGTGTTCGTTATGCTACGGACGGGACCTTGGTCGGGGACATATCGTTAATCGTGGAGAAGCGGTTGGGATTATTGCCGCGCAGTCTATCGGTGAGCCCGGTACTCAGCTTACCATGCGGACCTTCCATATCGGTGGTACCGCCAGTCGTAGTGTTGAGCAGGCTGAGGTCACCAGTCAACATGGCGGTAAAGTCAAATATGTTGATTTACATTTTGTAACCAGTTCTGATGGCACCAAGATTGTAATGAATCGTAATGGTCAGATCAGTGTCTTGGGAACCAAAGGGCGTGAACGTGAACGTTATCCGGTTAATTACGGCGCTCGGCTGTTGTTTGATGACGGTGCCAAGGTCGAAACAGGTACAGTTCTGGCCGACTGGGATCCTTTCTCTATTCCGATTGTCAGCGAAATCGGCGGTGTGGTTAAATTTGGTGACATTGTTGAGGGTGTCACCATGCAGGAGAGGGTTGATCCGGTAACCGGCAAGTCTAGTTCGGTTATTATTCAGCCTCGCATGGGTCAACTTAATCCCAGAATTTCATTGAAGGATGAATCAGGCAAAGGTGCCAAGCTCCCGAAGACCGGCCCGCCGGCCCGCTATTCCTTGCCGGTTGGCGCGATCATTTCCGTAAAAGAAGGTGATAAGATTGAACCGGGATCATTCCTGGGTAAAATCCCCCGTGAGACCACAAAGACCAAGGATATTACCGGCGGTTTGCCAAGGGTTGCCGAACTGTTTGAGGTTCGTAAACCCAAACAGTATGCGGTTATTACTGAAATAGACGGACAGGTTAGCTATGGCAAGGATTTAAAGGGCAAGAAAAGAATTATTGTTACGCCTGAACTTGGTGAAGCCAAGGAATATCTCTTGCCTAAAGGTAAACATGTAGCGGTACATGAGGGTGATTACGTGAAAGCCGGTGAGGCTTTGATGGATGGTTCTCCTGATCCCAATGACATCCTCAGGGTTCTTGGTGTTAAAGAGCTTGCTAAGTTCCTGGTCAACGAAATTCAGGAAGTTTACCGACTGCAGGGTGTAAAAATCAATGATAAGCATATTGAGGTTATTGTTCGTCAGATGTTGCGTCGGGTAACGATCACCGGTGTGGGTGACAGTATCTTCATGCTTGGTGAACAGGTAGAATGGTGGCGTTTTGCTGAGGAGAACGAGAAATTGTTGGCTGCCGGAGGTCGTCCTTCAGTGGCAGAGCCATTGTTGCTGGGCGTGACCAAGGCATCTCTGAGTACGGATAGTTTTATCTCTGCCGCTTCTTTCCAGGAGACGACAAAGGTGCTTACAAACGCCGCTATGGCAGGTAGGGTGGATGATTTAAGCGGCCTGAAGGAAAACGTGATCATGGGCAGACTGGTTCCCGCCGGAACCGGGTTGCATAGATATAGAATCAGTAAGCAAACCGGCGAGAGTGTTGAATCTAAGAAAGCCTGATTTTTTTAGGGTTTTATCTCTGGTTCAGCAAATTAAAGTCTTTTATCTGGGCTGAGATAATTGTTTTTGAACGGGCAGCAATATTGTCCTTGACAAGCTAAACATGATTCGAGTATATATGCCGTTTCCTTGCCTGAACCGGGCTGTTTTCAGCATGGTTTATGGTTGAAATGATAATTAAGTATTTTAGGAGTTTATATAATGCCAACCATTAATCAACTGGTAAGGCACGGACGGAAAAAGAAGTCTGCCAAAACTAATACCCCGGCCCTTAAGGGTTGCCCTCAAAAACGTGGAGTTTGCGTAAGAGTGTACACTACAACCCCGAAGAAACCTAACTCGGCGTTGCGGAAAGTTGCCAGGGTAAGATTGACCAATGGTATCGAGGTTACTTCTTATATCCCGGGTATCGGCCATAACCTGCAAGAGCATTCAGTGGTATTAATCAGGGGTGGCAGGGTGAAAGATCTTCCCGGTGTCCGCTATCATGTTATCAGAGGCACATTAGACACTTTGGGTGTCAGCGAACGACGGAAGGGTAGATCTAAATACGGAGCTAAGCGCCCCAAATAAGGCGATTATTTGTTTGAGAGGAGTATGTGATGCCAAGACGCAAAATTATAGCAAAACGTCAGATTGAGCCTGATCCACGCTTTAACAGTGTGCTGGTCTCTAAATTTGTTAATGTTCTGATGCAGAAAGGCAAGAAAAGTGTTGCCCGTAAGATATTTTATGACGCCATGGATATATTGGAGTCAAAGATTAGCGACGCGGATCCGATTGCTGTTTTTGAAAAAGCAATGGACAAGGTGCGCCCGAAGGTGGAAGTTAAATCCCGCCGGGTAGGTGGTGCTACTTATCAAGTGCCGGTTGAAGTTCGTCCTGAAAGACGTAATGCTTTGGCGATCAGATGGCTCGTAGGGTTTTCCCAGAAGAGAGCTGGTCGTGCCATGTCTGATAATTTGGCAGCGGAATTGATGGATGCCTATAATACTCGTGGTTCTGCTGTAAAAAAACGTGAGGACACTCACAAGATGGCTGAAGCCAACAAGGCATTTGCTCATTATCGTTGGTAGTGATATTTGTTGTTTGACAAAAGGTCTTGGTTGGTATAGATATATCGATCTTTTAAGTTTGTTGACGGTAGACGCCTTAAAGGTCAAGGCTGCCAGGAGAAACTGAATTTTTTGAAAGTAATCTTCTTGTTCGGGATAGAAATCTGTCGTGGCACCCAAGACAACTCTTGCGCAATTGCGCAATATAGGCATAATGGCCCACATCGATGCGGGCAAGACTACCACAACAGAGCGCATACTTTTTTATACCGGTAAGTCTCATAAAATCGGTGAAGTTCATGACGGTAACGCAATCATGGACTGGATGGAGCAGGAACAGGAGCGGGGAATTACAATAACCTCAGCCGCAACTACCTGCCAGTGGCAAGAACATACAATCAATATAATTGATACCCCGGGGCATGTTGACTTTACCATTGAGGTTGAGCGATGTCTAAGGGTCTTGGATGGTGTAATTGCTGTTTTTTGTGCTGTCGGTGGGGTTGAGCCACAGTCGGAAACAGTATGGCGCCAGGCCGATAAGTATAAAATACCCCGGGTTGCTTTTGTAAATAAGATGGACCGGGTCGGCGCTGATTTTAAGCGTTGTGTAAAGATGTTGGGCGACCGTCTGGGCGCCAATGCCCTGCCAATTCAAGTTCCGGTTGGTAAGGAGGATAGTTTTCGCGGGATCATTGACCTGATCGAGCAAAAGATGTTGGTCTTTGACGAGGAAACTATGGGACTGCAGGTTCATGCCGAGCAGATTCCAGTAGAACTCATAGAAGAATCTACGGCCGCAAGAATGGCCCTTATCGAGAAGTTGGCCGACTTCGATGATGGGGTCATGGAAAAGTACCTGGAAGAGAAAACTCTTACAACTGATGAGCTTAAGCGAGCAGTCAGAGCGGCTACATTGAAGCTGAAGATTGTCCCTGTTCTATGTGGTAGTGCATTTAAGAATAAAGGGGTGCAACCTTTGCTTGATGCAGTAGTTGACTTTCTGCCTTCACCGTTGGATGTCCCTCCGATTATCGGAGAAAATGCTAGCGGCGAACAGGAACAGCGCAAGACCAGTCGAGATGAAAAGTTCTGTGCTTTGGCTTTCAAGCTTGCTTCTGATCCTTTTGTCGGCAACCTTACTTATGTAAGGGTTTATTCCGGCGTTATGAAGGTTGGAGATAAGGTTTTCAACCCAGGCAAAAAGAAACAAGAAAAAATCGGCCGTATTTTAAAGATGCACGCCAATAAGCGTGAAGAGATAGCTTTGGTGGAAGCCGGAGATATCGCTTCCATTGTTGGTTTAAAGTTCACAGGAACCGGTGACACCTTGTGTGAATCTGGCGATGTGATCAGGCTTGAAAATATTGCTTTCCCGGTGCCGGTTATATCGACGGCGGTTGAGCCTAAAGGCAAGGCCGATGAAGAAAAACTTCAGGAGTGCCTGGCCAAGATTGCAATGGAAGACCCTTCCTTTCGGGTGAATACTGATCCGGATACAGGGCAGACAATAATTTCCGGGATGGGTGAGTTGCACCTTGAAATTATTGTCGATCGTCTACTTAGGGAATTTAAGGTTGCCGCAAATGTCGGGAAACCCCAGGTTGCCTATAAGGAGACGGTCGAAAAGGTTGCCCGGGCTGAAGGTAGATTTGAACACGATGCGGCTGGCGGCAAGTCTCAATATGGTCATGTTTGGCTGGAAGTTGCACCGGTTGATAGAGGTTCCGGTTTTGTTTTTGAAAACCGAATCGATGAAGGTTTGATTCCTGCTGGGTTTTTACCGGCCATTGAAAAGGCTGTTGTCGATGGTCTGGATTCAGGGGCATTGATTGGTTTTCCGGTTATTGATGTAAAGGTCAGTTTGGTTGACGGCTCTTATCATGAAACTGATTCAACAGAGCAGGCTTTTGGGGTTGCGGCCTCCATGGCGCTCCGGGTTGCTCTGGCAGATGCGCAACCAGTTTTACTTGAGCCTATTATGGAGCTTGAAATTGTTATGCCTGAGGCTAATCTTGGTGACGTTATTGCTGACTTGAATAGCAAACGAGCCAAGATAATCGGCATGGACAGCGGTCAACCTGGGATTCAGATCGCAAAAGCTCATGTTCCTTTGGCTGAGATGTTTGGATATTCTACGGGTCTTCGTTCAGCGACGCAGGGTCGAGCAAGTTATTCAATGCAGTTTGCGACATACGATAAGGTCGCGGATCGTATTGCTGACAAAATTATTAAGAGAGTTAAGGGTTTAATTTAAAAGTCCTTTTTAAGTAAACAGAGAGGTAAAAACGATGGCAAAGCAGAAATTTGAAAGAACAAAACCGCATGTTAATATAGGGACGATTGGTCATATCGATCATGGCAAGACCACGTTAACCTCTGCAATTACCCGGGTGTTGGCACTTAAAGGATTAGCTTCAGCAACTGACTTTGATCAGATTGACAAGGCGCCGGAAGAGAAAGAACGTGGTATTACCATAGCCACCGCCCATGTAGAGTATGAGTCCAATACTCGTCATTATGCTCACGTAGACTGCCCGGGTCATGCCGATTACATTAAGAATATGATCACCGGTGCTGCGCAGATGGATGGTGCGATCCTGGTTGTCGCCGCGACTGATGGTCCGATGCCCCAGACCCGTGAGCACATTCTTCTTGCCCGTCAGGTAGGTGTTCCTTCTATCGTAATTTTCATGAACAAATGTGACCAGGTTGATGATGAAGAGCTGTTGGAACTTGTCGACATGGAACTTCGGGAGCTTCTTGATAAATATGAATTTCCGGGTGATGACACCCCGATTATTCAGGGTAGTGCGCTTAAGGCCCTTGAGAATCCGGAAGATGAAGCGGCTGCCAAGTGTATCTGGGACCTGATGGCTGCGTGTGATTCTTTTATCCCCGAGCCGAAACGTGATATCGATAAGCCTTATCTGATGCCGGTTGAGGATGTGTTCTCAATTTCCGGACGAGGCACTGTTGCCACCGGCCGTATCGAGCGCGGTATTATTAAGGTTGGACAAGAGATAGAGATCGTTGGAATTAAGGATACAGTCAAGACCACGGTTACCGGGGTTGAGATGTTCCGTAAGTTGCTGGATGAAGGTCGGGCCGGCGATAACGTAGGTATTCTGCTCCGCGGCACCAAACGTGAAGATATCGAGCGTGGTCAGGTACTTGCAGCCCCGGGCAGCATAACCCCACACGTAAAATTCAACGCTGAGTGTTACATATTGAGCAAAGAGGAAGGTGGTCGTCACACACCGTTTTTTAATGGCTATCGTCCTCAGTTCTACTTTCGTACCACCGACGTAACCGGCGTTGTAACTCTTCCCGAGGGAGTAGAGATGGTAATGCCGGGCGACAGTGTGACAATTGAGGGTGCCTTGATCACTCCGATTGCGATGGAAGAAGGTTTGCGTTTTGCAATTCGCGAGGGCGGCCG
>JAHJIY010000081.1 GCA_018823175.1 Pseudomonadota bacterium
GATGCAAGGCGACGACGATGTTGATAATACTTGGGTATATCAACGAGTTGTCAACACAGCAGATGCGCCGCTCTCGGGCGCCCCGTTGGGCGGCGGGTGAATATCTATCCCAGCGGCTGAACAAGTATTTTTGACGCAACTTCAACCACCTGATTTGATAAACAGCTCTAAGCCGTCACGGATTCAGGAATGTGTCAAATCTCGATCAGGCCATGATAAAAGGTGATCTGATTAGATCCGTACTTTTAAGAGATTACGGCCAATCCTGATCCTGGATTACAACTTATTCCGCCAAGACAAATTTCTCATATGCTTCCTTCATGGTAACCCACTGAATCGTCCCATCACTGACTTTTTCTTGCATCTGCCCAAGCCATGATTCAAGGATGGCAAAGGCCTGATCCTGGGTCGGCGGCATATAAAACTCCAAGATCGGCATATGAAAATACATCAGATTGACAGTCGTTGGTTCCTTCTGCCCATTAAATATTTCAATTTGAGACATAATATAATTGACGTCATGATCATCAAGTTTACAGTCACTTGATGGTTCCTGACAATTTTTCCGCCCCTCGGACAAGGTTGCCCACTCACCAAGAGATCCGGTTAAAAGCACAATCCCTTCGCCAACCGGAGCCTCCTGCACAATAGTGCTCAACCGCTTCGGATAAAATCTGTCTGGTGTGGTCACCGGGAGCGGATCATGAAAATATTTGCCACTCATCACCGCGATTTCTTCATCGGTAAAATTACTGCCGGTATCAGGATTAATCGGTCTCTCGTCAACCGGAATACTCTGGTATGCCAAAAGGACCGGCGCATCCAGATATGAGAAACCGGCATCTCCCGCGGCGCCAAGAAAGTCATTCGGGCCCCAACCTCCTGAGCACCCCAGGTTATTGTCTTCTCCGACAATAGCGTCAACCACCGATTTATTGGTACGATATTGCTCAGTCAACTCCTGGGTGGAGCCAGTAGTTCCAATATCACAATGGGTGCCAACCCCTTGCTTGTTGGCCAAAGCATAGTTTAAAAGAGTTTCCTGCCCATAATCAATCGCGAGACGGGGATAGGCCTTTTCTGATTCAATAGTTATCTTGGCGCCATAGGCGGCAAAGGTATCAATAACTCTTTGCAAAGTATTATTATACCGTTGAAGAGAAGAAAGGTCGGTTATGAAATTAAGTTGGCTTTCCAGATGCATCATAACCGCAAAATTTATGGCTTGGGGCGATACATCTTTGACGGAAGTAACAAAGACATTGCTCACGACATTATCCGCCGCACAGTAAAAACCCAACTCGGTACCAGCGACCAAGGTTCCGGCATAAGATACCGGCAAGTTATATTCAGCCAGAGGCCCCTGATCGACGCCATCAAGTTGCCATTTATATTGCATTGATGTGCCGCCATCAATGTCCAGCGCAGTACAAGTTCCTGCAGGGGTAGAATCAGAAGTGATCAGACTTGGAGTCAAGCTTGCACTAATACCGGCAGCGGGGTCATCAACACAGGTTACATTCACCGTGGCGTTAACGGTAGTTGTTTCGGTTCCGTCAGAGACGGAGACCTCACCAGTTGTGGTGCCGCAGTAATTCTCCTGGAGAGTTATACTACCATCAGTGTTGATGGTTACGGAATCAAGCAAACCCGCATAAGCCAAGGAGTCATCTGGGTTATCATCAGTTGCGGCAGGCACGGTCCGACCACTTTCATCTTCAGTTAAATCAACCGTAAAATCCTGCCAGACCGGAGCAAGGTTTATTGCTCCGTCACTACTGCTGCTTCCACCGCCACAACCGAAAATGAAGAAAAATCCTGCCCCTAAGACATAAATCGCTCTCTTGCCAGACATATTCCCCCCCCCCTGAATAATCACCCATCTTGGACCAAATCCAAATAACAGTCCCTCGACTTCAACCATTTTTCGGTTTTGAGAAACAAACTTCAAGAAAATAGGGGATGAAGTCTTTCTGAGTATATCGTAGGTTATACAAAAGCAGATACTTCAGAAAAATTAAATATAAATCTAAGTGCCAGTTTATTGAAGCTCCCTGCGACAGATAAGCACCCGGCAAGGGGGGATAAAATCCGAGGGAATGCGCCCTGCAGGAAGTGCCCTTTGGGTGCTTCGCTTTGCATGTTCACAAAAAGTTTGTCCCACGAGGCAATTATCATGAATTATAAACTCCGCCCAGCAGATCTGCGCAATACTTCATGCAGCAAAGTAAAGACCCGAAAGGGAGTGCCCTTTGGGCACATTTGGTCGAACATGTTCAAAGGGATTATCTTCCTCCAGATACTATTATCAGTAATGGTTGAAGGAAGTTTTGCCGCCGATCTATCAAAAGTAAATCTGGCCGACGGCAGCATAATTTCAGGGGAACTCATTTCAATTGACGATGGCATCTACACCGTTAAGCCCCAGAGCCTCGGCACCATAAAGGTCAAAAGTTCGGACATCAAAAGCATCGATAATCAGACAAAAACAAGCAATAGCAGCCGCAAAGCAGACCAGTCCGCGCCGACAGCAGAGATCAAGGCCATACAACAACAATTGATGGGCAATGAGGAAATTATGAATTTAATTTTTTCTCTACGTAACGACCCAAATATTCAAAAGGCCATGCAGAATCCGGAATTCATGAAGGCGATTAACAGCTGGGACCTCAACACCTTGCAAAATGATCCGCTTTTTAATGAGATATTAAAAAATTCGACAATCCAGCTGATCAAGAATAAAGGCATAAAACAGTAATCTCTTTTACAAAAGATTCTTCGATATGGGGTCAAACCAAGCTATCTTCTTTAAAGTTCGTATTTATGTTCCAGAAATAGCCATTATTTTGACCTAGAGCACCTTAAATATCAAAAAAGTGGTTTCGACTACAGTGGGTTCACTGGGAGTTAACCTGTAGCTTAGCCAGATAATTTTTCAGGGCCTTGATCACTTTGGCATCATACTTACAGCCGGAATCTTTTTCAATCAGGGCCAAGGCTTCATCCTTGGGCATGGCCTGGCGGTAATGGCGTTTGGAAGTCAGAGCCTCAAAGACATCGGCGACGGTGATGATCTTAGCCATGAACGGGATTTCCCGACCCAGGATACCGCTGTCATATCCGGAGCCATCTAAAAGCTCATGATGAGCAGCGGCAATGATCGGAACGTTGCGATATTTTCTGGCAAAACGCATCTTGCCGAGAATACTCCTGGTCAAGGTAACATGCTCTTTGATTTGGCTATACTCCCGGTCGCTCAACCGGCCGGGTTTTTTAAGGATCTGGTCGTCGATTCCGAGCTTACCGTAATCGTGGAGTAGACCGGCAACCCCGATTACATCGAGATCGCTCTCCCCAAAGCCCAGTTCCCGGGCGATCTCCACCGCATAATGGGTAACCTGGGTGGAGTGGCCTGCGGTCAAAGTATCTTTTGCATCGATGGAAGCGGCCATTACCTCGATAATGCTCCGGAACTGGCGTTCTTGTTCGGCCAGCATCAGGGCGTTATCCATGGTAATGGCCACCATGGATGACAACCCATCCATGATTTCAATATCCTCACCGCTAAAACTGTCATTACATTTGTTGATGATCTCAATAACTCCGATTACCTCATCCAGATAATTTCTAATCGGTAGACCAAGAATAGTTTTTGTTTCAAAACCGGTCAGTTGGTCGATTTTCTGATCAAAGCGGCTATCAGTGGCGGAATCAAGAATATTTATAACCTTGCCACTCACTGCCACCAGACCGGCAACCCCGAGGTTAAGACTCAGACTGATGGCGCTGCCGTCAAGGCCGTGCGCAAACACCGACATCAGCTGGCCGCTGTCGGCATCGATCAGGAACAAAGACCCCCGCTGACAGCTGGCATTCCTTACCAGGCAATCGATCATTTGTTCAATCCGTCCAGCAGCGATGTTCTGGAGATTATCTTCGAGGCCGAGTTTTGCCGCATCCTGCCGGGTCATCTCAAGATCATGCTCGGTAAAAACCCCCGTATCCTTGTTAATAAGTTCCAGGGCGCCCAGAACTTCTCCCTGCTTATTAATGATCGGAGCCACCAGAATGCTCTCTGTTTTAAAATCGTGCAGCTGATCAATTTCCGGGTTGAAATAAGGATGGTCGGAGGCGTTGGAGATGCTGATTTCCTGTTTGGAAAGAACCGCCCAGCCGACGATACCCATTTTAAGTTTGATCGTGATCTCTTGTTCGACAATCCCTTCGGCAAATTTGGCCTGTAGTTCCATCCTCTCCCAGTCGATCAGGAAGATCGTCGTCCGTTCGGCATCAAGAAGTTCGGATATTTCACTGATGATTAGAGGCATTAATCGATCAAGCTGGCGCTCACTGCCAATTCTTTTCTGGATAGCCAGGATTTTTTTGAACTGGCAATTCTCTTTTTCAAGTGAATTGACTAAATGGTTATCAGCCATAGGGTTATCTTCTGCAAGGTTAAATTTTGTCATTCATGATTCTAATTTTCATGTTTGTTCTAATCTGAATCCGGCAAGAGATCAAGTAACCTGATCAAACTTGATTTTTAAAAAAATGGGCTATTGGCCTTATCGGTAGTCTGTTTGACAACCTTTTTTCTCCACAACAGAATTTAGACCCTGGTCTATGGTCTTGCAGTTGTATTTTTCCATTCTCCCAGCTGATATTGTCGATTCTGCACTCAGCCGCTGAACGGACCGGGAAATATTTTTGGCGGATTATTTCAGCATTTGCGTTCAGAAACAGGTCCGGCTCAATCTGCCAACCGCCTTTGATCTTGTTAATCATCACCCTTTATGTATATCCTAAAGATAATACTTGGCTTGCCAAAAACACAAGAAACATGCATCAAAACCAACTGAAGTTACCAGCAAATACACGTAACATAAGGTACTTGCATGATAACAAATTACCTTGCTGCCCATCATCTCAGGCTCGCAGATCTTGCCGGAATCGCGGCGGTGCGATTTGTGATTTTTTCCACCGTCTGGTTTTTACTCACCGGCTCCGAGATGAAAAGTTGGCTAGTAGGCATCCCCGCCGTTTTTTTTGCCGTAGGCCTGAGTCTCTATCTTTCTCCTCCCGGCTGCGGCAAACTTAGTTTTGTCGGCGGCTGTTTCTTTATCCCATTTTTCCTGCGTCAATCTTTCCTCAGCGGGATTGATGTCATGCGGCGTACTCTTTCGCCGCAACGGCTGATCAACCCGGGGTTGGTTTCTTATACCACCACCCTGCCGCCGGGAGCGCCCCTCATTTTTTTTGTCAATACGATCAGCCTGTTGCCCGGCACCTTAAGTGCCGACCTGCAGGGCAATACAGTGACGATTCATACCATTGACCAGGACCTGCCGATCTGGACCAACATCCAGAACCTGGAGGGGCGAATTGCCGTCTTGTTCAACCAGCACGAACCAAAGGAGAATAACCTGTGAGTTTTATTCATATCGCCTTTGCCCTCATCCTGCTTCTGGCCATTGCCGCCGGTCTTTTCCGGATTCTTGCCGGGCCGACCGCCGCCGACCGGATGATGGCGGCCCAGCTCTTCGGGACCTGCGGTGTGGCAATTATGCTCCTGCTCGCCGAAGGAATGGAATCGCCGGTCTTGCTCGACATCGCCCTGGTCTTTGCCATTCTGGCGGCGATGGCGACGATCACCTTTGTCCGTCGCGCATGGCATTCTAGTGAAAATGTGGGGGAGATGAATGAGAATACTTAATGATATCGGCCTTTTGTTTATTGGTATCGGCATGCTGTTTTTTATCTCCGGGACCATCGGTCTGCTTCGTTTCCCGGATATCTATACCCGCCTGCACGCCATGACCAAGGCCGATAATGTCGGCCTCGGCTTACTTGTTCTGGGTCTTTCTTGCCAGGCCGACAGTTGGCAAACCGTTGCCCGGCTCATCTTCATCTGGATCCTGGTCCTAATCGCAAGTTCGGCCTCATGCCACCTGGTTGCCAGAAGTGCTCTGCAGAAAAACATTCAGCCCTGGTCACGACCATGACCGATAATATTCTTGCCGCATTTGATCTTGTCCTGATCACAACCCTGCTATTACTGGCCTGGAAGCTGTTATCATGTGAGGATATTTTCACAGCGGTTGTCCTGTTTATCTCCTTTGGCTTGCTGATGGCTTTGGCCTGGGTCAGAATGCGGGCCCCGGATGTGGCCTTGGCTGAGGCCGCTCTTGGTGCTGGTCTGACCGGACCGCTCCTTCTTGCCGCCTTGCGGCGGATGGAACGGATCCGCAAATATGAACGGCGTCTGGATCTTGATGAGGAAAGAAATGATTATAAAAAGCCGAAGAAAAAACAAGCGCCGCCCCTTTGATCCCATCCTGCTGCTGGTCTTGCTGTTAACCATCGGCCTGACGGCCTTACTGATCAAAGCCAATTACACGATACCGGTAACGTCATTCGGACTGGCTGCCGAAGTAGCCCGCTTCCAGCCCCGCAGCGGCGTGGAAAGCCCAGTCACTGCTGTTCTCCTGAATTTTCGCGGCTACGATACCTTACTGGAGGTCATGATTCTGCTGATCGCCGTAATTGGCGTCTGGTCCCTGACCAAAGCGCCCTTCCCGCAAAAAGCAGTGAAAACAAGTCCGGTTCAGCTGGCCGTCGTCCGACTACTGGCGCCCCTCATGTGTCTGGTCGCCGCTTATCTGGTCTGGCAAGGGAGCCATCTTGCCGGTGGCGCCTTTCAAGGCGGGGCGATTCTCGGTGGCGCCGGGGTATTACTGCTGGTTGCCGAGTTACCCTGGTTGCGGACCATCCACTCCCGTCCCCTGCGGATCGGTCTGCTGATCGGACCATTGTTTTTTTTGGGAGTCGCCCTTTTGGGAATCATAAACGGCAGGGAACTGTTGACCTATCCGGGAAAGTGGTCCGGTTCTTTGCTGTTGCTAATCGAATCGACCTGCGCCGTATCCATCGGTCTGACCCTCGCCTCACTTTTTGCCGGAGGCCGCCCGGCCGACGATCTGATTGGCCAGACAAAAACGCCGGCATGCAACCGAGAACAGAAGAGATGCTGACCAACAACTTATACAATCTTTGCGGTCTGCTGCTGTTTGGCATGGGACTGTTTGCTCTTTTTGCCTGCTCCCATCTGTTGCGTAAAATTCTGGCCGTCAACATCATGTCCAGCGGGGTTTTTCTCGTCCTGATCGCCACAGCTTATCGCCCACTGGGAGCCGGCGAAATCGACCCGGTGCCCCATGCCATGGTGCTCACCGGCATCGTGGTCTCGGTTAGTGTTACCGCCCTCGCCCTGATCCTTGCCTGCCGGGTCCAGGAAACCTCAAACCATTCTTTGTCACAATCCGAAAGGAACACAAACGATGGAGATTCCGAAGAATGACCATCTTTAATTCTTCGGCTTGGATAGTTGCGCCAATCATTATCCCATTAATCGGCGGCCTTCTCTGCTTCCTGTGGCGGCGTGACACCTTTTTTATCGCTCTGTTCATCTCCCTGGCAAATCTCCTCAGTGTCACGACTCTCCTCCGACAATTTCTTCTTTTCGGACCGCTGCGCTACCGGATGGGAGGTTGGGAAGCGCCTCTGGGCATTGCTTTGCGCCTGCACGGCCCGGCGCTCCTGATGCTTCTGATGACTGCCGTCAGTGGAATCGGGATCACCCTGTATGCCAGGGGATATTTTTCCTTCCGGATCTCAGCTCTGAAACACAATAACCGCCATGAACAACAGGAACGATTTTTCTGGCCATTATGGCTGATGCTCTGGACCGCCTTAAACGCCCTGTTCCTATCCGGCGATATCTTCAACCTCTATGTCACCCTTGAACTTGTCAGTGTTTCAGCCGCCGCCCTGGCCGCATTATCCGGAAAACCCGCCTCCCAGATTGCGGCTTTCCGCTATCTTTTAGTCAGTCTGCTTGGTTCGTTAAGTTATCTGCTCGGGGTTGTTTTTGTTTATAAAACATATGGAATTCTTGATCTGGAGATGCTGCGCCAAATTGCCACCCCCGGGCCGGGATTACAGATGGCCCTGACCTTGATGACTCTTGGTCTCTTACTTAAAACAGCCTTGTTCCCTCTCCATTTCTGGCTTCCCCCGGCCCATGCCAACGCCCTGGCGCCGGTAAGTGCCATTCTTTCCGGCCTGGTCGTCAAGGGCTCTTTTTTTATCCTGTTCACTCTCTGGTTTGAAATTTTCGCCTCGAGCATCACGGCAAATGCCCTTGATCTGATCGGTCTTTTAGGGGCGGGTGCCGTGATCTGGGGTTCGCTCCAGGCAATTCGCCAACAGCGCTTAAAGTTATTGGTGACCTACTCGACGGTAGCGCAACTCGGTTATCTCTTTATCGCTTTCCCCCTGACCGCCACCGAGAACATCAGTCAGGAAGTATGGACGGCTGTGACGTTCATGGTCATGGCCCATTCTTTTGCAAAAACAGCCATGTTTATGGCGGCCGGGACGATCTTTCTCCAGGTCGGTCATGATCGAATCAGGGACCTGGCCGGAATCAGAAAGAGTCTGCCGATTACCTCCTTTGCCTATGCGATTGCCGGGGTAAATCTGATCGGGTTGCCCCCCTCCGGCGGGTTTATCGGTAAATGGTTGCTGTTGACTGCCGCTCTGACTTCCGGGCAATGGCACTGGAGTCTGGTGATCATTGCCGGTAGCCTGCTGGCCTCTGTTTATGTCTTTCGGGTGGTCTCCCGCCTGTTCCTCACTCCCGACGAGGCCATTATCCAGGAATGCCGTCCTCATTCCCCGCTGCAGGAATGGCCAGCCCTGTTTCTTGCCATAATTGCTCTTTTACTGGGACTTATCGCCCCATATTTTTCACTTATTCTTGAAACAACAGAAATTGTCGCCAATCTGGCGCCGGGAGGAGGATTATGACCTGGCAGGGCTGGCTTCTAATCTGCATACTGCTCTCTTCATTTTTACCGGGCGTGATCATCTTCTCTTTGCCGGAGGATAAATACCGCTTTCGCACCAGTTTGAATATCTGCGGCGCGGTGATCAAAATCATTTTCATTTTAATCATGAATGTCGGTATTTACTATGGTCACAGCTTTGAACTCAGATTACCGCTGATTCAGGGCATGGAGTTAATCCTCAACGCCGACCCCTTGTCCGCCCTGTTCACCACCCTTTCCAGTGTCCTCTGGTTATTGACCACCATCTACGCCGTGGGTTATCTGGAAGATTCTCCCAACCGCAGTCATTTTTTTGGTTATTTCAGCCTCTGCGTCACAGTGACCATCGGAATCGCCCTGGCCGGTAACCTGCTGACCTTTCTCCTTTTTTACGAAATGTTAACCATGACCACTTATCCGCTGATCATCCATCGCGGCACCCCCCAGGCCTTGCGGGCCGGGCGCAATTATCTTATTTACACCATGAGCGGCGGCGCGGTTTTTCTGTTTGCCATAGTCTGGCTGCAAAGCATAACCGGACCGCTTGATTTTTCTGCCGCCGGCTTTTCTCCCCGGTTACTAGATACCCATCGAACAGCCCTTATTTTTATCTTTATCCTGCTGATCGCCGGGGTCGGGGTCAAGGGGGCTCTGGTCCCCCTGCATGGCTGGCTGCCTCAAGCCATGGTCGCGCCGGCCCCGGTCAGCGCCCTGCTCCATGCGGTCGCGGTGGTCAAAGCCGGCGCTTTTGGCATCATTCGCATTATCCTCTATGTGTATGGGATTGACAATATTTCCAGTCTCCATCTTTATTCTTTTCTGATCGCCATTTCTTCGGTGACCATCATCTGGGGGTCAATCCGCGCCTTGCAGCAAAATGATCTCAAGCGGCTCCTGGCCTTTTCCACGGTCAGCCAGATATCATACATTACCCTGGGGATGAGCATGGCTGACCAGCCCCTTGCCATCATTGGCGGGCTGGTCCATCTCGTGCACCAGGGGCTGATGAAAATCACCCTCTTCTTTTGTGCCGGCAACCTGGCTGAGACCCTGGGTATCCATAAAATCAGTGAAATGAAAGGCGTCGCCCGGCGGATGCCGTTGACGATGACCGCTTTCACCATCGGCGCCCTGGGAATGATCGGCATTCCCCCAACCGTTGGCTTTGTCAGCAAATGGTATCTCGGTCTGGGCGCCCTGGCCCTGGGCAATTGGTGGGTGCTGCTCATTCTAGCGGTCAGCAGCCTCCTTAATGCCGGCTATTTTTTGCCGATCATTATTACGGCCTGGTTTGGCAAACAAGAAGCCCATTGGCCTGAAGAACGTCGGTTTAACCGCTTTGAGACCCGCTTGATGCTGCTGCTGCCGCCCCTATTTACCGCTTTTGTGGTTATTGCGGCCGGGATAATCGCCAACGCCGAAATCAGTCCCCTGGCCTGGGTTAAGTTCATCATCAGGGAGTATGGCCTATGATCAATGGTGATCTTACCCAGAGCATCTACCTCTTGCTTCTCTTTCTGATCGCCGGGACACCGCTGGTTTTGGCCGGGGCATGTTGCACGACAAAGGGGAAAATGGTCAGCCGATTTCTTCCTCTGGCCGCGGTCCCCGCCCTGCTTGCTTCCTACTTTGTCCCTGCGGAGATGGTGGTGGAGGTTCCCTGGTTTTTTATGAGCGGCCGCATGGGGCTTGATGGCCTGGGGCGACTTTTCCTCCCGGTCAGCGCTTTTATCTGGCTGCTCGCCGGCTTAAGCGGCCGAAAATACCTTGAAAGTGATCCGCACCGGGCTCGCTTTTCCTTTTTCTTTCTGACCGCAATGGCCGGAAATTTCGGCCTTATTCTGGCCCGCGATATCCTGGGGTATTATCTCTTCTTTGCCTTGATGAGTTTTGCCGCCTTTGGCCTGGTAATCCATAAGGGCACCAAAGAAGCGCATAAAGCAGCCCGGATTTATCTTTTATTCGTGATGATCGGCGAGATCGCCTTGTTCCTGGCCCTGGCTCTGATTGCCGATAAGACCAATACCCTTATGATGGCAAAGATCACCGACCCGGCGCTCTCCCCGGTGACCCTGTTCTTGCTCTTTACAGGTTTTGGCATAAAAATAGGGGTCCTGCCTCTACATGGCTGGATGGCTGAGTCCTACCAGGCCACCCCGGTGCCGGCCGCCACGGCCCTGGCCGGGGCGATGGTAAACGCCGGTCTTTTGGGCTGGCTCCGCTTTATCCCCTTAAGCGAAATTGTCTCGCCAAACGGCGCCCTGCTCTTCATGATCCTCGGCGCCCTGGCGGCCTTATACGGGATAATTGTCGGACTGACTGAAAAAAGGGCCGGGGCAATTCTTGCCTATTCGAGCATCAGTCAAATGGGACTGATGACCGTTGTTTTCGGTTTGGGCCTTACCGGATTTGAGGCCGGACGTCAGGCTCTTTTAATTCTGATGATCTACACAACCCATCACTCCCTGGCCAAAACCAGTCTGTTTCTCGGCTATGGTGTGATGAAAAGCCAGCCAAGAGATCCATCCAAATGGCAACTCGCCGGACTATATCTCCCGGCCCTGGCCCTGGCCGGTCTGCCCTTTACCAGTGGCGCCGTCGCCAAGAGCGCCTTTAAAGAATTTGCGATCTCGAACGGTGAGCCATGGCTGGGTTTAAGCGGTTTTTTTCTGCCCCTAACCGCGATCGGCACCACGGTACTGGTCTTGCATTTTATCGAAGTCGTCCAGCGGAATGAAGGCCCGACAACCGGTATTAAACCGGTCGACCGGAACAGTTGGTGGCTAAGTCTGCTCGCCGTGGCCCTGACCATCTGGCTGTGGCCTGCGGCATCTATTCAGGCCAGTCATACCTTAGAGCCGATCAAGATCTGGCAGGCAATATGGCCAGTGATCACCGGCGGCCTGCTATATCTTGTCTGGCCAATGGTTGCCACCCGCAAAAAAAATGAAAAAAATGATTACTTTCCAGAGATCTCTTCACTAACCGGAAATACTACCGAATTTGACTGGACAGGCAAATTAAATCGAGTCGCAAAATGGTTTCAACAAAATGGAAAAACAAGGAAAATCGATTGGGGCAAGAGGGATAGCGCGGCCAAAATCGATCTGCGCCTGCGCCAGACCGAAAAAATTATGCAAAGATGGACGATTGTCGGTTTATCGTATCTGTTGCTTGGGATCGCGCTATATTTTCTATTGATTTGACCTTCTAACTTCGATTAGTCCTGACAAAATCAGCCAGGCTTTTCAGAGTGGCCAGGACCTCGCGGCTGGTCTCTTCCGAGTCGATCCTGACCTTATAACGATTCTGGACCGTAAAGACTATTTCCACCGCGTCAAGGGAGTCAATATCCAGAGGCGATTCCGGGCCGATCAATGATGCGGTCGGCGAGATATCAGCAAAGACAGGATTTTTAATCTTGCAGACCTCGCAGATCATTTCGACTAATTCTTTCTCTAATTCATCCATGTAAAAACCCCAATCAGGTAAAAATTACGTCAGGAACCGGTGGTGGCCCGCCTAGAAAAAATCAGCCAGGCCACAAAAGCGGTGGCCCCGGAAAACAGAAGGAGCAAGGATAATTCACCGGTTACGGCGCTGACCTTCCCCCCCCGGATAAAGATATTTAAAAACGCCTTAAGCCCCCAGCCAATGGGCGAAATAACACTGAGTTTCTGCATTATTGCCGGCATGGCGTAAACCGGCACCATGACGCCGCCGATGGCCGAGGCAGCGACCACCGAAATTGAGCCGAACATCGAGGCCTGTTCATAGGTTTTACATATTGTCCCCAGCATAATGCCATAACAGGTCGCAGCCAGCGAGGCAGCCAGCACAACGATCAGGGCGGCCTCCCACTCGGGACCCAAGCGGAATGACTCCAGGCCGAGAAGGGGCAGCACAAATCTGCCAAGCAGGTAAATCAGAGTGAACTGGGCACAACAGACCAGCATAAAAGCAATGATCTTACCGGCCAGAATAACCGAATAGGCAACCGGCATACTCATCAGGCGTGACAGCGTCTCTTCCTGACGTTCCTTGATCAGGGAACCGGCCATCGGGATCACAATAAAGAACATCCCGAACAGGGCCCAGGCCGGCACATTATGCTGGACCGGGGTCGGCACAACCGCCAGACCATCCCTGGAGGCCGAAGCGGCCCGCACCTTCAAGATCGGGTCGGTCGACATTTTAAGATCAAAGGGCGGCACCTTGATATACTCGGCAAAATTACCGGCCGATTTTTTCATCTCGGTTTCCACATATTCCGGAAGGAGCCGGGAAAGAAGGTCAATCTTGGTCCTTACCTCATACTCCATCAGGACCATGGCCAGAGAATTCTGCATGGCGGACCGGAAGCCTCCCATCACCGTAGGATCAAATAAAATCCGCAACTCGGGGGCCGCCCCTTTTTTGACCGGGGTATCAGCCGTCAACGAAGATCTGACCTCTGATTCCGCCTCGGCAATCATCCCGCTGGTAGTCCCGGCCGGGATGATGATCCCGGCCTGAAAATCACCACCGGCCACCAGGTCGATGGCCATTTCTTCCGAGATTGTCTCGCCGGCAATTGCCGTAACCATCTCGACCCGAGACATCCGCTCGATTATCTGCTTACCCAGTTCTCCCTGGTCCTGATCAACCAAAATGACCCGGGCTGCGGTCTCCCCCATTAATTTATAAACATTATTCTGGACCAGGGTGATAATCACCACCAGCACGGCCGGCATCACAAAAAGGACCAGCAAACCGGCCCGGTCCCGCCAGAGAAGCAGAAGATCCTTAACTAAGGTCGCAAATAATTTGCCAAACATTCTAAATCCCTAATCTCTTAATTTACGACCGGTTAATGAAAAGAACATGTCCTGCAAAGTATCATGCCCACCATCTTTCATCAGTTCTCCCGGCTTGCCCTGGGAAAGGACCCGGCCACTATCCATGATTGCCACTTCCGAACATAGCCGCTCTGCCTCTTCCATATAATGGGTGGTATAAACCATGGTTGTTCCTGCCTGGTTGAGCGCGGCCAGACGGGCCAGGATCATATCCCGGGACTGGGCATCAATGCCGACCGTCGGTTCATCGAGAAAAAGCAGTTTCGGCTGATGGAGGATACCGACCGCCAGATTGACCCGCCGCTTCATGCCACCGGAATAGGTTTCGACCAGCTGATCGGCCTTGGGCAGTAAACCAACGAAATCGAGACATTCGTCGATCCGTGAGCCCAGCGCCCGACCCTTGATGCCGTATAGCTTACCGAAATAACGCAAATTCTCCCGGGCGGTAAGCTGCCGATAAAGGGCGATCTCCTGAGGAACGAGACCGATCATCTCCTTTACCTTGTCGGCCTGACGGCGGGTATCGGCGCCAAAGATCATAACCGTACCCCGACTGGCCCGAAGCAGACTGCTCATGATTGAGATCGCAGTGGTCTTACCGGCGCCATTTGGCCCCAGTAACCCGAAAATGTCCCCTTCCCGGATGACAATACTAAAGCCGTCCAGGGCCGGCCGGCCACAGCCCTTATACAACTTGACCAGTCCCGAGGCCTCAAGGGCAATGGTCTGCTCTTTATTCGTCGCCGCCATCTCCAAGCCTCTTGTTGCTCCGCGCGAATCTGACAAAATCAAAAAAATTAACGATAAAACGACGCCAACTGTCCGGCGAACGCCACAACATGGCAAAAAAACCGAACAGTACTTTGGGCCTCTTGTAGTGATTTTTATAATACTGGATAAAGAGTTCTTCCATTCTCTCCCGATTCATGCCGTGCGGAATAAATCTGAAGCTCATGCAATCCATCTTGGCCCAGTCTTCCTCAAACTCGCCAAGTTCGTGAATTTTCTGATAGATCGGGGAGCCCGGAAACGGAGTGAACTTGGCCAGGTTAAAATCATCAATCGGCAGCGAGAACACATAATCCATACTCTTCTGGATGCTGCTCTCGGATTCGCCGGGCAGCCCCATCATTAATAACCCCTTGGTCCTGATCCCCGCCTTTTTGATTAACCGGATCTTCTCAGCCAGCATTTCAAGATCGGCATTCTGGCGATGCTGGGCCAGCAGATCCGGATCACCGGTCTCGATCCCCAGGCTGATCATCCAGCAGCCGGCCTTTTTCATCAACACCAGCAGATCAAAATCAATATGCTCGGCCCGAACCGCACAGTTAAAGGTCATACCCAGCGGCCGCTCGATCATCATGGCGGCAAAGGCCTCGACCCGTTGGCGGTTAAAGGTAAACTGGTCGTCATAAAAATTAATATGGCGAATGCCGAATTTTTCCTTCAGATAACACAGATGCTTATACAGATACTCGGCCGAATTATAGCGAAAATTACGCCGGAAAACGGAGCGGTCACAATAGCTGCAGGCATACGGGCAACCACGACTGGAGATACAGGAGGTATTGGGAGCGGTTGGATAATTGAAGATGGGCAGCATATAGGCATCAGGGTACCCGGCCAATTTTTCATAGGCGGGAAAGGGCAGCGTATCAAGCTCCAGGCGAGATTCCCGGTAGCCGTTATAGATGATCTCGCCATTACCGTCCCGAAATATAACCCCGGCGATGCCAACCGGATCATGTCTTCCGGCCTGAAGCAATTCAGTCAGGGTCTGTTCCCCTTCACCCACCACCACAAAATCAACCGCCGGGAAATCGGCCAGCACCTTCTCACGCAGCGCCGAAACGTGAACTCCGCCAAATATTGCGCGCACTCCCGGCCGCTGGGCCTTGACCATCTCGACAATCCGGACCCCATCGTGAAAACTTGAGGTCGTACAACTAAGCCCGATATAGGCTGGTTTCTTTTCCCTGATGTAATCAATAATCAACGAGTCGGACTCGGGGTGGGCATAACAGTCGATGATATCCGCCCCAAACCCCTCCCGCTCAAGATATGCGGCAATACTGGCCAGTCCCAGCGGCGGCATGATGTTGGCCGTTCGCGATATATCCTGTGCCGCCGCCTCCTTCCGATAACCAAGGGGATGAATCAGCAGAATCCTTTTCTGGTCAAGATCTGAAATATTTTCCGTCATTTTATTCCTTACCTGTCTTGTTCAACAGAACTGCCGCATTAATTCCGCCAAAGCCTGAATTGCAGCTGATAATTGATGGATGGACAAGATCAAACATCCTGTCCCCGGCACGATTGCCCAATGCCTGATCCGGTTCTGCCAGGCCGACGGTCGGGGGGATCTTCCCGGCCGCCAGGCTTTTTATCGCCACCGCCAGCTCAATGACCCCGGCGGCTCCCAGACAATGGCCGATCGCCCCCTTAATCGAATGAAACGGGACCAAAGGGGGAAACATCTCCCGAAAGGCCTTGATCTCCATCGCGTCATTAAATCTGGTACCGGTGCCATGGGCGTTAATCGCCCCGACTGGATGTCGGCCATAGTCAGTACAACAAGCAAGGGCCCGAAGTAAGCCGCTGGCCTCCCGACATGGCGCCGTGATATGACCGGCATCGCCCGATACGCCCCAACTTGCAACCACCGCCAGGATCGGCCAGTTTCGCCGCCGGGCCTCTGCGCGACTGGTAACTAACAAGGCCCCACCCCCTTCGCCCAAAACCAGACCTTCCCGATTTTGATCAAAGGGGCGACATTTATCTTTAGCCAAGGCATGAAGTCTGGCAAACCCGCTTACCACAAAATTACTCAAAAGGTCGATCCCGAAAACCAGAAATGATCCGGCGCCATCCTCGTATCGCACCCGCTGGGCCGCGTCAATTACCGCCAGAGTCCCGGAAGCGCAGGCCGCGCTGACCGTCGACACCGGTCCTTTCAGGCCGAGTTTTCCGGAAATAAGCCAGCCCAGTTCCCAAGGCTGGCCGGGCCAGGGTCCGGTTCCATCATCCAGCAATTCATCCGGCGCGCCTTTGGTCGTTGACACAACCAGGCCGGTCTCGGCCGGGAGATCCGGCAGATATTCACAAATCAGGCCGATCAGTTGTTGCAACCGGGCACCTGAACCGACCGGCGCCTTGAGCCCGGCAACCGCGCCCACCGGCCATTTAGCCAGAGGACCGCTGAGCTGATCGACCGCCAGAGCGGACCGCCCGTTTTGCAATCCATGCCAGGTCTGGTCCAGATCACCCAGGGCGGTAACGGCAACTGCGGCGGCAATAACAACCTCGTTCATGCCAGTTTCCCGCTTTTCCATTGCTCACGAAATTCTGTAACCCAAACCGGAGGAATTAACAACACCGCCCCCTGCAGATCGGTAAAAAGCTGGACCGTATAAGCCTTGATCGCCGGACGGCCGTCTTCTTTGGTGATCCGATACGAAAAATTAAGGCGCAAGGCATCCGTCCAATGCAGGGTTGTTTCAATTTGCATGATATCGCCAAAAATCAATGGCGCCTGATAGTCAATATGTAACTGAACAATCGGGGCGGCCATTCTTTCTTCCTGCATCCGGGCATAGCTTACGGCCGGAAACCGGTCGCCTAACGCCACTCGGCCGTCATCGAGAAAACTGACATAATTACCGTGCCAGACGATCCCCAGCATGTCCACTTCCTCAAAACGCACCCGACGTTTGGTCTTAACGATCAGCGGGACAGGATCGGATGGATCATCGGTAAAATACGATTTAGCAAACCCCATATCAGTCCTGTCTTTTCTTAAATAGAATATTGCCGGACGCCACATCCGACTCAAGCTTGCTTAACGCAAAATCGGCTTGCCAGTGTGAATCAATTTTTTTAAGAACAACCTTGATGCTGATCCGTTCAGTCGGCATAATCATTCCCTTGAATTTCATACTGCCGGTCTTGACCGTAGTAAGCGGCATTTGCAATAAATCGCCGGCCAGCATCCTGACCACCACCAACTGGATTACGGCAGGCAGCACGGGCTGGCCAGGAAAATGGCCGTCAAAAGCCGGGAAGTCCGCCGGAAAACACAGCTCGGCCGAAATCGTTAAGAGCTCCCGATTAAATACCTGCTTTCCGATAACCTCCCGCAAAAAAGACAGGCATGCAAGCTTGTCACTCATCTCCAGAACCTGCCGATCATTAAAATATCCTTTAAGCCCAATAGCTCCGGCCTTCATCCAACCAGAAAATTACCATTATTCCGGCCTGCCGCCGCTTTTCTTAAGCTTCAAATATGGGGTCAGCCAACCACCATTAATTACGGCCCCGGTCAAGACATCAAGCGAATCATAATTACTAATGAAATAGTCCCCACTCCACAACACAAAAGGACCCAGACGTTTAAATTTGACTAAATGTCCCTCTTCCTCAAGCCCAAAACATAACTCAAAAAGACCATCACCACGACACGGTTCCGCCGTAAATTCAGTGGAATTGAAAAATAATCGAAACAATCCTTCACCTAAAAACGAGCCAAGTTGATTATTGCGGACAACCGGCAAGGCCGAAACAATCTCCACTTTTCCCGTCGCCAGGACCTTTTCTTCCAAAAGTTTAATCCCGGTGCTGTCAAGCAGGACAACCTCCAGGACCTCCCCTTTTTTATTGAGGGCCAGAAGTCCGGCAAAACGCTGGGAACTACCCCGACCAATCCGGACCTCCCACAAGGTCTGCCCGTCGGTAAACAACTCGGAGGAATCGGCATAGGGCCGTAAACCGGTGGCGCAGCCATAAACCTGACTAAGCGCGACGATCAGCACCAGCCCCAGCCACCTCATGGGATAACCTCCCGCTCCGCCGGCAAATCCAAGATCACCGGCGTGACAAACAGGGCTGTGGGCCAGGCCGCCCCAATCCCGACCAGCACCGTTACTCCCAGGGCATGCAAGGCCGGGTGAACGGCAAAGCTTAAAACCCCGAAGCCGGACAGGGTACTGACGGCGCAGATCGATACCGCCATAAAGGCCCTGCCGTCATCAACTCCGGCCAGGCATGACTTGGCAATGAAGATACCATAATCAACACTGAGCCCGACCACCATTATCCCCATCAAAGCATGCATAATATTAAGCTCGCCGCCGGTCAAAGCGGCAAACAAGGCCATCGCCGCCAGAGATGAAGTGACCGGAGCCAATACGGCGACAACCGGCCTGAACCGGCGAAAAAACAAGGCACAGATCAAAATAACCAGCACCGCGGCAATTGAGAAAAGCCGGATAATATCGTTTTTCAGATCAATCTCCACCTTCCGGCGCCAACGACTATTCGACAACACCGTCGCACCGTCAATCTCGCGACTTATCCTGGCGAGGACCTCTGCATTTTCCCCATTATCAGGAATCAGGGTCGCCGCCAGAAATAACTCCTGCCGGCCGGAATCGCCCACCGCCGGCTCGGTCACCCGCCGAAACAGTGAATTAATAAAAGGCCGCAGTGGCCCGTCAAGCAGATGATCAGAGGCCATCCGAACCGGTTTGACTGACAACCCGTCAAGAAACGGCTGAAAGGCCTGGCCGGTAAAACCGCTTTCAATCGCGGCCTGTCGCAGTTCCGGCTCGAATTTGCCTAACCTTGCCTGCCAGAAGGTCTGCCAAATCGAGATATTCTTCTCCTGCCGAAGGGGACCGGGGAGTACGGTAGCGACCGATTGCACCTCTGCCAGCCGCTCCTCGCGCCGCAGCAGATCGTAGACCCGGTCATTTACATCCAGCACCTCGCCCTGGTCCGGGGCAACCGCGACCACAAAAGCCTGTTCCTGTTCGCCGCCCCAGGTTTGGCGAAAAGCACGTTCATCATTTATTACTTTTTGAGTCGGAACATCAAGGGCCCGCAGATCCCCGTTGTAATGCAAAGAAGGCCAGACCGCCATGCCGGCGCCCAGAATAATCAGCCAGACCAATAATTTAACCGGCCGCCAATGATGACCATATTTAAGCAAACCCCGGGCGCCCAACAATCTAATGCCAAGTTCGGAAGGTCCAAAACTCTTACCAGATATAGATGGGACAAAGTGCCAGGCAAGAATAAGGGCCCAGGACAAGCCGACAATGGCCAGAAAGGCCATCTGGCGATGGGCCGGGACTTTTGAGAGCAAGAGCACCGCAAAGACGGTAATCGTCGTCAAAAAAGCCATGATCAGTGATTTGCGCAGGTCGGTGGATATTTTACCGGCGGCTTGATCTGTCCGGCAACCCACATAGATATGAACGGCAAAATCGACCCCAATTCCCAAAAGGACAATCCCGAAACCAAGGGCCATTGCACTCACCCGACCATTGACCGCATAGAGTAAGGCAATAGCAGGCGGAGCCGCCAGAAAAGGCATGGAAACCAGGAACAAGGCCCGCCAGTCCCGCAAAAAAAGAAAAAGAAAAAGGACCAGAGCAATGACCGCGACCGGCAACAGGCGGCCCAAATCACGCCTTATGGTATTGGCATTGGCCAGGGTATGGGGCAGAGGGCCAATAATTCCGGCCTTTATACCATTACCCAGACTAGCCGCCAGACCATCTTCTATCTGGCGGTTTACCAGGACCGCGTTGGCGGAACGGGTCAAAGGGATGGCACTTTCCGCCCAGAGCAGACAATGACGGCCATCGGCGCTAACAAAAAAACCATCGCGCAGCATTAACTTCATGCCACCCCGTAAAGCCGTCATCTTCTGCAGAATGACCCCGGTAAAACCCAAAGGGTCCTGCTGAATCTGTCTGCTCATCGCCAGACCGGCCAGGCTGTTGAGTTCCAGGTAATCGGCCCGGAGTTTTTCCCGCAACATTGCAGGGGTCATCAGCTCTGCAAAACGACGCAGATCCTGTTCATCGGCCAAGATCGGCAAATATTGTTTCAGATCGGCCGCCAGTTTAAATTCATATCCCGGCGGCAATCGATAAAACACATCACTGAACAATGGAGTGGCCGACAGATTTTCACCCAGCAAACGGGCACTGGTCAACAGCTCCGCACTCGGCGCCCCATCAGCGGTAAGATGATCTGATTCCTGTTCCAGCGAGATAAAGACCCGGTTGATCATGCCCAATTGCTGCAAGAGCGTAAAATCACCTTGCAGTGAAGTTCCGGGCAACATGTCCAGGGCGTCTTCGCCAAGCTTGACCTGGGCGGAAAAATAAATCCCGACCATGGTAACAGCCACCAGCAGTAATTTTGGAATTATTAAACGGAAGGTCATATCAAGGGGACAGGGCTAGCGCGGTCTGCATTCAGTGAAAAGAGTCGCCGGCAGATCAATATTTCTTTGATACCCGGAAAAAAAGAGCGCCGTTCGGTCGCCGCCCGGTTCAGTAATCTCCACCTCTAAAGGTTGCAGAAACTCAGGATCAAAAACAACCTTTATTTTACCGATAAATGAGGCCGCCCCTTTCTGCACCGGCGCAAAAACCAGGGACGGGCCGGGCAGAAGTTCAAAATCAAAATCATCCTGCAGCTCCCGGTAGGAGCCGCTGGTCCAGGCCCACAGTTGGGCCGCCACCACCCGCATCACCGGATCAAGAGCTAGATCAAATTCCAGGACCGGCCCGCGATCATTGCATTTAAGACCTTTTTTCCCGTTAAGAACCAGGACCGAGGGCAATGGGGTAATGAACTCCCAGCGCAACCGGTCCGGCCTGCTCAAGGTCAGTCGGCCGGAAAATTTCACCGGCTGGGGGAAGATCGCCAGATGTCTGACCTGAATGAAATCACAAGAGAATGAATTGATAGAGGCGGAATTAAGCTCGATCTTTTGCAGAAAACTTTCCAGATCGGTAGCCCCCTCTTCCGCTACTGCCAAAACCGGTCCAGAGGCAACAACACTGGAAAATAATAAAAACCAAAAAATCGACCAACAAAGATATTTCACTTTCCCTCCCAAGCCTTGATCTCGCCACGCGCCAGAACCTGTCCTGCCCCATTAAAAACCTGCCCTGCCATCACGGTTACCGGTCCGAACTCAAAGGTTTTCTTCAGTTCGATTCTTAATGATTCATTGAGAGCGGCAGTGCCATGCCAGCTAAAATCATTAATCCCGACCAGGAATCCACGACCGGCATCCTTGCCGGCAACCAGACCATCATAGCCGTTGACCGCCGCCATGGCCTGGGCAACCAGCTCAACAAAATATTCGGGCAACAACTCCCGACCTTGCTCAACAAAAATTCCATCAATCGGCACCGAGGCTTCAACCACTGAAAAATTGGCCGCCAGATCCCGGCTGAGCAACCGGTCAACAAGAAGCATCGGCGGTCGTTGCGGCACCAGCTTAAGAACGGAACAGGGCAGATCTGGAATGGTATCGTTTGTATGTAAAATATTATCAGCCGGCATTATATAAATATATGTATTCAGGAAAAGGAGATAACAACTCTAAAATTTCGATAAAAAGGGGGGATTAATTCTTTACCAGTAAAACCAAACCTGCCCTCTGCCGGACAAACAAAAACACCATCCGCCGCCGTAGATCGTAATTTCAGCAAGACATTCAAATATACAACCCGCCATTAACACTAATGACCTGACCGGTTATGTAACTGGCTTCATCACTCATCAGAAAATTTACCGCAGCGGCCACCTCCGAGGGCTTGCCAACCCGCCCGAGAGGCACGGCAGCAAGCATTTTATCAAGGGGCAATTTTTCAATCATTTCCGTTTCAATAAGTCCCGGCGAAACCACATTAACCAAGATATTGCGTTTTGCCACCTCTCTGGCCAACGACTTTGCCCCGGCGATCATCCCCCCCTTGGCCGCCGAATAATTAAACTGCCCGGCCTGCCCGGTCTCGCCGGAGGTTGAGGCAATGGCGACGATACGACCTCGCCGGGCGGAGATCATCGGTTTAATCAACAATTTACTCACCAGGAAAAACCCGGTCAGATGGACATTAAGCACCAGCTCCCAATCTTCCCGACGCATCATGGCCAACAGGGAATCTCTGGCAATCCCGGCATTATGGACCAGGCCATACGGCGTCTCCGCGGCCAGCAGGGGCACGAGCGCACCGGTCATCGCCTCTTCATCAGCCACATCAAAGGGCAGCACAATGCATTTCCGGCCAAGATCTTCGATCTGTCTGGCGACCTGACCCGCCGCTTCATGATCTGACCGATAATTAAGCCAGATATCATAACCGCTTTGGGCAAGACGCAAGGCGACCGCCGCCCCGATCCCTTTGCTGGCCCCGGTTATCAGTATTGATGAAGATCCAGCCATAGTCCCCTCTCATAATTAACAAAAAAATTCCTGTTCCCAAGGCCTAAACTAGCCAGCCGTGCAACAGGAATTTTCAGATATTTAAAACTCTCCGCCCCGGAGATTTGGTTCTTACCGCACTCCAGACAACGGAAAACACCAAAGATCAGGAGTTATCCACCCGTCCCATAATTAATAGCTACTCCCGGCCACCAATCCCACCTGAGACAAAGGAAGGATGGCCGCCCAAAAAAACCATGAGATTTGCGCCTTTTCGCTTTTCCTGTTCACAAGAAATTGCCGGATTATCGTCGATATCCATGTAAAACGCTTCTCGCATATTTGCGCACTTTTCGGTCTTTGGCATCCTTACCTATTTTCACGAGTGTTTCTTTGTATTGCGGCAACAAAGGACTCCCCAAAGCCTTAACCATCCAGGCTACAATGTCGGCATAGTCTCGACCTGTTGGTTTTGCGTTATACATAGCCAACAAAACCTCTTCCAGGACATCAAAAACAGCAGGATCCGTTACTTTATGAGCAATAATATTTCTTGCCGCCCATCCTTTATCCCGGAGATTCTGAGATTGTAATTTTTGAATATAATCAGCCGAATCAGGTAAAACCTCAGCGGGAGAAGACTTCTGTGACTTCTTTGTGGCATAAGGCACGTTCCTCTCATCCTTCATCGGAGTCAAAGGACCAGAAATGCTCTTAACCATATCTCCCACGTTAATGGGTAATTCGGTCGTTTCAGCTATAATATTAGCACTGGCAATTTTTTTGGAAACACTGGTAATTCTTAATTGGCCGGTCTGGATCATTTCTACGTCAAGCACCTCACCGGTCTTGGGATGTTTGAGAACCTTTCCTTCCTTGAAAACCACAAACTCCATCCCGGACCTGACGCCGGTCCTTTTGCCAAGATCGATGGTTAAAGAATCTCCATCCCGGGCCACCACATATCCTTCCAAAGGAAAATTCTTGATAATCTTGTCCGACATCTCGACAATCAGGCTCTGCAGATTAGTGGATGCGGTGCTCTTCACGCTCTCGGCCGCGATAATCGAGGCCGTCTCGACGTCGATTATCCGGGCATTTACCTCCACCACATCTTGCAACTTCATGACCGAGCCGGAAATAATAATCTTGACCCCGAGAACCTTGCCCAACTGAGAGGCGCTGCTATCATCAACTATGCCGCTGACTCCCATCTGCTGTTCACTGAGAATCTTGTTGAGCATGGCCCGTTCCACCACGTCAAAACGTCCTTCCCTGACCAGGGCCGTAATAAACCACTCCGCAACGATTGAGCCCATATCCTGGGTCTCGTAACCCTCTCCCTGGAGCTGAAAATCAAGAACGGCAACTTTGGTCTTTTTGAAATCGGCTTGGGCGGTCAGAGGAATCATCACCAGCAAAACAAGTACTGTGAACAGGGCAATTATTTTTTTCACCACAAATCTCCCGTTTTCTTTTTTATTAGGCTTTATATAATTTATTTTAAGGCTTGTTAACTATGGAATTTACTGAAGTTTCACCTTGATTTGACTACCGGCAATATCAATGACTGAAAGCTTCTTCCCCAGAACCGTCTTACCGTTGACCATATCAGCAAAGCCATCGGCATTTCCCCGGTAAACAACCGACAGTTTCAATTCACCACTACCGAAACCCCGTTGACTCACCGCCGAGACATTAAGCCCCTTGATCAAATTCTGAACGGCCTTCTGAGTATTGTAATCGGGCACGTCCACTACCGTCAACTCAAGGGTCATGCCATTATTGACCATATCCTGAAAAGAAGAGATGATCTTTTCAAATAATTTGTCGTCCATGAGTTTGCGGGCCGCTTTTTCCGAGGCCGTCTGCTGGGCCGCTTCAAGTGAGCTATGCGCCGCCGCGCCCTGCGCCGATTTAGAGGCAATGATCCGGGCGTTCGAGCAGTTAACCACCCTGGCGGTAATGTTAGCCTGCCCTGATACCATTCCTGAATCACTAAGAAGTTTATTCTCAGCGGTGCTCTTTACAACCTTGCCGACAATAATAAATTCAGCGCCATTGGCCGCGCCAAGCTGGGCGGCGGCCACCGGATCACCTTCAGTTGCCTTGCGGACCAGGGCCTCGTCTTTATCCATCAAAGCAGCCACCACGGATGCGTCGACCAGTTCGAATTCTTTGCCGTTTAGATAGTCAAGAATAGCGGTTTCAGCGGCATTACCCTTTTCCTCAGAAATCAACACCATCATGCGGGGTTTATCCATGGATTCGAGCAGAATTTTTAAGGCCACCAGGTCCTCTTTTATAGCATCCATTGAAACTTCCGCCCTGATTTTCACATGAAAGAGACCATCGTCTTTTGACTCATCAATAATCTTGTAACTTTTCACCGCCCCGACGGTCCTGGTCAGAATCAGGTCTTTTTGCAGCATATAGTTGTTTACCTCGGTCTCGGAAATCAACAATGTCCCGATGCCGCTGCTGACCGCTTCACGTTTGGCCTGAAGCAGAGCTTCATTTTTCGAATTGCCATAGCCATCACCGGAAATCATGGTAATGCCGCCCAAAACCGGCGAGGCTAAAAAAAAGATTATGGTTATGGCCAAAAGTATTTTTATTTTCACAACACCCTCCCACAAAAAAAATCAAATAAAAGATCAAGGCCGAAAATAATTATTGGCCGGTTATCCGACATTTGTCAATAACATCAGAAAAACCGGATCATAAAACTATCCGGCCAGATTAATCTCAGCCCGTCCGAATGAGGCGTTAATCAACCAGCAATGTTGCTGAGCAGGCAATTTATCATACGAGCTGATCGCCTCACTCAAGGCAATGGCATAGGCCATCGGATGACGAGGAATTTCAGGTGGCAGGCCGCAACCGGTCAAGGTCTCTCCCCGCCGGGTCAACAGATCAGCCGGTTGGGCTTCATACTCGCAAAGATTAATCCCTTGCAGACGGCAAAAACCTTTGGCCGCGCCGGCCGGCTCCAGGACCCAGGCAACCGCACTCCTCTCCCATGGCACGGTATCCACCTGCAAAAAACGACGATAGGCATCGGCCAGTAACTCGCTGTATGTCTCAACCCCGATGACCACTGCCCGGGCAATCCGGCCGGTAGAAACTGCCACGCGGCCCTCTTCCAACGCAATAAGAAAGGGCCAGCCGTAGTTGGTTATAGTCATGACCGGACCTCTGATTTCCAATAGCCTCGCCACATATCCAGCCGCAGCATTGTATACCGAATGAGAAAAAAGAGTAGGTGAGATCTGCCCTTCACCTTCATTAATTAATGAACCGAGCAATTCGAAATTGGTTTCCAGAGGTCCATAGGCGGTCCCAATGAAAACCCCAATCTCCTCAGGATGCAACTTATCGGCCGGCAGACCGGATATCGCGGAATAAGCGCTGGTCACCGCCATCTGGATAAAGAGATCGGCCCTTCTCAGCTCACGAGCAAGCTGCTCGGGGACAACACAGTTCCCGATAAGCTGATTGACTGCCGAAACAGTAACCGGACCGCTCATGATGCCGCCTCAATAACCAACACAGCGTTACCGCCCCCAAACGCAAGCGATTGGGAGATCCCCCAAGTCCCGGCCAGCTGTCGATTGTCGGTCTGGATCAACGGCCTCAGCGATAATTCCAGATCGGACTCCAGACAGCCGACCGTTCCCGGCGTAAAGCCGGCTCGCAAGGCGATCAAGGTTAGAATTGCCTCAATGCCACCCGCCGCGCCAAGGGTATGACCGGTAAGCCCCTTGGTTGAGACAACCACCAGTTCTTCGGTCTGCGGAAAAATCGCGGCCAGGGCGGCAGTCTCGGCCTTGTCATTTGCTTTGGTCCCGGTGCCATGGGCATTAATCAGAGCCGGGACCAGCTTTTCAGATCCACAATCACGAAGCGCCTGGCGCAGGGCGGCTTTCAGTCCTCGGCCTTCCGGATGAGGCGCGGTTGGATGCCAGGCATCGGCCGCACAACCGTAGCCCCGCACCCAACCCAAAGGTTGAACTTGACGAGAGAACGAACTTTCCTGCCGTTCAAGGACCATCACTCCGGCCCCTTCGCCAAGATTAAGCCCCTGCCGATTCTTATTGAATGGCCGACACGCTTCCTTATCAACCAGCATTAAACTGGCAAAACCATTATAGGCCACCCGGGATAAGGCATCAGCCCCACCGGCAATCGCGATATCGCATTGGCCGGTAGCCAGCCAGTTGCGGGCCACACCAATTGCATCAGTGCCTGAGGCGCAGGCATTATTAATTACGGCAGAAGGCCCGCTGGTCCCCAGGATCCGATGCAGGGCCGAGGCCACATTTCCCGCCAGATGAAATTGAATCGGCCCAAGGTCAGGGGCAAGACCTTTCTGCCAGGCCGAGAAATATTCTTCGTTATGAAATGTACAACCGACCGTGGTGCCAAGGGCGATACCAACCCGCACCGACTGCAGATATGGCACTGAAACACCGGCTTGAATCAGGGCTTCGGCCGCCGCGCTACAGGCCAGCAAGACGGTACGGCTGACCGACTCTCTGGAAAATTGGGGAGAGGTCTCGACCACCAGCCGGCAGGCCCGTTCTGAAAAACAGTCGGCAGGAGCGGCAAAGACCGGATAATCAAGAACAGTATTAAACAGGTATCCAGGAACCGGATGACAGTTTACAACCGCCCGGCCCAGATTGCGCCACAGGCGCTCAACATCAGCGCCGCCTCCGGACAGACAACCAACGCCGGTAACCGCTACAGGCAGAGAGGACGAAACAGTATTGATTCTGCCATCCATATGGATTTATCCAGTTGCCAACTTCTTGAAAATTTAAGTGAAAATAACAAGTAACAAGCGAATTGTAACGAGTGCATAGTAACGGATTTTCTCACTGGTCACTGCCAACTCGTCACTTGTTACTTTTTGCGTTTTTCTGCAATGAACTCGGCCAGAGTATTAATTGATTTAAAGGCAGCCTGCCCTTCATCCATATCATCAATCTGCACGTCAAAATGCTTCTGGACCAGAACAACCAGTTCAACCGCATCCAATGAGTCCAGGCCGAGTCCTTCCTCAAAAAGAGGGGTATTATCATCAATTTTGGCAGGATCAACACCCTGGAGTTTCAAATCACGAACAACCATTTCCTTAATCTGCTTTTTTAATTCTTCCATCTACCTTTTTTCTCCGTATCTATTAAAGATCCACCAGGCAAGTGCGAAAAAGAGTCCCTAAAGAAGGCCAGGGGCTCAAGGTCTTCACCGATCTGTGACACTCAGACTACCCTTGAAATGCGCTACGAAACAAATAATCAGGCGATAAGTTTCGCTTCGCATGTTCAAAAAATCTCGACCAACAAATAACCTTAATTTTTAACTCGATAATTTAATCTAGTTTCAATTCATTGGCTCCAAAAATCAAAGAAATTATACCATTGATAGGGATACTCACCCAGGTATCTCTCCAGCGACTGGGCAAAACGCCCGGTCCACCTACTCAAATGTTCCTGACGATGATTACGGTCACAAGGCTCCGGATAGAAGATGTCCCACACCTTCATAATGTAATCCCGCCGACGGGTCTTGGCGGCCAGCAAAATAGCCACCGGCGCGCCGGTTGCTGCGGCCAGACTATAGGCCGCCGCCGGCAACCTGACCTTGCCGCCCAGGAATGTCACTTCGGCATAAGGGCCGCCCGCATAACGATCACCCATAATCGTTACCACCTCTCCCCTCTGCAGGGCGGCGGTAGACTCGATCATCCCACCCATGAAACCGTTACTCTTGATAATTTTAAACGGCACCGACTCCCTGCGCAGATCAAAATAATGTTTGGCGACCGCTTCCTGCTCGTAATGCATCAGTGAATTAACCGGCACCTTAAACCCGCAAATATGGGACAGAGCGGTCTGCCAATTGCCAACATGGGCGGTAAGCAACACCAATCCCCTGCCTTTAGCGATCAGGGCCAGCAACTCATCCTGCCCAACCAGTTCACCATTAAGGCGCGCCCCCCGACACAACCCCAACCAACCCCGATCAACCAAAACCTGCCCAAAGGAATAGACCAGCTGATATGTATCAAACCAAAGCCGGAGCACACCATGCGCGGGAAACCGCCGCTTCATATAGTAGGCGACGTTACGATGGATTTTTCGGCTGAAGATCAGGTAGCTGAAAATAACCGGCATCAATAGCAGATAGGCACCGGCCTGACCAAAAAGCAGAAGCATCACGTAAAAAATATTATGGCCCGTTGCCTCAAGAAAACGCAGGACGGCGCGACGATCAAAACTCACATTTTCTCCATAAATTCACGGACTGCTCCCCGACCTGATCTCAAATTATTTATCACCAGATACAAAAGCCCACCGACCATCAGACCCAGTATCGGCCCCAGAAACAATGAACCCAACAGCCACTCCCATAGCCGGTAATGAATCTGGACCACCATGGTATCCCAATTGAGATCAAGAAGAAAGCTGCCATGCCGCATAAAATAACCGGCCTGGATACATAAAATCGGGACCAGAGGAGGCATGCAGAGCTGGCTGGCGGTTACCGCCGTCAGTTTGTTGAGATGAAGACGATGACAGACATAGATCAGGACTACGGTATGACAGGCAATCAGCGGCAGGGCGCCCAAAAACACACCCATCCAGGCCGCCGAGGCCAATTGCAGAGTTGAACTGTGTTCCCGGCATAACCTCTTCACAAAACGAACCGGGTGAAGCAGCGACAACCTTTCCTGCCGCTCCTTAATAATTTGTTGCGGCTCTTTGAACATCAGACGTTTATGGGGCCAGGGCAATAAGGCCCTGCACACCAAACGGGTATGCAGACAGGTCAACCGAAAATTATCTTTCAGCTGATGGAAATGCGATTCTCGTTCACTGGCGGATGGGTAATGGACCGAAACCGGCACCGATTTGATCGGCAAACCGGCCCAGGCCGAACGGGTCAGAATCTCGACTTCAAAATCATAACGCCGGCAACTTGTCTCTAAAGCAAGCAGTTCCTTGACCGGATATAACCGGTATCCGCTCTGGGTGTCCGGCAGTTCCCGACCACACTCAAGCCGGATCCAGAAGTTGGAAAAAGCCCGCCCGAACAGACTGGCGCCAGGCGCATTATCCTTATCCATCCGGCGAGCGCCGACCACAATAGACGGCCACTGTTCGCAAGCGGCAGCGGCCAGGGTCCCGGCCTCCGCCGGATCAAGCTGACCATCGGCATCAACGGTTATGATCGCCTCATAGCCCTGCCCGGAGGCAAATTCAGCCCCGGCCATAATAGCCGCCCCTTTCCCCTGGTTTCGAATCAAACGAAGGGTCCGGCAATCAAGATCGACAACCCGTTCCGCCCCGCCATCGGAACTGCCATCGTCAACCACCAAGACCGGCCACCCGGCGACCAGCGCCTTTTCGACCACTAATCTGATAGTATTCCCATGATTAAAAAGAGGAATTACCATCAATATCTTTGACTTATCAAGAGCCATATAATTTTTTAAATAATATTATGATCAGGGAAATAAACTTCGACTTTGATTACCATTGGGGCGAAAAAAGAAAATAAAATTACGGTACATTTCAGGTAATATTTACGACACCATCATATTTTTGCCTTCGACTGATCAGCATGTCCCACAGAGGGCCGACATGTCCTTTGCTGTGCATAAGTGTTACCCGTCCCTGAAGTGCCGCCGGCGGATAAATCCGGTCAAATTTACCCCGCCATGCCTGCCTGATGGTCAGGTCTATCTCCTGCTCGTCAATATGAGGAGAAAAATAAAAAAACGGTTCCAACAGTGACTGCTCGGCAGACAAAACCCCATCTTCGATCGCCCGTTGATGCATGGCCGTTCCCGGCAGCACCCTTATCCCGGTAAAGGCAAACACCACTGAATTCTTAAGTTTTTCGATATTTGCCAACCCTTCGGCCAGCGTTTTCCTGGTCTCGTCCGGACCACCAAATATTAAAAAATGGGCACAGGCCAGATCCTGTTCAGCCGCCAGCTCATTGACCCTGAGCACATCATCAAAGGTGAAATCCTTCTGCAACCCGGCCAGGGTTGTATTACAACCGCCATCGGTGCCAAGTTCCATCGCCGCCAGACCAGCTCTTTTCATCAAGCGCAAATCTGCCGCGGTCAGGTTCTGAGGCCTGAAATAAGCACACCACGGAGTTTGATTACCGGCTCTGACCAAAGCTTCCGCCACCTCCAGATAATGACCTTGGCGGTCATTAAAGACCGAATCAGTGAAAAATATGCACTTGGCACCGTACTCAGCACCAACCCGCATCACCTCAGCGGCCACCTCCTGCGGCTCTCTGAATCGGTAGGCCTTACCCTCGAGGACCGGATATGAACAATAACTGCAACGATAAGGACAGCCGCGCTTGGTCTGGATATTGAGCATCCCGCCCCAAGCCAGATAATGATCGGCAATCTTTTGATCGTACACGACCTTATGCCATATGGTTTCAGCCGGTTTGGACCGCAAAATCTTCTGCGACGGCTTTCGGCCGGCGCTTAATTCAGCCGCCAGCCACGGCAACAGTTTCTCGCCTTCCCCGACAATGCCGTAGTCAGCTTGCAGCAGATCCATGATGATCTCCGGCATGATTGAAAAAGCCGGGCCGCCAAGAACCAGCGGCACCTTACTGTGCCGGCGGATGAAAGCAACCGTCTCCAGCACCCCTTCCATAAAAGCTTCCGGGGCCGTACTGTCTACGGTATCCAGATTACGAATAGACAGACCAATCAGACCGGGCTTACAGAACTCGATCATTTCAGCCAGACCGCCAAGGCCACCCTCGGCCAGGAGATCATAATGAAAAGATTGATATCCGGCTTCGGCCAGAGCGCCGAGCAGATGGGCCACTCCCAGCGGATAAACCGGAAAAGGGGTCACCACCCGATTAGTAGAGACCAGCAGACATTCAAAAGCCATCAGATAGCCCCTTGTTCAAGCTCCCAATCCCTGCGAGTCGAAGTCAAACGAGGAGGAGACTTATAGGTTCCGTCGTCCATTTCCCTTTTGACCACTTTCCGAAAAAGCCGTCCCATGCGCTGGGATTGCGAGACATCCTTATAGAAATTTTCCCAGGCGTAATGATACATCTCCTGCAACTCATCAGGAGTCATATGCTTTGGTTGAAAAGTAACTTCCGCCGTGGTGTAACGACGCCAGTCCTTATGTAATATCCGGCCCGCCTTTTCAAACTGCGCGGAAACCGGGGCATGGGGAAAAGGGGTCAGAATAGAAAATTCGGCCATATCCATATCGATTTCCAACAGGAAATCGACCATTTTTTTGATATAATCCACGCTCTGATTATCAGTCCCCAAAAGAACCGCGGCCTCAACCCCGATCCCATTGTCCTTGAGACGTTTCACCCGGTTGCGAATCACATCAGAGGTATCAAACACCGCCTGATAAACATACCAGCAGCCGGCCTCGGCCGCCTTGGCCACCACCTCTTCTTCATCAAGAATCGGATGGCAGACAAATTTCTTTTTAAGCGGAATCATCGCCTCAAAAAGCTCCATGATCCAGTCCCGGTCTTGGGCCAGTGAATTATCGACCAAAAACAGACGATTATTGTCAATAGCCGCAATCTCATCGATCACCTGGCCAATGGGCCGTGGCCTGAACTGACGCCCGCCAAGATAGGCGGTGGCACAAGGAAAACAATTAAACCGACAACCGCGCGAGGCATGAACCAGATCGACCATCGGTACCCCACGATAGGTATAGCGTGGTCGATTGAGGATCTCGCGCCGGGCCGGACCGACCGATTCAATCGGCGGGAAATCATGAAAGTAATCATATTTGGGTTTGAGTGCGCCCTGGCGCCAATCGGCCAGGACCCCGGCCAACCGGCCATTTTCCACTTCGCCAAGGTAGATGCTGTCCACCCCGAGACCAACCTCTTCGGCGTGGAGCATGGTGCTGATCCCGCCAGCGATTACCTTGATCCCCTTGCGCCGATAGGCAGCGGCAACCTCAAGCCCGCGCGGCACCTGGCAGGAAAGCATCATCGACAGCAAGACCACATCAGTCTTCAAATCAAGATCGAGATAATCGACATTTTCATCAATAAACCTGACCTCAAACTCGGGCGGAATCTCGGCCGCCATACAGACCGGACCGTGGGGAGGCAGATGAAATTCAGTCTGTTCCGGTATTTTGGGCCATTTGGGGTAGACAATCGTAATATGGGACATTTTCAACTCACTATTCTAAAATTAACGGAGACAATATCTTTATCCAGATCTTGCAACTGCTGCCCTGCCGCCACATTACTCGCCTGCGGAGCAGGGTAAACATCTAACTCACCAACAATCATAAAGTCAAGCGAACTGTCATCTTTCAACCAGCGTCTCGCCTCACCTTCACCACCAGCGCCCGGATCATCAGCAAAGACCGAATAAACCGGCCCGGTCAGCGCGTAATGGCTGGCTGCTTCCGCCAGGGCAATATTAGGCAGAGTATAGCTAAAAAGCGTTGGACTTGCCATCTCCGGCCCCTGTTTGAGGGTGTCGGCATAGGCCAGGTCGGTGGCCAGAGAACCACGTCGCGTCATGCCAATCAGCCCTCCCCGCCCCCGGCAGGATGCAAGGTCGGCATCCCTGGTCAGCAAACCGCCGGCCAGAAGCACCCGACCAACTTCCACCACGGCCAGACGGCTTATCCGGTCCATCCGGCCCCATCTTTTAGGTAATTCACCAAGAACCGCCAGGATATCATCTCCGGGCAGGTCCTGGTTTATATAGTCGTATCTGGATGGCGGGACCATTTAACCTTATTCCTTAATACTCAGCCTGGTTCCATCGATTATTATCGAGCGGAAACTTTTTTTGGAAAATCAGACAGGCGAAAATCTTACCTAAATAAAAAGAGAGGGCGAAACCTTACTTTGCAACCAAAAATCTCAGTCCGGATGCACACAATATATAAAATTAAATAATAATAATTACGAACAAAAAACTGTTACACAATATACTTTTGACCGTATTTTATAATTAAGAAAAATCACACCTTAACAAATCTGATTGCCAATTTAGACGTTCTTTGAATATATTAACAGGTTAATTCAAATAATCAGCTGATTGCTTTCCGGAACTATACCGATCAAGGCCTACGTTTAGAGAATAAGATGCGCAAAGAAGAAGTCCCTCAGGATCAAGGCATTGCCGACGGCTTAAAAGAAGTCACCTATGCGGTTGATGAAAACGGCGATTATGTATTGGTGCCCAGCACCGGCTGGGAGCCCAAAAACATCTCCAATTATCAGGCCTGGGAAGGAATTGCCGAACAGATCAGAACAGCCCGCCAACAGGTCCTTAACAACGAGGCCTCCCCCCTGGCCTATCACATGGCCCGCAACCTGATGGATGTCTCTCTGCTGGCCCAATATATGGGAATCATGCGCTGGCGGGTCAAACGACATCTCAAACCACGGATATTTATGAAATTGAACCAGAATATACTCCACCGCTATGCGAGTCTTCTCAAAATAACTGTGGCACAGTTACAGGACATATCGCTGGTTGAAGAATTGAAAATTCCAGGCCAGGACCGGAAATAACATGAAAATAGATTACAAACACCGCCAATCAGCCCACTGCGAAAACGGCGCGACCGCCGGGCTCATCACCCATCACGGCATCGAGATAAGTGAGGCCATGACCTTCGGCATCGGGGCCGGGCTGTTTTTTGGCTACATTCCATTTATCAGACTCAACCATCTGCCGCTGACGACTTTCCGGGTCGCCACCGGTTCAATTTTTAAAAGGGTTACCAAGGAACTGGGGATCACTATTAAGACCCGCAAGTTCAGCAACCAACAACAGGCCATGGACGTTCTGGATGAAACTATCGCCAGGGGCATCCCGGTTGGTCTGCAGACCGGGGCCTGGTGGCTTCCCTATTTTCCGGATGCCTACCGTTTCCACTTCAACATGCATAACCTGGTGGTCTTCGGAAAAAAAGATAACAGCTACCTGATCAGCGATTCGGTCTTCCCGGAACCGGTGGTCTGCGCCGTTGATGATCTGAGGAAAGCCCGTTTCGCCAAGGGGGCCCTCGCCCCCAAAGGCAAGATGTATTACCTGAGCGAAGTGCCCGACCGGATTGACATGCCCAAAGCAATAATAAACGGCATCAAAACAGTCACCAAGGCCATGCTCAAATACCCTCTGCCGATCATCGGGGTTTCCGGGATCCGCTTTCTGGCCAGACGGGTTGAGAGCTGGCCCATCAAACTCGGGCATGAAAAGGCCCTGCTCTATCTTGGTCAATTAATCAGGATGCAGGAAGAAATCGGTACCGGCGGCGCCGGTTTTCGTTTCATCTATGCGGCCTTCCTGCAGGAAGCAGCTGTTCATCTGGCAAATGACCGCTTTATTGAATTTTCAGAAAGGATGACCTTGATCGGGGACCGCTGGCGGGAATTCGCGGTCAGGGCAGCCCGGAACTGCAAGGGCCGGGCCGGTAACGAGGACAGCTATCCGGCCATGGCCAATATCCTGATGGAGATCGCAGACCTGGAAGAGGGACTTTACCGGGAGCTAGCGGAGGCGGTTGCTTAACAGACAACCACGCCCTCATCACCATAAGTGGCAAACCCCGGTCGTCACCAGGAAAAAACATCCGGATCTGGCATAAATCCTCACCTCAACCCTAATTGCTGGATCGTAAAACTCAAAAAATTTCTCTTGCCTTTCAAACCAATAACCATGGTAGCATTAATCAAGATCGCCAGAATTTATCTCTAAGGAGGGCATCATGAAATTATTCCCCATGCTAGCGATTATGATACTGCTGATCTCCGGCAACGCCAGTGCGGACGAAGTCTACGCCACAGCATCGGAAGTCGACGGCAACACGGTTATCTCGTGCACACCCCGGGAAGGAGGAGATATTGAAAGGGCATACATCACCCTCTATGAATCAGACGGCCTGAACCTTTCGATTATCCGCCAGGAAATGAATGTATCTTACAGCAACGAAACAACCTACGTCCTGACCGGCAAGCACAATATAATCAAGGGAATGTGCAAGTTCATTCTGGCGGACGGCTCAAAGAGAATTACCCGAGGGGAATTCTCCGTCAGCATGAGATAACCAAGGACAAATTTTCCAAATTTGGGCATATAAAAATACTGCGGGCCCGGCGATCACTAATAATCGCCGGGCCCTTTTTATTGATAGACAACGGAACAGAATTACATTTTATAAATTAAGATTTATAATAGTGCCTTGGCGGGCGCTTTATAAATCCCACAACAAAGAGAAAAATGGAGAACTGCTTGTTTCTATCCGGTAAGGTCCTATTACTGCTAATCCTAATTCCCGGGTCAGTGCTGGCCGGCGAAGGAGGATTTAACGATCCTGAACGTGCCGGCATCGGAGTGACCTTCGGCCATAGTTATGATCCTTCGCCAACCTTCGGCTTTTTGCAGATAACCGGGATCTTGCAGTACGATTACGATCGAATCTGGCCACACCCGGCACCGGAACCACTTTATTTCAAGGTGGAAGCAAGCCTTGGGCTCGCTGACTACCATGACAATAAACGATTGATGACCTCCGCCAACATGCTGGCCCAATACTACATTTCTGATAAACCTGGCCGGTTCCATCCTTATCTGGAAGCCGGGATCGGTCTGATCTATACCGATTTCAATGTTGAGGATCAGGGCCTGCGATTTAATTTCAACCCCCAGGCCGGCATCGGTTGCGACTTCCTGACCAAAAAAGGCAATGGCTACTTCGCCAATCTCCGGCTTCATCATCTCTCCAATGGAAACCTCTATCGTGACAACCGGGGCAACAACTCGGTCCTGCTTCAGATCGGCCGGTGGTTTTAACCTGGAATAAGTGCTATGCTGAGAATAAATCCCTTTTAGGATGACGAAAGATACCAGCCCCGATCAGTTCACCAACCATTAGGCTCATAAAATAAAACCCGAAAGGAGAATAAGAGATGAAACCAGTCCCGTTAATCGTTGTGCTGTTTCTAGTTTTGATTGCCGTCATGCACCTGCTCAGACTCATATTCCAAGTTGAAGTAATCGTGGCAGGAACGGTCCTTCCCATGTGGATGAGCCTGATCGGCGGCATGTTTACCGCCTTGCTGGCGGTTCTGCTCTGGCGGGAAAATAAAAAATAGCCATCATGAAAGTAAATCAGGAAATCATCGCTCAAGAACTACAGATTAAACCCGGCCAGGTATCGGCCGTTGCGGCCCTGTTTGACGATGGGGCCACGGTGCCGTTTATCGCCCGCTACCGAAAAGAAGCAACCGGCCTGCTGGATGAAACCAAGATTACCGCAATCCGGGACCGTCTTTCACAACTAGCCGAACTCGACAAACGTCGGGAGGCGATCATCACCTCCTTAACCGAACGCGCCCTGCTCGACAAAAAACTGCACCAGGAGATATTGACCGCCGCCAATCTGACCACCCTTGAAGATCTCTACCTGCCGCACCGCCCAAAGCGCCGGACCAGAAGTATCATTGCCAAAGAAAAAGGACTCGAACCACTGGCCCGCGCGATCTTCAAACAGGACAACAGTCCGCTCTCACCTGAAAAATTTATCAACCAGGAACAGGAAGTGCTTGATGCGGAGGAGGCCTTGGCCGGGGCCCGCGACATCATTGCCGAATGGATCAGTGAAGATGGGACGGCCCGCGCCGGATTGCGTAATTTCTTTGGGCGCAAGGCCTTGATCAACTCCAGGGTGGTCAAAAAAAATCAGGAGTCCGGGGCCAAGTTCAGGGACTATTTTGATTGGCAGGAACCGACCGCCAAAATACCGGGTCATCGGCTGCTTGCCATGTTGCGCGGTGAAAACGAAAAAATATTGACCCTGGCCCTGCGTCCCCCCGAAGAAGAGGCCCTTGATCTTTTGCGGCAAAAATATGTGCGGGGAGACAATCTTGCGGCCCGACAAGTCTATCTAGCGGTTACCGACAGTTACAAACGACTACTGGCCCCGTCGCTGGAGAACGAACTGCGCGCCAACCTTAAAGAACAGGCGGACCGCGAGGCGATCAAGGTTTTTGCCGAGAATTTGCGGGAACTGCTACTCGCCTCACCCCTGGGCCGGAAACGAGTTATGGCCCTTGATCCAGGCTTTCGGACCGGCGCCAAACTGGTCTGCCTCGACGCCCAGGGCAAGCTTCTGCACTTCACCACCATCTATCCGACCCTCTCCGCCGGCCAGAGCCGGGAAGCAGAAAAAACAGTTACCGAGCTCTGCAAAAAATACCAGATTGAGGCCATTGCCATCGGTAACGGCACCGCCGGCCGGGAGACCGAGTCCTTTGTCCGGGCCCTCAACTTGGCACCGGACATAATCATCACCATGGTCGATGAAAGCGGCGCCTCGATCTACTCCGCCTCGGAAACGGCCAGGACGGAATTCCCAGACCACGACCTCACGGTTCGCGGTTCTGTATCAATCGGCCGCCGCCTCCAGGACCCCTTAGCCGAATTGGTGAAACTAGACCCCAAAGTTATCGGGGTTGGCCAATATCAACATGACGTCAACCAGACGGCCCTGAAAAAAAGCCTGGATGACACCGTCATCAGCTGCGTAAACAAGGTCGGGGTAGAACTCAACACGGCGAGCGCCGAACTGCTTAGCCATGTTTCCGGCCTGGGACCGGTATTGGCCAAAAACATCATCAAGTTCCGGAATGAAAACGGCCCATTTACCGACCGAAAAAAATTATTGAAGATTCCCCGTCTGGGGGGAAAGGCCTTTGAGCAATGCGCCGGTTTTTTACGAATCCAGGGCGCCGCCAATCCTCTAGACGCCAGCGCCGTTCACCCGGAACAATACCGAATAGTCGAACAGATGGCCAAGGATTGCGACTGTCAGGTAAACGACCTGATCAGCCAAACGGAAACCCGAGAGAAAATCGAACTAAACCGCTATGTCACCGAGACGGTTGGCCTACCGACCTTAACCGATATCATCACGGAACTGGCCAAACCGGGCCGCGATCCCCGGGCAGGCTTCAGTCAGTTCTCCTTTGCCGAGGGGATCAACAGCATCGATGACCTGCATCCTGGAATGAGGATTCCCGGACTCGTCACCAATGTGACCAAATTCGGGGCCTTTGTCGATATCGGCGTCCATCAGGACGGGTTGATTCACATCAGTCAACTGGCCGACCGTTTTGTCAAAGATCCGGCGGAAGTGGTAAAGGTTCGGCAACAGGTAATGGTCCGGGTGTTGGAAATTGATCCCTTGCGAAAAAGGATCGCCCTTTCTCTGCGGAAAGACTAAAAAAGCAGGAAAGGCAAAGTGTAATTTTCTTTCCTGAACACACCTCAAAGAGAATAGATAACATCAAATCTTCCAGGCCGGCTGTCATGGTCAGGATATTGACTTTTTACCAAACCGCAATTATTCAATAGACCGATGAAAAAACACCGCCCTTTACATAAAAAAATCAGAGACCAGCTGTTTTATCTGCTCGTCCTGATCATGATTAAACTGTTACGCCTCATGCCCAGAAAACCGGCGGTCAAACTTTTACGGATGCTTGGGGCGATAATTTTCCATCTGGGCGGCAGTACCCGTAGAAAGACAGTCAAGCACCTGACCCTGGCCTTTGGCCATGAAAAAACAGAGCAGGAAATAATCCAGATCGCCAGAAATAACTTTATCCATTTATTCGGGGCAGCGGCGGATTTCTTCCGCCTGCCCTGCCTGTTGAAGAATGAGTTTAACGGACTGATCACCACCGAAGGATTACATCATCTGGAGCAGGCCTGGGCCGAAGGCAAAGGGGTAATGATGCTGACCGCCCATTTCGGCAACTGGGAACTACTTGCGGCCTGGCTGGCCTGGAATGGTTACCCGATGAAAGGAGTCGGCACCTCACTATTCGATCCACGCCTGGACAAACTAGTAGTCGAGACCAGGACCAAGGCCGGTATCACCAACATCGCGCGCGGTAAGGCAACCCGTGAGATCATGCGCACCTTAAAAGAAGGTGGGGCGATCGGCATGTTGATCGATCAGGACACCAAAGTGAAAAGCACCTTTGTCAATTTCTTCGGTTATCCCGCCTCAACCCCAACCGGCCCGACCCTACTGGCCCGCAAATTCAAGATTCCGATCATCCCCATATTTATCCACATGCGTGAGGACCTCACCTACCATATCGAAGGTTTCCCGCCCATTACCCAGGAATACAGCGACAATGAAGAGCGGGATATCACCATCAATACCCAGCGCTGCACGGACCTTTACGAACAGGTGATCCGCCGCCATCCGGCCCAATGGGTCTGGATGCATAAACGCTGGCACCGAAAACCCACACCGAATATCTCATAAAGCAAATTAACCACAAATACCGGCGGCTAAACAACCTGATCAGCCGGGCAGATTTGCCAGGCCTGTCTAGGTGCATTTCGAAATAATAGGGGGAAGCCAAAACGGCTGGGGAAAAACAATGGCTGATTATTATTGATCAGGCGACCAACAAATTAGTGTTCGCTCTTAAGCCACCAAAACATTGCGCAAAGGATTATCCTCTGTGACCCGACTCATTACGGCCGCGTTAAATGAATCGGCATTTTTTAAGGGAAACGTCACATAGGTATTTTTGCCGCCTTTTTTGCTACTGATCGATAAAAGCCGAAAAGGAAATAAATTAATGATCCGGGCATCTTTAATATCGGAAAATTCAACGCTGCGGCGCACAAACCCAAAGAGGTCATAACCGTATATTCTTTGATCATCAACCCCGTATTTATAGATTTTCACGATAACACCATAAAAGAGGATCATGGCCAACCAGGAAACCAGAGATATTATCGAAATATTTTTAAGCTCCTGACTACTCAGATCAAACTCAAGAACCCCCTCTTGCGCAAACCAGAAGTAGATATTCTGGACATATAAAACCAGGGCGACCACAACCAGAAAAACCAGAGCCAGCAAGAATAACGTTTTATACTTGAGCCTGAAATATTCGGTCTCAGCCATTTTCAATTCTCCCGCGATATTTTTTGTAAAGTCAACTTGTTACCTGCAAATCTATCAAGTTGCCCAACCAAAGTCAAACTACTTTTCATGACAGTTACATTGTGCTTGCCGGCGGCAATGAACCGCCCGTTCAACTAGCTTAAATTTGCATGTATTTTCAGCCACATCCTTTACTGGTCAGTTGTCGATCTCCTGGAGAATTACCGATTCCAGATGAAAAATCTGCGACTCATAGGCCGGCAGGTTGCCTCCTTCGCCCACCCCATCGTTATTACAATCCAGAAATAAACCGTCCTGACTTTTAATCGTACCCCGAAGATGCATCACATAATCAGCATTTTCAATTGGTGCACTGGAGAGCCAGGTAATGAAGTTTGGTCTCACCTGCACCTTATTATTCTGGGTGGCGGCATCGACCCAGAAATTGTTCTCATTTTTTTTGAGCAGTCGAATATTAAGGTTTGGCTGGACCGTGCTAGAGTCGATATTTTTATTGAAAATAACCCCCGCCGCAAGATAGGTCATGTTGTCGACATGGACCGGGCTGAACTGCACCGAGGTTACCCGGAAAGAGCTGGCAACTGCGGTGGCCCCTTTTGCTGATTTGGAAATAGCCATTTTTCGAGGAACAGTCTTGCTCGGCACGTCAGTAACTGATTTCGCCTGCACACAATCGACAATGCTACCTATGGGAAGAAGACAGAGAACCAAAAGTATTCTTGTGAATAATTTCATGCATACCTCCTTGCCCCATATGTGGGCATCCATGTTCACTAAAAATCTAGACCGACCATCTTTACTATCGCCAGTTTCCATCAATTGCCGAAGTGTTCCCAGCAGATAAACAAATCAGTTTTTAAGCCACATAACTTTTCAACTTACGGCCAGCACCTTAAATCGGAACAGCAAAGCATGAAAGTCACGAGTAACAAGAAAAAAAACTCGTTCCCTGTCAGTTTCAGATGAATTTCGGCAGGTTAATACCACCGCCAAAGTGCTAAAATTAATGATATCACAAAGACAAATCCCAGGTTCATATACGCCATGAAATAAAAAACTTTTTCATGAATTTCAGAATGATGATTTCCTTTCTCCCCGGAAAGTTTACCAACCTCCGGCATAGCTAAAATTTTATCTTCGCCATGTGGTGCTTGTCCAAGTATCTCCGTCAAATCAGTTCCAACATGATGTCTTTTCATATGAATGCCGTGCCCCCAACGTTTACTTTGGGTTACATCATAAATTTTTCCTTTATAGGCAAAATAAGCCAGCCGACCTTCTTCACCGTCAAAATTCGCCAATTCGGCAAGAGTGAATACCCCTGAATCAGACATTTTAGTTGTTTTCTTCTTTCTTAATTTTGGACCAATTACCAAAACAACAAATAGAGCAGACAGCACCATAATGGAAAAAATAACAATTTTAATAAGCAGGAGAATACCAAACTGCGAAGATAGCATCAGGCTAAAAGATGGGACCTTATAATAAGTCAGAATTGCTCCCGTAAGCGCCATAATTGCCATTGAAGCGATGCCAACCCTGACCTCTCCCCGCGGCAAACCCTGAGAGGCGTAGGCTGGCTTTAAAACAAGGTGGACGTAGAGAATTGTTCCAAACCACATGAAGGCGGTCATAATGTGGATGTATCCGATGATTAACTTGAATATCCGCGCTATCGTGCCTTTGGTTGGGTTAATTTGTTCAGTCCGGGGTGAAACTGCCAAATAATACCCCTGCCCGGTTTGGGTAAGTACACCACCTCCCAATTGATCAAAATGACATATATTGCATGCTGTGCCGGTAGCCTCAGCGTACTCTTCCGTTGCATTTACTAAAGCCGAGATAGCGACAGCCAGAAAAAAGACAATCAGAATTATCCGGATATAATTTTGCCTTTCCATATTCATTTTTCACTTAAAAAAGAGGAACCTACGTCGCCAACCTTCTTCCACCATCCTTTACCTATCCTAAAGTTACATCATTACTGTTGCCATGTTCTGTTTGAAAGAGCAAGTCGATCCACCAATAATTATCAAATGGTGACACCTTTTATTTCTTATCCTTGTCAACGAGTCTATCAAAAGAATAACGGAAATTGGTTTATTTGGGCGACTGCTGCTAACCTATAAACCGACACACGAGATCACCATTGCCTTCGGATGATATTTTAGATATCCTTTATGTATAATGGGTTTTTTCCTTTCAGCCCTGCAAATTACGCCTATGTTTAGAGCCGAATATAGATGTGCGGTGGCTGGCAAGACCGCAAAAAACTAAATCGAGCCAAAGCAAAAGAGGACGGAATGGAGAAATATTTGAAATTTTCAGCTATTTTTATTTTTCTATTTTTCTTTTCTGGTTGCGCTAATCTTCTGCCGTCAAGCAAAACGATCGTCGATTCCCCCTGGCATAATTTCGACAGTGCCAGATTGGAGTATGAAAAAATTATCCCAGGGACCACAAACGTCGATGACCTGAAAAAGATGAAATTTAATCCTTTTGAAATTCCAAATATTCGAATCATGAATGTAACTGAAATCATCAGTGTATTTTTACCGAATCCTTCGGTAAAAATAGAACAATTGGACCCTGGAATTCAAGAATGCATAGAAAGCAGATCCAGCTGTACAGCCTATAAAATTGAACCAGGCCAAGTTAGTCTAAAACGGGTCGGAAATTTCTGGGCCGATCTCTTCACCTTCAAGCGGCACACGATAGAGACGGGATGGGAATTCCGGGGTTTAATCACAATTGTTGACAATGTGGTCACGTACAAAGACCCGGCAGGAGGAAAACCATTACTAAGAAAAGAAGAAATAAAAAATAAACCATTAGGCCCCCTACAGGAGATAGGAAACATCATCGTCTCTGGTGCTCAAGACTTATTGTAAATTTAAATATCCTGATCCTGGTAAAACTGAGTTGAGCCCGCAGTTCGGTTCAAACTAAAGCACTGATTATTGCATCCCCAATGTTTTACGCACAAGATTCATTTATGTGCTATAAATTTTCTATTGATTTATTTATCTGTATCAGATCAGAATCTAGTTAAGTCTTTTTATTTCATTTGAGTTTCGTCAGTTAAAACTTACATATAATAATTACATACATTCCAAAATAATTTCTGATCAAAAATTATAAGCCAGGCACCAATGAATCACGCAAACGGACAAATTTCAGATCAAAATGAGTTACGCCTCGCTTTGAAAAATTGCGAAAGGAGATATGATGAACTCCTTAGGGCCGTAACCGACTACACCTATACCGTCACCGTTGAAAACGGGGTTGCCATTAAGACAACTCACAGCGCCGCCTGTGCCGGTGTTACCGGTTTTTCATCCGAAGAATATGATGCCCAGCCTTATCTTTGGTTGTCCATGATCTGCGCAGAAGATCGGGACAATGTCCTGCAACAGACTTCCGACATCCTTGCCGGACAGGATTTTTCAGTCATTGAACACCGAATCCATCACAAGGACGGTTCGATCAGATGGGTCCAAAATACAATCGTCAGACGATATAATGCCAATAATCAGCTGGATGCCTATGACGGTCTTGTTCGGGATATCACAGCCCGGAAAATTAACGAGACGGAAAAAGAGGAACTCATTGTTAAGTTGCAGCAGTCATTAAAGGAAATCAAAACATTAAGAGGAATCCTTCCCCTTTGTTCCTTCTGCAAGAAAATTCGTGATTACCAGGGTTATTGGGAACAAGTTGATGTGTATATCAAACACCATTCCGATGCTGACATAAGTCATAGTATCTGCCCGGATTGTATGGAAAAACATTATCCCGAGGAATATGAAGCTCTTTTGCGTAACGGGAAAATAATTAAGTAATAAAAAAATTAAAACCTCCACCCACCCTGACAAGTATTGTTATTTATGACTAATTATAATTTACCAGGATAAATCGGCACAAGATAACGTTCCTGGAAATCAACCCCGGGCGCTTCAGCGCATACTTCCAGTTCCCAAAAAATGATTCTCAGTTTTTCGGACAGATTGCTCCCCGGTGCGGTGGCCGGCACATCAAACGAAAGAGAAATCAGGCAATTGGACGGACAATCCACCGGTCCCTCTGTCTTTCGAATAGCGGCCCACAGCTGTTCATGAATAAGAATGGTGCTCCGCTGCTTACCCGTTCCTCTTGACTCCATCCATTCTTCCACGCATCGCAACACAAACGTGATTCTTGTGGCCCTCTCAAGTCCGGCCGGAGCGAACCACCTGAATTCGGCAGGAAGCCCGGTGAGAATCGGAAACATTTCATACTCAAGCCTGCTCTTGCCATACTTGACTGCGACCAGAATTCGCCTGACAAGTTCAATCGCCGATAACAAAAGACAGAGATCAAACACCGACACGATAACCTTGACCATCAACTCTCCGGCCTCGGAGAGCCAAGCCCACCAATTGAACGGCGCCAAAAACACGGCAAAAAACATAGTGGCGCCGAGTGATTTCCCGACCGGTTCCCAGGTCGATTTCGTAATCCCCTTAAGATCCCATGGATAGTCGGCATAAACTTCCGAGCGAGGATGTCGAGCAGCCATAATCTGACGTCGTATGACCAATAACCGCTCCTGAAGTACCATAGACCAGACGAGCAGTCCGCTGACCGCGAAGATCACACCGATCAAAGCAAGGACCCAGTTCGGCGCGTGAACGGTTGCAGGATCAACCGGAACGACTTTCAAGCCGACAAGAACAATTAATATCCCCACGATGACAAAAACAGATCCAAACAAAAATCCTCCCAAAACTCCAAGACCGGTAGTTTTCGCCACCCTTTCCGTTCGATGCGCCAGCCGCACCCGTTCCATCTCAACAACACTTTCCGAAAGCCTCAAATATTCACCTCATCTTAGAAACAATGTAATAAATACAATATAATGAAAATAAGTTCAGGAATCACCCAGACCATAATATCAAACCAATTACTTAAACACTCGCACCTAAATCGATCAATCCCTCAATAATCGTCCAGCCTTGATCCTAAGAGGAAACCAACCATCAGTTATCCAAACCGACATTATTTTCACGTTGACTCTCCCCTCTCCTATCCTGTATTGAATAGTTAATTTGTTTTAAGAATATAGATAACCATAATCACCACAATCTCTCTTCTTCGATGGGGGAATTGCTCCGGACAAATATCTATAATCCTGCTACGTTAGGCAGAATAAATATTCAGTGGATAAGAAACATAGCAAACTTGCGAACAGGGGTTCTGTAACTGAACTATACTCGATCTATATTTAACCCTCTCTCACTCCGACCTTTGCCAATACCTATGCAATTATCGGACGAATAGGTTATCAATATTTTTATGATGAATACATCGGTTCTGGTTTTTGGTTTTGGGGAACCAAAAAAAATTGAAGACTTTAACAATAATCCACTTTCCACCCAATTCTTCACCACGCTTGACAACATGTATCATATTTAATCCAGCAGCAAAATATCCTTTTAAAATTAATAAACAAGCGCCAACCTAACATTGATGACCAAAATAAACAGCTCAACTCTTATTATAATTAATCCTAAGGCTGGAAATGGCGCCGCAGGGCGCAAAAGAAATGAGATTGAAACCCTGGCCAATAAATTTTTCTGTGAGCACCAGACTCTGCTAACCAACCGGCCGGGTCAGGCGGCAGATTATGCACGCAGAGCCATAGAAGCCGGGGTCAGAAAATTGATTTGTGTTGGCGGGGACGGCACCCTTAACGAGGTAGTTAACGGCCTGTTGTCGGTCAAAGTTGAAAAAAATAGACGTCCAAAACTGGGATATCTTCCGCTCGGAACCGGCAGCGATTTAGCAAGAACCACAGAAATTACCGGGAATATCGAAAAAGGACTCAGGAACATCGCCAACAATGAAGGGAAATGGATTGATGTCGGCAACGCAACTTTTGTCGATCATGACGGGAAAAAAACCTCAAGATATTTTATTAACGTCCTCAGTTTTGCCCTTGGCGGCGAAATTGCCGGCCGGGTCAACAGATCGAGCAAGGTTATGGGCGGCTTCCTGTCTTTTCTCTGGCCAACTCTCACCGCCCTGTTTTCTTTTAACAAACCGCTGATCAGTATTAAAATTGACAATAAGGCTGACCAAAAAATAATCTGCTGGCACGCAGCTATTGCCAATGGACAGTATCATGGCGGCGGAATGCGAATCGCCCCGGATGCGAAGGTCGATGACGGCCGCCTGCGGATAACGGTAGTCGGCGACCTTTCTCTACCGGAGGTTTTGCTGAATTTGCCTAATTTATATAACGGCAATATTTATGCGATCAAGAAAGTATACAAGTTTTCCGGGAAAAAAATTGTGGCCGAATCAGAAGATAATGTGCTGCTTGATCTCGACGGCGAGCAAGTTGGCCGTCTGCCGGTTAGTGTGGAAATATTACCACTGGCTTTGTGGATGATATATTAGTCTTTCCCGAATGGAAACAACGGATAGAACAATTGAAAACAATGAGGCAAAAATCGGCCAACTGAACCTTTTGAGAACCTTTAAACAAAAAAAGCACCTAGCGAAAACGCTAAGTGCCTTAAACAACTGGTCGGGATGAGAGGATTCGAACCTCCGGCCCCCTGAACCCCATTCAGGTGCGCTACCAGACTGCGCTACATCCCGACCCAATTCCAATAAAACTGGTTAATTATGCAACCAGATAAATACTTTTTTCTCTACCCTGATAATTTACCTGCTTTTACTCGAGCAGGCTTTTAATTGCCAGCAATTCATTCTTTAATTTTGAAAAAAAATCAGCTTCCTGTTCCGGACTTAACCGGCCGGCCTTTTCCCTTTTCGTTTGTTCTTGTAAGGCCTTTCGAGCGCCAGCAATGGTGAATCCCTGGCCGTACAACATTTCTTTAATTTTAACGATAGTCTCGACATCCGCCCGTCGATATAAACGTTGTCGGGAAGAAGCCCGCTGCGGCTTAATCACCTTAAATTCCGACTCCCAAAACCGCAGGACATGGGCCTCGACACCAACGATTTCACTCACTTCACCGATTTTAAAGTAAAGTTTGTCCGGAATTTCAACCGTTGTCATGGTTGGTTGTGCCATCAGTCCCACCGTTTAAACCTGCTGTGAGCTGAAGAGATACGGCGTCCTACTTATTAATCTTCTCCCGCAACCCTTTACTCGGCTTGAAGGTTACCATGCTTCTCTTGGTAATCTCCATAGTTTCCCCGGTCCGGGGATTTCGTCCAATACGCGATTCTTTGTTCCGGACCGTAAAGGTCCCAAATTGAACTAATTTAATCGGCTCTTTGTCAAGCAGACTTTTTTTCAGTTTATCAAAAACCTTGTCGACTAAAGCTCCGGCGCCTTGATGAGAAAAACCCATCTTTTCATTGATCGCTTTCGCCAGCTCTTTGCGGGTCAGATTTGATTTTTCCATAACAACTAAGCCTCTCGCAACTGTCCGTTAAAACGAGACAGAATCATATCGATAATTTTCTGGTGTACCTTGCCGACCGTATCATCATCAAGGGTATTATTATAATCACGGTAGGTTACTGAAATTGCTATACTCTTATAACCGCTATCAATATTTTTTCCACGATATATATCAAAAATTTCTGCCTGTTCAACAATTTCTTCACCGCAATCACGAATAGCGATCACCATCTCACCACTGGCGGTATTCTCCAGAACCAATATCGCCATGTCCCATCTGACCGAAGGGAAGCGGGCGAGAGGCTGAAAAACCTTCGGCGCGACCGTTAAAACACCCAGATCATCAAGACTGATTTCACAGAAATAAACATCCTGCTTTATGCCAAAAGACTTCAAATTAACCTGAGCAAGCTTACCCAGATATCCGATTTCCCGGCCATCGACCTGCACGCTTAAAAACTGCTCAGCATCAATATATTTCGGGGCCACAGCATCCTTGACCATGGACACCTGGGGCAGGCGCAATTCGGTGAGTAAATTTTCCACACAGCCCTTGAGATCATAAAGATCAACTTTGTCCTGCCCATAATGCAGGACCGGAGCCCCCGGACTACGACGGCCACTGATCACCACGACCAGACGTCGCTCTTCATGGGGCTGTTCCTGCTCCCCGGGATAAAAGACCTTACCGGTCTCAAACATTTTGATATCACCTTTCTGGTGATTCACATTATGCCTGACATTCTCAAGTAAGCCGGGTAACAGCATGGTCCGCATGATGCTCTGATCTTCAGTCAGCGGATTAAGCAACCCAACGGCCTGTCTCAATTTATGTTCAGTCGCAAGGCCAAGCATCTCAAAATGACGCTCGGAGACAAAACTGTAATTGATCGCCTCAAAGAATCCCTGCGAGACCATGATGGCACTTACCTGCCGACCAAGATCCCGACCCGACTCTCTTTCGGGAAAACTCATCTGCACCACGGGCAGGACCGAAGGTAATTCGTTATAACCATGCAACCGGGCAATCTCTTCAATCAGATCAATCTCTCTTTCCAGGTCAACCCTGAAACTGGGAGGCATGACCGACAAGGTATGATCATCGACCTTTTGCGAACCGATCTCGATTAAAGCAAGAAGAGCCGCAAGATCATCGGCCGTAAATTTCATACCGAGCAGATCACTGCACCTATCGACGCGCAGAGAGATCGATGCCGGGCCGCTTACTCCTCGGCCCCAATCCACTCCGCCGGCAACTACCCTGGCCCCGGCAATTTCAACCATCAGCTGCACCGCTCTTTCCATCGCAGTGACCACACCATCAGGGTCAACACCACGCTCAAACCGGTAGGAAGAATCGGTGCTCAGATTAAGAAACTTGGAAGTACGACGAACGCTTAACGGATTAAAGCAGGCGCTTTCCAGTAAAATATCGGTGGTCGTCTCGGTTACTTCGGAACTGCCGCCGCCCATTACCCCGGCCACGGCAATCGGCTGTTTAGCATCGCAGATCAGGAGCGTCTCAGTATCAAGTTGCCGTTCAACCCCATCAAGGGTGACTATTTTCTCTCCGGCAACAGCTTTTCGAACAATGATTTTTGCGCCTTTAATTTTGGCAAAATCAAAGGCATGCATCGGTTGTCCGTACTCCAGCATGACAAAATTTGTAATATCAACCACGTTATTTATCGGCCGCAGACCAACGGCCAACAAGAGTCTCTGCAACCACCAGGGAGATGGGGCGATCTTCACATCCTGTAACAAACGGGCCGCATAGCGCGGACAAGCGTCCTGATCAATGACCTCGACGGAAAACGGTAGATCACCGTTTAAAACCGGCAAATCCCCCTTGACCGGCGGCGACATTTTCCTGCCGACAAAACCTCCGACCTCCCGGGCAATACCAAGCACACTGGCACAGTCGGAACGGTTGGGCGTCAGATCAACCTCAATCAAAGTATCATGAAGAGACAAGGCCTCGGACAAAGACTTGCCGCTGACCAGATCCACCGGTAATTCCATAATCCCGGCCGTACCGCCACTTATTCCGAGTTCCTTGGCAGAGCAGAGCATGCCCTCTGATTTTTCACCACGAATCTTGGAAGATTTAATTTTAAAATCAGCCGGCATCACCGTGCCCGGCAAGGCAATAGCCGTGACCAGACCAACCCGGGCATTGGGCGCACCGCACACGACCCTTTTGATCTCCTCCCCGACCTCAACATCGCAAAGGACCAGGCGATCGGCATTGGGATGGGGCTGCACATTTTTAATCAGGCCCACTTTGACGCCATCAAGGTTGGGATACAAATCCTCAACACTATCCACCTCAAGACCGGCCATAGTCAATCGGTCGGCCAGTTGAGAAGGCGTCAAATCGAAATCGATATATTGTTTGAGCCAGTTAAGGGTAAATTTCATGTACTTTTAAATGACGGAATTAATCTATTGATAATTTCAAAAACGATATCAAAATTGCGAGAGAAAACGGAGGTCATTCTCATAATAAAGTCTAATGTCGTTGATCCCATACTTAAGCATTGCGATCCGCTCTATCCCAAGGCCAAAGGCAAATCCTGAATACTCTTCCGGGTCATAGCCGATTTTCTTGAATACCTCCGGATCGATCAGCCCGGCACCCAGAATTTCAAGCCAGCCGGTCTGTTTGCAAACCCGGCAGCCTTTTCCACCACACATTACACAGGCGATATCAACTTCGGCGCTGGGTTCGGTAAAGGGGAAATAACTGGGACGGAAACGGATCGAGGTATGTTCATCAAAAATCCTGGCGATAAATATCGACAAGATTCCTTTTAAATCGGCAAACGAGACCTTGCGATCAACCAGAAAGCCCTCGACCTGATGAAACATGGGGGTATGGGTAATGTCGGAATCACAGCGATAAACCTTCCCCGGTGCGATCATCCGCAATGGTGGCTGCCGTTTTTCCATGGCCCGCACCTGCATAGGTGAAGTGTGGGTCCGGAGCAACACACTATCGCTCACGTAAAAAGTATCATGCATATCCCGGGCAGGATGATGCTTGGGAATGTTCAGGGCTTCAAAATTATAAAAATCGACCTCAACATCTGGACCTTCCGCAACCTCAAATCCCAGACCCTCAAAAATGGCACATACTTCTTCCATGATCTGGGTCACCGGATGCAGTCGGCCAAGGGGCAACGCTCTCCCCGGCAGGCTTAAATCCGTAACAACTTTTTGCTGGAGGGCTTGACCTGAACCTTCCTTGGATCCTTGCCGGATCAGGAACTCACTCTCGACCTCTTGTTTGACGTCATTAGCCAACTTCCCGACCCGTGGCCGATCTTCGGTAGACACCGTGCCAAGACTTCGCATCAAGCCGGTAAAAAGACCTTTCCGACCCAGATATTTAACCCTGAAATCTTCCAGTTCGCCGACTTGCGAGATAGAAGCAAGTTTGGCGAGAGCCTCTGATTTCAGACGAAGTAATTCTTCTTCCATGGATAGACGTCTTACAGGTAAACAAGCATGATCCAGCAGAACTGGATTCTTTTCAAGACCTCAAGGGAGAGCTACAATACCCCCTTGAGGGGCAAATTATTGCTAAACCCTTCAGATACTCTGCGCAGTAGACATACTTGATGATATCAGACCCTTGTCTCGCCCAAAACCGTTTTCAGGTCATGAAACAAAACCTGCATTAACAAATAACGGCTTCAAACACAGAGTCTAAAGGATCAGGATGCTAACTTGACAACCTGGCGAAAAGCATTGGGATCAAGAATAGCCAGATTGGAAAGAACCTTACGATCAAGTTCCACCTCAGCCTTCTTCAGACCACCCATGAGCTTGCTATAGGATGTTCCGTTCATCTTGGCGGCTGCCGCAATACGGACAATCCACAACTGACGGAAGTCACGTTTTTTGGTCCGTCGATCACGGTAAGCGTAACACAAGGCCTTGTCAACTGCCTCGGTAGCTGTCTTATAAAGACGATGCTTGCCACCGACAAAACCCTTGGCCATTTTCAAAATTCCTTTTCTTCTACGACGCGCCTTAAATCCGCGCTTAGCTCTAGGCATTTGTATCTCCTTACTTCAATAAAACGGTAATATAACCGCTAATTCATAATTCCAGAAACCAGGCCACACCCCTTACAGGTAAGGTAGCATCCTTTTTACGGCATTGACATCAACTGCGGCAACCTCATCACCCTGACGCAGGTTTCTTTTCCGCTTGGTACTTTTCTTGGTGAGGATATGGCTGGCAAAAGCTTTTCTGCGCATGATCTTGCCGGAACCGCTGACCTTGAAACGCTTTGCCGCTCCCCTGTGTGTCTTCATCTTCGGCATAACAACTTCTCCTTAAAAAATAGATGACGAAGGGGGCAAAAGTTACCCTCCGTCTTTTACTTCATATAAACAAAAAAATCTAAACCAACAAATTATCGTGATCAAGCCTTGGGGCCGACAAACATTGCCATCTGGCGGCCTTCCATCTTGGGTTCTTGCAATATAATCGCTACATCATTGAGGGCCTCAGCTACTTTATTGAGGACTTCCATGCCTAAAGTATTGGCATAGGCGATCTCCCGACCCCTGAATCTCAAGGTCACTTTAACCTTGTTTTTATTTTCTAAAAATTTCCGGATATTCTTTATCTTAAAATCAAGATCGTGTTTTTCAGTCTTGGGACGCAGCTTGATTTCTTTAATCTCAACAACGGTCTGTTTTTTCTTGGCTTCCTGCTGTTTTTTACGCTGTTCGTACCGGAACTTTCCGTAATCCATAATGCGACAGACAGGAGGAGTAGCGGTCGGCGAAACCTCAACCAGATCATATCCTGCGGCATCCGCCTTACTCTGGGCCTCGGCTACCGTCATCACCCCGAGCTGTTCACCTTCATCATCAATGACTCGAATTGACTCACATCTGATCTCCTCATTCACTCGAGCTCTACCTTCGCGCCCGCCCTTTTCAGTTTTCTGTCTGCCTTTAATACTCGTTCCTCCCGGATAATTATTCATGTCTTTATATCAGTTGCAGAATACCAACTTGGAAAAATATTCTAGTTTATAGGATTAATCTTATTCCGGCAATACTTATTGTTAATTAAGTATCTCACTTTCTTTTCGGATAATATCTACAAATTCTTCCACTGACATAGCCGGCAAGTTATCACCATTGCGTAAACGGACCGTCACCGTTTTTGACTCAACTTCTTTGTCCCCTAAAATCAACATGTATGGAACCTTCTGGACCTGGGCTTCCCGAATCTTATAATTCAACTTTTCGTTCCGGTCATCCTTCTCCACCCTTACGCCAAGTTTACGTAATGCACGATAGACCTCTTCGGTATAATCGAGCTGTGCGTCGGTGATATTCAAAATCCTGGCTTGAACCGGTGCCAGCCAGACCGGAAAAGCTCCGGCATAATGCTCGATCAGCACGCCAAAAAAACGCTCCAGAGAACCCATCAGGGCCCGATGGATCATGATCGGCTGATGCTCGTTGCCGTCCGCGCCGGTATAAGAGATATCAAACCGTTCCGGCAGGTTGAAATCAACCTGGATCGTTGAACATTGCCAGGACCGACCAAGAACATCCTTAATCTTTATATCGATCTTCGGGCCATAAAAAACCCCTTCACCCGGATCAAGTTCATAGGCCAGACCTTTTTTCTCCAGGGCCGACTTCAAAGCCTCGGTAGCCTGCTGCCAATGCTCATCACTGCCTACATATTTTTCCGGCCGAGTCGACAGATAGATATCATAATCTTCAAAGCCAAAGGCCTTAAGGATATTGAGATTAAGTTCCAGGATATTAAAGATCTCTTCGGCCAGATGATCCGGCCGGCAGAAAATATGGGCATCATCCTGGGTAAACCCTCTAACCCTCATCAAGCCATGCAGGGCCCCGGTTTTCTCATATCGATATACGGTACCGAGCTCACACCAGCGAATCGGAAATTCCCGATAGCTCCGCTTTCTGGTCTGGTAAATTGCGATGTGAAAAGGGCAGTTCATGGGTTTGAGCTGATAACTTACATCGTCAATATCCATCGGTGAAAACATGTTTTCACCGTAAAAATCAAGATGACCGCTGGTCTTCCACATATCCCTTCTGGCAATATGCGGCGTATACAAAAGTTCATAGTCGTGTTTATAGTGTTCAGCCTTCCAGAAATCCTCAATATTCTTCCGAAGCAAGGCGCCTTTGGGCTGCCACAGAATAAGACCCGGACCCACTTGATCCTGAATGGTGAACAACTCCAGATCCTTGCCCAGTTTACGATGATCTCTTTTCTTCGCCTCTTCCAGATTATACAGGTAGCTTTTGAGTTCCTTGGCATCAAAAAAGGAGGTGCCATACAAACGCTGCAGCATCTGTCGATTCTCATCTCCGCGCCAGTAAGCGCCGGCCAGACGAAGCAATTTAAAGCCCTTCAGCCAACCAGTGTCGGGAAGATGCGGGCCCCGGCATAAATCAACAAAATCGCCAAGCTGATAAAGATTAACTTCCTCATCTTCAATATCCGCAATAAGCTCAAGTTTATATGCCTGGTTCTTTTCTTTAAAAACACTGATCGCTTTGGCCTTGCTGACTCTTTTCATAACAAAAGGAACCCGGGCCGCCGCAATCTCGGTCATTTTCGCCTCGATCTTCTCGAAATCCTCGGAAGAAAAAGGCTCACCCCGATCAAAATCATAATAAAATCCGTCATCAGTGGCAGGACCGATCGCAACCTGCACCTCATAGCCAAAAAGTTCCAAAACGGCCAGGGCCATAACGTGAGCCGTACTATGACGCAAGATAACCAACCCTTCCGATGTATCAGAAGAAACCGGCTCCAGCTCAGTATCTTGCTGGATAACGGTCGACAGATCCCGCAACTCACCGTTAAGTCGAACCGCAATCGTGTTTTTCCTTACCTTATTGGACACCAGCTCTTTCAATGCTTCATGTGCCACAATTCCGACAGGGAAATTTTTCTTATCACCCTGAGGCAAAGAAATTGATATTTCGGCCATTATTCAACCCTAGTTAGTGTATGTCCAGAAATGAGCATTTGCATTTTGCCGTGACGAAGATATCGGACAAAAAGACCATTTCTGGACAAAGACTAGTTAATCAGTAATAAAAAAAATAAGCACATTGGCCGTGCCAACCTGCTTAATAAGCTAACGTACGGATACCAGGAACCGACTACCGATTTTCAGACCTGTTGGAATTATGGTAGGCACGGGCGGGATTGAACCGCCGACCCTCTGCACGTCAAGCAGATGCTCTCCCGCTGAGCTACGCGCCTATCTTCAACCATTCAGGAACAAAAACCCCAATCCTAAAACCAGAAAGCTAAACGGCAATGAAATACCAGCAATCACCTTCCGTGTCAAGGATATTCCTCCTTTAAACAAATGTTGGAAAGAGATTATATTATCCCATATCTTTCCGTGATTCAATGGCCCGGGATAAAGTTAATTCATCCGCATATTTGATGTCCATCCCCATCGGTATTCCACAAGCCAACCTGCTGACCTTGACCTTTCTTCCAACCAGCCGACTGATCAAATATGATGCGGTGGCTTCACCAGGGACCGTTGAACTGGTGGCAATAATAATTTCTTTCACCTGCTGGCGATTAATCCGGGCCAACAAGGACTCAATCTTGATTTCTTCCGGACCAACCCCATCCATGGGCGAAAGGACGCCATGCAGGATATGATACTGACCCTGAAAAGAACCCGTTTTTTCGATAGCCATCAGGTCTGCCGGCTCTTCCACCACACAAACCAGATCGGGATTCCTTCTCGCATCGCTACAGATCGCACAAGGATTGTCTTCGGAGAACGCGAAACAATTGTCACACAGATGTATGGCATTATGCAGTTCGGCCAGGTCTCGCGCCAGATTCTGAGCCTCAACCGCCGGGCGCCGCAAAACATGAAGAGCCAAACGGACCGCCGTTTTTTTACCGATACCGGGCAACCGGGAAAGATCAACAATCAACCTCTCCAAAGCCGGAGGGACGACATTCATAACAATATTTCCAGAGCCGGCAAAGCTGAATTATTTTCAAGACCCCTACAAGAGATGCTCTTTACCGTACCCTCGCTTGAGGGATAATTATTCCGCTATACCCTTGAGGGATGTTGACCCTCAAAAAAAACATAAACTATGTTGATTACAATAAAGGAGCTAGGTCAACCCGGGGATATTAAGCCCGCCCGTCAACTTGCTCATTTCCTGCTGTGCCATCTCCCGGGCCTTGCGCATGGCATCATTGACCGCCGCCATTACCAGATCCTGCAACATGGCCGGATCTTCCGGGTTTATGATCTCCCGATCAATCTTGAGTTCGACCAATTCATTCCTGCCGTTAACAATGACGGACACCATGCCGCCCCCGACCGAAGACGACACCTTCTTCGTGGCCAATTCGTTTTGCACCTGTCCCATTTTCTGCTGGAACTCCTGTGCCTGTTTCATTATCTGATTGATATCCATCAATTTCCCTCATCAGTAAATTTGTTTACCGCACAATCCACCGACAAACACAATGGTCATGTCCTGTCTTCTGTTTTCCATATCTTACGTGACTAAAAAGATATGTGCTACCGACAAAAGACAAAAGCAGCAGCCTAACATCTCACCTGCTGCGCGGTCCGGTACGAATACCTGAGACCTGGCCGCCAAATATCTCACTGGCTATCTGGACCAAGGGGTCATTGGCCAGGGACCTTCGCTCCTCGTGGGGATCATCCATTGCCTCGTCATGCTCACCACCGGTACCGCCTCCCCTGATTTTAATCTTGACGTGCATTTCCTGCTGAAAAAAATCCTGGGCAAATTCGGTGATAAACTTAATATTTTCAGACTGCTGCAAAACCATGCAATCCGAACGATCATCAAACTTCAGGACCAGATCAACCCCTTCCTGACGAACGCCGGAACAAAGCCTGATGATATGAGACATCCACGGTTTACGATCCTTAACATACTCGACAAACTCATCCCAGTCCTGACGAACATCCCGCAGGCTGGGAGAATCAAGATCCGGTCCTGGATTATCTACGACTGGGATCGCTTTTTTTTTTGCTTCCGGCATCATTGGCCTGGACTCGGCAACTGACAAATCGGCAACAGGTTCCGAAGAAGTAACCGATTCCACCACCAAAGGGGCAGCCGGGAGCGCGGACGGAGCCGCTAACTTCCCGGGCCCGGCCACCTCACCATTCTTCAACAAACCATCAATCCGGCCGATCAACTCGGAAACCGGCACAATCTGGCCGGTTTGCAAGGCTTTAATAAAAGTCATTTCCAGAACCATTCTGGGGTGGGGTGAAAACTGCATTTCCTCGATACCTTTCAATAAAATATCAAAAAAACGGTACAAGGTCTCCGCACTATTGGCCGCGGCAAAAGCCTTTAAAGTATCAAGTTCCCGATCGGAAACATCAAGCAGATTCTCCGGGTTCTTGGTGGTTTTGCAAACAATAATCGCCCTGATAAATGACAACAGGTCAGTGGTAAATCTTTTAAGATCAACCCCGGCGCCATAAATCTGTTCCAATATTTCAAGACAGGCCGCCAACTCTCCAGCCAACAGAGCCGTGGCGAGAGAGGTGAAAACCTGCCGGTCAACCAGACCAAGAACCTCCCGAACGTCCTTGTCGGTCATGTTGTCATCGGCAAAAGAAAAAATCTGGTCCAGCAAACTCAAGCCATCCCGCACACTTCCTTCCGCCTCAAGAGCGATCAGCTCCAAAGCCGCATCCGAAATATTAACCTCCTCGGATTTGGCAATTTTACTAAAAAATGCAAAAAGATCAGCAAAAGGGATTCTTTTGAGTTCATAACGCTGGCAACGGGAAAGAATAGTCACCGGGATTTTATGCAATTCGGTAGTGGCAAACATGAAAATCACATGGTCCGGCGGCTCCTCGAGGGTCTTCAACAGAGCGTTGAAAGCCTCGGGGGTGAGCATATGCACTTCATCGATGATGATAATTTTATAATGGCCCCGGGTGGGGAGAAAACGAATATTTTCTTTTAATTCACGAATTTCCTGGATCCCGCGATTGGAGGCGCCATCGATCTCATGCAGATCAATCGCCGTTCCGGCGGTTATCTCCAGGCAGGAGGTGCACTGGTTGCAGGGCGGATCAGGCGTTTTGGTCTCGCAGCATAGTGCCTTGGCCATAATTCTGGCCAAAGTTGTTTTGCCAACCCCCCGCACTCCGCTGAAAATCATGGCATGGGATACCCGTTGCCGGGACAACGCGTTGCGCAAAGTGCGGACCACCGCCTGCTGGCCAACAACTTGATCAAAACTCTGAGGACGATATTTTCTGGCGAGGACAAGATATGACATTGAGGTACCTTGTAGATCGAAAAGCCAATAAAAAATCCTGATCCAGCAAATCCGAATTATTAATTATTCACCCGTAAAGAGTGCTCTTGCAGCACCCCTTGCAGTGAAAATCCAGACCGTTTACAACATCTACACGCTCAACCCCCAAGACACAGGATAAACAATAATATATTTTACCAAATGGGGATCAAAAGAAACAACAGGTTGAAATAAACCAGATAACGAGAACAAGGGCAATCGCTAAGCAGTGAATAACTTTATTTTCTTCACCTTTCCCGCCCCATAAAAAACAGGCCTTCCCTTAGAGCAACCCCGGGCTTTAAAAAATGATAGCCGGGCACCCTGCAACACATAAAGGAAATCGCTACCGTTGCTTCCTTCCGGACCTGGCGGAGTTCGCGAGCCTTTATTGCGCAGGACCCGGCTATCAAACTGCAGAAACTATACGACAGAGTTTTCACAAATCTGTCAAAAAAAATGGCGGAGAAGGTGGGATTCGAACCCACGGTACGTTGCCGTACACACGCTTTCCAGGCGTGCACCTTCGGCCACTCGGTCACCTCTCCGGTGAATCTATAATCTGCCGGATCAATATGAGTGATCCGGCCAGCTAATCTCTTTTACTCCTGAAAAACTCCCGCAGCAAGGCACTACTCTCTGCGGCCAACAATCCTGATTTTACGCGTAGTTCATGATTCAACAGACCATCGGAACCGATCTGATAACGGCTAACCAAAGCCCCGGTTTTGGGGTCCAGCGCCCCGAACACCACCTGTTCGATTCTGGCGTGAATCATGGCGCCGACACACATGACACAAGGCTCCAAGGTTACATAGAGGGTGCAACCTGTCAAGCGATAGTTGCCAAGCTTGCCAGCAGCCTTCCGCAATACCTGCATCTCGGCATGGGCGCTTGGATCGTTCAACTCAATACTGCGATTACCATCCCGGGCCAGAATCACGCCGCCGGAATCAAGTAATACCGCTCCGACCGGAACTTCCCCGCGTTGAGCGGCCTTATGGGCCTCGTCCAAGGCGTATGCCATGTAATGGATCGTCATTTATGCTTAATCCAGTCAATGGCTGAATTGAAGGATGATGAATATATCAGAAAAGATTTAAAATGCAACAACAGGGTCTCAAGTTCGTAATAAAAATATTGGAGTCGTAAAAACAGGTTAATTTCACTCAGGTTAAATCAAGTGAATTCTCCTAGACCTCATCACCCTCTTTTTTCTGGCGACGGGCGTAATTGGCAGCCTCTAGTCCAGCCACACAACCTTCCCCTACCGCCTTTGCCATCTGATAAGGATGGCCGCAAATATCGCCGGCCGCAAAGATACCACCGACATTGGTCGCCTGTTTTTTGTCGGTTTGAATGTGGGTAAAGGTCTCGGTATCGAGTTGAACGCCAAGATTTACCGCCAGTTCCATCGCCCCTTTAGCCCCTAATTCCACAAAAACTCCTTCAACCTCCAGAGTGGTATTGTCCTCCAGCATAATTCCGGTAACCGCGTTTTCGCCTATGATCTCACCAACCCAGGCCCCTTCCTTCAACTGCACCTTGCTCTGGCTTAGCTTCTGCCGCAACTCCTCGGTAACCGACAACTCTTTGGCGATCAGATAAACCTCCGAGGCATATCCGGTAAGGGTAAGGGCCCCGTCCACCGCTGCGCTCTCATTACCAACCACCGCGACCTTGGCGTTACGAAAGAAGTTGGCGTCACAGTCAACACAATAACTAACCCCGCGTCCAACCAGTTCCTTTTCGCCCTTGACCTTGAGCTTTTTACGGGAGGTGCCGGTGGCGATAATAATAGTCCGCGCCAAATGTTTTTTACTTTCACTTTTGACCATGAAAAGCCCGTCCTGCTGCTCAATCTGCATGACGTCCTCCGGTAGCAGCACAGCCCCGAATCTCCCGGCCTGGCCCAGAGCCACCCGCATAAGTTCACTGCCTTCGGTCACCCCGTCAACACAAAGATAGTTTTCAACATGGGCCTGATAAATGCTGCTGCGCTCGGCCCGACCCAGAACAACAACCGAGGCCTTTTTCCTGACTGCATGCACTGCGGCCTGCAGACCGGCCGGCCCCGCCCCGATGATCAAAACATCCGTAATATTTTCAGTCATCTGTTTCCCTCTGACGGCATTATCTGACGGCATTAATGGATTAAAGATCATGCCGATGATTATTTAGAACCAATCTCAAAAATCGTTATTATTTGTTCCCCTATTTTATAAGCACAAATAACAAAAAGGCAACACGATTAACTCTATTCTTTCCTGAGTCTATCTCAAATAAGCCATAGACAGCCCGGCGCAAACTTTATAATATCCGGGCCAAATGAAATTTATCGCCGACCTCCATATCCATTCCCCTTTTTCCCGGGCCACCAGCAAGGAAAGCACCTTGCCCGGACTTTTTTCCTGGGCCCAAGTAAAAGGGATTAATCTAATCGGTACCGGTGACTGCACTCATCCGGGCTGGTTTCGCCACCTGCGCGACCACCTGACCCCGGCGGAACCGGGCCTGTTTAAACTGAAAAACGACAAAGTCCCTGCCGCCCTGCCCAATACCAACCCGGCAGCCCTCGACATCCGCTTTATGCTGAGCGCCGAGATCAGCAGCATCTACAAACGACATGACAGGGTCCGCAAGGTACACAACATCATCTACCTCCCGGATTTCGAGTCGGCCGCCAGACTAAACACCAAACTTGCCGCCATCGGCAACCTGGAATCCGATGGTCGGCCGATTCTCGGCCTCGACGCCCACGATCTTCTGGAAATCATGCTGACCACCGCGCCTGATGGCTTCCTGGTCCCGGCCCACATCTGGACCCCATGGTTTTCCCTGTTCGGATCAAAATCCGGTTTTGACCTGATTGAAGATTGCTTCGGCGATCTCAGCGCCCATATCTTCGCCCTTGAAACCGGCCTGTCTTCCGATCCCGCCATGAACCGGCTCATCTCATCCCTGGACCGTTTCGCCCTGCTCTCAAATTCCGATTGTCACTCACCTGCCAAACTGGGAAGAGAGGCCAATATTTTCAACACCGATCTTGATTATTTTTCAATCAGACAAGCCCTGCGGGACAACAACAGGCGCACCTTTCCGGCAACCATTGAGTTTTTCCCCGAAGAAGGCAAGTACCATCTGGATGGCCATCGCAAATGCGATGTCTGCCTGGACCCGGCCCAGACCGATAGTCTAAAAGATATCTGCCCCGTGTGCCAAAGACCCCTGACCATCGGTGTCCTGCACCGGATAAGGGAACTGGCCGACCGAGACGAACCGGTGTTTCCGGAAAATGCCCCGGAATTTTACAGCTTCATTCCCCTGCCCGAGGTTTTGGCCGAAATAATGAACCTGGGTCCGGCCACCAAAGGAGTGAAAAATCTCTACTGCCGAGTAATCGCCAAATTCGGCTCCGAATTCAACTTGTTTATGCATACCCCAATTGAAGAAATCAACCAGCTATCTCCGGTCCTCGGCGAAGCAATGAAAAGGATCCGTAGCGGCAGGGTAATCCGCCAGGCAGGATTTGACGGCGAATTTGGCGTGATCAAAGTGTTTAAAAAAGGAGAACTGGACCGCCTGTCCGGCAAGGCCGGCTTTTTTGCCGACTCCACCATCAGAAGAAAGGTGAAACAATAGATGAACGACGACACCCCTCTGCAAAGAACACTCAAGATAGGATCGGTCAGCGTCGGCCTGGTTGGCCTTGACCTGGCCTTCAGCCATGTTCTCAATATGAGAATAAGCGACCAGGAAGCGGTTGACTATCTTTTTACGGAAATAAGCCGCCAAAATTATATCCCGGACCCGGCCGCCACCAACTACCGTCAGGCCTTACTCGCTGAATACAACCGGATTCGGGGGATGACCGTCCAGCGCAAGGAAGGGCTTAATATCCGCATCCTGGGCCCGGGCTGCGTCAGTTGCAACCGGCTTAACACCATGCTGATTGACATCATGCAGAAACTCGATATTGCCGCCGATATCGAGCAGGTCCACGACCTGGATGAAATATGGCGCTACGGGGTCCTCAACACTCCGGCCCTGATCATCAATGATGAGATTAAATGCGCCGGCCGGATGCCAACCCCGGCCGATATTGAGCAATGGATAAAAGAGTCTCTTACTTAATCACAAAAAAACCCTCAGCTTTTTCCGCTTCAGCAAAAACCGTTCTTCATGGTTGAGACAGTCTATTGCCGGTCAAAATTACACCGCATCAGGATAAGGAAACTCCGGATCATCCAGCAGCTTGGCCATCCGCTGCTTTTTCTCGGTTTTCCGGTCATGAAAATCAACCAGCTCCTCAATAATCATCAACGCCTTTTCCTCATCCACTCCCCGGACGATTCTGCGGCCTATCTTCGGAGTGGGTCCGCCCTTGCCCCCGGCATAAATATCAAACCCGACCCTGGTGGCGACCAGCCCGATATCAGTCAGCATCGCGTCAGAACAGACCGCCGGACAACCGGATATCGCGATCTTAAACTTGGGTTTCACGTTTTCCCGTCCCTTGAACCGGTCCAGGATTTTCCGGGACAGATCCATGGTATCAATAATTCCCAGATTGCAGCTCCGGCTGCCAATACAGATTTTGGGCAGAGGAAATTTGCCAGGCCCCTTAAACTCAGCCCCTACTGCGGCCAGTTCGGACTTGATCGGACCCAGGTCCTTTTCATCCACACCGTACAACCTTAAATTCTGAACGGTGGACAAATAGATACCAAAGCGATATCTGGCACACAACTCATTGACTTTGTGCAAAATTGCCAACGGCAATTCCCCGCCCGGCAACAGGATAGTAAGGGATGATTTCTTTTTGAGATCTTCAATGCTTGCCATTTCTAAAATACTCCTGAAAAAATTATCTTTTGGGGTAGACGATGAAACAATCATAATTAATAAATATATTCGTAATTTACCGAATTAAATTTTTACCCGGACAACAAATTTAACAATATATACTTTTTCACAAGAATTTGCTGGCTGATTCCTTTGACAAAGGTTAAAAATCTATTTCAAAATATCATCTGATCTCCAGGAGAATATCAATGGGAAACTACTCAAACAACCCCTATGGCGCCGATGACCGTGCCAGCCGTGGAATTGATCGCAAACGTGAACAGGAAAGAAGGTATATGTTGCAAATGTCTTACAAAAACGCAGACGAACTGGCAATGAAACTTGTCCAACGCCTGCTGGACAAACACATCATTGAAACTACTTCCGAAAGCACGATCAGGGATCTCTTCAGCGACCTGCTGAAACGAATTTCCAACATGGAGGAATTCGATATTCAATTCAAGATTTCTCCCCTCCGATCTTTAATCGCCAACGCCAATTTCATCAGCCTGTATTTAACCCAGTACATCACGGAAGACCTGATTGATCATGATAAAATCCAGGACATCTATGGTGACGATCAGGATATATACCAGGCCGTGGATTCAATTATGTCGGCAATTCGGCCGAGTTAACTGATTACACCAGAATAAACAGATTCCCGAAACATCCACCGAGATTTATAGCTGAGTTGAGTCGCTAATCAACTCAAACCGATAAGCGAGTTCACCAGACATCTAGACTTATGCGCCCACAGGAAGTGCCCTTGTGGTTAAAATATTTAATTATCACTATTCACCTTTTTGAATTTTCATACATACCATCAGTCCAGCAAAAATCCTGTAGCCTTACGAGTAACGACCAGCATTAAATATATCAATCGTGAATAAAATAAAACATCCAGCCCAGACTCCCTGTCTCGTCTACGCCAACGACCGGGGTGAAATTTGCGATTTTCCCGAGCTGAAAATGGCTGGGCGCAGTGGTCGCGATTTCATAAGGCCGGAACTGACTGATCTGATTCCCCTGCCCACCGGCAGTGAATTATTTGTCCTGCCCGGCAGACGTCCGGTCGGAATCGAACCTGCTTCCGGTGAAGCAGTCAATCTTGACTGCAATCCGGAAAATCCGTCTCAGGGAATCAGAGCGGTTGCCGCGTTCATGGCCCCGGCCCATACCGCTATTCTCAGCGCAGCCTTTGAGAAAAAAAGGGCCGATGTCCCTGTGCTGCCCCTTTTTGCCTATACGGCAGTGGGTTGGTACCGTGATCAATTCTGGGTCTGCGGTTTTCGCAGCGACTCCGATCCAAGGCAGGAACCGGACCGCTTTGAGCCGGAGAACATAAGAAACAAGACAAATAAACGCTTAAAACAATTTCCGGCCAATCGTCTGATCCAGCATCTGGGCAAATGTTCCCTGACCTATGGTTGTCCGGCCGCCGTTAATTACTTCATGGAAAAATGGGAAGCGCCGCTGCCAACCTCGCCGGTCTGCAACGCCTCCTGTTTAGGATGCATATCCCTGCAGCCCTCCGGCTGCTGCCCGGCCACCCAGGACCGGATAAAATTTACCCCCAGCCCCGAAGAAATCGCCCAGGTAGCAGTGCCGCATCTCAAGCGGGTCAAAAAAGGAATCGTCAGTTTCGGCCAGGGTTGTGAGGGCGAGCCCCTGATGCAGGCCAAGACCATTGAGCAGGCGATCAAACTGATCAGACAGGAAACTGCGAATGGAACGATTAACCTCAACACCAACGCCAGCCTGCCGCAGGAAGTGGCCAGCCTGGCGGAAGCTGGTCTTGACGCGATCAGGGTCAGCATGAACAGCGCCCGACCGGAATTCCACCAGAAATATTATCGACCCAAGGGGTTTTCTTTTGACGAGGTGCGGCAATCGATTGCGGCCATGAAGCAGAAAAACCGCTTTGTCTCACTCAACTACTTCATCCTGCCGGGATTCACCGACGACCCAGATGAATTTGAGGCCCTCTGCCGATTGGTGGAAGATTACCAGCCAAACCTGATCCAGCTTCGCAATTTAAACATGGACCCGGACTGGTATCTTGACGAAATGAATTATACATCAACCGCCCCACCCCTAGGTATAACCAACTGGTTCAGACAGTTAAAAGAAAAATTCCCGGCCCTGCGTTTCGGTTACTTCAACCCGCCCCTGCGATAGAAAACAGATTCAACTCTAAAGATTATTTGGAGCGCAGATAACCACAACGATAAAAATGCATTAAGCCGCACGACGACTAAAACCGATAAGCGAGCTCACGAAAAGTCGATACTTATTCGCCCCGAATGAAGTACCCATATCATCTGTTGTAACAAAAAAAGATAGGTCAGAGGTTAACCCCTGACCTATCTTTTTTCTAGCCGTTCAACCAAACGTTGAATAAAATCATCGAGCTAGGAATTACTGAGGAAGTTCGCAATTTTCTCAACGGCATTACGATTAAGGGTCTGGGCACAGTACGTCCCTCCCTTGGTTGAGCCTTGCGTATCATCCCAGGCCAGAACTGTCTTACGATCCTGATCAACCAGTTCATAATGAACTCCGAGCCGATCGGCGCCACCCATCATGCCGACCATGAATCTGACCCCTTTAGGAATCATTTTATGATCAGTAATTGCCATTTTCAGTAGATAACTGTTACCGGCACCGGCAAACTCATTCTCCGTATTGATCCTGGTCGGCTGAAATCCTTTCCGTCCCAGGGCCTGCATCAGATTACGATCCATCCAATTCAGGGTCTGATTGAGCAAAGCGACCTGGTCCGGATTAAGCTTTGAGGTATCGGCGCCAAGAGAAAGGACGGCGATGTCGCTGGAAACCCCTTGCGGAAGACTAACTTTTGTCCCGCCACATCCGGTGAAAAAGCTGACTGCAAAAATTGCCGATAAAATGATCAGAAAACGTTTCATGATTATTCTCCTGTTGTTTTTTTGCCTATGACAAACCAATCAAAGAAATCTTACCGTAATTTTCCCGGACAATTTCCATAAATATAACAATTATTCAGTGCTGCCACCCTACTATTCAATCCCTACAACTTATGCAGGTAAATGAAGGCATATAGTTAGAACCGACCGAAGACGCCCATGAATATCGCAAAGCCCGAAAAGTCAATTGAGGACTGATTCACCGACCAGCCACTGTCCAGGGTTTTGACCATGGCCTCATCAACGCTGATATAATCTATCGTCAGATTAAATGATATTTTTTTGCCCACCGTAAAATCAAGTCCCGCCTTTGACCCTTTGCTGGTGTCAAAGGTAAGACCGGAGCTACTCGAGGACCATTCCAACTCGCTAAAGTTGATTAATCCGAGATGGGGCCCTAAGGTAATGGGCCCCATCATAAAATGAGCGCCAATATCACCCTGCACAAAGGTGCCATCAAAGGCGCCATTATGCAAAAGGCCGCTCCCCAAGGTAAAATCAACCTTAAATTTTTTAGGCCCGACACCAAGACCAAGATTAAAAGAAGGAATCACCGATGCTGAGCCGGACACGGTTTCACTCTGATAACTATAGCTGCCGGACCTGGAGACCCTGAAGCCATCAATATCACTACTCAAAAGTACCGATAATGGTTTTATATTAAATATAAAGTCCACTTCAGCGGCAGCCGGCGAGGCCACCCCCAGAACAAAACATAATGCGAGTATAAGTCTCTTCATTTCCCCCCCAAAGATTAGTGGCCGAATAATTGTTTATTAAGCCATAACATTTTACAGATACAAGGTTACCTGCCCCCCCCCAAAGATCTTGCCAATTTCCAACAGAACTATTTTATTTAACGGATCATCACAAACCTGTCCAATAAAATGAACAATTAGAGTCCAATCAGTCGAAAATCTTATAACCAGCAGAAAACTATAAGAAATATGAATGAAATATCGAGAAGGCAGAAACCGGCTCTATTATACTATTAGCCGGTAACACTTCTTCCCATCAAGAACTTGTCTTTTAATAAACATCCTCGCGCGTAAACAAAAAAAAGCCCTGCTCGGTCGAAACCAGGCAGGGCCAAAACATCTTAATACAACTTAAATTTTAAAAATCAGATTAGAACGCTAACTCCAAAGTGTTACGCAGGAACCAAGCATCCTCAGGATCAACAGATCCAACTTTCCATGCATCGCCAGCCATCAAATAGGCAAGCTCAAGACCATAAGACAAACCGTTGTCCAGTTTCCAGGTTACAAAACCCTCAAACTCGATACCGATGTCATCACTCGCTCCAGCCGCTACTTCGTTAGCGGTCATGTAGTTAACTCTAGCTTTCATAGAAACAGCCTTGCCGGAAATCGGACAGGTTCCCTTGCCGGTAACATTGGCGGAAAGCAGTAACATATTGGCGATACCGGTATTTTTAGCACCAGTGGCCGGATTGGCAAGAACATAACCAACCATGGTTGACTGATAACGGGTATCGGTCAAAAAGTTTACGAATGTATCGGTATCAGCATCGGTCATATCATCACCGGTACCATAAGCAACAAGAACGCCAACTCCAACCGGACCAGCGGCCATGGAGGCCTCAAGGGTGGCGGCATAACCCTTGGCAGAAGAAGCGGCATTCACATCACCCATCTGATACTCAAGGTCGGCCGCAATCGAGGCAGGACCAGCTTTGAGGGCCAGATCAAGGCCAAGGTTGTAGAAATTCATCTCAGAATCACTTTGATAAAGATTGGTGATATTAAACCCAAGCTTGCTGTCACCCATTTTCTGGGTCACCAGGGCAACATAACCATTAATATCGTCACCGTTGGTTGCAGTAGCTCCTTCAACAAACTTAATAGTCAACAGGGCGATATGGGTGTCACTGGAAGGATTCATATAAGCGACAATCGCATCATCACCGGAACCGGTATGATCAAAAAACAGTTTGGTGCCCAAAGCCAGAGGCATATGACCAACCTTCATCCCGAACATGCCGGGCTCATAGTTGATCCAGGCCTGCAGAACTTCCAGGGTGCCGGGAGTTTTCTCGCCACCGCTATTCAAATTTGCAGTGTTACTGATTCCCCATGGGGTGTTATCACCGGAACCCGAACCATTCTCCAATTGCACATAAACTTTGGTCGCATCTGACATCTGACCATGTACACCGAGACGAACCCGGGTATCATAACCTGCAGAAGAATTCTCTGCAGTATCAGTGCTCTTGTTGTAACCACGCAAACGAACAGCACCATCGATGGTAACTTTGGCATTATTGCCAGCGATGACTGAAGTCTCAGCCGGGATGTCGCCATGAACGGCCAAGGCGCTGGCTGCAAAGCCCAGCAGGAACGATGTGGTAAGTCCTAAAGTTAATCCTTTCTTCATAACTTTCTTTTAACCCCCTTCCTTTAGAGTTGTTTAAAGATAACTTCTAACGATTACAACCTTAGTTTCCGAACCTGCCTTTCAGGACCGGGTTAAACACATCTGCTATTACTTGAAACCTGATTGCTCCCGGAGGGGCATCCGATTAAATCTTGCTCTTCCAGGTCAGGATTCAAAGTGTTGGAAAATTAAAGCATCTCGAAAAGAATTTGTCAAGCATTTCACTCGGTTAAATTAAGAATATAACCTTTTCCGCTTTTTAGTTTGAATCAATACCACAATGTGGTACATTTTGGAGAAATTTTTTTAGAAATCCACTGATTTTTTCTTGTGTACCATGCCTTTAATTACCAGGCAAGAAAAAATTCAAGCCAACAAAAATTAATATCCGGGCCTCAACCCATTAATGATTTTTTTGCCGTACCATAAATGTTGACGATCCAGCGGTTTTATATTTTAAAGAAGGACCTTGCACATCATTTATATTAGTGGACGGATTTAAACTTTACCGGCGGTGGCCGGCAAGCGACACGAGGATGCCATGAAAAGAAAAAAAATCACCCTGACCGATTGTTTTAAAACCTACACCTACGACCAGGACAAGGCGATGAGTCCGGTAGAAACCATCGAACGGTTCAAGAAAAAACTTACCGAGGTCAACCTTGATATCTTAAAAGAAATTCGGCGGATCGACACCGGCCGTCTCGACATCCCTGTCTATTTCAGTGTCTGCGGCAAGGACGCCTTTGAAACCATCGGCAATAAAAAACAGATGGGCAAGGGCAGCACCCCGGAACAATCACAGGCCAGCGCCTGCATGGAACTGGGGGAACGATACAGTTTTTTCTGCTTCAAGAAAGACACCGACAACTTTATATATGATTCTTACGACAACCTGAAAGCAAAAAACCAACCGCTCCTGCCGATCGCCAGGATGCTGCAATCGGTCCACGACGAGAAAACCTCGCCTGAACTTCTCGAAAAGCTGCTGACCGGTCTGAAAATGCAATGGACCTGGGCCGCCAATCTCGACAGCGGAGCAGAGATTTTGGTTCCCTTCTCCTGGTTCTACGCGATCAACGAATTCAACGGACCCTCGGCCGGCAACACCTTCGAGGAAGCGGTCAGCCAGGGGGTTTGCGAGATTGTTGAGCGTCATGTCTGTTCCCTGGTCTGCCGGCAAAAAATCAAAACGCCGCTCATTGACCAGGACAGCATCACCGACCCGGTAGCCCGCGAATTACTGGACAAATTCACCAGAAATGGGATCAAGGTATATCTCAACGATTTTTCTCTGGATACCGGGATCCCGACGGTCGGGGCCCTGGCCATCGACCCCGCCACTTTTCCGGAATCAAGCGAAATAGTCTATACCGCCGGCACCACCCCGGACCCGACTAAGTCGGTGATCCGAGCCCTGACCGAAGTAGCGCAGCTGGCCGGTGACTTCAACACCAAGGCCAACTATGTGGCCAGCGGTCTGCCCAAGCCGCTTGGCATGGATGAAGTAACATATATTACCGATCCCGGCTCAACCATATCGCTGGACCAGCTGCCAAACTTGAGCGACAACAACATGAAGGTCGAGATCGAAAACTGTATCGCCGCCCTGAAAAAACTCGATCTGGAGGTACTGGTGGTCAATACGATGCACGAAAAACTACAGATCCCGACCTTATATACCATCGTGCCCGGGGCCCATTTCCGGGAGCGCTCCATGGTCCAGAATGCCGGGCTTTTTGTCGCCAAACTGGCGTCCGAACTGATCACTGATCCGGAGGAGAAAACCAGACAACTGGCCCGCATGGAAATACTGCTGCCGGATGCCTATTACCTTGAGTTCTACCAGGGAAGAAACCTCTTTGACCAAGGACAACCGGAACAGGCCCTGCCTTATCTGGAAAAGGCGCTGCAGCTCAATCCCGACGAGGAAGACATTCCTTATATCTATTCCTATATCGGCAACTCCCTCAAAGATATGGCCCGATACGACGAAGCAATCACTGCCCTGCAGAAAGGCACCGAATTTGACAACGAAAGACCGGACCTGCACAATCTGCTTGGTTTCTGCTACTTCAAACTGGCTGATCACGAAACAGCGATCCACCACTTCAGCAAGGCGGTGGAGCTGGCCCCGACCTCGGCCATCGACTACGCCAATCTCGGGGTCAACTACCGGAAACTGGGAAAAACAGACGAGGCGATCAAATCATTCACCCTGGCCCTGTCGATGGATCCGAGCATAACCTTTGCCCAGGACCACATGAACGAACTGACGGGGTGAAAAGGTTTTAGGTAGAAGGTTGAAGGTTGAAGGCTGAAGGCTGGAGGTTGAAGGTTGAAGGTTGAAGGCTGAAGGCTGGAGGTTGAAGGCTGAAGGTTGAAGGCTGAAGGCTGAAGGCTGGAGGTTGAAGGCTGAAGGCTGAAGGCTGGAGGTTGAAGGCTGGAGGTTGAAGGCTGGAGGTTGAAGGCTGGAGGTTGGAGGTTGAAGGTTGAAGGTTGAAGGCTGAAGGTTGAAGGCTGAAGGACATAATTCAAAGGTTTCCACCTTACACCTTATACCTTATACCTTACACCTTCTACCTTACACCTTACACCTTACACCTTATACCTTACACCTTCTACCTTCTACCTTACACCTTATACCTTCTACCTTCTACCTTACCCCTTATCCCGCATAACATCTCGCCATCTCCGGGGTATAGGCGCCACCCTTCTCTTGACTAATGAAAAACGGCGGCAGGATTTCAAATTCCTGGCCGCCGTTTTTTTGGGCCTCAACCAAAACCAATTTTCCCGGGCTCCCCGGATAACCATGGACCATCTGCAAACGACGGGGAGAAAGATTGTTGTCGCATAGCTCGGCCAACAGCTCATCCCGGTGCCTTGCCGGGTAAACCACGGCCCCCTTGCCGCCATCAGTCAAGGCAACCGAAATGGCCCGGACAACCGCCGGAAGATCAGCCTTGATTTCGTGCCGGGCAATCGCTTTTTCCTGTTCCCGGTTCAGACGTGAGGAATTGGCTTTTTGATAGGGGGGATTACAAACCACCAGGTCAAAAGATCCAGGCACAATATAATCCTGCAACCTGCGCAAGTCCCCTGCCTGGGCACTAATTTGAGCCGCAAAATTATTACGCGCCACATTGGCCTTGATCAGTGAGGCTAAGGGAGGCTGGATTTCCAGGGCAGTCAGGGAGGTGTCGGGGAATCGATAGGCGATAATCAGAGAGACAATCCCGCAGCCCGCCCCCAAATCAAGGATGCAGGCTCCGGCATCAGGTTTGACAAAATGGGCCAGAAGCACGGCATCGACCGAAAACCGGTAACCATGCCGATGTTGCAGACAACTGAGCCGCCCACCAAACAATGATTCACAGGAACAATCAGCCGGAATTTGCGGCAGAGTTGATTCAGACATAAACATATTAAATAAGCCACAGACCCCCCAAAAAAAACAGTGTAAAAAATCAGTGTTCTTTCGTGGATTCCGTGGCAAAAAAACTTACCCGACCTTTTCACCATCCACCAGTTTATTAAGCAGCAGACCGGTGAGAATCTTCGGATAAAAATAGGTCGATTTGTGCGGCATCACCAGTTTTTCATCCGCCACAATCTTGACCTGGGCAACCGGTGTATGGTTCATTAAAAAAATAACCGGATTGGCATGTGAGTCCGCCTCCTCTTTTACCGCAGCATCAAGCGCCTCATCCGGATCGCTGAAATACTCAACCAGCCCATCTTCCTCGCATTTCTGATGATCCAGATTAAGCAAGGAGCCGATAACCAGATCAGACAAAACGACTACGTCAAGGGCCCTTAAGGACGGCGCGATCGAGGCAAACCGCTCATCGTCCATCGCCCCTTTTTTCATGGTCATCAAAAAACATCGGTCCTCACCGGCATGATAAAGGCCAAAAGAGGGGATATCCCCTCCCACTTCCTCCATCCGGCCCAACACCTCGGCCAGTAATACCTCCCGTGAGCCATGGGCAATTTCCTCCAGATCAAAAGAAACAGAAAGACTCTTGACCAGCGCGGCGGAACCGACCCCGTCAGCGATCCGAACCAGTCGATGGGTGGGCAGCACGGACAGGCCGGGATCCTCCATCGGACAAAGATACATCATGATATAGTTGGCCGGACTGTCCTCGGCAAAACTCCCCTGCTTACGCATCATCTCTCTGAACTGCAAGGCCGTAGTGTAACGATGATGACCGTCGGCGATATAAACGGACTTTTCGGCAAACAACTCAGCCACCCGGGCAAGAACCGCCGGATCGGTCACCGCCCAGATCGTATGACGGCAACCGTCCTGATCCAGGGCTGAGCAAAGCGGCTCTTCCGGACAGGAGGCTTCCATCGCCGCCATTACCGCACCCTCTTGATCTGGATAGAGAGAAAATACCTTGCTGAATTGGGTGCGACAGGCATCAAGCAGTCGGACCCGGTCAGTAATCACCCCTTTGAATGTTTTTTCATGCGGCTTGACTATCCCTTCGGAAAATTCGGCCAATTGCACCAGACAGACCAGCCCCTTCCTGGTAAGACGCCGACCGGAGGGATGGGTATATTCAATATTATACAAATAAATAGCAGGGACCTGGTCACGGATCAGAACGGAATCATCCTGCCACTGATCAAGAAGATTTCGGGCCTGCAGATATCGCTCATCGGTCAGCGCTTCCGGCGTCACACTCTTGCTCAAATCAAGCTGAATCATATTGTAAGGGTTCTTCGCCAGAAGATCGGCCTGGGACTTATGGTCGATAATATCATACGGCGGGGTTACCACATCTTCCATCCGCTCAATTGCTGCCGGATTATATCTTAGGCCGCGAAACGGCGCGATCAGGGCCATCGTTGTCTCCTGTCTCAAAACTGACACAACCTTAAATAACCCCAACTGGATATTTCAGGTTGTGATCATGCTTCTGTTAATTTATACCTTTCTTCTATATAAAGAAGATAAAGGTTTGTATATGTATTCAATAACCATCTAATTTTCAAGATAATCAGGTGGCCAAAAAAAATATCCGCCGAAACGGCTGCGATAACTACCTGATATTAAGAGACAACCCTATTTAAAAAAATAATTGACAGGAGAGTTTTTTATGTTTGACCTTTTCATCAAAGCCCATTTTTCATCCGGCCACCATCTCCGGAATTATCCCGGCAACTGCGAAAAACCACACGGTCACAACTGGAAGGTTGAGGTAACGATCCGAGCCACGGAACTTGACGAACTGGGGATGGCCGTTGATTTCCGAACAGTCAAAACCGCGGTCAAAGAGGTAACCGACACCCTGGACCATTGCGACTTGAACGAACATCCGGCCTTTCAGGACAAAAACCCCTCATCGGAAAATATCGCGGTCTACATTTTTGACTGCCTTAAAAAAACCCTGAGCTCCGACCATTACAAACCATACAGCGTAGAGATCCGCGAAACCGATTCCTGCGGAGTGATCTACCGTGAGGGATGAGCCGACCCTGGAGATTTCCGAACTCTTTTACAGCATTCAAGGCGAATCGACCTTTGCGGGACAACCGTGCCTTTTCATCCGGTTGTCAGGCTGCAACCTGCGCTGCAACTATTGTGACGCTCACTATACCTACGAGGAACCGGGACGGAAAATGCAAATTTCCGAACTGCTTGATTTTGTCAAAAACCATACCGTCCCACTGGTTGAAATTACCGGCGGCGAACCTCTGATGCAGCCCGAGGTCAACCAACTCATGGTATCTTTACTGGCCGAGGGCCGAACGGTGCTTCTGGAGACCAACGGTTCGATCAGTCTGGCCAAGGTCCCGGCCGGGGTGATTAAAATAATGGACATCAAATGTCCGGACAGCGGCATGCATGAACATCTGGCCCCAGACAATCCGGCGCTTCTAAACAAAGATGACGAAATAAAATTTGTTCTGTCATCAAGAAAGGATTACGACTGGGCCAAAGAAATAATCCGAACCCATAAGTTAAATCGACTGAAGAACCTGCATTTCTCGCCAGTAGTCGACCGGCTACCACCAGCCACCCTCGCCGACTGGATCATGGCCGACCAACTGCCGGTCAGGATCCAGCTCCAGCTCCACACCATTCTCTGGCCCGAGCTGAAACGGGGCGTTTAACCAGGTATCCCGACTCAATTCAGCTATATACCCCAAGGGTACCCCAAGGGCACTTCCTCCGGGGCGCATAAGTTTCGTTTGAGCCGATACTCGACTCAACTCAGCTATAAATTTCGGCACTATGCTGGAAGACCACTTCCCGGAAATAATCGATTAAATCACGCCGCCGGTCCGTTATTTTTGACTGTTCAGCGACTAGATCCGATCTCTCCATGCGCAGAATAGTCATCTTGTATTCAATGTGGGCGGCAAAACGATTGTCCAGATACCAGGCGTAGAGCAGACCAAACAACATCCCCGGTGGCGTAAACCCCTCACTCCCATTAACCAGTCGAGAATAGCTTAAAGGATCAAAGGCGGAACGATTCATCCGCACCAGGTGCAGATAGCGGTCAAGTTCCTCATCACTGAACAAACAGCATCGCTCGGCAGACGGTCGCACGTTTAACCGGAAAACCTGCCCCAGTTGCTCGCCGTCAAACTCGACCGGCAGCATCTCTTTTTGCCCGACATAATTTCCCAGCAACGATTGCCCCAGGGCCACCAGAAAGGCCACCTCAAAACGATCACGATCAGCCAAAACATCATGCCGCACCTTGATCAACCGGTCAAACGGATCATAAAATGAAAAAACCAGGTCCCAGATCTGAGAGCGCTGCCAGGCCTGACTTTTCACCACCATTACTCCCTGGAGGAAATCGAGATGACCAACCGGAATATCCTGGTGTCGCCAGAGAATGTCGAAAATCTCAACCCTGAGCTCAGGGTCGATCTCCAGTTCAGCCAATCTTTTGCTGATCAACTGGCCCCGCTGCCTGGGCGTTTGCTTTGCACGATTAAGGAGAGGTTTACTCATGACGGAACAGACAGACAAATCATTTTTTTCAGGATGGTCAAACCTTGATCTGATCGCCCAGATGGCCCGCAAAGCCCTGGCCAGCGACAGAGGGTCATGCTGGACTACCCGGCGCTCTTCAAGAATCTTCCCGGAAAAAATCCTGCTTTCCAGGGGAGCAAACCCCATGGCGGCAACCTTGTCCCGATCAAGATAAATAGGGACCTTATCCTCCAGAGCATAACTCTGCAGGATACTGCCCGGGATCTCTTGCAGACCAAGCACCATGATCTGCCGAAACAGCCCTTGCACGCCACCGGGGATATTCCGATTATAGGCCTTGATCAGATCAGAAACATAAAACCTTCTTTTAGGTTCCTCGCGAACCAGATCGGTCTCACCCTGCTGGATCCACAGATTGGAAACCAGGACCTTCAAGGCCCGATGATTGGCGCGAATCGCCCCGGCGATCCCGGGGACCTGCAAGATGGGAATGATGCTCGAGTATAGACTGCCCGGCGCAAAAAGAATAATATCGGCCTGGGAGATCGATGCCGCCACCTCGGCCGGCATCGAAGGCTGATCGGCAAATTCAACAAGAACACGGTCTACCGGATAGCCGCGCCGGGCATGACCGGACTTGTATTCGCCGGTAACCAGCACCCCATTAGCGTACAATATTTTAAGGATGGCCGGCGTGGTGGTGCATGGTAAAACCGAATTTTCTCCGGCCCCGACCAGATTTGACAGGGATCCAAGTCCGGCCAGCAAAGAATCGGAAGAGACCTCAAGCCCATTATCCACCTGCCGGTATATAGCAGCCGCCAGCAACAGGTTCCCGAGACAGTGCGGACGGAGCAGCACCGGGGAGAGACGAGAATCTTGCTCGATATTATTTAATAAAATAAGAAGACCTGCCCGCATACCGTCAGGCAAAAGCTGCAAGTCAATCCCTTCCTGCCGGATAAATTCAACCAGGGCAGGAGGCTTCTGATCATAGCGGCAGTTAAACAGACGATGCAGAACTCCGGCAACGGCAAAGGCCTGATCTTCGGTCAGGCCATATTTAGCCTGCAACCGCAGGCAACTGACGGAAGAAAGCATGACGTGGCGCAAATCACCCAAGGCAATAAGCGGCAGGTCTTTTAACAATTCCCCGGTGGATCCACCATCATCCGTAATACAGACCACGGCGCGGGTACACGGGAACAACTCCTTCAGCCCATGAAAGGGCGAATCAGGCCAGGCCGGATGGCGACTGTCGCCACCAAGCAGATTGGACAGACCGGTGCCGCCGCCGAAGACCACCACCCGCACCCCATTTGTATCAACCGCTGAGATAGTGGCAGCAAGTTCATCCAGACCGGCAACGGCCGCAGCCGGCCCGGCAGGGGTTCCGGAAAGAACCAGTTCAACTACCTTCTCGGCCAGATCGCCCCGGGGTAACAGGTCAAGCGGCGCGAACTGCAATCCGGCCAATCTTTCAAGACATTGCCCAACCTGATCAACACTCTCACAACGCTTCATAAGCGTCCTCGCTAGAGGCCGGTCGCCGCCATCTGGGTCCGCACAGCCTGTTCCGAATCACCCATCGCGGTTTTTTCCTCCGCGGTCAATTGAAACTCAAGAATCCGCTCCACCCCACCGGCGCCCAACACTACCGGCACGCCGAGGAAACAACCGGCAAAGCCGAACTCCCCTTCCAGATAAGCAGCGCAGGGCAAAACTCTTTTACTGTCGGTCAGGATGGCCTCCGCCATTTCAACTGCGGCCAGACCCGGCGTATAAAAAGCACTACCGGTTTTCAGATGATTGACGATCTCCGCCCCGCCATGCTGGGTCCTTTTAACTATTTCAGCCAGCCTCTCCGCTGAAATCAGGTCCGTGACCGGAACGCCTGAAACATTGGCCAACCTGATCAGCGGCAACATCTTATCACCATGAATACCCATAACCATTGCATTGACATCTCTAGGCGCCACCTGCAACTCCGCGGCCAGAAAAGTACGATAACGGGCCGAATCAAGGACTCCGGCCATCCCGACCACCCGGTTTCGAGGAAACCCGGAGACTTTAAATGCCGTATAAACCATGGCGTCAATCGGATTGGTGACCACAATCAACACACATTCCGGAGAATACTTAGCCGCCTGCTCCGCACACCCTTTAACGATGGCCACATTCTTGGCCAGCAGATCATCCCGCGACATCCCGGGCTTGCGGGCCAGACCGGCGGTGATAATCACCACATCCGATCCGGCGGAGTCGGCATAATCATTAGAGCCGATGATCGTGCCGGAAAAGCCGTCAACCGGCCCGGACTGCAACAGGTCAAGCGCCTTGCCCTGCGGCACGCCCTCAACCACATCAAGCAGGACGATATCACCCAACCGCCTAGTCGCGGCCCAGTGCGCCGCCGTGGCCCCGACATTGCCGGCGCCGATAATTGTTATTTTATTTCGCATTTTATCCTCTCTAGGTATCCAGTAAATTTAAACTTATCAAAATATAAATTAACCACAAAGACAGCAGCCACACAAAGTAACCCGTTTAAAATCAATAAATGTTCTCGGTGTTCTCCGTGCCTCTGTGGTGAAAAAACCAAATGCAGATCATGACTTACGGAAAAGCTCTTCCACCCGTTCAAGATCTTTCGGGGTGTCAACTTCCACCGAGTCATGTTCGGTGAGCACGACTTTAATTCGATAGCCATATTCCAGGGCACGTAATTGTTCAAGCTTTTCAAACCTCTCCCACTCCCCCTCCGGCAACCCGACAAAGGTCATCAGAAATCCTTTCCGGTATGCATAAAACCCCAAATGCTTATAATAAGTGGGAGTCATCGGCTCCTCGGGATTACGCTGGAAAGGAATGGCCGATCTGGAAAAATAAAGGGCCATGCCATTACGATCAAATACCGTTTTAACATGGTTCGGGTCATTGATCTCCTCGGGCCGAATAATCTTATAAATCAGGGTAGACATCGGCAGAGCCGGATCTTCCAAAAGAGGCGCCGCCACCTGCCGGACCACTTCCTGATCAAACAATGGCTGGTCGCCCTGAATATTGACCACCACATCCTGCTCGTTGATCTCCAGCATATTGGCCGCCTCGGCCAGACGGTCAGTACCTGAGACATGGTCATTACTGGTCATCACCACCCGGCCGCCGAAATCACGCACACACTGGGCTATCCGCTCATCATCGGTGGCCACCGCCACCGATGAGAGAAGATCTACCTTGAGCGCCCGCTCATAGACATGCTGAATCATCGGTTTGCCCATGATCTTGGCCAGAGGTTTTCCCTCAAAACGATTGGACTGATAACGGGCCGGAATAATTGCGACAACTTTAGGCTGTAATTTATGGGTCGGATCCATTACTCTCTCTTTATTTTATAATTTCGGTTAAAGCTGAGTTGAGCAGCTAGTCTGCTCAAACGAAACTTATACCCGCAGGGTGTAAACCGTTATTTTCAATTACTGCAAAAATTAGGCGAACATTTATAACATTAACCGCTGCCAAACTCTACTAGACTTTACGCGAGGCCTCAACCTTGTCCCAGCAATCTCCCATAAAAATTGCGGTCCTGATTATCGATGATATGCAGGAGAAGGCCACCGCGCTTGCCGCTAATCTGGCGCTCGCCTTAGTAGAGCAGGAGACGGCAGATTATGATTTTTTCCTGGTGCCGACCAACCAAAGACTGGAGCTTCGGCAGGCCGGGCCAAAAGCCCCGGGGCCGTTATCGGTGGATTTCACGACCGGCGCAACCGCCTATCGCCGCCTAAAAGGTGGCGGCAAGCGCCAGACCCTGGTCCGGGCCATCGGCATAAAAGGAGCCAAAAATCGTACTGTCCTTGATGCCACGGCGGGATTGGGCCGAGATGCCTTCGTCCTGGCCTGCCATGGCTGTTCCCTCATCCTGATGGAACGAGACCCGATCATCGCGGCACTGCTGGAAGACGGCCTGCAAAGAGCGGCCGTCTCGGCCCAGACCGCACAAATTATGCAAGAGCGGATGCAATTTATCGCCGGCGACCTCATCAATCCACCCGCCGCTTTACAAGACATGGACCGACCGGAGGTGATCTACCTGGACCCCATGTACCCGCATCGCACCAAGAGCGCCCTGGTCAAAAAAGAAATGCGCATGATCAGGGCGATTACCGGTGACGATGAGGACGCCCCAAAACTACTGACCGCCGCCTTGCAATATGCAAAAAAAAGGGTGGTGGTGAAAAGACCGAAAACGGCGCCTGCCATTGCCGGACCTCCACCAGCCACCTCGATAAAAAGTAAAAACAGCCGCTTCGATATTTATCTGATCTGACCGTTTTTATTCTTTTTTCACCTTGCCTTTAAAGAAAAGTTCTTCACCGATCACCGGTAACTCGAACTGAATCAAACCGCGGCGGCCGCCTTTTCCAGGGCAGCGCACATTTCCTTGAGACGCGCAGCGGAAAGCTTGATCGGCACCTGAAAAACCAGCAACCGTCCCATGATCGCGGCCGTCGCCGGCAGGACCTGCGGGTCATAGATCACCCGTTTTTTACCCTGCTGGTCATTAAACGGCCAGCCTGATTTTGCCAGGGTGGACCCGGCAAGCAAGTGCTCCCACTTCGGATAATAATGCCAGGTGTTATCCGCGAAATATATCGCGCCGCAACCGTTATCCTTCAAAACCTGATTCACCGCCCTCGCCTTTTGGGCATCGGGCAGGAAAAAAGCAAAAAAGGTCGCGTTATCACCAGCCGGATCAAGAATGGTCCGGAAAGTGACGCCGGGAATTTTAGCCGCCGCCGCCCGCAAGACCTTCTTGTGTTCCTTCTGGGTGGCGATCATCCCGTCGAGCTTGGCCAACTGGGCCAAACCGATCGCCCCCTGCAGTTCCATCATCCGGTAATTGAACCCGATAAAACTCCGACCCTCACCGCCCCGCCCACCGGGATTAGAGGCATGATCATGGCCGTGATCGTGATATTCCGACATATTGCGCCAGAGCGCTTCATCATTGGTAATCACCATACCACCCTCACCGGTGGTCATGGTTTTAACTGCGTCAAAAGAAAAGGTCCCGCACTTGCCAAAGGTACCAAGGGCCTTGCCGTTTAATTTGCCGCCGGCCGCCTGGGCGGTATCCTCAATCACCGGGATCCCGTGTTTATCGGCAATGGCGACAATCTCGGCAATCCGGGCCGGGGCCCCCATCATGTGCACTGGAATAATCGCTTTAGTTTTCGCGGTGATCTTTTTTTCCAGATCGGCCGGATCCATATTCAAGGTCTCGTCAACTTCGGTAAACACCGGCACCGCCCCGACATCAAAAATTGCCTCCCAGGTTGCAACAAAGGTGAATCCTTGCGTGATAACTTCATCCCCCGGCCCCACCCCGAGCACCGCCAAGGCAACTTTTAAAGCAACCGTGCCGGAAGTGACAGCCTGGGCATAACCGGCTCCGCAGTAAGCGGCAAACTTCTGTTCAAAACTCCTAACCTTGTAAACCCCCTTGCGCTGCTCCGGGAATTCATATCTGAAAAGTACCCCGGTATCGAGGACTTCCATTATTTCCTTCTTCTCTTCCTCGCCAAACACCTCAAACCCAGGCATCGCAGCCTCCTTAATTATTTATTCAAATAAATCACTCAGATTTTTTTCACTCGTCACTATTCACTCGTCACTATTCACTCGTCACTCGTCACTATTCACTATTTACTTATAACTAAAATTATTCCCAGCCGATCATCGCCGTCTCATAAACCCTGATCACATCTTCCAGACTTGGCTTGCGTGGGTTATTCCTCACCGGGACGGCAACGGTCAAGGCTATTTCAGCCATTTGCGCAATCTTATCGGCCGGGATATCAAGATCAGCCAGAGAAGCAGGAATACCAACATCACGATTCAGACTGTAAACCGCCTCCACCGCCTGGATCGCCCCCTCCCTGGCACTTACCCCTTCAACATCCTGACCCATGACCGCGGCAATAGTAGCAAATTTTTCTGGGTTACCGATCAGATTATAGTCAACCACATAGGGTAACAAAACGGCATTGGCCAGACCATGCGGGATCCCGAACATTCCACCCAACGGATAGGCCATCGCGTGGACCAAACCAACCCCGGCCGTGGCCAAGGCCTTGCCGGCCAGCAGACTGCCCATCAACATCGCAGTCCGGGCCTCCAGATTACCGCCATGAGCATAGGCCATCGGCAGATTATTACTGATCAGGCCGATGGCTTCCAGGGCATACATGTCAGATATATCATGGGCTTGGGTCGAAACAAAGGCTTCCAGGGCATGGGTCAAGGCATCAATTCCGGTGGTCGCCGTAACATGAGGCGGCATGGTCAGGGTCAGGGCCGGATCAAGGATCGCGACGTCCGGATACAATGGATTACCGTTCATGCCGCCCTTGGACTTGGTCTTCTCGTTAATAAAGACGGCGGTAAAGGTGACCTCAGCCCCGGTGCCGGCCGTGGTCGGCACCATGATCTTTGGCGCACCTGGTTTTTTAATCTTACCCAGCCCCAGATAATCCTCAGCCTTACCGCCGTTGGTCAGCAGAATACTTATGGCCTTGGCGACATCCATCGCCGAACCGCCACCTGCCCCGACCACGCAATCACAACCGGCATCCTTGGCCAATTTTGCTCCCTTATCTGCCAATTTAAGCCCCGGTTCCGGATCAATCTTATCGTATATTTCAAAGGAAATTTTGGCCGCCGCCAGCGGAGCGGTGATCCGCTCAACCAGACCGGCAGCTTTCAGGCCGGGATCAACAACCAGAAAAACTTTACTGCCGCCAAGTTCTTTGACCAAAGCGCCAAGATCCGCGACACTATCTACCCCAAAACGGATGCGGGTCGGCTGGTTTATGGTAAACGACTGTGCTGCCATCATAATAATTGTCCTCTTTTATGTTAAAAAAAATTACACTTAAGCATAATGTCTCATGGCATTATGCTTCAAATAAATATATATGAACTGATGCGACCAAAGCCAACCTCTCCGGATTTTTTTCAATATCCCCACAAAATAAAGATCCGGCAGTAGATCAGGAAAATTAGAACCTCAAAATAAGGTCGCCAATTATTTCAATCTGCCCCTTTTTAACTGTAAGCGATTCTACACTTGCGCATGACCGAAAGGCAACAAAAAACAACTGGGAAAACTATGGATTCATCGATCAGCAGATCAGAGAAAAAAAGACAGTCCAAGAGAATCGAAGAGTTAAGCCGTGAGCTTTGTGAACTACCCAACTCCGCCATTGCCAAACTGCCCTGCGAGAAATTTTTAAAGGACGAAATAATCCACGCCAAGACCGTCAAAGGTGGTGCCCTTAAAAGACAGATAAAATTTATTGCCAAGGAACTGCGCAACAGTTCTCCCGACCCGTTCTTTGAGTTCCTTGAATTAAACAGGGGCTCCAAATTAAAAAAGGACCGGGAATTCCATGAGCTGGAACGACTGCGGGACGCCATTATCACCGAGGCCTTTGCCGCCCTGCAGGAAGCAAGAGTAACTAACCGCGACTTTGAATTTGGCCATGACAACTCATCCCTGCATAACGTCACAAGCCATTTCCCCGAAATTGACATCGCGACGATTGCCCTTTCCGCCAAGCGTTATGCCGTGACCCGCAAGCCTTCTCATAGCCGGGAGATTTTCCGATTGCTGAAGGCGGCCGCTGAGCGGGAGAAATTTTCTGCCCCGAAACAGGAAAAGGATTAAAGCCATGGAATACCGACAAGGCTCAATCAACAGGATTTTTACCGTAAGATTTGACGATGGCGACGATTTTCTGGGCGAACTGACCCGGCTGATAAAAAAAGAAGATATCCGCACTGCCTGGTTTCATGTAATCGGCGGCATGCGGCAAGCCGGAGTAGTAACCGGCCCCAAGGAACCGGTCATGCCACCGGAACCGGTCTGGCGCGAGATTGACGAAGCCCGCGAAACCATGGGCACCGGCAGTATCTTCTGGGATGAAAAAGATGAGCCCAAAATTCATCTGCACGCCGCCCTCGGCCACCACGGCGACACCCTCACCGCCTGTGTTCGCAAAGGGACCAAGGTCTATCTCATCCTGGAAGTTATCATCCTTGAGGTAACCGGCATCGATGCGACCAGGCCCTGGTTCGAAGCGGGAGGGTTCAACCGCTTGACCTTTCAATAGAGAAACATTTTTTATTTGGACTCTTCCTCGCTATTTCAGCATTAAAATGGCGCATGAACTCGCCAAGGTTGCCGAGGGGGGTTTCCAGATGTAAATGAAAATGGTTCATCATCAACACAAATCCGTGCAGCTTGATATTGTATGTTTTAACCGATTGGCAAAGAATATCCAGGAAGCGCGCGCGGTCCTCATCATCGCTGAAAATCGCTTTCTGCTCATTCCCACGGCTGGTTACGTGGTATACCGCGCCAGGATATTGAATTCGTAATGGCCTAACCATCTCATTTTTTTACATCTTGCGACATGCCATGTCAAGAAGTCGAGTAGACCGGTTTCTCCAAGCAGTTCAATGAAAGGTCGCAGACTACGTCTCGCCGCACGCGGCTACTGCGTGTCATGAGATCACTTTAATGTACTGACTTGTTGGCCCCGGCCCCTCTCAGAACC
>JAHJIY010000082.1 GCA_018823175.1 Pseudomonadota bacterium
CGGTGGCATTAGCGAAGAGGTCACACCCGTTCCCATTCCGAACACGGAAGTTAAGCTCTTCAGCGCCGATGGTACTGCATGGGTAACTGTGTGGGAGAGTAGGTCGCCGCCGATTCTTTTTTCTAATACCTCCAATCCGTTTTCGGGTTGGAGGTATTTTTTTGCCTAGGTTTTTATATAATTAATATCCTTAGATATTTTTCCTGCCAAGATCGCTTTTTCATTAGTTTTCTTTTTTGCTTATCTTTTTGTCCCCGATAATTATTCAGGTTGATTACTGAAAGTGCATATTTTCGAATGATTTCAGCGCAATATCAGTCAGGTTCGCTAACGAAGATCAGGGGCTTTGCTATTGATTAAGCATTTTTAATTAGATACTAGGTTAACCTCTTCGGGATGTTATGATAAAAGTTGCAATTATGAGTTTAGTCCATACATAATAGGTTATTGTGGCTAACTGTTTTATCTTCTTATCCATACTTGATTAAGATAAAAGGATGAATCATCATCCATGATAACAGGGGCTGTACTTGGACTAAGTGGTATGCAAGATTATAAAAGAATGGTGGAATTTTTATGAAGGTTGCAAATAATCTTTTTCCTGCTTTGCCGGCCCGGATTATCGGACTTGGGGAACTTGCCGAAAACCTTTGGTGGAGTTGGCATCCATCGGCCAGAATGCTTTTTAAGATGTTGAATCGAAGGCGCTGGAAGGAGAGTATTCATAATCCGGATAAAATGTTGAAGGACATGCCGGAGGATCTTCTGGTGGCCGCCAGTTTGGATGACGAGTTCCTCGCGCATTACGATTCGGTTCTTTCGCAGTTCAAGCAGTATATGGAAGACAAAGCCTGTTCTTTGTTGCGTAAGGACTGCCCCCGTGAATCTCCGGTTATCGCCTATTTTTCAGCGGAGTATGGTCTGCATCATTCGTTGCCTTTTTATGCCGGTGGACTTGGTTTCCTGGCCGGTGATTATCTCAAAGAATGCAGTGATCTTAATCTGCCGCTGGTAGCGGTTGGATTCATGTATCCGGAAGGTTATGTCAGCCAACGGGTGGGGGCGGATGGTTGGCAGGAAAATGTAAAGTTTACGCTGAACCGAGAAGCCGCTTCTATTGCTAGGGTTCTTGATGATCATGGTAAACCTTTGGTCGTGAAGGTGCCGATTATTGAGCCGCCGATCCATGTTGCAGTCTGGAAGGTTGGAGTTGGTCGTGTATCCCTTTATCTGCTTGATACCGACATTGAAGAGAATGATCCCTGGAATCGGGGGATCAGCGCCAGGCTCTATGTCGGCGATCTTGAGCAGCGGTTGCGTCAGGAAATAGTCCTGGGCATCGGTGGTGCTGAAATGCTGCAGGTACTGGGCATTGAGCATGCCGTTGTTCATCTAAATGAGGGCCATGCCGCTTTTTCATTACTGGAGCGGATCAGGGATAGGATTGTCCAGGGGTTGACTCTGGAAGAGGCGCTTGAAAAAGTCCGGGAGACCACGGTTTTTACCACCCACACCCCGGTTAAGGCGGGCCATGATGTTTTCCCCTTTCCCATGATTGAAAAATATTTCAGCAACTTCTGGAACTCTCTGGGGCTTGATCGGGAAACCTTTCTTGAACTTGGCACTCACCCTGAAGAACCGCATGGTTTTAATATGACGGCCTTTGCCCTGCGGCTTTCCGGTTTTAAAAACGGGGTCAGCCGGAAACATGGGGAGGTTGCTAATCTTATGTGGCAAAGCCTCTGGAGCGACAAGTCTGCGGCTGAAGGCCCGATTCAGGCGATCACCAACGGGGTGCATGTGCCGACCTGGATTGAGCCCAAAATGGAACTTTTGTTTAATAAACACCTGTCGCCGGGCTGGCTTGATCGTCACGATGAGAAAAAGCTTTGGAAAAAGATTGATACGGTGCCTGATGAAGAGTTGTGGAAAACCCATGTCTGGTTGAAGATTAAATTATTTGAGGTTATTCGGGAGCGGGCCAGGCAACGCTGGTCCCAGGATCGGGTGAATCCCTCAATGGTTATTGCTGGGGGTGCGATGTTGGATCCATCGGTATTGACTCTTGGTTTTGCTAGGCGATTTGCCACGTACAAAAGAGCGGACCTGATTTTTTACGATATCGATCGACTGAAAAAAATGCTCAAAAATCGTTGGCAGCCCCTGCAGATAATCTTTGCCGGCAAAGCCCATCCGGATGATCATCCCGGGAAAATGATTCTGCAAAAAATTGTTAATATCGCCAATGATCCCCAATTCGCCGGTCGTATTGCCTTTGTTGAGGATTATGGTGAGCAGTTCGCCCAGTATCTGGTGCATGGGGTTGATGTCTGGCTGAATAATCCGGTGCCGCCGATGGAGGCAAGCGGCACCAGCGGTATGAAGGCATCGCTTAATGGAGTACCGAATCTGAGCATTCTGGATGGCTGGTGGCTTGAAGGTTTTAGTGGTGACAACGGGTGGGCTTTTGGCGATGATCCTGTTATCGGGGACCGATCGCTGGCGGATGCCCAGGCTATTTATCAGATTATTGAACAGCAGATAATGCCTTTATATTATGATATATCTGAGGATGGAATTCCCCTTGGCTGGGTTCAAGTGATGAAAAACGCCATCAAGCAGACCGGTTCACATTTTTCAGCCCGCCGAATGGTTAAAAAGTATGCCCAAAAATTTTATACAAAGGCTTTAATTGGTGCTTGAAAGTTCTTTTTTCGGTTTTATTTTGTATCCGGAGAAATTGAGTAAATTGGTTTAGAATTATTGATTATTATGATCTTCATTTAAATACTAAACCATCGGTTTAGTAAAATGCTTGCTGGTTATTTCTTTCTCCATCCTTCAACTTGAAATGGAATGTTATGGTATCTAAATTTTTTTGGTCTGGCGCTTTCATAGTTCTTCTTTTTCCCCAGCTGGTTCTTGCCGGGGAACAGAATCCTGCTACTCCGGTAATTCCCGAGGCCTGGACAGCCGAGCAGGCCGTCAATTTTGCCCTCCACAACAGTCCGGACAGTAAAATAGCCTGGCAGCGGATCGAGGCAGCCAAGGCCGCCATCTCGTTGCAAAAAGCAGCTCTTTACCCGACCTTATCGTTCATTTCGGAATATAGCCAGACCGATAATGCCATGTATTCATTTGGCAACATTCTAAACCAGGGCGCATTTGACCAGTCTATTGATTTCAACAATCCAGGCCGGACCGATAATCTTTATGGCGGACTCCTCTTGAGTTATCGTCTCTATAACGGCGGTCGGGACCAAGCGGGATTAAAGGCCGCCAGGGCTGAGGTTGCTGCGGTAGAGATGGAGTTGCGTGTTGTGCATGACCGCCTGGCCTTTGAGGTGTTAAGGTCCTTTAATCTGATTATTCAAGCCGAGGAAATGGTCAAGACCCATGAAACCATGGTTGCCGCGATAAATGCCTCGCTGGTGGTAGCCCAGGCCCGTTTTGAGGAAGGGGTTGTTCTGCGGCCGGATCTGCTGGATCTCGAAGTCCAGCTTGCCGGGGCTCGGGAAAACCTAATCCAGTCCCGTCATGCTCAGGATCTTGCAAAACAGATTTTCCTCAATCTTCTTGGTCTCACCGATCAGCAGTTGATGATTATCCCCCTTATTGATCGAGACCTGCAGGTCCCGCTAAATTCAAGCTATAAAGCGCGGCCGGAGCTAAAAAATCTTGAGGCCATGACTGAAGTGGCTCGGGAGAAGCTTCGGCAGGCGAATGGGGGGTATCTTCCGGTAGTGGATGGTTATGCCGGTTATGGAGTGAATCAGGGTTTTGTCACCGGTGCTTCCGAAGATTCCTGGCAGGCAGGGGTCAAGCTGCAGTACAATCTCTTCGAGGGGCAGCGTACCGAGGCGGAGGTTGTCAGGGCCACGGCCATGCTTGCCCAAATCAATCAGCAAAGGCGTAAGGTTGAACTGGCCATTGAATTAGAGATCAAACAAGCCGAGCTTGCCTTGCACGAGGCGGAAGAACGCCTGGCGGTGACTGAAAAAACCGTTGATCAGGCGGCGGAGAGTGCCCGGATCAATCGGGACCGTTTCAGTGAAGGTTTGATTTTAAGTTCAGATCTAATTGCCGTAGAAAATCGGATGACCAATGCCCAGATCCGGAGGGCTATCGCCTTGACTAATCGCCGGATTGCCGTGGCTGAATTGCGGCGGGCGCTTGGTCTGCCGCAATTCGACGGTCTGGCCGGCGCTTCTGCTCATAGCACTAAATAAGGAAGAGGATTAATATGTCATCAAGATCTATTTGCACTATGTTTTTTTGTTTTGTTCTGCTGTTATTGTCTGCCTGTGAGCATCAGGGAGAGGGTAAGGAACAGAAGATTTCGTTACCGGTTCAGGAGGTGCGGGTGGCGATGGTGATTAAACAGCAGGTCGCCCACAAAAATGAGGTGATGGGTACGGTTAGCGCCGTTGACCGGGCCACGATTTCCGCCAGAGTCGGCGGGGTGATCAAGGAACTGCCGGTTGAACTGGGGAGCGTGGTGGGTCGGGGTGATGTCCTGGCCGTAATCGGCGCCGAAGAGATCGCCGCTCGCTTGAGTCAGGCCGAAACCAGATTGGATCAGGTCAAGCGTAATCTGGAACGGGAAAAACGACTGCTCGAGAAGAATGCCGCCACCCGCGCCGGGGTCAAGGATCTGGAAGAAGCGCTGCAGATTGCCGAGGCCGATTACCGGGAAGCAAAAACCATGTTTGGTTATACCAAGGTCAATGCCCCTTTTGCGGGTCAGGTGGCCCAGAAGATGATTAATGCCGGGGATCTTGCCGCTCCGGGGACACCTCTCCTGGTGTTGGAAAATAGCAGCAGCCTGCAGATCATAGTTGAGGTGCCGGAGACTTTCGCCCAGCAAATAAAACGTGATCAGAAATTGCCGGTTGCGGTGCCGGCCGCTGATTATTCCGGGCTGGGACGGGTGGCGGAACTGGCCCCGATGGCTGATCCACTTTCCCGCACCGCCACCGTTAAAATCGCTATCGAATCACAACCCCGTTTACGGCCGGGCCAGTTCGCCCGGGTGACCCTGGCCGGATCTGATAATGCCGCTTTGCTGGTGCCCGAATCGGCCCTGATTCCTTTTGGCCAGATGGAAAAAGTGTTTGTGGTGGAAAATAACGAGGCCCGCCTTCGTCTGGTCCGCAGCGGCGCCCACAACAATGGTCTGGTCGAAATTGTCAGCGGCCTTAATCAGGGCGAACAGGTGGTGATTGCAAACGGCGAGCGCCTCAATGACGGCCAACCACTCAGGATTATGCCATGAGCAGTCAACCGACAAAGACGCCTCTTGGTTTTGCCGGGCGGTTTGCCGCCTTTTTCATTAATTCCAAGCTGACCCCGATCGGGATTACCGCCTCGCTTCTGCTGGGAATTATGGCGGTGGTTATGCTGCCCCGGGAGGAAGAACCGCAGATCAAGGTGCCGATGATTGATGTGCTGGTGTCGATGCCTGGCGCCACTCCCAAAGAGGTTGAGGAGCGGGTTTCCATCCCTATGGAAAAGCTGCTCTATGAAATTCCCGGTATCGAATACATCTATTCCACCTCGATGCCGGGGCAAAGTCTGTTGATCGCCCGTTTTTACGTCGGCGAAAAACTCGAAGACGCCATCGTTCGTCTGAATCAGAAGCTGGCGACCAATTTCGATCGCATTCCACCTGAGGTCTCTTTCCCTCTGGTCAAACCGCACACCATTGATGATGTGCCGGTTCTGGCCCTTACCTTTCACAGTAAAATTTATGATCATTACACGCTTCGCCGTCTGGCCGCCCAGGTGGATGACGCGATCAAGAATATTCATGAGGTGGCGGAGACTAAACTCATCGGCGGTTTCCGCCGGCAGCTCCGTATTCTTTTTGATCCGGCCCGCCTTGCCTCCCGGCGTCTGACGTTGAGCGATATCGTCGGCCGATTGCAGGATGCCAACCACCAGAGTCAGGCCGGCGAGCTGCATGCCATGAACCGGGAGGTCCTGCTGCAGACCGGACATTTCTTTTCGACGGCCGAGGAGGTTGGTCGTCTGGTCATTGGGGTTCACGGCGGTAAACCGGTTTATCTCCGGGAGGTTGCCGAGGTCCTCGATGGTCCTCAGGAACCGGATAATTACGTGCTCTTCGGGCCGGGCAACGGTCAGCCTGAAGAAGCGGCGGTCACCCTGTCGGTGGCCAAGAGACCGGGGGCCAATGCCGTCGATGTGGTTGAGACCATCCTTCGTAAACTGGATACCTTGCGCGGGCAACTCATTCCGGCCGAGGTCGAGGTGACGGTCACCCGTAATTATGGCGAAACCGCCGCCGAGAAATCCAACGAACTTCTCCTGCATATGGGGATCGCCGTCTTTGGGGTGACCCTGCTTATTTTGTTTTTTCTGGGTTGGCGTGAATCGATCATCGTCATCTTGGCCATTCCTTCCACCCTGGCCCTGACCCTGTTGCTTTTCTATCTATATGGCTATACGCTCAACCGGATCACCCTCTTTGCCCTGATTTTTTCAATCGGGATCCTGGTCGATGATGCCATTGTGGTGGTTGAAAATATCGTCCGTCATCTGCGCTTACCCTCCAATAAAAATAAGGAGTTGTCGGTGATTGCGGAGGAAGCGGTCAACGAGGTGGGCAACCCGACGATCCTGGCCACCCTGGCGGTAATCGCCGCCATTCTGCCGATGGCCTTTGTCGGTGGATTGATGGGGCCGTATATGCGGCCGATTCCGATCGGATCCTCGGCGGCCATGCTTTTTTCACTGATTATTGCCTTTACCGTGACCCCCTGGGCGGCGATCCGGGTGCTGCGCAAAAATTGCACCCCATCGGAATGTGTTGTTGAACCGGAAAGCGAGACCGACCACGATCATGCCCCCCAGGATTTTTTTACCCGTGTATATCATCGGGTCATGGATCCGCTTCTGGGGCATGCCGGTTGGCGAGCCGCCTTCTTTTTTGCGATCATCGGGTTGCTGTTTGCTTCATGCGCCATGGTTTATTTTGGCATGGTCAAGGTCAAGATGCTGCCCTTTGACAATAAGAGCGAATTTCAGCTTATCCTCGACATGCCGGAAGGATCCACCCTGGAACAGACCAGCACGGTGGCCCGGGAAATGGCGGCGGTGGTTGGTCGTGAGCCCGAGGTCGTTAATTATCAGATCTACGCCGGGACCGCTTCACCTTATAATTTTAATGGTCTGGTTCGTCATTATTATCTGCGCCAGAACGCCAATCTGGCCGATGTTCAGATTAATCTGCTGCCCAAGGGTGAGCGCGCAGCCCAGAGCCATGATATCGCCAAACGGGTGCGGCCGGCAGTGACGGCCATTGCCCAAAAATATGGCGCTGCGGTGGCCGTTGCCGAGGTACCGCCCGGGCCTCCGGTTCTGCAGACCATGGTGGCTGAAATTTACGGTGGCAGCGATGCGGCGCGGGTCAAGCTGGCCGGTAGGGTGAAAGAGCTTTTTAAAGCTACCGAGGGCGTGGTCGATGTCGATTGGTATCGGGAGGAGCCGCGTCAAAAGATCGTCATTACGGTGGATAAGGAAAAAGCGGCGTTGAACGCCATTTCCGAGGGAGAGATCAACCGGACCGTTGAATTGGCCTTGAAGGGACAGGCGATTGATCTTTTCCATCGCCCGCTGGATAAAGAAAATGTCGCGATCATTCTGCAGCTGCCCCAGGAACTTAGGGCCAGAATCGACGATATCCTCAATATTCAATTACGGGCCCGGGGCAATCAGGCCACGGCCCTGATTCCGCTAAGGGAACTGGTCACGGTCACCGAGGAAACAAGTGATCAGCCGATCTACCGTAAAAATCTTCGACCGGTGATCTATGTCACCGGTGACGTGGCTGGTGCGGCGGAAAGTCCTTCTTACGCTATTCTGGCGATCAATAAGGAACTGGCTAAACTCAATGGTCTGGATTATGGCGGCAGCAAGCCGGAAATCGAGATTTATAATCTTAAGCAACCATTCAATGAAATGGCTCCGGCCATCAAATGGGACGGCGAGTGGCACATAACCCTGGAAGTTTTCCGCGATCTTGGTCTGGCCTTCTGCGCCGTCATGATCCTGATCTATATGCTTATGGTCGGCTGGTTCAAGGATTATTGGGTGCCGCTGGTGGTGATGGCCGCCATCCCTTTTTCGCTGATCGGCATCCTGCCGGCCCACTGGGCCTTCGGCGCTTTTTTTACCGCCACCTCGATGATCGGCTTTATGGCCGGCGCCGGGATTGTGGTGCGTAACTCGATTATCCTGGTGGACTTCATCGAATTGCGGATCAGTCACGGTTTGCCGCTGGCGGAAGCAGTGGTTGAAGCGGGCGCTATCCGCTTTCGGCCCATGCTGCTTACTGCTCTGGCGGTGGTGGTTGGCGCCTCGGTGATCCTGGCCGATCCCATCTTCCAGGGACTGGCCATCTCGCTGATGTTCGGGGAAATCGCCTCGTTGTTGATCAGCCGGATGGCGGTGCCGGTTCTTTATTACATTTTGAAGAAACATCAGCATGCCTGATAATGTTAAGGGCCTTATTTTTTTATAAAAGGAGGAAGTCTGGATGGAGTTGCCGGAATATATTACCAAGGAAGAAGTGCAGCGGGTCTGCCGTGAAATAGGACTCAGTGACTGGACAAAGCTGACCAGTCCCAATATCTCCCTGGATGAGGCCAAAATAATCCAGGCAGAAGTCGGCGGGGAAACAGCCCGGATTTCCGGGGAAGAATTTCGCCGGGGCCTTGAGGTGGAATTGGAACATGGTTTGACCTTTACGGACGCCAATGTCACTAATAACCATCCGATTTTAACCGGTAAGATCGTCCAGGCCCATCTGAAAGAAATGCTGGATTATTATCTTCGCCTGGAGGTCGCTGAATTGGAAGGAGATTTGTTTAAAGCCGCCAAGCGAGGCGATGGAGAAAAACTGCTGCGGGTATACAAAAAACTGGTCGAGGCCAGAGCATCTTTATGCGAATCGGAAGGTGCCGCGCAATAATATTAACCCCAGGATTTAATAGTTGAATAATGTCTTGGGAATCCATGGGCATAATTTTTTGTGAGCGGGATTGTTCGCCTGATCAAGGGGGCATTCTTTTTGAGTTTGAAATTTCCGGGTCAGGAAACTTGAAAAAATGATTATGGAGAGTTCAACTGAGTATATTAAGTTTTTTGCGGCTTTGCTGGCGATCGTCAATCCGGTCGGCGCTATTCCTATTTTTATAAACCTGACCTCCGGATTGAATGAAATAGAGCGTAAAGGCGTTTGTCGGATTTCCGCCCTTGCAACCGGTTTGATTCTTGTTGTTGTATTGTTTACCGGTGAGATGGTCTTGCGCTTTTTCGGGATTACCATTGCTTCGTTCAGGGTCGGTGGTGGAATTTTGATTCTTCTGATGTCTCTTTCCATGTTACACGCCCAGATAAGCCGGGTCCGGCAGACCAAAGAAGAGGCCCTTGCTTCCGAGGAACGAGACAGCATCGCCGTGGTGCCGCTCGCCACCCCTCTGCTGGCCGGGCCGGGAGCGATCAGTACGGTTATTCTCTACGCCCAGCGCCAATCAACGGTCGGTTATTACCTGATTCTTGCTTCAGAGATTGCCCTGCTGGCTCTGTTGATCTGGTTTCTGTTTCGTTTGGCCCCATTCATTGCAAATCTTCTCGGCACAACCGGCATTAACGTGGTCACTCGTCTAATGGGCCTGGTCATGGCGGCGGTAGGCGTCGAATTCATTGCCAACGGTCTGCGTCAGCTTTTTCCGGTGCTGGCCGGTTGAAGAAATTATTTTCCGTTTGAGTAGGATCAAGCGTCAAACCAAGAGGTATTCCCGATGTTTAAACTGCATCATTCCCGTCTTGAAAAAATCGGTCTGCCGCCGGGAACAGCGATTCACATCGGGGAAAAGATTGCCGAAAAAGCAAGATTGACGGTCATTGATTATGACCAGGACAATTATGAGGTATTTTTTCCGGAAAACGTCGCGGAATGTAAAATGTTTGCCGATAAAAAATCGGTGAGCTGGATAAACGTAGATGGCTTGCATCAGGTTGAAATCGTTGAAGAACTAGGTTCATGCTTCAGGCTGCATGCTCTTACGGTTGAGGATATCCTTAATACCGGTCAACGGGCCAAGGTTGATGTCTTTGATGACTATGTCTATCTGGTGTTGAAAATGCCGGAATATGATGTTGATCTAAACGAGGTACATCTGGAGCAGGTCAGTTTTATCCTGAGCGAGAATACGATCATTTCTTTTCAGGAAAAAAAGGGTGATACCTTTGAAGCGGTGAGAAATCGGATAAATAACGGGAAGGGCAAAATAAGAAAGTTGGGCTCTGATTATCTGCTTTATTCTTTGCTTGATTCGGTGGTGGATAATTATTTTGTGCTGCTCGAAAAGATTGGTGATGAAATTGAGTTGGTTGAAGAGGAGCTTATCGCCAACCCGACCCCGAACACTTTGCGCCGGATTCATTTTTTAAAAAGAGAGATGATCCTTTTACGTAAATCCGTCTGGCCCTTACGTGAGGTGATCAACTCTCTGCAGCGTGACGATATCCCGTTTATCGGTGATAATATAACTTTTTATTTGAAGGATCTTTACGATCATACCATTCAGGTGATCGATACGGTGGAGACTTTCCGGGATATTATTTCCGGAATTCTCGATATCTATCTTTCTTCGATCAGTAACCGAATGAACGAGGTGATGAAGGTGCTTACTATCTTTGCCGCCATCTTTATTCCGTTGACCTTTATTGCCGGAATCTATGGCATGAATTTCAATACCGAGAAAAGTCCGTTCAATATGCCGGAATTAAGCTGGTATTTCGGCTATCCCTTTGCGCTGTTTCTGATGGTGTCGGTCGCCGGCGGCATGCTTTATTATTTCAGTAAAAAGAAGTGGCTGTGACCGGCAATTATTTCGGTAGTTTTGTGAAAAAGTAGTCAGAATTAAAAAGCCATGCCGACACTGAGATGCAAGGTCCAGTCCCGTTCGTCCCGTTCCCGGTTGGGGTCAGGATTTATGGCATAATCGAGTCTGATTGGTCCCACTGGCAGAAGATATTGCAGGCCCAGGCCGACCCCGGTCCGGAAATCACTGAAAAAATTACTGATGGTATCGTCGATTACCTCGGATCGGTCGGTGTAGGCTGTTTTCCCTTGTTCGCTTCTGGACTGGTTTGGTGAGATGTTGCCAAAATCGATGAAAAAGGAGGCGGCCCAATTGCCGGTCAGGTGGCGTCGTAACTCAAGGTTGATTGTGTTGTAGGCAAGTCCGCCAGTCGGTTCACCATTAAGATCGTGGGGGCCGAGTTCTGATTCCTGAAAACTGCGGACCGAACTTTCGCCGCCGTTAAAAAATCTCTCGGCCAGCGGCACCGAGGTATTCTGGCTGCCGGGCAGGATAAATCCCAGGGCGTAACGAACTGCCAGCACAGTATTCAGCGGTCCGTCTCTGAAATATCTGATCCCACCGGTAAATCTGGTGAAGGTTACCTCGCTGCCCAGTAGCTGCTCGGCTGCTTCAACAGCCAGATATCCCCGGTATCCTTTACTCGGTCGGAAAATATCGTTGCGGCGGTCAATAACGGTCTGGATTTTAGTACTTATCAGGTTGTAATCAGTATCTTGCGCATCCTGATTGGTTGCCGGATCGACCTCAAGGGTCTTGGTTGAACGAATATTGCAACTGAGGGAACCATGCCAGTCATCAAAAAATACTCGGGAGAAGAGAACGGAAGCGCCGGCTTCCTGACGGGTGAATGACGGTTCTTCCCGGCGCAGGTAATAGACCGGTAGTTCGGCGGTGATCTCGGTTCCGAGCCAGATGGGGTCGGTAATACTTGTTTCAATCTTTTCGCCGACCAGAGATATGCTGCCGCTCAGTTTCAAGCGACGTCCCGTTCCCCAGAGGTTGTTTTCCAGTACCTCTGTCTTAAAGCGTAATCTTTCATAAGATCCGTAACCCGCCTCAAAAGAGAGTTCTTTACTGGGTAACTCTTCCACCTTTACCTGCAGGCGACGATTTTCCGGGCTGGTGTCTTCTACGAGTTCAAGTTCGATGCGTGAAAAAAGTCCGGTTTTATAAAGTTCCTGAAAACTCTGATTTTTTTTGGCGAGGCTGTAGGTGTCGCCAGGCTTGAGCAGAATAAGATCGCCGATAAAAGACGGTTTGGTCTTGGTGTTTTCCGGCAGGTCCAGCGCCGTAATCGTCACCTGCGGGCCGCTGGTGATCACGGCTGCAAGATTGACCTCTCCTGTTTCAGGGCGGAGATTAGATTCAATCTTGATCAACGTGTCCGGAAAACCGAGGTTGGCATATATCTCTTTGATTCGGCTTTGGACGATTAGTTCCCGGCGCCGAAAATATGGTTTTTTTGTCAGCTCATCATTAAGTATAGCCAGTTCTCGGTTCGCCTCATTTTGCACATCCCCATTGAATTCTATATTTTTTATTAGGTATCTGAGGCCTTCCTGGACGGGGATAGTAATTTTTACCGATTGTTGATCAGGGGAAAAGATGTAACGTGGTTCCTCAATGGCAATATCCTTGAAACCTTCACGGTAGTAATAATCCCGCATTTCGCTGATCGCTGAGCGGATGGCCGCATCAACAAAAATCAGATTGCCATGGTCAATGCGCCCTTCCTGGCCCTCCTCGAAAAATGGCTGGAGCAGGTGTTTGGATAGTAGTGTTATCCCCGGCAGGTTCAGTTCTTTGATCAGGACCTTTGGCCCCTCCACGATATTAAAGGTGACCAGAGGTGCTTTTTCCCCGGGATTTTCTGAAAATATATAGTTCACCGCTGCAAAGGCAAAACCTTTCTGGCGATATGCTGATTCCATCTGGAATGCCGCGTCATTTGCCTGAGCCGGGTTGATCCCTGATTTTTTTGCATCGGCAAGCTCGGTGGCGGCTGCCTTGGTAAGCTCCTTTTTACTCAGCGCCTTGTTGCCGATGATCCTGATCTGGTAATGGCGTGGCGGGGTAAGGGCGACAGTAGTCCGAGCGTCAAGTTCAGCCCCCTCTGTTTGGCCAGAAGAGCAAGTAACTCCAATAACTGCGAGCAGCGCAATAATTAGGCGGCAGCCTGGATTATTTACAATCCGGCCCTTTTTATTCAAATCTGAAAACAATTTTTACTCCGGTGTTATAGTCATCAAATTCATCAATTTCACTGGTCAGATATAGTTCTGAATCCTTCTTGAGAATATCTTTTTTCAAGAGAAATCTTGCGTCAACCGTATCGTCACCTTTTCGGGTCAAGCCCCGGCCTATTTCAAGATCAAGTCGATCAAGCAACGAATTTTCTTGTTCCGAGCCATCGGTGAACATCCTTTCAAGCAGATTTCTACCGATATATACCGCGACATTCTTTCCCATTCTATTCCCTCCCTGGCTGGCCGCACCGGTTGGCGGCTGGCCGGTGAGGAGCAGCAGAAGGAGTTCGTCTTCGGGCAGCGGTGGAGAGGAAGAAAGGGTGACTACCGGTTCGGCCGCACTACCCTGGACAGTTACGGAGATATCGTAGCCCATGAGTCTGGCGCTGGCATTGATATCAAGCATCGGTTGGTCCGGCTGACCTTCCGGAAAACGAATGACCCCTGAATTAATCATCAAACGACCGGAGGGAAGTTTTAGAGTACCTGGATCAACATATATTTTGCCGATCATTACCGGTAGTTCGCCGGTGCCGGTCAGTAAAAGTTCCGGTCTCAGGGCGTCTTTTGCCATATTGTTCTTGATCTTGAAGGGATTTGTTGCTGAAACACGGACATTAAAGAGGGCATCTTTCAAGGGTTGGTCCGGCAGGGAAAATAATTGTAAACCGCCTGTGTTTTTTGGCTTGGCTGATCCTTTAAATATCGAAAGATAATCAACATTCCGTGAAAAAAGTCCATCCGTCAGCTTAACTTCGCCGCTGATTTTAAGCTGATTGAGGGGTCCTTCTACCGCCAGATTGGCATCGGACCTGATTTTAATGCCGTCACCCCGGTAGAGCAGGAGGTTTTCTCCGCTGCATGAAAAAGAAAGTTCTTTGATCCCGGTTTTGTCGAAGAAAATTTTGCCGCCCAAATTAAACGGGGCACCGCCAAGATCTCCGGTCGCCTTTAGGAGCACCTGATTTTTTTCATGCAGACCGGCTTCAAGGCTGATGTTGTGCATTGCAGGCAGGTTCCGGCTGATATTAATGGTGCCGTCGGAAAACGCCACGTTGATGTCGACCAGCGGATCAGCCAAGGTTCCGGAAATATTAAATTCGGAATCCAGTTGTCCTTTGGTTTTTTCCAGTAGCGGCAGTTTGGTCGCGATCCAGTGCAGATCTTTGACATGAACGGCCCCCTGCAGGGAGATTTCACCCGGCAACGAAGAAAGTTCAGCCGATAATTCGTCAAGAGGCGGGGGGTGATGCCAGCTGCCAGTCGCCTGTAGGGAAATGCCGGGGCCACCATCTAATTCGGCTTTCTGCAAGCGCCATTGATCCGGTTCCGCCAGAAAGAGCGTTTCCAGATGGTATGGCCCGTTGGGTAGAGGCTCAAAGGCGCTTGGCAGATAAATATTTTCGGCCTTTAAAAAAACCCGGTCGGCAAGGTTTTTCTGGTTGCCCCCCAGATTGATTGAACCTTGTAGTGAGCCGCGTCCTTGATATTGAACGGGTAAAAGTGGATTCAGAAGCTGCAGGTCTGAAATATTCAGATCGGCCCGTAAGGTAAGGAGGCCCTTGCGCAGCTTTTTTTCAAAGAAATTAATCGGCAGGTTGGCAGTCAGATCAAGATAGAGACCGTTTTGATTGTCGGTCCGGAATTTTCTGATCAAAATGGTTTCCGGGTTAAATTCAAAATCAAAAACAACCCCTACAGGGAGCGGCTGCTCGGGCGTTTCAACCTGCTTGATTCGACCCTGGGCCTTGATGAAAGGAGCTTTAAGCGTTCCCTTGATTGCAAGCTCAAGGTTAAGACCGAAAAATTGGATCTGACGGCCAAGAAGTCCGGAGATAAGGTTGCTGTCATGCAAATTAAAAACGCTGATTCCCAGTTCTGTTTTTTCCGGATTAATCATGCCGGTAATGGCGGTAGTGCCATCACCAATTTGCAGTTTGATTACTTCGTTAATCTGTAGGGCCGGTCCGGCAGATAAGGTGAAGGTGGTCGGATCTGCAAGCAGGATGAGATCATGGTCTTTTTCATATGTCAGGGTTGCCAGGGAGAGATCAAAACGTTTGAATTCATCTCCATGCCGCACAGAGCCGGTTAAATCAAGCAGGCCAAGATCTGTTTGAATTTTTGCGGTCTTGACCGTGGCCTGTTCATTTTTATACTCCAGATCAAAAACGGCTTGTTCAATCAAGTGCTGCTTGATTTTGGCATCGGAGAGAACCGCGTTTACCATAATCAATGGTTGCGAAAGATCGCCAGATGCATTGATGGTGGCGAGAAGTTCTCCTTTTTCTGGTCGCAGGGTGTCCGGTAATAAATAATTATAATCGGTCAGGTCGGCGACGTTAAGTTTCAGATCTGCTTTGAATTGACGATTATCCAGCTGGTAAAAACCGTGGCCGGTCAGAGTGTTTTGCTGTTTTTGGCGAATCTCAAAACTTTTGATTTCGAGGCGGTTATTTTCCATTTCCGCCCTAATCTCTAAATCAGTGGCCGGCAAATTGTTGAACATAAGATTATGGCCTGTCAATTTCAGCTGGCCCTGCGGTTTTGCCATGGTGCCTTGAAGTGAGAGGTCTGCCTGCAGCTTCCCCCCCGACAGGGATGGGGTTTGAAAAATTGCAGCCAGGTTTTTGCACTCCGGGATCGCGGCCTGCAGGATGAAATCAAGAGGGATATTCTTAAAGTCAAAGGCCTGCCAGTCGTTAAAGATGTCAGTGCGCAGGGTGCCGGTGCCGGTAATTTTGTGGTCAGGGGAGCTTATTTCTACTTGATTTATGTTGATTGCGGTTTGGTCTGCCTCGGCCAGAACCGTAATCTCCCCCAGCAGGTGGCGGTTAAAGATGATTTTATCTCCAATTAGTTCAAGATTGAGTAGTGGCGCTGCGTTGATTTTGTTGTCAAGTGCGAGCTTCAACTGCAGAGCGCCAGCCAGGGGCGGGATCGGCAGCAGATCGGCAAGATCGGCAAGTCTGGGGAGGTCGGCGCGGGCACTGATTCGGGCTGGCGTGAAGGTCAGTCCGCCATCTTCGTTGAGCAGCCTGAATTCAGACTCATCGATGGTTAAGACATTGTTTGTCGCCGTAAATTTTCCTTGTTGGGTAATTTTGCCATCGGCGATGAGGCCGCTAATTTCCAGGCTGTGGGACGGCAGATCGGGCGGCATCGTTTTTTTATAACCTATTGCGGCCAGTAGTCCCGGCAGGTCATGAGTTTGAAATTCATAGCTGGCGGTGCTTGTCTTGATTGACTCGGCCGGTTGGTCGCTTAGTAAACCGGTAATTTCCATTCTACCTTTGTTAAGTCGGAGGAGGCTGTCCGCCAGGGCGGCCGTCAGGCTATTAATATTTAAAAGACCATGCTCCAGGTTAAAATCGGTCTCTATTTCGGAAAGTGTGATATCTTTCCAGAACGGGCGCTTGGCCGAGAGCAACGCCTGGACGGAGGAGGATTGCCAGGCAAGCGGATTATACTCCATTTCGATGATGCCGCTGAGCACTCCTCCCCAATCCGGCGTCCAGGGCATTATTTTACAGGCAAAGGCGTAGGGATCAAGGTTGTGTAAGGCAATTTCGATCTGTTTCTTTGCGGAAAGGGGGCCGGCTGCAGTTACGGTCATCTCGCCATCTTCATGCGTTAGAACGGCGGCAAGGTTTAATTTTCCCTGACTAAGATCACGGAGATTTAAGGTGCCGTCATGCAATGCCCCTAATCCTGCTAACTTGATTTTTTTCAGCGTGAAAATTTCCGGTGACCAAAGAAAGTCGGCCTCAAGCGGTAAACGCTGTTCCCTGATATCCGGATGGGTAAGATGGGCCATTGCCGAGCTGATCTTGATCTGTTTGTTTTTGGTGTGAGAATCTGTTGAGTTGGCATTTATTGCCAGTTGGGTCAGCTCAAGGTGCAGTTGGTCGCTGTTAAGCGCCAGCTGGATGTTCCTAATATCCAGATCAGGCAATCCGGCCAGAATTCCGGGCAGCAGATCTGGGTCAAACGTGGTGACGTTGGAGTTTTTTCCGTCAGCCTTGGGGAGCAGAACCGTTATTTCTCCACCTTCGGCGATAATTGAGCTCCGGGCTAGAAAGATCGTGAGCCCCTGCCGAAGATCTGGCAATGAGTAGCGGAATTTTATGGAGTTAATCAAGAAGGAAACCGGTTGCTCATCACCGACCGGATTAGTCGATTTAACGCCCAGTATTTCAAGGTCGCGCACCAAAGAACCTTGCATTCGGGTAATTTTAATAGGAAAACCTGAACCGGCGCTGAATTTCTCCTCAATAAGGGGTTTCAGAAATGAATCCAGCAGAATATTCTTGCCGAAAAAAATCACCAGCATCAGCACAATTAAGGCAGATGCTGATATTAAAAGTTTTGTTGAACGGTTAATGTTCATTAATTATTGGCAAATATGATATCTGTATTGCAGAAGATAATCTCCACTTCATTATTTATACCTAATATTGTTGCGGAATCGGTTACGGAAAAAATCTGACTAAGGGAACGTCATGAAAAAAATCACCGGATATTTTATCCAGGGCCTTTTGTTTTTGGCGCCGGTCACAATCACCCTCTATGTATTCTATTTCTTTTTTAACAAGATTGAAAGTGTGGCCAAATTTAAGGTGCCGGGGCTTGGTTTGCTGGTGGCCCTGGTTGGCATCACCTTTATCGGATTTATCGCCTCAAATTTTATCACCTACCGGCTGGCCAACTTTATTGACGGGATATTCATCCGACTGCCGGTGGTCAAGATGGTGTATAGCTCGATTAAAGATCTGGTCAATGCCTTTGTCGGTGATAAGAAAAGTTTTAACCGACCGGTCCTGGTTACGATTTCCGGCCAGGAAAATGTGCGGGTGATTGGTTTTATGACCAGTGAAAACCTCGAGTCAATGGCAATTGCCGATAGCGTTGCGGTCTATCTGCCGCAATCTTTTAATTTTGCCGGCAACCTGTTAATTGTTTCGGCCTCTCAGGTCACGCCGCTTGCAGCCGATCCCGGTCAGGTTATGAAATTTGTGGTTTCCGGCGGCGTGTCGCCGATCGGGAAAAAAACCAGGAAATGAAACTGTTCCTTGTTGTGGTTGCCGGTTGTTTTGGAAAAAATCGAGGCCACTGGATTTTTTGGCCGATATCTCGGGGATTTAAAGGCCGAGTTGCCGGGGAGTATGGTTTGTCGCTGCTAAAAATAATAATTGGTAATCTGTTTCTGGTTAGACCGGGGGAGGTTCGTTGCGGTAGCCTTTGTCGCGATTGCTTAGAAAAAAGGTGGTGAGGACGCCGACCGCAAACCCGATCAGGCTGGTGCCGAGCAGCAGGACCGCCCGCGGCATGGTGATCGACCACAGGAGGATTCTGGTGTTAACCGGTTCGGTGTTTTGGAGGACAACGATCGTCCCGAGGATGGCCAGGGTGACTATGGCGATTAATTTAATGCGTTCCATTTCCTGCCCCTTTTTTATAGGTAAATTTTCCGTGGTCATGCTGAGCTTATCAGAATATCTTTATACTTTCTTCTTTATAAAAACTTATAGGGATAGGTCTATTCGTGTCAAGACAATTGTCTTTCTGAGGAAATGAGAAGGCCTGGTTTTTTGTGCGGGAAAGCTGTTTATTTTCTCAACCATTCATTTTTCACTTTAACCGATGTTTGTTGATTTACTTCGATAAAATTCCTTATTACTTCAGATCTCCTGTCAAGGAGCAAGATTATTTTGTTAAATTTCCAATCTAGATGTTAAATTAAAACGTGTTTATGGTTGGTAGATAAGAGTTGAAAGAGGATATTCTTTGGTTGCTAAAAATTATTATTTTGTTGAAGGGTTTGTTGAAACCTCCGCCGGCCGGGTGACCCGGGTGGCCACGAAATTGGCCTGGCCTGATTTTTTCGGGAAGTTGCGGGCCCGGCTCGGACTTAGGCGCGACAGCTACCTGGTGTCTCCCGGCTTATATTGTGTCGGGCAGCCTGATCATCAATCGCCGGTGCTGGTGACCGCTAATTACAAATTGACCTTTGACGCCCTGCGTTCTCAGCTGGGCGGGCTTGACGCCTGGATCCTGGTTCTTGATACCTTCGGGGTGAATGTCTGGTGCGCGGCCGGTAAGAAAAATTTCTCGACCCGGGAACTGGTTCGCAGAATTGAACTTTGTGGTTTATCAGAAATTGTTTCCCATCGGAGATTAATTCTACCGCAATTGGGCGCTCCCGGGGTTGCCGCCCATCAAGTGAAGAAAGAGAGTGGTTTTGAAGTTAAATGGGGTCCGATCCGAGCGGCTGACCTTAAAAAATATCTGGCGGATGGGCTGCAGGCGACCCCGGTTATGCGCGAGGTTACTTTCTCCTTAAGCGAAAGAATGGTGCTGGTCCCGGTTGAGCTGACTATTTTGCTCAAACCTTCCTTTTATGTTCTGGCTTTAGTTTTATTGCTTTCCGGGATCGGGCCTGATTTCTTCTCGGTTTCCCGTGCCTGGGGTCGAGGTTCCGCTGCGTTTGGCGCGTATGGCCTGGGAGTCTTGGCGGGCGCTGGGCTTGTTCCTTTATTGTTGCCGTGGATTCCTGGCCGACAGTTTTTCTTAAAAGGGATCGAGATGGGAGTGCTGGTGGTGACTGGCGCATTTTTGCTTTGGGGTAAAATGATCGGATCCGGCCTCGAATCTCTGGCTCTCATTTCATTTGTAATTGCGGTCAGCTCATATACGGCGATGAACTTTACCGGTGCCACTCCATTTACCTCCCTTTCCGGGGTGGAAAAGGAAATGCGGCAAGGGTTGCCGGTGCAGATTGCGGCACTGGTGGTAGCGATTGTCGGTTGGCTGGCATCTCCTTTTTTTTAATGCGATATTGCCGGGGATTGGCAAGATGAAAAATTTTCGATACATGGCTGGGGTAGCGATTCTCAAACTTGAGGCCGACAAGTGCATCGGCTGTGGGGCCTGCGAGACGGTCTGTCCGCATCGGGTCTGGAAAGTAGAAGGCCGGCAGGCCGTAATTGTTGATTATGATGGCTGTATGGAGTGTGGGGCCTGTGCCACTAACTGTCCGGTTGCGGCGATTACGGTCAACCCGGATGATGGCTGCGGCTGTGCCGCCTATATTATCCAGAAATGGTTAAAAGGCGAAGGGAGTGAGGCCTGTTGTGGCTCTAATTGTTGCTGACGGACTTTGCTTCTTTTTTCTGTTTGGCGGTCTTGCCGGATGTCAGCTCGGGCACTTTTTCTCCTGAGTCGTTCATTATTTCCGCTTGAGTGCTAAGTTCTTTACCGTGGCAGATTTTTTGGTTGACGCCGATCGAGTTCTGTCGGGTGATTGTCCTTATTTCAGGAACAGCCGCAATCGTCACCATGCGAGTGGTGGTTATGGGGGGGCGGTTTGACGAACCATCCTTTGATTGAAGTGAAAACCGGTTTGATTGACAGTCCGAGGATAATAACGGCGCCTGCCAGTTGCATCTCGTAAGGTACAATTTCGCCGGCCTGGCCGACCATGGCTTTGGCCGAAAGACCAAGCCAGCCGTAAGTGGCGTCGAGTAACAAACCGCAAAGGACGCTGATTGTCGCGATGGATGCCAGGTAAAGACCGGTGGAGCGTTTCCCTAATAGTCCGACCAGCATTGATATCGAGGCCATGTTGGTAGCCGGGCCGACCAGCAGAAAGACTAATGCTGCTCCTGGACTTACTCCTTTGAGGATCATGGCGGCGGCAATCGGGGTTGAGGCGGTGGCGCAGATGTAGGTCGGAATGCCGAAGGCCAGCATGAGGAGCATGGAGGCCAGTCCGCCGCCAAGATAATTGCTGATTAGTTCGTCCGGCACCAGAGTAGAGATGACTCCGGCCAACAACAGACCGACTAAAAACCAGCCTGCCAGGTCACCCCATAAATCGCCGATCGCAAACTTGAATCCGGCCTGAAGTTTTTCAGGGAAAGTATGGTGGGCAGCATGTTCTTTCGGACTGCATTGTAGGCCGTCGCAGCAGTTGTCGATCGGGCATCGCAGGTCTACCAGCGGAATTGTCTGCGGCGGGTTGGTCCGCAAGTTTTCGAGAATGCCAGCGGTAAACGCAGTGACAAGGGCTGCCAGTGGCCGGGCGATGGTCATGATCGGATCAAGCAGGGCATATGATATCGAGATCGAATCGACCCCCGACTCCGGAGTGGAGATTAGAAAGGCCATGGTCGCGCCATTGTTGGCCCCTTGTTTTTTTAATGATACCGCGGCCGGCAATACTCCGCATGAACATAAGGGGATCGGGATGCCGAAAAGTGCCGCTTTTAATACCGGGCGGAATCGGCCCCGACCCAGGTGACGGGCAACATATGAGGGCGACATGAAGACCTTGAGCAGGCCGCCGACCATTATCCCGAAAAGAATGTAAACCGATGAGTCCAGCAGCAGGTTCCATGATGCCAGTAAGATGTTTGTGATGAAAGTCATGCGGCGTGTCCATTCTTTTTTGTTTCATATTTGCAGATAAATCATAGCGTTTTTCAATCTCTGACTATAATCGATTTTAATGATGCCGGCATGAGATAATTAATAAAAACCTTAGGTTCTGCCATGTATGCTCTCTGGTTTTCAGATCGTCCGGTCTGACCAATGATGCCCATGTGCTTGCTGGTCATGGCGAGGTCAGGTAAAATAGTGTATGTAGATTAATCATTATAGGTGAGCCTCTTGCAAAATACAAATCGATTACGAGGCAAGAGTAATTTACTGATAAAGTATTGAAATAATTGAGCTTCATGGCATTCCGTGGTATTGTTTTGTATCCAGCAAATCAAAGCCAAGGAGGCTGCCATGAAGCTC
>JAHJIY010000083.1 GCA_018823175.1 Pseudomonadota bacterium
ACGATACTTGGCTGGGCAAACAAAATGATACAACAAAACTGATACATTATGGCTCTTGTGGATATATTCACTCATGAACCTTTTGTATCATCTTAGCTTATACGCCGCAAGCGGCGGGGAATTAACCCTGAGAGATTAAAGCTAAATACGATTAAGCCTCACCGTGGCGGGCCGCCTTAATCCTGGCCATCGCTCTCTGCAAAGCAACTTCGGCCCTGGCCTGGTTTATTTTTTCTTCGTGCTGCTGAGCGGCAGCCAATCTTTTCTCAGCCCGCTCCTTGGCCCTCATCGCACGATCGACATCTATCTCGCTACCTTGTTCCGCCGACTCAACAAGAAAGGTAATCTTATTATTGGAAACCTCACAAAAACCCCCACTTACCATGAGATTTGCTTCCTTGCTTCCTTGCTTATAGGTCAACACGCCAATTTTTATGGTACTAAGAAAAGGCGCATGGTTGGCCAAAACACCAAAGTCACCGCCATATCCAGGAGCGGTTACAATATCAACCGCCTCACTTATCGTTGCACCGTTTGGTGTGACTACTTCTAATTGTATAGTATCAGACATTGATAGCCCTCAAATTAAACGCACATATTCTCCACGAAAACCAGCGGCATATTGAATTTACGCAGCAGCTTTTTCCTTTTCATCTTTGGCGATCGCTTCCTCTATCGTGCCTACCATATAAAAGGCATTCTCAGAAAGTTCATCATGCTTGCCTTCCAGAATTTCTTTAAAGCCACGCACGGTATCTTCAACCTTGACATAAGCTCCCTTCATGCCGGTAAAAACCTCGGCAACGGTGAAAGGCTGTGACAGATAACGCTGAATTTTACGTGCTCTGGCAACAATAATCTGATCCTCTTCAGAAAGCTCATCCATACCAAGAATAGCGATGATGTCCTGCAGGTCTTTATATTTCTGCAAAGAAACCTGGACACCACGTGCTACCAGATAATGCTCTTCACCGACCACATTGGGATCAAGAATTCTGGAGGTAGAATCCAGAGGATCAACCGCAGGATAAATTCCCAGCTCGGAAATCTGACGGGAAAGAACAACCGTTCCATCAAGATGAGCAAATGTTGTGGCCGGCGCTGGATCTGTCAAGTCATCAGCCGGGACGTAAACACACTGTACCGCAGTGATTGAACCTTTTTTAGTAGATGTAATACGTTCCTGCAAAGCACCAAGATCCGTAGCCAAAGTCGGTTGATAACCAACCGCAGAGGGGATACGACCAAGCAGAGCGGAAACTTCGGAACCGGCCTGAGTAAAACGGAAAATATTATCAACAAAGAAAAGCACATCCTGGCCTTCCTCATCACGGAAATATTCAGCGGCAGAAAGACCGGTTAACGCAACCCGGGAACGTGCTCCCGGAGGCTCAGTCATCTGACCGTAAACCAAGGCCGCTTTCGGGAGAACACCTGATTCTTTCATCTCATGATAAAGATCGTTTCCTTCACGGGTTCGCTCCCCAACTCCGCAAAATACCGAAATACCACCATGCTGCATGGCAATATTGTTGACCATCTCCATCATGATAACGGTCTTCCCGCAACCAGCACCGCCAAACAGTCCCATTTTACCGCCCCGAGGGAAAGGAACCAGCAGGTCAATTACTTTGATCCCGGTTTCAAGAACGTTTACTTCGGTATCCTGATCGGTGAAGGCCGGAGCCGGTTTATGAATAGGACGCATATTATCGGAGGTAATTGGACCCAAACCGTCAACCGGGCGGCCAACTACATTCATGATCCGACCAAGGGCATTGGGGCCACATGGAATCTCAATCGGGGCGCCGGTATCTTTTGCTTCCTGTCCACGGGTCAGACCATCGGTCTGGTCCATCGCGATACATCGAACCACGTTATCACCCAGATGCTGGGCAACTTCGATAACCAGATTATCGGCCTCATCACTAATTCCAGGGTTGGAAACCAAAAGACTATTCAAGATATTAGGCAGGTTCCCCGGCCCAAACTCTACGTCAACAACCGGTCCGATTACCTGGACAATTTTACCTACTTTCTGTTCTCCACTCATATGGCATCAAGCCTCCTCAGCATATATAAAATCTTTAACTGTATACAGAATCCTTAGTTTAGAAACCTAAACATTAAATATCATTTAAGCGCCTCGGCCCCACCGACAATATCCATAAGTTCGGAAGTAATGGCTCCCTGCCGTGCCTTATTGTAAATCAAGGTGAGGCTGGAAATCATATCGGCACAGGCATTGGTCGCATTATCCATGGCCGTCATCCGGGCAGCATGTTCACTGGCGCCGACCTCAAGCATGGTACTGTAAACCATGACATTAAGATAAAGCGGCAACAGAACATCCATGATTTCAGTTGGACTTGGTTCATAGATATAATCGCCCGTGGCGGTAGCAACCTCAGCTGAACCGTCAACCGGCTGGATGGGCAAAAATGGGCTGCTCTCCGGTCTCTGGACGGCCACACTCTTAAATTTGCCAAAAACCAGATGGACCTGATCAGATTCGCCAGCCAAAAAATTTGCCGCAACATCCTGGGCAATTTCACGGGCATTGAACATCTGAAAAGTCCCCATGATATCCAAAAAGGCCTTCCGCACTTTACCGGTTTTCTTGAAATATCGGTTCGCTTTTTTGCCCACACAGACCAGAGACACTTTTTTCCCCTCTGCTTCAAACCGGGCCATCATCTTTTCGGCCATCTTCAAGATATTGGCGTTAAAACTGCCACACAATCCTCGGTCAGAGGTGATAATTAATATTTCGACCGTATTTACCGACCGGGCTTCCATTAATGGAAACTGTCCAGACTCCATATTGGCCGAAAGACTGGTCATCGCCGCGTTAAACTTTTCAGCATAAGTACGGAATGCTTCCATCTTCTGCTGTGCCCCGCGCAACTTTGCAGCCGCCACCATATTCATGGCCTTGGTGATCTGTGAAGTTTTCTTCACCCCACCAATCTGGGTTTTTACATCTTTCAGACTAGGCATTTGAAACTCCCCTTCTTAGTTAAGACCTTGAGATCCCTTAAATGTCTCACCAAAAGTTTTCAGAGTTTTATGGAGTAGTTCTTCCAAACTGCTGTCAATTGCCTCTTTTTCCCGCAGTTGATCAAATACGGCAGGTTCATTTGCTTCAATGTAAGTGTAAAGCTGCTGCTCGTATTGAGCCAATTTATCTAACGGCAATTTATCAAGATAACCTCTGGTGCCGGCAAACAGGATCGTTACCTGTTTTTCCATAGGCAGCGGTTGATACTGAGGTTGTTTCAGAATTTCAACCAACCGCGCGCCACGGGTAAGTTGAGCTTGAGTTGCCGCGTCAAGATCAGAACCAAACCCGGCAAAAGCCGCCAACTCACGATACTGGGCCAAATCAAGACGCAAAGTACCGGCTACCTGCTTCATCGCCTTCACCTGGGCGGCACCACCAACCCGGGACACGGAAAGTCCAACGTTAACCGCGGGCCGGACTCCTGCAAAGAAAAGATTTGGTTCAAGGTAAACCTGACCGTCGGTAATCGAAATAACGTTGGTTGGAATATAGGCAGAAACGTCCCCCGCCTGGGTCTCGATGATCGGCAGAGCGGTCAATGAACCGGCGCCCAACTCATCGCTAACCTTAGCAGAACGCTCAAGCAGACGAGAATGGTTAAAGAAAATGTCACCGGGATAAGCCTCACGTCCGGGCGGACGACGAAGCAGCAGAGAAAGTTCGCGATAGGCAACGGCCTGTTTGGACAAATCATCATAAATAATTAAAGCATGCTGACCATTATCACGATAATACTCGCCCATGGCACATCCAGCAAAGGCTGAGACATACTGCATCGGGGCGGGATCAGAGGCGCAGGCCGCAACAACTGTAGTATATTCCATGGCGCCGTGCTTCCGCAGGGCTTCAACCACCAGGGCAACGGTAGATTTTTTCTGACCAATCGCCACATATATACATTTTACATCGGAAAATTTCTGGGCAATAATCGCGTCAACGCAGAGAGCGGTTTTGCCGATCTGCCGATCCCCGATCACCAATTCCCGCTGCCCCTTGCCAACCGGGGTCATGGCGTCAACCGCCTTGGAACCGGTATAACATGGTTGATGGACACCTTTACGTGAGATAACACCGGGGGCCAAAACCTCAATCTTGGAGCTCAGCTTGGCATTGATCGGACCCTGACCATCAATCGGATTGCCAACGCCGTCCACAACACGGCCAGCCAATTCCGGTCCAACCGGAACTTCGGCAATTTTACCAGTCCGTTTAACGATATCACCTTCCTTAATCCCCTGAACACTACCCAGTACCGCACAACCGACGTTGTCCGCTTCCAGGTTCAGTGCGATACCGAGAATGCCGCCCGGGAACTCAAGAAGCTCCATGGCCATGCACTTTTCAACTCCATGGATACGCGCAATACCATCACCAACCGATATAACGCTCCCGGTTTCACTAAGATCAATTTTACTTTCGTAATCCTTGATCTGTCCCTTGATAATTTGACTGATCTCTTCGGCTTTAATCTGCATTGGCTATTCACTCCCCTTTATGGATTCCTTTAATCCTGTAAGTTGCGTTTTAATACTACCATCAAGCACCAGGTCACCGACCTTGGCAATCAAACCGCCAATAATCGAGGGATCAACCTCATTTTTCAAAATGACCTGTCTACCGGTAATTTTTTCAAGCATCGCCTTAACTTTATCATTAAGCGAAGAACTCAACTCGGTAGCGGAGACAACCTTACCCCGGCAAATATTATTATCATCATCAACCATGACCTGAAAAACTTCCGCGATGTCCGCCAACACGTTAGCCCGCTTTTTTTGAACCAGAAGGTTCAAAAAATTAGCCATGACCTGAGATGCTTTCATTGACTTAATAACATAGTCCATCACCTTTTCCCTGACCTCAACCGGATATACCGGATTGACCAGAGCGTCGATTAACTCAGGAGTAGTAGCGATAGCTGCCGCCACCTCAGCCAGATTCCGGCTCAACTCCTCAAGGGACCCTTCCTCCTTGCCCACAGCAAATAATGCCTTGGCATACCTTTTGGCTAAAACCGTATTTTTCACTGTATTGCTCCTACCTTTGCGAGATAATCCTCAACCAGTTTATTTTGATCGGCTTCCTGGAGATTTTTTTTGATCATTTGCTCAGCCATCGCAGCGGCCTGTTCAGCAATATCACTACGCAGCCGATATTTAGCCTCGCTCAACTCATATTGAATTGCCATCTCGGACTGCCGTTTAATGTCGCCGGCTGCACGTTCGGCATCAGCAATAATCCGCTGTTTTTCAACTTCACCCTGTTTTACCGCCGCCTCAATGATCGACTTGATCTCATCATCGATTTTAGCAAGCTTGGCTTCATATTCCTTATAGAGTTGCTCTGCCCCAGCCTTTTGAGCATCAAGATCCTCAAACTTTTCACGGATTGCCTGTCGTCTGCTGCTAAGGGAATTGCCAATCGGTTTTTTTAGAAAAAATACCAGAATAATTACCAGACCAATGAAATTCATGGTCCGCCAAAGAAGATCCATCAATTTCTCATGGGAAAGACTGCCGCCCTGGCCTCCTGAAGCATAAGCACTTGCCGCGACCAGTATTGCCACCGTCACGGCCAGAGCAACGGAACCGATTTTAATCCAGTTATTCTTCTTAATCATCTTATAAAGCCCTCCCCAAAACTTTACTCGCCATCTCCTGGGCAAACCCTTCAATCTGACCCTTGAGCTCAGCGCCTGCTGCCGCAAACTGGGTTTCAATTTGAGAGAATTTTTCCGCCTTATCGGCTTCAACCTCTTTTCGGATGGCGGCAATTTTATCAGCGCCATCGACCTGAGCCGTACTACGTGCTCCATCAAACTTAGCTTTGGCACTGATCCTGGCCTCGGTAATCTTGCTGTCAAATTCTTCCAGCCGTAATTTGCCGTTATTCTTGAATCCCTCAATGTCCCGGCCCAGACCACTGATTTTTTTCTCCCGCTCTGCAAGAATTGAGCGAATTGGTCGATAAAGAACAATATTCATCAGCACAATAAGAAAGATAATATTGACTATCTGAATCGGCATGGTCAAATCAATGGTAATCATTGTCTGCTCCCGTAGAATAAATACAAATAAATAAAGGCTTCGTCAGAAAGTCGAAACCATCTCAAGCGCGCTTAAAACATCTAGGTAAACGACTCAATTTATCAGCGGAACGGTATCACAAGATCGACAAAAAAATGAATGATCGTTCATAAATAGGAGTTGTATTAATCAATAATATTTTGACTGTCAATATTTTTTCCCGCCTATTTAATACTACGCATTTCCGGCCTCAGATCTGCTTGCAACTCCTCAATCATCATGATTTATAAATATATTTTCCAAAATCACTGCTCATTGAACCCACAGACATTAACATGTCTGGCATAAAAAAAACCAGTTTAGGATACCCTAAAGGATTTAAATTCAGTGTAATAATTTAAAAAATTACTAAAAAACCTGCCGATAAATGTTGAACAATGACCCGGATTTGTTCAAGCAAGCCTTCGAACCATAATTCCCCTATGTGAGGAAAATTGACCGGACAAAATGGGGGGCTGCTCAACATTTACAAATTTTATGTCATTGCCGCGACAATGGCATTAACCCGGCCCAATGCTTCGGGAAGCTTGTCGGCCATGGAACCACCCGCCTGTGCCATATCGGGCCTTCCACCACCGCTACCACCGACCATAGCGGCCACTTCCTTAATAATATTGCCGGCATGATATTTTCCGGTCAGGTCCTTGCTGACAATAGCCAACAAACTGACCTTATCCTCAAAAACTCCACCCAATACCGCCACCCCGCTGCCCAGTTTATCACGCAGCCGATCACCGACCTCACGCATGGTTTTCGGGGAATCAATCTGAATCCGGGTTACGACAACTTTTATCCCGTTAACCATCTCGGCCCGGGCCAAAATCTGGTCCAGATCAGTGATAGTCAGCTTGGCATTTAACTCGCTTACTTCTCTTTCCAGAATTTTCTGCCGGGCCATGAGTTTAAGCAGACGATTTTCCAGCTCAGTCGGGGTGGTTTTAAGAAGCTCGGCCAAATCAACCACCTTCTGCTCCACCTCCTGAAATCTGGCAAAAGCCGCCGGTCCGGTTACCGCCTCGATTCTTCGAACCCCGGAGGCGATCCCACCTTCCGTGACAATTTTTAAAAGACCGATATCGCCGGTGGCTGCGACATGGGTCCCGCCACACAATTCCTTACTGAAATCACCGACCGAAACCACCCGAACCTTATCGGCATATTTTTCACCAAACAAAGCGGTGGCCCCTTCCTTGATCGCCTGCTCCCGGTCGAGAACTACTGTATTAACCCGGTTATTTTCCCGGATCTTCTCATTGACCATACTTTCGATCCGTTTAATTTCTTCCGGGGTTAACGGTGAAAAATGGGTAAAGTCGAACCGGAGCCGATCTGGTTCAACCAGAGAACCGGCCTGCTTGACATGCTCTCCCAACACCTCTTGCAAGGCGGCATGCAAAAGATGGGTTCCCGTGTGATTATTCGCGATCCGTTGCCGGCGACCTTCGGCAACCGTCAACTCAACCCGATCCCCACATGCGATATTACCTTGGCTGATTTCCGCTTCATGACAAACCAGCCCTTCCGCCGCGGTAAAGGTATTCAGAACTTTTGCCTGGCCGTTCTCCCCTGAAATAACGCCATGATCACCCGACTGGCCACCGGCTTCGGCATAAAAGGGGGTCTCCGGACACAAAATAGATATTCGCTCTCCCTGCCCGGCCCGCTTAACCGACTCACCGGCCTCATTAATCAGCGCGGTAATTCCAGATTGATAAACCCGATGGTCGTAGCCGACAAAATTCGTCTTAAAACCCTGGTCAAGCAACGCCCTGATCCCGGGGCCGATTTCAGCCAGACCGCCGCCTTTCCAGGATTTTTTGGACTGCTGACGCTGGATCTCCATAGCCAGATTAAAGCCGGCCTCATCAACCACAAGACCTTTTTCCATGGCCATATCGCGCACGATATCAACCGGAAAGCCAAAGGTGTCATAGAGCTTGAAAATAAAATCACCCATGACCTCTTTCTGCCCGGCCTTCAACAACCGGGCAAGCTCATCATTAAGCATGACAAGTCCGTGGTCAATGGTTTCCAGGAACCGCTCCTCCTCATTGACCACCACCTTGGCCAGAAGATCGCGAGCCTCAAGCAAATGGGGGTAGGCATCCTGCATCTGCGCCACCACCGCTTCAGTAATCTGGGACATAAAAGGCTTGGACAACCCCAAAAAACGACCGAAACGAATGGCCCGCCGCATGACCCGGCGCAGGACATAACCCCGACCTTCATTGGACGGCAACACCCCGTCCGCCACCAGAAAAGTCGTGGCCCGGCTATGGTCGGCAATAACCCTCATCGCCGTATCAACTTTGGGTTCCCGCCGGTATTGTTTGCCGGAAACCGCACAGATCCGCGCAATAATCGGCGCAAAAAGATCAGAATCATAATTAGTGTATTTACCCTGGACCACCGCCGCGATTCTTTCCAGACCCATACCGGTATCGATACTGGGCTTGGGCAATGGCGTCATTTCACCGGATTCATCACGGTTAAACTGCATGAAAACCAGATTCCAGATCTCCAGATAGCGATCACAGTCACAACCCACCTTACAATCCGGTTTGCCGCAGCCCACATCCAAACCCTGATCAATATGGATTTCAGAGCACGGCCCACAAGGTCCGGTATCACCCATAGCCCAGAAATTATCCGCCGCCCCCAACCTGACGATCCGCCCGGGCAGCAAATCTTCCACTTTTTCCCAGAGGGCAAAGGCCTCGTCATCTTCCTCAAAAACCGAGACCCATAACTGTTTAGCCGGCAGCCCCAACTCCTTGGTTAAAAAATCCCAGGCATACCGAATCGACTCTTCCTTGAAATAATCACCAAAGGAAAAATTACCCAGCATCTCAAAAAATGTGTGATGCCGCGCAGTGTAACCGACATTTTCCAGATCATTATGTTTGCCGCCGGCCCGGACACAACGCTGGGAAGTCGTGGCCCGCACATAATCCCGCTTTTCATCGCCCATGAAAACCCGCTTAAACTGGACCATCCCGGCATTGGTAAACAGCAAGGTCGGATCATCATGCGGGACCAGCGGCGAGCTCTCAACAATCGTGTGGCCCTGATCGGCAAAATATTTTAAAAATTTTTCTCTTATCTCGTTTCCGTTCATCATCACGTTATAGTTATATTAGGTTTATGCAGATTTTTTTTTCGGCGCTTCGACCTTTTCCACCGCAAGCCCGAATCCCTGACGGACCTTATTGTTGATCTCATTGAAAATATCCGGGTTTTCCTTAAGATAAGCTTTGGAATTTTCCCGGCCCTGCCCTATCCGCTCACCGCCATATGAATACCAGGCCCCGCTTTTTTCAATAATATCCTGCTCAACGGCCAGATCCATCAAATCGCCGGTTTTAGAAATACCCTCGCCAAAAATAATATCAAACTCCACCGTTTTAAAAGGCGGCGCCACCTTGTTCTTAACGACCTTAACCTTAGTCCGGTTGCCAACCACCTCAGTTCCATCCTTAATCGCCGTCATTTTCCGAATATCCAGACGCAATGAACTGTAAAACTTCAGGGCGTTACCACCGGTAGTAGTCTCCGGATTACCATACATCACCCCGATCTTCATCCGGATCTGATTGATGAAAATTATGGCGGCGTGGCTCTTATTGAGAATACTGGTCATTTTCCGCATGGTCTGGGACATCAGCCGTGCCTGCAAACCGACATGGGAATCACCGATCGCCCCGTCGATCTCAGCCTTGGGGACCAGAGCAGCCACCGAGTCAACCACGATCACATCAACCGCGTTACTGCGAATCAGGATCTCAGCTATTTCCAGGGCCTGCTCCCCAAAATCGGGCTGGGAGACCAGCAGATCGTCAATATTTACCCCGAGACGTTCAGCGTAATTTACATCAAGAGCATGTTCGGCATCAATAAAAGCGGCGACCCCGCCTTTTTTCTGGGCCTCGGCAATAACATGCAGGGCCAGGGTCGTCTTACCGGAAGACTCCGGGCCATAGATCTCGGTTACCCGGCCCCGAGGAATGCCGCCGACCCCGGTAGCAATATCAAGACTCAAGGTGCCGGTCGAAATGACCGGAATCGGTTCAACCGTACCACTGCCGAGCCGCATGATAGAGCCCTTGCCGAATTGTTTCTGGATCTGAAAAATAGCCGAATCAAGCGTCTTATTTTTTTCTTCGGAAATGGCCATTGGTTACCTCTCCTTTCTGCTTATTTAAAAAATTTATAAATCGATGATTTGTGTTTAGAAAGAATTCAGCTCCCGGCGTATTAAATCAAGTGCATAGTGTGCCGTGGCCTCCTGCACCTGCCAGCGATCGCCGAAAAAATTAACCATAAAATCACTGGTTTTACCCGGTCCGGCCAGACCAAAATATACGGTGCCCACCGGTTTTTCATCGGTGCCGCCGGTGGGACCGGCCACCCCGGTAACGGCAAGGCCGTAATCCGCCCCGGTGACCGCGCAGATCCCTGCCGCCATGGCCCGGGCCGTTTCAGCGCTAACCGCGCCAAATTTAACCAGAATGTCCCGGTCCACCTTTAACAGTCGCTCTTTCAAATTGTTACTATAGGCCACCACCCCGCCAACAAAATAACCGGAGCTTCCCGATACTTTGGTAAGACGATGGGCAACCAAACCGCCGGTGCATGATTCAGCCAGAGCCAAAGTCAGGTGGCGACGAGTCAATAATTTACCAACCACCTCTTCGAGGGTCTCAGTGTCAGTGCCATAACAGTCATCACCGAGAAGCACCAAAATTTGCCGGTTTTGCTCCTTAAACAACTCCTCAACTTCCGACCCATTATGGCCGGTAACGGTTAGACTGACATGCACTTCGGGAAAAACCGGATAATATCCAATCCTCACCCGCTGGTCATTCTTGGCCAGAGGATCAAGCTGCCGGTTAATTTCAGTCTCCGCCAGATTTACCACCCGGTATAATTTCTGCCGGACCTCACGAACATCCTCCCCCTCCCAAACTGCCAAGCGGGAAATCACCGTTTCCACCAGCAATTCTTTCATTTCATGGGGCACGCCGGGCAAAAAAAAGACCGGTTTGCCGTCATGAACCAAAAAATGGCCGGCCATCTGGGCATCGCTTTTCAAGGCGTGGGCTCCGGCCGGCAGCCAGGCAAGTTTTTCCAGAGACAACTGCACCTGCTTAGGGGTGCGCTTGCTGTTGGCCCTTATATTTTCTAAAATTTCCGGATAAAAGGTCGTTGGTCTCTGCAAGGCATCGGAAACCGCAGCATTGGTCAAATCATCAGTCGTGGCACCCAGGCCGCCGGTAACGACAACAAAATCAGCCCTTTCAAGAGAATTAATCAAGGTCTGGCCGATCAGAGCCGGATTATCACCAATAGTCATCATGGCGACAATCTCATGACCGGCGGCAAACAGCTGACTGGCGGCAAAGTAACTGGTCGTATTAAGTATACGCCCAGAGATCAGCTCATCGCCTATCGCAATAATTTCACCGATCATCGTTTAAAAAAGCCTGTCGTTAAAACATGGGCAGGGGAAAGATTTAACTCCCCACCGAAAAATCCCTGACAAACCATTCGCACCCTCTCCATATCCGACATACTTTATGGCTTGCTTTGATCTTTCCCCGGCAGTCCTAAACCTTCGGCCAAACCACCTTATGCAAGCAGACGACCAAAGACCGTCGCACCTTCAAGCCGATCAAGCCGCACTTTAACAATCTGATTCCCGACACTCTCCGGCGCCTCAAAATATACCGGTATATAATTCTCAGTAAAACCCTTCATCATCCGGAATTTCTTTTTCCGCCCGATCTCGGCCAGGACCAGATGCACCTCGCCCAAGTGTTTGGAATAAAAGGCAACACGCTTTTTATGATCCAATTCCCTGAGAAGTGCAACTCTTTCTTCTTTGGTCTGTTTGGGTAACTGCCCCGACATATTGGCCGCTAACGTCCCCGGCCTTTTCGAGTACGGAAAAACATGCAGGTAGGTGATCGGTAACCGTTCCAGCAACTTATAGGTATTCTGAAAAGCCTGCTCATCCTCCCCCGGAAAACCCACCAACACATCAACCCCGATCGCCATCTGCGGGACCAGACGGACACTCTGCTCAACAATATCAGCAAAGGTTGCCGCCGGATAACGACGATTCATCCTTTTTAGTATATCATCATCCCCGCTTTGCAAAGGTATATGAAGGTGAGGCATCAAATTACCCGAGGTCGCCATCAACTCCAGCAACTCATCATTGATCTCGGCTGGTTCCAGGGAACTAATTCGGTAACGAATCGGATGATTCTCCGCCAGGATAAGACGGATCAAATCAGTAAGTGTGGTTGGCGGCTCCAGATCATGCCCATAAACCCCGGTATGAATCCCGGTAACCACCATCTCCTTGTATCCTTCTGTAATAAAGACCCCGACCTGCTCCAAAACCTGTTCTGGTGCCAAACTACAACTACGGCCCCGGGCATAGGGCACAATACAGTAAGAACAAAACCGGTTACAGCCGTCCTGAATCTTCAGATAAGCCCGGGTCCGCCCCGCGAACCTTTTGACCGGTAACGGACAGATCTCGTCCTGGCGACCGGTATCGCCCAGATACATTTCAAGATCACAATGTTTATCCGAAAGGGCAATATCCGCCAACAGATGCTTATAATTGTTGCCAACAATACAGATCGGCTGGTCGACAATTTCCAGAATATCCTGGGCCGCCACCTGGGCATAACATCCGGTCACCACCAGCCGCCCGTTAGGGTTATTGCGCAGGGCGCGCCTGATTACATGCCGTGACTGGGAACCGGCTTTGGCCGTAACCGCACAGGTATTAATAATGTAAACATCGGCAACCCCGGAAAAAGGGACAACCTCCGCTCCTTTTTCCTCAAGGACCGACAAAAAAGAGGCTGACTCGAACTGGTTCACCTTGCAACCGAGGGTAGTTATCGCCACCCTTTTTTTCTGGTTTTTCTTTGCTGCCATTAAAACCATCTCAACAATTGTTTCAAATTTATCAATCTCAACAAATCCGCTCAGCGTATAGCTTCTTCCGATTTTTTGGACCAAGGCGTCATATTTAATGGTTTACATTAAATAGTCAAGAGACATGTCGTCCGTTGGCTTAACATAGTAACCCAACATGTCCCCAGACATTACACCGTGATTGCAGCAAGCCTAGTACCTTTCCTGTCGTAGAGAAAAGCTCTTTCAACAAAAAAAGAGGGAATCGAAACCCGTAAGGCAGGGGATTTTATCTGCGAGAATCGATGCGATCCCCCGTAAATTTTTATTGAAAATAGACCAAGCATTGGTAAAGACCTCAGAAGAAGGAACCCTCCTGTCACAAGCCATTCAGACCTGGCATCCTGGACCGCCTCACATTGTGCTACACTTCGCTGATGACTTCAAAACCTTTGAGACTGCCGGCAAGACAATAGCCACAGACAAATTCAGTTTTACAGATATCTTTGAGTTTTGCCGCAATCGTGTTCAAAGTCGCACCGGAACCTACCGCATCATCGATAACAAGAATTCGTTTGAATGGCCTGTTCTCATCTTTAACAAAAATGGTGTTTTGAGCATTTTCAATGCGATCCGACAATTTGGCAAGTGATTTTTGGGCGATAGGAATATTGTCGGCAAATACCTTCGTCAGGGTTGAGCAAGGCGTTGTCAATCCCAGAAAGCGTTTGTATTCATTGAGGAAGGATATTTTTCGGGGTATCGAATGCGGGGTGAAAATAATTCCATCGATATTAAATGTTTCAATAATTTGCTTAACGTAAGCCGAAGAAATATCTGCCAATTTTGCAATATAGGCAAGGTTCTGGCCGCTTTTACCAAGAAAGACCATCTGTCCCATTTTGGTTTTTCCGAACTTTGGGATGCTGTAGAAATCCTGATAAAACAGGTAGTCCAGAGAAGATTCCGAGAATGTATCTTCAATCTTGAAGGTGGCGTCAATCAGCCCAAGGTTATTGCGATACATCTCGTCATGTCTGGAATGAACCTTTACATATTCTTCGGCTAAAGACTGAAAATGTCTATGCTGGTCAGTTTTAATTGCCCATTGCTGAAAACCTTCAAGCCCGGCAAGAATCTGCCCGTCCGCTTTGACAAACAGGTAATTGGCATTGATATAGTCTATGCATTCCTGATTGAGTTTTGGTAAGACGTTTGCTTGGGAGGGATCTACGGCACGATAGAGTACCTTCGGTGGGGTGCCCAGTTTTCTGATTGTCCCTGCCGCCAACAGAGATTTCAAATGACGGTGCACCATTTGGTTGCTGATCCGAAGGGCCCTTGCAATGTCAGAGGGGCCGATTGGTCCGCGATCAACAACCAGGCTTTGAATATGTTGCCTTGTCTCAGTCTTCATAGTTTATAGTTTAGTGTAAACTATGAACTATGTCAAGCAGGGCTGCTGAAGTGCAGAGAGGGAAAGGGACAAATTATCATAGAACTTCTATTCAACTAGAGATGAGTCAAGCAAAGACGCGGCACCTTTTTAAAACTGCAACAATCGATCGACGAACAAGCGAGTGACGAACAAGCGAGCGGAAAAAGATTAACTGCACTGGTTTGTCGCTTTTGCCATTTTGTTCGATTATTCGATTGCTCGTAATTCGTCATTCGTCACTGCTTTATTCACTGCAAAAAACATAAGGTGTGGATTGTAGCCAACGTAGGGTGCGTCGTGCGCACCGCATTGGGACCAACATGGAAAGCGGAGCAAAAAAAACAAAGGAAATGGTGCGTGGAACGCACCCTACACGGCTTACGAACCTTCCCAACGATTGATCGTAATGATTCCCTGGACGGGTGGACAAAGACCATGTCATCCACGTATCTCCCATAATATTTTACCTTGAGGGTGTGTTTTACATAATGGTCAAAATCATTCAAAAAAATATTACCGAACATCTGCGAGGTTAGATTGCCGATGGGCAGGCCACAACCGCGACCAGCATAAAAAAGACTTTTACTTCTTGGCAGACCTTGCCACTCTCGCCTCGGGCATTTAATCGTACAGTTCGATGCCGCCTGGGTGTATATAACCTGGGACAAAAGGTAATCGATCAGCTCCCTTGATAATCCTCCATAATGATGGCGCTTACCGGACAAAATCTTCCGGGTCTTGTCCCAAAGAGGGGCATGTCGGATATTCCTGAAGTATCCGGCGATATCTAGTTTCAGGATATAGGCATCCTGCTGGTAATTCTGGCTGCAGGACCTTATGAATTTGTCGATCCGCTTGATGCCGTACAAAGTCCCTTTGCCAACCCGACAACTGTAAGTATCATGAATCAGTTTTCGTTCAATAATGGGATTAATCGCGGAATGGAGCAAATGATGCACCACCCGATCACGAAAATCAGCCGCGAATATTTCCCGTTTTACCGGCTTATGGGCAATAAAGGCCACACAAGGCTTTAGTTTATATTCCCGGCAATGAATCTCTTCGGCCAGGTGCAGCAGGTTATGTTCAAAATCAATCTCAAACCTGAGTTGACTCAGGGTATTCCGTTTATTGCTTCGCGCCTTGAAATAGGCCTCAAAAAGCCTTTCTGTCAGAATTTGTTTAGCGTTATCGCTCATAAGAGCTGGTGATCTTTTCCTGGAGCGTAATAATGAAGTTCATGGCATCCATCGGCGTGCGGTGCATGACCTGAAAACCAGCGACCTCACGCACCAGATCCAGCGAGTTGGGAGAGCTGGATTTTTCAACCAAATCCTCATTGTTTTTTTGTTGTTGTCTCCATTCACCATAGTCACTTTCGGTTTGCCAATTTACCCCGGTAACCGTCACCATTTGAGCTGATTCCTCAACTACTCCCTTGCGGTCAACCAGTTGTTGCTTTATTTCTTCGATAATCGAGGCGGGAAACCCACAGGAATAAACATCCTGATTGACCACCTTGACAAATTTGCACTTAACCTTCAGCTCTTTAATGTTTTCCACAAACAGCATGGCATGCTGGTTATAGATTGTATAAAAAATACCCTCTTTGTGCAGATACAACCTGGCCGGATCAACAGCAAGATCAATTTTTTCTTGAGTATTCATGATTCAAATTCCAACTTAAAAAATCCGCCATCCACGCCCTTCGGGACGTGGATGGAAAGTGTCAAAGGTGACAAATAATCAAAGTGTCAGTCCTCAAGACAACGGACGCTAAAGCCGTCCGCACGGTTGTAAATGAACATGTAGGCGCTGCCGCTGAGGAAGTACAAGGCGCGGGCGTTGCTGCCACTGACCGTACTGCTCCAGTAGTGGCCGCTGCTGCCTGCGTAGACCGAACCATTGTTCCTGTAGCGGCCCCCAGCCGAGACAAGCTTTAAGGGTGAAGCAAACGCGCCGTCTCGATCATTGGATGACCAGGAGGCTCGTTCAGTCTCCAATTCCGTCTCTGTCGGCAACCTGAAACCAGCCGGGCAAGGATTGTTGGTGCCGTTAACCCCTTGCCAGAGGTTATCGTTTTGCGGACTCCGCCAATCGTATGGGGAGCTGCTATTCGTGATAAAACTGCCATGGCCGGGATTATCCGATGAACTGAGGGTTGTGGTTGTTGAACTGGTTCGTTTCTCATGGCCGTCTGTTCCTCTCCCCCACTGATAAAGATCACCATAGGCGGCTGAATCGTTATAACTGGTCGCGACCTGGGAGGCACCTAAATTCTTGTCCAGCCAGATCTGACCGGCGGAATAGACGTTGCCGGAAGCTAAGGTCTCATCGGAGCCGGAACAATCCTGATCGATGCCATCATTGGGAATATCGGTAGCGCCGGGATAGATAGTTGAATCGCTATCATCGCAGTCACCAGTGATTGCCGTTAATTCATCTTTATAAAAATACCTCGTTGTCGGTCGAGAGCACTGAGGGCCTAAAGTAGCACCGGTCGAATAACCATCGCCATCATTATCGTGGTACCAGATGGTGTTGGGGCTGATATTCGCGTTTGAGTCATCGCAATCACCAGCAGACTCAGTATAACCATCGCCGTCATCATCGATATCATTCGAGTCACGAACATCAGCCATGGTCACCGTACCGCAATTATAGGTCTGGCTCTCGGTGACAGTGACGCCGGTGACACTGCCCGTATAGAGGGTGGTGCTTGACCCATCAAGCCCCTTGACGGTAGCGGTCCAAGTGCCGACCGGAACACTACGAATAATACCGGAACCGTCGGCAACCGCAAAGTCGGTGGTTATGGTTGATTGACCGGTGGCGGAGAGCACCACCCTGATGGTGGTTACGCCGGCCGGGACCAGAGAGGTGTTGCTAACGGCCAGGATTTGGCTGACCTGGGCGGCATCACTATCGTCAGAGGGCCAACTCAGGCTCATAGCCAGCGAACCGGTACCACTGGCCTGGGTATTGGTGTTGTCGGCTTGATCTGAATCGCCACCGCCACAACCGGCTAATAAGAGGACAAGGAAGGAGGCTATGGTCAGGAATCGTAAATTAATCATGATTTTATCTTTATGGTTTGTTGTTCGATTATTCGATTGTTCGTAATTCGTCATTCGAGTATTGCTTTTATATTTAAAAACTTAACGGCAACAATCAATCGGAAAAAATGCTTATCCAAAAGCCGTCACCAGCTGATTGCGACATCGCCGGAACCAGTGCCACCGCTACTACCACCGCTACTACTTCCACCCCCACCACCGGCCGCCGCCCCGATGGCGCCGACAGCCAGGATACCAAGCCCCCACTTCCACCAGTTCGAGCCCTTTTTCTTCTCAGTAACCTCGGGCGGTTTCTCGGTAATCAATGAATCTTCAAACTTTTCAAAACCGGTCTCGAGATCGGCCATGGCCTGGGGCACAGAGAAGGTGAACAGAAACAACAGACAGAGAACGAGGGGGAGTAATTTTTTCATCTTTTCATCCTGCATAAGTTTAAATATCTAAATGCAACAATCGGATCAGTTAATTTTTAGCCTACGCCGTTTAGTTCGTCATTCGATTGCTCGTCATTCGTCATTCTCTTTTACTTCAAAATGCAACAATCGAATGGCGACTATCAAAAAAACCGGGCACCCTGCTCTTCCGCTTCAATCACATCGCCCTGACCAGATCTTTTAAATCTTTTTTGATCTGGTCCCAGCTTATATCCAGCATACTAAGCGGTTCAGGTTCCAAATCGGCATCGGCGAAATAGACCAGACTCTTAACAACCGTAAAGCTGTTCAGCTGGTTATATTTTTGTTCAAAAAATCCAAGTAGATCCTGGAGTGAATATAAATCAAGCAAGGCATGAATGTCGTAAAAATCTTTTTTGGCCCCACGATTGGCAATGGCATTTAGTTTCATCGCCGCAATATCTTCCAGCGAAAAGATCTGGACCTGGTCAATTGTTGAAACAGGCCGCAACAGCGAATAATTATGCCGGAGAAAATCAACCTTAACCTTTTCCTCCTGGGATTTCATAAACAGCGATAACGTATTGGCTGAATGGGAACAAGAGCTAACCTCGTAGAGTTCTCGAAGCAACTCAAACAACTCACCACTGTCGAATGGTCTCCTGGTAAAAAAATCTAGATCCACCGAAAGCCGATGGCCCAGACGCAAAGCCAGAGCTGTCCCTCCAGCCAAGGAAAATTCAGACAAATCCCCTTGCGAAACCAGGGATGTAAGCAAGTCAAAAGTCCCTTTATGGACGGCTTTTAACTGCAACATCTAAAGGCCGTCTCCTCAATATTAAAATAGACACTCAAATAATTAAGGGTCTTAGGGTCAAGTGAACGAATGGTCAGCGCTGCATCTCGGACCCGTTTCTTGCCATAAAGATTTAAAAGCATCCTCCAGTCACCTATATCACCTCGGGTGACCGCCCTTTCGATAATGAATCTGGCATGTTCATCAATCCCGAGGCATTTTGGATCCACATCCCAAAACAGGGGAGGTTGAAAAAAAGAAGCAACATACCTTTTATCCATTGTCTTGCCTGATTCCCAAAATTATTCTCACCAACTGAGGTATTTAATGCTAACGGCTACCGACGAGCGACGAACAATCGATCGGAAAACCATTCAGATCATGATTTATTGTTGCCTTTCAGTTCGTAATTCGATTGTTCGTCATTCGGCAATCGTCATTCGCTTTTCACTTTTTCCCCTCAACCAGCACCATCCCCATATCCACTACAATTGTTGGGTTCTGGTTTCTCTTATGAAGTCGGTAGGCGAAATCATTGACACTGTCCACATCTTCCAGATTTGACTTGATCGAGGCCAGGGTCAACGGCTTACCTGCCTCGACCGTGTCTTTAATCCCCTTCAAGAAGAAATAGGTGAACAGACCATGCCGTTTGTCCTTGTACCAGGAACTGATCTGGTCCTCGGACGAACTGGTGATAATTGCTGAATTGGGTAGGGCCAGAATGGGCATTTTCGGTCGCATACCAATGGAACTGGCAGACTTGATGATCGGACCGGCGCTTGAGACCCCGGAAAAACAGGCGTCAAAGACCATGGCCAGACTTTTGACCTTTTTTTCGGTGCCGATCTTTTGCAGGTTAGCGTAGAGCAGATCAAGAGAATAACCGGTAAACTTGATAGAATTGGGATCAGCCCCAACCGGTAACAGATAAACCTGGCCGGTATTACTATCCGGAGCGCCGTGACCGGAGTAAAAGATAAAAAGGTCGGATTTTCCTTTTCGGGCCAGATTATAGAGATCACCACGATGGTCGTTATTATCACCGAAGACCTTTAAAAAATCATTGGTCTGGGCATTCTGCATAAAGATGATGTTGTGGTCAGCAAAACCCATGGTATCGATCAGATACTGTTTCATCACCGCCGCGTCACGGTTGGCATATTCAACCCCCGGAATACCGGGATTCTCATAGTCCTTGTTGCCGATAACCACCGCCACCGCATTTGGCTTGTGTTGCCCGGTTTTGGGCGGCAGATCCACATCTACCGAAAGACCTGGCAGCGCCAGCGGGGTAAGAGCTAGGGCGGCCATACTGGATGCGACCAGAATCTCTTGCGGCGCATTTTTCTCTGGCCGGTTAAAGGCCAGGTCAAGGACCTCCTGCTTATTGAATTTGGCCCGTTCTTCAATGATACTCACCGAGATCGGGATGTCGGTAGCCCGTTTGGAGGTGTATACTGAAAAAACAATATCATGATAAGCATTAGCGGCAAGGGAACCGATATTAAATTCCGTCTCGGTATCACCGGCCTTAAAAACATTTTCCCCGAGAATGACTCGGGCCTTAACTCCTCGGGCCTCGCCCAGACCTGCGTTATGGATGCGGGCGGTAATCTCGACAATCTCCTGGGGTTCGATCTGGCCGTTTTCAGAGGTATCGGCAATCCCGAGATCAGCCACCATGAGCTGCGGCGGGTCGTGGGCTTTGGTCCGCATGGCAATGATCTTCGAGTCGGGTTCGTTACCGTATTTTTCGGTGACCTTAACCGAAATGATCATTTTATCGGTAGGGAGATTTTCTTCCTCGGTTAATATTGAAAATTCCACCGTGCGACTTTCTCCGGGAGGAATACTGGAAATCGTCTTTTGTTTAGCTGCTAATCGCAACCCGGGAACCGGAGAAGAAACTTCAGGATTGATCATGATATCCTGAGCCACACCCATGCCGGTATTGGCAATGGTTACCTGGAGAGTGCCACGCTCACCGGCTTGCAGCACGCCGTTTCCATTACTATCAATGAGTGCGACAACCATATTCAAGATAGCAGGATATTTAGGAGTCTGGGCCTTGGCCAGGGTATCTTTAAAACTTTTATTGTGCCGATCGGTGGCAACCGCTCGCTGGGCCAGTTCTAAGGCTCGGGTCTGGTCACTGTCATAGATGAGATAGGCCAAGGCGTTTAGGGCCTTGCCATGCTTTGGCGATTTGCGGATAACATCTTCCAGCTGGGCCACAGCCTTATTATATTGGCCCTGCTGATTATAGACCATCGCCAGGTTATAACTGGTAGCAATGCTTTGTGGGCATAGTTTCTGCGCCATTTCCAGCTTTTTGACTGCTTCAGATGGATTGTCAGCAGCCATTTTCGTAGCTTCACCGGCTAGCCTGGCGGCCAGATTACAGTCGGCAGCCAGGGACCCAGATACCCCGAGTAGTATGGTAATAAATGAAAATAGCAGAATGAGCTTAAACTGTAGCCTTGTCCTCATAACTTTCTCCTAGCTAAATTAAAATTTGCACAAAATATATTACTTAGTTCGAAAGCGAATGTCATCTTGTTTTATATGATACCTATTCGTCAGGTGGATGTGAACTATCTCTATAAACATTAGAATAATGTTATATGTTGTAAATCGCAGAAGCAGAAGGGGTCTCGCTTGCGTTATTGCATTATTTCCCGGAAAATTTCGGATGATTCAGAGGGTGCATGGGCACCCTACCCGGCTGTAATTATTTCGTTAAGACCTTCAACTATTAGCCCCAACTCTTCGATAGACGCTTTGCCAATTTTCTTACTGAATCGCTTGTTTGATAATGTTCTGATTTGACTTATCTTAACCCAGGATTTTTTAGATAGCTTGGTGTTGTTTAATTCAAGAGTCAATGGGAAAGCAGCCTTTTGTGGCTGGCTTGTAAGTGCAACAGCGATAACTGTCCCGGAGTGTTTATTGAAAACATCACGACTCAGAACAAGAACCGGCCTGAGACCCGCTTGTTTATTACCAACCGCAGGGTTTAAACTTGCCCAATAAATATCCCCCCTTAATATTCCGGCCATTCTGCAATCTCCGAGGAATGTTCGTCGGCAAGCGCTTGTTCAAACTCTGGATTTAATTTTGCACATTCGAGGGCAAATCTATTTTTTTCTAATTTAAACAATTTTTCCTAAACTGCCTCCCGTATGGCCTTGCTGCGATTTGGGAACACGTGGGACTTTACCAAGAGATCGAGTCTGGTTAAAATATTTTCTTCAATTGAAATAGCAATTTTTGCCATTTTCATTGCCTCACCTCCTGGTATTACTATATTTCATACCCTGTCGTTTAGCAAAGCACAAGGATCTTGGTGAAGAACAAAATGGTGCGTGAAACGCACCCTACGCAACCACCGGACCGCCGCCGATCACCCGATCTCCATCATAAAAAACCGCAAATTGGCCGGGAGTGATGGCACGTTGCGGTGTTGAAAAAGTGACAGTGACTCCGCCCCCGACGTCATTCTCAACCAGGGCGTGCGCCACCGGGTGGCGATAACGAATCTTCACCTCATATACAGCAGGTAATTGCGGGGCCGATCCGGCCAGCCAGTTTACCTGGCTGATCTGCAGCGAAGAGCGCCATAAATCATCTTCTTTGCCAACCACCACCCGGTTGCTATCCGCATCAATCCCCACCACATAATAAGGGGTTGCGTCAGGAATACCCAAGCCCCGGCGTTGACCGATGGTAAACGCGTAGATTCCCTGATGCGCGCCAAGTGTCCTGCCGTCAAGGGTAACTATTTCCCCCGTTGGCTGCCCAACTACCTGCCGCTCGGCCAGAAAACCTGCCACACTACTGTCTTTTAAAAAACAGATATCCTGGCTCTCCTCACTGCCCGAAAACTCAAAACCAAATTCAGCGGCCATTTTATAAACATGTTCCTTACTAAACTCACCGAGTGGAAAACATAATTTACTAAGCTGCTCCAGGGTCAACTGGCTCAGAAAATAAGATTGATCTTTTTTGGGATCCAGACCTTTAAGCAATTGAAAACCGCCATCCTCGTCCGCTCTGATTCTCGCGTAATGACCAGTCGCCATCAGATCAACGGAATCGGCCAGCACCTGCCGCAGCACAGCGCCGCATTTTATCAGTCGATTACAGACCACACAAGGGTTAGGAGTCAGCCCCATAAAATAACTTTTCTCAAAATAATCAATTACTTGTCGTGAGAATTCTTCCCGCAACTCGACAACCTGCAAGGGGATGCCCAAAAAATCTGCGACCTTCCGCACTCTGGCGATCTGACTTTCGATCTTCGGCTGCCCCAGGTCCATGAACACACCACGGACCTCATGCCCCTGTTTTTGCAGCAGGGCCGCGGTCACCGAACTATCCACCCCACCGCTCATCGCCACGGCTATTTTTTTCTCTTTCATATTTCCCAAATGGTCTTGCCCGAACTACTCACGAGCCGATCTACCCGAATCTGCTGTAAACCAGAGAGTCCAGCATACACTTGTATCGCTGGACTCTCTGGTTCTTGCATCTCCGAACAGCTTGACTCGTGAGTAGTCCGGGCTTAAAGTGTACTGAATTTTTATAATTAACCACGAAGACACTGAGCACAAAACAAAAAACTTTGCGCCCCTGCCATTGTGACTTTGAACGTAACTTATTCCAAATAATAGACCATGAAAATACCCGAACTTCTTGCCCCGGCCGGCGATATGGAAAAACTGAAAACCGCAATCCATTACGGGGCCGATGCCGTATATATGGGCGGTAAAAATTACAGTCTGCGCGCCCATGCCACCAATTTCAATGAAGACGACCTGGCGGTCGCCGTTTCCTATGCCCATGAACACAAGGTAAAGGTCTACATCACCGTCAATATCCTGGCCCACAATCAGGACCTGAGCGAACTTGACAACTATCTCCTTTCTTTAAAGAAAGCGGGTGTCGACGGACTGATCGTTTCCGATCCCGGCATTATCATGGTCGCCCGAAAACAGGTACCAGAAATCCCGATCCACCTAAGCACCCAGGCAAACGTCACCAACCATGCCGCCGCCCTGTTCTGGCAACAACAGGGAGTCAGCCGCCTGAACCTGGCCCGGGAACTTTCCCTGCCTGAAATTACTGAAATAAAGAAAAAAGTAGAGGCCGAAATAGAAATATTCGTGCATGGCGCTCTTTGCATTTCATACTCGGGCCGTTGCATGCTCAGTTATTACCTGACCGGCCGCAATGCCAATCAAGGAGAATGCGCCCATCCCTGCCGTTACCACTACACGGTAATGGAAGAAAAAAGACCAAACCAGCACTTCCCGGTGGAAGAAGACGGCCGAGGCACCTATATCTTCAATTCCAAGGATCTCTGCCTGCTTGACCATCTGCCGCAGCTGATCGAGGCCGGCGTCGACAGCTTTAAAATCGAAGGCCGGATGAAAAGTGTTTATTATGTAGGAGCAGTAGTCCGGGTTTACCGGGCGGCCCTAGATTTTCTGGCGAAAAACGGCACCTCGCATCCTCTACCGGAAAAATTCCGGCAGGAATTAATGAAGGTAGGTTCCAGGGGTTATACCGAAAACTTTATCGCCGGTCCACCGACTGCGGCCGACATGCTGCACGACAGCCCCCGGGTCGAACCGAGCCACGCCCCGGCAGGAATAGTCAGAGATGCCGCCAACCTGCTCATTGAAATCAGAAACCCTCTGCGGCCGGGCGAGTATATTGAATACCTGGGGAAAGACCTCAACAACATTTCCTATCAGGTCCTGGCCATCCATGACCAGACCGGCAGAGCGCTCTCCCAGGCCAACCCCGGCAACATGGTCAAGCTGACGACCGCTCCAGCAGCCGCAGACTGGCAACTAAACAGTCTGGTGCGCAAAGAAACAAAGCGCTAAAGATAAAGTACCGCCTGTTATTAACTACTGTACAACAAAAACCCGGATATTTGATTTCTCAAGTATCCGGGTTTTGTTTCATATACCCAAAGGGTTCTGTTCAATCCCCATTGAGAGGGGGCACTTCTGCGGGGCGCATAAGTTTCGTTTGAGTCGTCTAGCGCAGTGCAACAAGTGCCATTAGGGTGCTACTCAACTCAGCGATATCTGCTTCATGCCCGATGAAGCTTATTATTTTTTGACCGCTCAACCGCCGCCGGGAGTACAGGTCGCATCCTTGCTCACCTCGGCAGTACTGCCCAAGATATGTTGTCTGGAAACCTTGATCCGGACGTTATCAGCTATTTCCACCGTAACCACCGTATCGGTCAAACCGGTAATCACACCGTAAATCCCGCCATTGGTCACCACGGAGTCACCCTTTTTCAAGGCGCCCAGAAAGGCCTGGTGCTCCTTGGCCTTTTTTTGCTGGGGCCGGATCAACAAAAAATAAAAAACCACAAAAATCAAAATAAAGGGGATGAAAGAAGCGATCCCACCCTGGCCCATTCCGGTGGCCGGCGCCGCACCTGCGGCATAAGCAATACCAATCATTATGTTACCTCCAGTATTATATAGTTAATCAGATAAAAAATCGGTGATGTTAGCTATACCCAGGCATTGACCTGAATAGATGCAAAAATTGTTTTACTTACAAACAGTTACGCCCGGTCCTGATTCGAACGAATCGCATAAAAATCGTCCCGGAATTTTTCAAACCGGTCATCCTCAATGGCCTGCCTCATCTTCGCCATTAAACTGACAAAATAGTGCAGATTATGGATAGTGTTCAGCTGGGAAGAAAGGATCTCCCGGGCCATATAAAGATGCCTCAGATAGGCCCTGGAATAATGCCGACAGACATAACAGTCGCAGGCCTCATCGATCGGTCGATGATCATCGCGAAATCTTGCGTTTTTTATAACAAGCCTGCCGGTTGATGTAAAGAGCATTCCATTACGGGCGTTTCTGGTCGGCATCACACAGTCAAACATATCCACCCCCCGGTAGACACTTTCAACCAGGTCCTCAGGAGTGCCTACCCCCATCAGATACTTCGGATAATCATCCGGCATCAGCGCGATGGTCTTCTCGGTCATTTCCCGCATGATTTCAACCGGTTCTCCTACACTTAAACCGCCGATCGCATAACCGTCAAAACCGATCTCAACCAACTGCTCAATCGCCTGCGCCCGAAGATCCTCATACATGCCCCCCTGAATAATGCCGAACAGAAGTTGGTCCCGGTTCTGATGGGCTACCCTTGATCGTTTGGCCCAACGGGCAGTCAGCTCGGTGGCGGCAATGGTTTCATCCCGACTTGAAGGATAGGGGATACAGGTGTCAAGACACATCATGATATCAGAGCCCAGCGCCTCCTGGACCTCAATCGCATCCTCGGGGCTTAAAAATAGATCGGAGCCATCGAGATGGGACTTAAAGGCTGCCCCTTGTTCGGTAATCTTGGCCAGATCACTCAGACTAAAAATCTGAAAGCCGCCGCTGTCGGTCAAAATCGGGCGGTCCCAGTTCATAAACTTATGCAAACCACCCAACTGCTTGATCAATTGATGACCGGGCCGCACAAAAAGATGATAGGTATTACCCAGGATTATCTGAGCGCCCAGTTCTTTTAAATTTTCCGGCGTCACCCCTTTGACCGTGGCCTGAGTGCCGACCGGCATGAATATCGGGGTCTGAAAAGTCCCATGGGCGGTCCGCACCTCACCGCGCCGGGCCGCACTTTTAGATGATCGGCAAATCAGACGAAAAGGAGAAACGGTCATCTCATTTCTCCCAGAGTTCAAGCAACTGATCGATGCCCTGCCGGGCCAGCTTCATCATCGCGTCAAATTCTTCCGGTTTAAACGGACTTCCCTCCGCGCTGCCCTGAACTTCGATAATCCGACCATCACCGGTCATCACAAAATTGGCATCAACCTCGGCCGACGAATCCTCCTGATAATCAAGATCCAGACAAGGCGCACCATTGACGATCCCGACACTGATCGCCGCCACCGGCAAAACCACTGGCATAGCCGCCAGCTTGCCCTGCGCAACCAAACCCTGCAAGGCCTTGCGTATCGCTAAAGCCGCGCCGGTAATCGAAGCGGTCCGGGTGCCACCGTCGGCATTTAACACATCACAATCAACCCGCAGAGTTCTTTCCCCGATCAAATCCAAGCCGACCACCATCCGTAAAGAACGCCCGATCAAACGCTGGATCTCATAAGTGCGGCCGGAACGACCATTTACCTCCCGCCGAAACCGGCTGTTGGTCGCACAGGGCAGCATGGCGTACTCAGCCGTAATCCAACCCTTACCGGTATCCTTTAAAAAAGGCGGCACCGACTCCTCAACCGACACCCCGCACAGGACATGGGTATTACCCATCCGAATCAGGACCGAGGCCGCGGCCTGGGGCTGAAAATCATATTCGATCGACAAAGGGCGAATCTCATTGTTCGCCCGATTGTTACTCCGCATGTAATTTATTCCTTATATATCAAATTTCACAAAAAATAATGTTGCAACCCTGAACCATTTCCCAGAGTTACTGGCTGAATTTCGAGATTAATCAAATATCCAGAAAAGTGTGATCGGCATTAAGAATCTCGCAACCATCGGTAGTGACCACCGCCATATTCTCCAGCCGAATCCCACCCCAACCGGGCAGATATATGCCTGGTTCGATGGTAACGACCATCCCGGCTCTAAGTTTCTTCCGGTTCCGACTACTTAACGAAGGGGCCTCATGGACCGCCAGACCAACCCCATGCCCCAATCCGTGGCCAAAATTTTTCCCGTACCCGGCCTGCTTGATAATCTCCCGGGCCGCCCGGTCAGCCTCCCGACCGGTAATGCCGGCCCTGATCTTTGCAGTGGCCGCCAGTTGGGCCCGCCGGACTACCCGGATTAAATCCCTGGTTTTAAGATCAGGCTCACCCAGAACTACGGTCCTGGTCATGTCGGAACAATATCCATTGAGCACGGTCCCCATATCAATAATGATCGGCTCCCCGGTCTGTAATGGCCGATCACTTGGCACCGCGTGGGGCAGAGCACCATTGGGGCCGGCGGCTACTATGGTTTCAAAACTTGGGGCAGATGCACCTTTTTTACGCATCGTTGTTTCAATCGCCAAGGCCACCTGCCGTTCGGTCATCCCGACCCGCAGAGAGGCATATACTTCCTGAAAAACCTCTTCGTTCAAGCGGACCGAAGCCCTAATCTTTTCAAGTTCGTCAACATCCTTGCCCTGCCGGAATTTTTCTACCAGACCGGTCAAAGGAACTAACTCAGTGCCAACTTTTTCCGCGACCCGAGCCAGCTTTAAAGCCGTGGCATGCAGAAAATAGTGACTCTCAAAACCAAGGCGACAGACGCCTCGCTTCTTTAAAACTTTCTTGAGTAGAGCCAGCATCCCTCGATCATAAAGCATAACTTCAAAACCAAAGGCTTCAGCCTCGGCCTGCAATGCATAGCGGGAGTCGGTCAGCAAGAGCGGCATATCATGAACCGAAACCAGCAACACTCCAGAACTTTCGGCAATCGAATGGTCCGTAGCCGTATACCCGCTTAGATAACGCCGATTCTCCGGCTGACTGATCAAGATAGCATCCAGCTTTCGGACCTTGATCGCGGCCCGCAGCAGATTTAACGGGTTTTGTCCCATGATTATTATTTATCCGATTTAAAATTTGATCCTGAGCAAAATCAGCGGGAGAGGAGCTGTTCAACCATCTGTTTATACTGATCAAGGGCTTTGCCATAATGATCATTAAGCTCGGCTTGCAACCGATGCCATTCCTCCTGAAATTTGGGATGCTGACTTGGATCCAATTTCATATTCATGCCGGTCTGCTTGGCCACATTATCCTGCATCTGACCCATCTGCTGGGCAAATCCATCTTCCAACTGTTGTCGAAGCTGCTGCCGATGTTGCAGATACTGATCCAGCACCTTTTTCATATCGCCAAAAACAGCAAGCAACTCACCACTGCCCTGACCAACCTGGACTAATCCATTCATCGCCGTTTCCGCTACCGACTGCTGATCACTTTCTCTGGGCAATGCGATATTTCGCAAAAGAGCCTGGGTAATTCCTTTCACGAGAGAAGAACGGTCACTCTCAGCCTGAGATGATACAAACTTGGCCAAATCAGCCACCTCGCTCCGCAGATACCCGGCCCCGGCCCGCATCCCGGCCTTGATCTTTTCCTCCGCCTCAAGGTCGCTGCCGGCATCGCCTCCCATCCGGGCCGCCCGTTCCATAACCATGTCCATAGTGCTTCTTATTTCAGCCATCGGGAAACAACTCCTTATCTTGAAAAGATCTTAGCGTTACCGGTAAAACATTACTTATACCACAAGGGCACCCCAAGGGCACTTCCTGCGGGGCGCATAAGTCTCGATGTCTCGTAAACTCGCTTATCGGTTTGAGCCGACTAGCGCAGTATAACAAGTGCCCTTGGGGTGCGACTCAACTCAGCTTTATACCACAAGGGCATAAGTTTCGTTTGAGCCGACTAGCGACTCAACTCAGCTTTATACCA
>JAHJIY010000084.1 GCA_018823175.1 Pseudomonadota bacterium
CGCAAGGGCATAAGTTTCGTTTGACCCGGATTCCGGCTCAACTCAGCTTTATACCGCAAGGGCATAAGTTTCGTTTGACCCGGATTCCGGCTCAACTCAGCTTTATCAAAAAAATCCTTCAATCATCAGATCGTTGTCAAACCGTTTAACACTTATCTGATTAAGCCTTGGGGCCTGGGGAACCTGTTCAACACCCAAACCACTTAATAAGGGAACGCCATCGCTACCGATCAAAACCGGCGCCAAAAACAAATTGGCTTGGTCAAATAATCCATTCTTTAAAAAAGAGCCGTGGACATCACTCCCGCCTTCAACCAGCAGACTCATGACCTGCATTTTCCCCAACTCAGCCAGAACCGCGGCCAGATTGAGACCCTGCCCTTGCATCGTAACCTGCTTTACAATCGCCCCGGCCTCGGCAAGCGCTGCTTTTTTGACCTGATTAATGTCCGGGCCGCAGAAAATAACAGTCGGTGCTAAAGAATCCTGCCGCAGGACCTTAGCCGATGGCGGTAACCGTAAATGAGTATCGAGAATAACCCGGATCGAATCCCGACCCCGACGCGAGAGCAGACGGGTGGTCAATGACGGATCATCACTAAGGGCCGTCCCGATCCCGACCAGAATGGCATCAACCTGATCACGCAGACGATGGACATACGCCCTTGATTTGTCATTGGTAATCCAACTACTGTGACCGGTCCGCGTGGCGATCCTGCCGTCCAGACTGACCCCGGCCTTCATAATGACCCATGGTAGTCCAGTGCGAATATGTTTGATAAAAGGCCGATTAATCGCCCGACATTCATCTTCGAGAATCCCTGTAGAAACAACAATACCCTTACTGACAAGAAACTTATTGCCGCCGCCTGTAACCACCGGATTGGGATCTGCCATCCCCACCACCACCCTCTTTATCCCGGCGGCAATAATGGCCTCGGTACAAGGGGGGGTTCGTCCCGTATGGTTACAAGGCTCGAGGGTTACATATATTGTACTGTTTTTTGCCTGATTCCCGGCATCCTGCAGGGCATTGACTTCGGCATGTGGGGTACCGGCTTTCCGGTGCCAACCCTTGCCGACAACTTTCCCATTTTTCACCACCACGGCGCCGACACAAGGGTTAGGGGAAGTCCGCCCTATCCCTTTTTTGGCCTCACGCAAGGCTATTTTCATAAAAAAACAGTCTTGGTCCTTCACCTATTTTTCCTGGCCGCCGAGCATGCCCTTTAATTCTTCCATGAACTCGTTTAAATCCTTAAACTGTCGATAGACCGAAGCAAATCGGACATAGGCAACCTCGTCCATCTCACGCAGTCCGTTCATTAAATATTCACCGACAATCTTGCTGGGGATTTCCCGCTCTCCCATATCCTGCAATTTCATTTCAATGGTATCGACAAATTCCTCGATCTTGGCCATGCTTACCGGTCTTTTTTCACAGGCCTTTTTTAAGCCATTAACAACTTTCAATCGGTCCCAGGCCTCCCGCCGGTCATCCTTCTTGACCAGCATCGGCATCGTGACTTCCAATCTTTCATAGGTGGTAAACCGCTGAGTGCATGACTCACATGACCGCCGCCGCCTGGTAATGGTAAATTCCTTATTCAGGCGTGAATCAACAACCTTATTTTCAAGATGACCGCAGTAAGGGCATTTCATGTCTTAAAAAACATCCTCTTCAAAGTAAAGATAAACCCTCTGATTCAGAGTATAGATTTTATTAATAATCACATAATCAGGATAAGCAAGCAGCTTTAGCCGCAACGTCCCAAGAAATCAAGACTATATTTGCTTAAGAGGAATTCCCGCTTCGGACATCATTGTTGTGGAAAGCGAATCGGCATAACCTTCTTTGTAGTAGACATCAACAATGCGGGAATTGATCAACATCTTGCTGCAGATGATACAAGGCATATTAGTGCAGTACAAAGTGGATCCTTCAATACTATTGCCAAGCAGGGCCGCCTGGATAATTGCATTCTGTTCCGCATGCAGACCACGACACAACTCATGTCGCTGGCCGGAGGGAATACCCTGCTGTTCACGCAGACAACCGATATCGAGACAATGGCTTACCTTGGTAGGAGCGCCATTATATCCGGTAGAGATAATCCTCTTGTCCCGAACCAGAATGGCCCCGACCTTACGACGGGTACATGTCGATCTTTGAGCCACCAGCTCAGTAATCGACATGAAATATTCATCCCATGACGGTCGTGGTTCCGTTGGGCTCATTAGTTAGACATCATCCCTTTCCAAATGAGGATAAAGGGGAAATTTTTCGCATAATTCCCTGACCTCTAACCTGATCAGGGCCAAGGCCCCGGCATCGTCCCGATTAACAATAGCCCGATCTATCCAGGAAGCGATCTGCCGCATCTCTCCTTCCTTCATGCCGCGAGTGGTGACGGCCGGAGTGCCGATTCTGATGCCGCTGGTCACAAAGCGACTTTCCTGGTCAAAAGGAATCGCGTTTTTATTAACGGTGAGACCCGCTGCTTCAAGTGCCTCTTCACCGGCCTTGCCGGTTATGGATTTGCTGGCAAGATCAACCAGCAATAAATGATTGTCCGTACCGCCGGAGACCAGGCGAAAACCCAGTCCCTTAAGGCTTTCACCAAGTGTTTTAGCATTGATTACAACCTGCTTCTGGTCCTGCCTGAATTTATCAGACAAAGCCTCCTTAAAACTGACGGCCTTAGCGGCAATTACATGGACCAGCGGCCCGCCCTGAATTCCGGGAAAGATCTTGCTGTTCAGACTTTTACCATATTCTTCCTTGGCAAGAATCAAACCGCCCCGCGGGCCACGCATGGTCTTATGGGTAGTAGTGGTAACAAAATCGGCATAAGGAACAGGAGAAGGATGCTCGCCGGCCGCGACGAGTCCGGCGATATGGGCCATATCTACCATGAACAAGGCGCCAATCTTATCGGCAATCTTGCGAAAGGCCTCAAAATCGATAATCCGGGGATAAGCACTGGCCCCGGCGACAATCATGCGCGGTTTGTGCTCAAGGGTCTGCCTTTCAACCTCAGCCATATCGATGCGCTCTGTCTGTCGGTCAACCCCGTAAGATACGAAATTATATAATTGTCCGGAAAAGTTTACCGCACTGCCGTGAGTCAAATGACCGCCATGGGCAAGATCCATTCCCAGGACCGTGTCACCTGGTTTCAGGGTGGCAAAATAAACCGCCATATTGGCCTGACTACCGGAATGGGGCTGGACATTGGCATATTCGGCCCCGAATATCTCTTTGGCCCGGTCAATAGCCAGGGTTTCTATCCGGTCGGCATATTCACAGCCGCCATAATATCTCTTGCCGGGATATCCTTCGGCATATTTATTGGTAAAAATAGAGCCCTGCGCCTCAAGAACGGCCTCGCTGACAATATTCTCCGAGGCAATCAGTTCCAGTTGATAGGTCTGACGCTCAAGTTCGTACGAGATTGCTCGATAAACTTCCGGATCAACTTCTTTTAAAAATGACACTCCAACACCCTGCTTTCGGCTAATTTAAAGTTTATGATCATCTAAAACATGTCGATTCGATTCTGATGACGACCACCGGCAAAATCAGTACTCACCCAGATTCTGACAATTTCCTGGGCCAATCCAGGGCCGATTACACGAGCCCCTAGGCATAGAACGTTGGCATCATTATGTTCGCGACTCATCCGGGCCGTAAATGACTCGTGACAAAGAGCCGCCCTGATAGCAGGGGAACGGTTGGCGACCATCGACATGCCTATCCCGGTCCCGCAGATCAGTATCCCGCGACCAGCCTGCCCACCTTCAACTGCCGCGCAAACCTTTTTGGCATAATCAGGATAATTAACGGACGCATTGGAATCAGTGCCCTGATCATCAATTTCATGACCCAGAGATTGCAGAAATGAAACAATCATTTCTTTCATCTCAAACCCGCCATGATCACAACCAATAGAAATTTTCAAAGCAGACACCCTTTTTAAGAATACAAACCTGCTTAATCAATAAATTTTTTCATGATCAGAACAGCATTTGTACCGCCAAAGCCGAAAGAATTGGACATCGCCGTCTTAATTTCAACCTTACGGGCCTGATTGGGCACATAATCAAGATCACATTCCGGATCAGGATTGTCCAAATTAATGGTAGGGGGAATAATCCCATGATGAATTGCCAAAGCGGTGAAAACCGATTCAATCCCACCGGCCCCGCCCAACATATGTCCCGTCATTGATTTGGTGGAACTGATGGCCAATTTACCAGCGTGATCCCCGAATACACTTTTGATGGCTCTGGTCTCCACCACATCATTTAGCGGAGTAGAGGTGCCGTGGGCATTGATATAATCAATATCAGATGGAGACATGCCGGCATCAGCCAGGGCCATTTTCATACAACGTATGGCGCCATCACCATTCTCGGGAGGAGCAGCCATGTGGTATCCATCACCACTCATACCGTAACCGACGACTTCAGCGTAAATTTTTGCGCCACGTTTTTTGGCAGACTCAAGTTCCTCAAGGATCAGCATGCCACCACCTTCCGCGATAACAAAACCATCCCGGTCCTTGTCAAAAGGACGAGAGGCGGCAGCCGGATCATCATTGCGCCTGGAAAGTGCTTTCATGGAATTGAAACCGCCAACCGCCAACGAACAGATCGTGGATTCACTGCCGCCGGTAATTGCGACATCGCAATCACCTCGACTGATCAGCCTGAAAGCGTCACCAACCGCATGGGTCCCGGCCGCACAGGCCGTGGTAACCGAAAGATTAGGCCCTTTGGCCCCAAAAATTATCGACACCTGACCGGCGCTCATATTGGAGATGACCATCGGAATAAAAAACGGCGTTATCCTCTTGGGTCCACGTTCCAGACATACCTGATTATACTTCTCGATGGTCGGCAGCCCTCCGATCCCGTTACCGGTTACAACTCCAACCCGGTGCGCATTTTGATCGGTAATTTCAAAGCCTGAATCCTTGACCGCCATAGAAGCTGAAGCCACCGCATACTGCACGAATAACTCAAGATGTTTAGCAACTTTCTGATCAATAAAATCTTCAGCCACAAAATCTTTTACTTCAGCGGCAATCTTTACCGTGTAATCACTTGTATCAAATCTAGTGATTTGAGCGACACCACTACGTCCCTCACACAGTCCATCCCATGTCTTCTTGACACCCGTCCCCAAAGGGGTCACAAGGCCAACACCTGTTACAACTACTCTCCTACTCACTTACATCTCCTTAAGTCAGACATGAGTGTATTTTCCTGATCCACCATCATGTAGGATCCCTCTAAAAAAAAAGGACTCCCAAATAATCGTAAGGATAAGATCGACTGTCAGTCCGATCGATTACAATCCGCAAAAAATAATTTTACTTTTAACGGTACTGACCGCCTGATTTAACCAAAAATCAACCGTTAGCTTTGCTGATATGGTCTACAGCATTCTTAACGGTTATGATCTTCTCGGCAACCTCATCGGCGATCTCAATATCAAAGGCCTCTTCCATGGCCATGATCAACTCAACCAGGTCAAGTGAATCGGCGCCAAGATCGTCGACAAAAGAAGCTGACGGAACAACCTTTTCTTTATCAACACTTAATTGTTCAGCGATAATATCAATTAATTTATCTTCTACAGACATAGTTTTTCTCCTTTTTTACAGTAGCAAACTGCTTTTATCCGGTTATCAGATCAATAACTTTAATTACTTAATCCAGTAAAGCAAAAAATAAATTCATACCATCAGGTTCTCTGTTTTATGACCTCCAGGAACCGATCTCTTCTCTGGTGAGAACAACTACTCGTGAGAATAATAATCAAATAAATTTGATTTATACCAAACTATTCGCTTTTTAGCAGAGGAGTCTGATTACGGTTCCAGACAAAACAACCCCAAAAAACATATTCCGGAATCTACCCCATGAACATGCCGCCATTCACATGTAGAAACTGACCGGTTAAATATCTTGCATCATCTGAGACAAGATAGGCGACCGCCCCGGCCACGTCCTCAACCTCTCCCAATGTCCCCATTGGAATCTCTGATTTAATGATGCTGGTTACTTCCTCGGATAGTCCGCTAGTCATATCCGTCACAATATAACCCGGAGCCACCCCGTTAACTGTGATCCCGCGAGAAGCGAGTTCCTTGGCGACTGACCTGGTCAAACCGGTCAAACCGGCCTTAGCCGCTGCGTAATTTGCCTGCCCGGCGTTACCGACAAAACCGATGATCGAACTTATATTGACGATCCGACCCGACCGTTGTTTCATCATTACTCGGCTGACCGCCTTGATGCAGTTAAAAGCGCCCTTCAGATTGGTATTAAGAACCTGGTCCCAGTTTTCGTCTTTCATCTTCATCAAAAGACCATCTCTGGTGATCCCGGCGTTGTTGACCAATATATCAATCCGTCCGTAATCGTCAGTAATTTTTTTAAAGGCATCCTGGACTTCAGCCGAATCAGCAACGTCAAAACGGTAGACAGAACCTTCTCCACCCTCAAGCTTAATGAGATCGATTGTTTCCTGAGCCGCATCTGGTTTACTGACATAGTTCACCGCAACCTTAGCGCCAATTGCCGCCAGTCGTAGACAAATAGCCCGACCGATCCCACGGCTACCACCGGTAACAACTGCAACTTTACCTTCCAGGCTCATCAACCTTCTCCATCAATAGACTTGGAAGCCAAACGTCTTTCTCCAAGTTTTTCTATAAGCTTTGGCATCACCTCAAAAATATCGCCGACAATGCCATATGTGGACACATTAAAAATCGGTGCCGCTTCATCCTTATTAATGGCAATTATCGTATCGGCGGACTGCATGCCGACCAGGTGCTGAATCGCCCCGGAAATACCACAGGCAAAGTAAATCTGAGGACAAACAGTCTTCCCGGTCTGTCCAACCTGGTGGGGATAGGTAATCCAGCCGCTATCAACTGCAGCTCGGGAAGCAGCCACCGCGCCTCCTAAAGTATCAGCCAGCTCCTTAACCAGAGCAAAACCTTTTTCATTTTCAAGTCCACGACCACCGGCCACCACAATATCCGCCTCGGTGAGCTTAACCTGCTCCCCTTCTTCTATCACACTGCGGATGACCCTGACCCGTGAACGCAAACGAGCAGGATCAGGTTTCACCTTAACAATTTCACCCTGACGACTCTCATTGTATTCATTAGGTCGCATAACCAAAGGCCGTACCGTAGCCATCTGCGGCCTGGTATGAGGACACTCGATGGTGGCCATAATATTGCCGCCAAAAGCAGGTCTGGTCTGCAGCAGAACTCCGTCTTCCTCCCTGATTTCAAGATTGGTACAATCAGCGGTAAGCCCGGTAGCAAGCAGAGTGGCCAGACGGGGAATAAAAGAACGCCCGATCGCCGTGGCCCCGGCCAGAACAACCTCCGGCTTGTACTCCCGAATCAGGTCCTCCATGACATTGGCATATGAATCATCTGAAAAATCGACCAAGGCAATATCATCTATCTGATAAACAGTGTCCGCCCCATGGGCAATTAAATCCTTGGCCCCATCACCCAGGCCTGAACCAAGCAAAACAGCAGAAAGAGAAACGCCTCTCTGTCTGGCTAACCGGCTGCCAACCCCAAGAAGCTCAAAAGAAACCGGCGCCAGCTTGCCATTCCTGTATTCAGCGTAGATCCAGATCCCGGACCACTGGTCAAGATCGGTTGTTTGAACCTTCTCAGCCCGCTCGATACTAAGGGCCCCAACCTCACAGACATCAACACAAGTACCACACAAGGTACAATTATCACCAACCACGGCAGATCCATTCTCGACACTAATCGCGCCGAAAGAACAATTTTCCGCACAGAGGCCGCAACCTATACAGGCTTCAATATCAATTTTCAACATAAATATTTCCGTTCGCTATTAAAGAAACCCGTAAAACTTAATTATTTCAAATACCCTCGTTCCAAGGGGATAAAAGCCCCGAAGGTTATGATTCCGATTTAGAGGTTGATCACCCCTTGCAACATTTACAAATATAATAGGCTGGAATTATAAAAGCCCTTCCAGTTTCTCAATCAATTTACCGACCTGCTCATCAACCGTCCCGGTCAACATCGACCTTTCCGCCTTAAACTCCGGAGAAAATACCCGCACGACCTGGGTAGTGGAACCCTGCAGACCCAAACACTTAAGATCGGCCTTGATATCAGACGCCGTCAATACGGTGGCCTTCATCTTCTTGGCCTTCATCTTGCCTTTCAGGGAAGCAATCCGCGGTTCATTAATTTCTTTAACTACCGTCAGCAGTCCCGGCATTTGAAACTCAACCTCATCATAGCCGTCATCCATCATGCGTTCGACGATAATCTTGCCGTCAATCACGTTATTAACTTTTCTGACATAGGTCACATAAGGGATATCCAGCCGCTGGGCCAGACCCGGACCAACCTGGGCGGTATCACCATCTATCGCCTGTTTGCCACAGATAATCAGATCAAAGCCACCGAGAGTTTTAATTGCCATGGAAAGAGTATATGTCGTAGCCCAGGTGTCAGCGCCGGCAAAAGCCCGATCGGAAACAAGCACCGCCTCGTCGGCTCCACAAGCTACCGCTTGGAGCAAAGTCTCTTCAGCCTGAGGTGGCCCCATACTGATCACGGTCACCGAACCTCCGAACTTTTCCTTGAGCTGCACTGCTTCTTCCAAAGCGTGGGCATCAAAAGGATTCATAATACTCTGTACACCTTCGCGCGACATGGTATTAGTCTTGGGATCCAACCTGACGTCTTTAGCATCAGGAACCTGTTTTATACAGACCAGAATTTTCATCAGCTTCGTGAATACTCCTTGTTAAGGGCTTGCCCGATCACATTCCGCTGGATCTGATTGGTTCCCTCGTAAATCTGCAAAATTTTGGCATCACGCATCATCTTCTCAACGGGATAATCACGCATGTAACCATAACCGGCCAACACTTGAACCGCGTCAATTGAAACCTTCATCGCCATATCCGTGGCGGCCACTTTACACATGGAAGAAACTTTGGACATGTCTTTAGGTTTGGAATCAATATATCGGGCGGTCGCATAGACTAAAGCGCGAGAAGACTCAAGTTGAATAGCCATATCAGCCAACATGTGCTGTACGGCCTGGAATGAAATTATCGGTTTGCCAAATTGTATCCGTTGTTTGGCGTAAATAACCGACTCATCAAGCGCGGCCTGACCAAGGCCGAGACCAAGACTGGCGATCCCGGGCCGAGAAAGATCAAGGGTCTTCATGACAGTGAAAAATCCTGTCCCTAAGCGTCCGACTAGTCGATTGGCAGGAATTCGACAATCTTTAAAAATAAGTTCACGGGTGGAAGAAGTACGGATCCCCAATTTCTTTTCCTTGGCCCCGTAAGAAAATCCGGGATCGGTAGCCTCAATCACGAACATGCTGGCGCCACGGGGGCCTTTACTACGATCAGTAATGGCAATCACCGTATAAATTCCGGCCTCACCACCGTTGGTGATCCATTGTTTGGTGCCGTTGAGCACCCACTCATCACCATCAAGTACCGCCGTGGTCTGAATACCGGAAGCGTCACTGCCGGCGTTGGCCTCGGTCAGGCCAAAAGCCGCCAGTTTCTCACCACTGGCGATCTGCGGAAGATATTTTTCTTTCAACTCGTCACTTCCAGCAATCAGTATCGGGTAAGCACCCAAGGCACTGGCAGCAAAACTGGTCGCCACCCCAACACATCCCCTGGAAAATTGCTCGAGAGCAATAACCATATCAAAACAACCACCACCAAATCCGCCATACTCTTCAGGAATATAAAGACCGAACAAATCAGCCTGAGCCACTGCTTTTAAAATTTCAGAGGGGAATTCTTCTTTCTCATCAAGTTCAACCCGCTGCGGAATAATTTTTTCATCCGTAATCTGCCGGGCCACCTCAACAATCATCTGTTGTTCTTCACTCAGAAAATAGTCCACTATCATCCCCTTTCATAAAGCTTTTTAACAAAGATTATTTTGATCCTGTGAATTTAAAGGACGGAATCATTTAAATTACTGCCAAGACATAACCATTGCGCCCCAGGTAAAACCGCCGCCAAAAGCGCACATCAACAAAAGATCGCCTTGTTGCAAGCGCCCTTCGCGATTAGCTTCATCAAGTGCGATCGGGATACTTGCCGCCGATGTATTACCATATTTCTGAACATTAATGTAGATTTTTTCCCGATCAATATCCAAACGTTCCGCCAGATTATTCAATATACGAATATTGGCCTGATGAGGAATAAGCAATTTCAAATCATGCAAGGAAATATGACTCTCAGTCAGAACAGTGTCGATGGCATCTTCCATGGCGCGAACGGCATACTTGAAAACATCCTTGCCAACCATGTGAATACAGGAACCTTCACTCTCCGTCTGGCTGCCCAGGCGAGAAAAATCAACCGGCCCCTCAAGTCCGCCATTATCAAGATAAGGATTCATGCTGGGCGCGGCGTTCATACTGAGTAATTCCCACAGACTGCCATCTGAAAAAAGTTTACTGCACAAAATACCATTCTGCTCATTGTCAGCCGCCCCGACCACACAAGCCCCGGCACCATCACCAAATAAAACGCAGGTATTCCGGTCCTGCCAATTTGTCCGCGAAGAAAGGGTCTCAGCGCCAATCACCAATATTTTCTTGGTCGGATCAGCCCGCACAAATTTATCTGCCAGATCAAGGCTGTAAAGAAAACCTGAACAAGCAGCATTCAGGTCAAAGGCATACGCATTAACCGCACCCAACTCTTTCTGGACCAAACAGGCGCAAGAGGGCATGGTCATTTCCGAACTGATGGTCGCGACCATAATAACATCAAGGTCAAAGACGGAAAGTCCAGCCATTTTCATGGCCTGTCTCCCGGCCTCAGCCGCAATCATTGAAGTTTTTTGGTTATTGCCGGCGATCCGTCGTTCTCTAATTCCGGTCCGGGAAGCAATCCATTCATCAGAAGTATCAACCATCTTTTCCAGATCAGTATTGGCAAGAACCCTTTCCGGCAGACAGGAGCCGGTCCCTAAAATAACCGGTTTGCTCACTGTGCATCTCCATCAAGAGTTTCATCAACAAGGAGATGGGCCTCTTCCTGTATCGCAGAATTCTCGGCAAGCAAAACTAGGATGCGGTCGTTCACCTTTTTCTGAACTAGTTCAGCAGCGACAAAAATCGCGTTTTTAATGGCGGTTGAATTTGACCGTCCATGACAAATAATAGAGGTCCCGTTCAAGCCCAGAAGGGGAGCCCCACCATATTCTGCATAGTCAATTCTTTTTTTGAATTCGGCAAAAGCATCTTTTGTCAGTAGATATCCAAGTTTCGCCTTTAAGGTTTTAGATAACTCATCCTTCAGCATTAAGGTAATCGCTTCAGCCAGTCCTTCACTTATCTTCAGGCAGACATTACCGACAAATCCATCGCAGGTAATAACATCAACATCACCCTGAAATGTATCATCACCTTCGATATTGCCGATATAATTGAGAGAACTCTGTTGAAACAACCTGTGGGCATTTTTAACCAAAACATTGCCCTTACCGCCCTCTTCACCATTACTGAGAATGCCGATCCGAGGGGACTTGACATTAAACAACACCTCAGAGAAGGCAGCGGCCATAATTCCAAACTGAAAAAGGTGCTTGGGCCGGCAATCGACATTGGCCCCGACATCCATCATCACGACCGGACGTTTTAGAGTGGGGAATAGACCGGCTATCCCTGGTCGGGCAATGCCTTTCAACCGCCCCAAGGACTTGATGGCGGCAGCCATGGTGGCCCCAGAGTTCCCGGCGCTCACTACAGCATCAACCTCCTTTATCTTCAGGAGATCAAAAGCCTTTACAACGGAAGAATCTTTCTTCTGGCGGACCGCGACAATGGGAGATTCATCCATCCCAATAACTTGAGAGGCATGAACTATCTTTATTCTCTCATCGCTTTCTCGGCCAAGATTCTTCAACGCTGTCCGTAGCACAGATTCGTCGCCAAGTAAAACGACTTCAATCTCCGCTTCATCGACAGCCTGCAATGCTCCGGCAACCAAAACCTCCGGAGCCCGGTCGCTCCCCATGGCATCCAGAGCAATGTGCATTTTCATGTTTAATCTAATTCTTTCTCGTCAAGTTTAAAAACCGACCTACCTTTGTAAGAACCACATCCGGAACAAAGACGATGGGGCAATTTCGGCTCTCCACATTCTGAACAAGTGGAGATAGACGGAGCGACCAAGGCATCATGAGATCGCCTCAATCTGGTACGAGCATGAGAGTGTCTTCTTTTAGGTAAAGCCATTTCTTCCTCCAAGCAACTTAGCTAACTACATAATATTATTAAAAAATAAATAACGATGATCAATACAAAACCAACAATACTAAACAAAAAATTACGTTATATTTTGACGGCACCAAATTATTGAAGTCAAAACCAGATCAACTCAAACGAATATAAAGATTTTCAACTGGCATTTCCCATTCAAAAGACTCAACCCTTAAATTTTTCAAGCACTCCGAAAAGTGAGTCATTAATTTCATTGCCACATCCACAATGTTCAGAGTTAAGATTTTCTCCACATTTAGCACATAACCCCTTGCAATTATCTTGACAGATTTTCTTCAGAGGGATCGCCAGAAAAACCTGATGTTGCAAAATTGAATCTAAATCAACAACTGGTTCATCCAAAAACATTGTGTCCATATCGTTACTGCTACAGGCATACTCTCCATGTTCTCCAATCGAACTCTCATGCCCGGAAAGCTCAAGAACCAGCCGAAAAGAGATCTCAAAAGGAAATTTATACTTTTCCAGGCAGCGGTCGCAATCCAGCTCAACCACAGTAACCAACTCCCCCTCCAACAAAACGCCGCCAGCCTTTCTATCGATAGAAACAATTACGCTGACATCGGCACAATGCGGAAAATCTTCATCAGGAAACCACGGACCATAACCAACCGTCAAACGCAGTCCTTCTGCTGGAATCTCACTAAATGGCAACTTCAAAACGCACCTTCCCTTCAGCAAGAGGAAGCCAATATATAAACTTGAGAATTATAAATAATTATGCTCAGCTGTCAAGCTATTTAACTGGCATGACCAAATTTGAGTTGCCCCACCGCACCTATTATGCTCCGGCACTCCGGTTCAATCCTTTTTTCAACCAGACAAACCAGCTGACCACTGCCAGCAGAATAACCAAATTCACAGAATAGTAGGCGTATTCACTAGTCACCTCTCCGATCTGGAATAATTTATCAAGCCAAACAAGAGGATAATTCACAACCACAAAAAACAGCAGGATATAACCGATAAGATAAACAAAAAACATAACAAAAGCGGCTTGCACTCGATTAAAATCAACCAGACAATGTCTCTCAAATCTTGAGGTATAGACACAAAAATCATGGGCAACCAAACCAAGCGCCAGACCAGGAACAACCGCCAAAACTACAATTACATAGTTTCCTTGATTTTTACCGACAAAAACCAGAGTCTGTAAAACAACCAGAAGACAACAAAAAATGGCAAAGCGAGTCCGTGCCGATCCAAACAATTGCACAACCCCATGTGGCAAAGATGGCTTTATGGCAAAAGACTTTACCCGCCTATTTTTTTTCAAAGCTCTTCTATGCATTAAATCAACCAGCAAATATCGTCATTTTTTTGGGATTATCACGACAACCAACAAGACGGAATCTTACTCGGCGGGAGGAAAGACTGATAATTCAGCAAGACACCAAAGCATCCCTTCAAAGAAGCTTGGATAAGCGATCATTGGACTTCTGTTGCCTGAGGCTGATAACATGAATAATACGTTTCAAAACCACAACACCCAAAGGGGTATCATTACTTAAGATATTTTCTAATTCCTCACACGTAAGGACCAATAATTCTGACTTTTCAATAGCAACGACAGTCGCAACCTGCGGACAATCACCAACCGCCGAAATTTCACCCACTATGGCGCCTGGCTCAAGAATAGCGAGCAGAATATATTTGCCCGGAAAATTAGTTGCCTTCTTAACGGCCAGCTTGCCTGAAAGCAAGAAACCCATATAATCGCCAGGAATTCCGTCTTCCATCAGAATCGACCCAACTGGCCACGTTCTAAGTTTAAGATACTTGCAAAATCTTTCTATCTCTTCCTCAGATAGAAATTTAAGTACCGACTGCAATTCATCCCGACTTAACCGGCAGACGGAACACTCTTCATAAGATTGGGAAGCCATAAGCCTTAAAGAGATTCCTCACTTTTTCTGATCTGCTCTTTCATTCTTTCCTCAAGACCGACGTATTTCTCTTTATCGTAGATCTGAGAGAACTGACTACGATAGTTCATGACCAGACTGACCCCCTCGACAACCACATCATAGACCAGCCACTGATCATCAACCTTCTTTAATTTATACTGAATGGGAATCTTATGATCATTCTTCAAAATATCAGTGAAAACCGTTGAACGATAGGTTGTCACCCTCTCCTTGGTTTTCGGATCGGTCCGCACTATCTCATTCAACTCATCATTAACAAACAGGACCTCCTCATTGGAATAGGCCTCCAATTTAGATATGTAATTATGTTGCAGAACAGCGGTAAACAATCCGACAAAAGATATTCTTTCGTCCCGGCTCAGTCTGAGCCAATTTCTTCCCAAGGCCCGACTTGAGATCTCCACAAAATCAAAAGCGTTCTTGATGCGCGCCATAATAAGTTCTCGCCGTTCTCGCCTTTTTTCCGGCGCCGCCAGGCTTTTATCCCGCAAAATCGAAAGTACCTGTTCAACGGTCGTCCGAACCTGTTTCATTGCGCCACTCTCGACAACCACCTCCGGAGAAGCAACGACCTGAACAGGCAGCAGAATCATAACAAAAGCGCAAAACAGCCACCATCTCACAATACGTTTCGACATCCATTGTTTTTTTGATTTCATGATCTCTCTAAACTTTTTGTAATTTACTTAAAACAAATTTATTGCTCCGCCGACTCGCCATCCCGAATCTTATTGGCCCGATACTGGTGATAAGCATTACGTACCGCAATATAAGGATCAAGAGACCCCTCAACCAGCGCTTCATAATCACCGATTACCAAAGAAACATTATTTACCCGACTCCCCGTATAAACCGAAGTAGCAGCTACGGTGTCCGATGCGAAGAGATACAAAGTTGGGTTAACAAAATAATCCCCGGCCAAACCGATACTGTCTCTGGCGCTGGACGGACCAATAATCGGCCAGTGAAGGTAAATCCCTTCACCCAAACCATAAGAACCCAGGGTCTGACCAAAATCCTCATCCGAAGGCACCAGATCAAAATAATGCCGGGCAGGATCCCCAAGACCGACCACTCCAATGGTCGTATTCAAACAAAATCTGGCAATCTCCGTGCCGCTGGCCCGGACCTTTCCCTGCAATAAATTATTAACCAGACGAACCGGAAATACAAGATTGTGGAAAAAATTTCTTATCCCTATCCTGGCAGGTTTCGGAACAACAAAACCATAACCACGAGCCACCGGTTTAATCAACCAGAAATAAAGCTTGTCATTAAAATGAAAAAAAGCCCGGTTCATCGGCTCCAGCGGATCAAAAATTTCGTCGATTTTGCCCTCTTCATCAATCCACTGGGCGTCATCGGCAAAAGGATCATACTCATCAACAACCGCAACCGACGACCTTTCATCCAAAATGGCCGAAGAACCATCATCGGCATATGACGCCGAAAAAGCTCCTTCCAACAACAAAATCATAAAAAACAAGATAACTTTAGCGAGCCTACCCACCAGCAATTCCCCTACGCTTTCAAATTAACAGATCAAACATCGCCAAAGATATACTTGCTTACCAGTTCTTCAAGATCAACCGCAGACTCCGTCTCCGTGATAATGTCACCATCCTGCAACAGGACCTCCGCTCCTCCCTGGCTGATTCGTACAAACTTATCGCCAATTATGCCATGTGTCCGAATGGAGGCGATGGAGTCTTCGGTGATTACTACCTGGTTTGGGACAAGCAGATGGACCTCGGCTCTGTCATCTTTATTCAGGATGATCCGAGAGACTTTACCGATTTTTACTCCGGCTATTTCCATCACCGCCCCTTCCTTGAGTCCTGAAACATTGTTAAACTCGGCGATGATCGTATAATTATTCTGCCTGGTAAAAAAAGAAAACTCTCCGAGCTGCAATGAAAGATAGACAAAAGCGGCAAACCCGCAAAGTATAAAAATACCGACTACAAAATCAATATTTATCTTTTTCATGACATTTTCCTTGAATTATCGATTTGCTCTGTTTCTTACAAAAACCAGAAGCCCTAGCTATATAAAAAAGCAGCGCCGGCTATTCCAATTCACTACTGCGGTAAAGATATCCCATGGTATTTTTTACAAAAGATTTAATCTGCGGCACCTCACTCAATTGTATCTCGTCCGGGTGATTAAAACTTTCAACCTTTCCCTGGTTTAAAACGACAACCTGGTCGGCCAGATTAAAGATCTTTGGAATATCGTGGCTGACAATGATCGATGTATAACCGAACCGTTGTTGTGTTTCATAAAAGAGATGATATATCTCCATGGATTTTTCCGGATCCAAACCGGTGGTCGGTTCATCAAAAAACATAAATTTAGGGTGCAACATCAAGGCCCGGGCAAGCCCCACTCTTTTCTTCATGCCGCCGCTTAATTGGGCAGGGAACTTCTCTTCCTGGCCAACCAGGCCAAACTGCTCCAAAGTTGAAATCACCTTATCGGAAATTTCCTGCTGACTCAACTTGGTCCTTTCTTCAAGCGGCAAGGCGACATTGTCAAAAACATTTAAAGAATCAAGGAGCGCCGCGCCTTGGAAAAGCACGCCAAAATTTGTCCTGACCTCATTGAGCTCCTTCGACCTCATGGTGACAATATCACGCCCCTCCACCAGAATACGGCCGGAATCAGGAGACAAAAGACCTAGAATAAGCTTGAGGATTACACTCTTCCCTTGACCGCTGGCCCCGGCAATAACCGTAGTCTTGCCGATCGGAATATTCATATTTATCCCGTCCAGCACCCTTTGCCGGCCAAAGGATTTTACCACATCAATTAACTGAATAATCGGCTGATTGCTCATAACAGAATCGCTGTTAAAATATAATCCCAGACCAGAATGGCAATTGAGGATAGAACAACCGCCTGGGTTGTTACCCTACTAACCCCCTCGGCGCCAAAACCGGCATTTCTGATCTGATGCACAAAATACCCACGCCCCGCGCAGATCCAGACCACCAATAGGGCGAAAACAACAGACTTGATGATCCCAAGATTAATATCCTTGCCAATTACACTTAACTCCATGCCCGAAAAATAGGCCCCGGGATTAACCCCAAGAAGTTCAACCCCGGCCAGATACCCACCGAAGATGCCGACCACATTAAAGATCATGGTTAACAAAGGCACCGAAATAAGAGTTGCCAGTAATTTGGGAGAGATCATGTAACGAAAGGGATCAACCGCCATACACTCCAAGGCGTCAAGCTGCTCGGTATTTCTCATAATACCGATCTCGGCGCACATCGCAGATCCGGCTCGCCCGGCCACCATCAAGGCGGTCAGCACCGGCCCCAGTTCCCTGAGCAGAGTCAAGGCCACGGCAGAACCCAGCATGCCATCGGAACCGAATTTACGTAAAGTATAATACCCTTGTAGCCCGAGGACCAGGCCGGTAAAACCAGCGGTAAAAAAAATGAGCGGAAAAGAATCAGCTCCTATCAGCCGGACCTGTCTAACCAAAGCCGCAAAACGAAAAGGCCTTTTAAATACCCCGGCAACCGTCCGGAACAGAAATACCCCCATCCTACCCAGATCTTCCACGTAATAGAGGGTTAAATTGCCAATTTTTTCTATATGATTAAATACCATAACGATAAATATATAATCCCGGCAGAAATAGATGTTTCAAAGTAATAAAAATATGCGGCCAGATTACCAACAGCTAACAAGCTACGTCAAGTTAATGTTAGCATTAAAACAAAATGACAAATATACCAACCAAACAAATGAAGCTCATCACTCAAAATTGATTTAGATATAAGTGACAAGTAACGAGTTTTCCCCCCTGCGGCTGGTCACTTTAATGCTTTGCTATTTAAGCTTTTGGGGATGAGTTTTTAGTTGATTTCCAGTTAAACAATCCGACAACAGTCTGCTTCATGACCAATGTAGACAGATCCTCAAAGGATCAACATAACCAAAATGCCCGCTTCATAAAGCCCGAACAAAGGGATAGCGAGGAGAAAAGCTGAAAAAAGGTCTCCGGCCGTCAGCAGAAAGGACATAACCAATATCGCCAGATAGAAAACCCATCGATTATTCGTAAAATACTCCCGGGTCACCAGACCGGTTCGCCTGGCCGCTACCATCAAAAAAGGAATCTCAAAGGACAGACCAAAAGCCAGACATGTCCGGGCAATAAAAGTCAGATAGGAATCAAGTTTGGGCATTGCCTCCAGATCTTTCCCGGCAAAACCCATAAAAAACGCCAGGGCCTCAGGCAGCACAATAAAAAAAGCAAAAACCACTCCGCAGACAAAGAGCAAAGTGGCCCAGAATACAACATTTAACGCGACTGTTCTTTCCGCTTTTCGCAAGCCCGGCCCGACAAACATCCACAACTGATAACACAAGACGGGGAAACTACCACAAAGCCCGACCAATACCGCTACTTTAAGATAAGCGATAAATGCCTCAGGCAGATTGGTATAAACCAGACCGGCCAGGTCCGGATGGGCCGCAAAGAGCGGCTTCATGAAAAACTGGGTAATGGGCCGGGAAAAAATATAAGCGACTATCGTGAAGATTATAATCGCACAAAATGAGATCAGAACCCGCTTTCGCAGTTCTTTAAAATGGTCACTAAAATGTCCGGCAATGGTATTTTCCGCCATAAATCAATCGCCGGCTTTTTCTTCTATACTATCATTGGCTTGGCTCTGACCATCAGCTCCATCGTCAAGTTCGACGGTCCCGACCTTATCTTTCAGATCAGCTGAACTTACGGGCGACACAATGTCTGACCGGCTTAGCCCTTCGTTCTCATCCGACGACAAGGGCAAAGCGACCGGCGTGGTATATTCTACCGGATTCCCCTCTTCCCATGGTTTTCCCGGGGGATCCTCCTGTAGACTCTGTTTCAGGGCATTGGCGGTTTTTTTAAGTTCAACAAATTGCTTGGCCAACGACTTGGCAAGCTCGGGCAATTTTTCCGGCCCGACAACAATCAAAGCTACTGCCATAATTAAAATTAATTCAGGAAGACCGATACCAAACATACAATTAAGCCCATATCAGCAAAAAATAATTTAGACCCTTTACAGCACAATACTGTTTCTTGGATCAAGAACATTATCAATAACCTCTAAATACCAAGTCTATACTTCACAAAAATGGTCTTGTAAATTAACGTCATGAAGTTAAGTTATTTACATTCCGGTGTCAAGGAAGCAGCAATGGACACAGATGCTTAGTTTGACTTTTCCCTATGCTTTGGCTATGTTGTTTTGCCGGTAAAAAAATCGGTCGAACAAGTTAACATCTACCCGCCCTAAAATCGGGCAATTCATAACGTTTCTGAGGAGAACGCAGCATGGCTAATGTTGTAATAGTTGGCACTCAATGGGGTGATGAAGGTAAAGGTAAAATCGTCGATATACTCACCCAGTACGCAGATTTCGTCGTCCGTTTTCAGGGCGGCAATAACGCAGGCCATACCCTGGTAGTAGACGGCAAGAAATTCATCTTCCATCTGATTCCCTCAGGTATTCTCTATGAAAACAAAAAATGCATCATCGGCAACGGTGTTGTAATCGATCCAGGTGTCCTGCTTGACGAGATGCAGAAATTGTCCGACCAAGACCTGCCGGTAACCCCGGGACGTCTGACCATCAGCCACAATGCCCACCTTATCATGCCCTACCATAAATTATTGGACGGCTGTAGCGAAACAAACAAAAAAGAAGGGGACAAAATCGGCACCACCGGTCGTGGCATCGGCCCCTGTTACGGGGACAAAATTCTGCGTTGCGGCATCAAGGCCGGTGAAATTCTTGATAAAGACCTGTTCCGCGACAAATTAAAGGAAAATATCGCCGAGAAGAATTTCCTTTTTACCGAAAAATACAATATGCCCCCGATTAAATTCGAGGAGATATACAGTCAATTCACTGATTACGCCGAAAAAATGGCCCCTTTTATCGGCAATGTATCCGTTGAACTGGAACAGGCCCGGAAAGCCGGCAAGCACATACTTTTTGAAGGTGCACAAGGTACTCAGCTTGATATTGACCACGGAACTTACCCCTTCGTCACCTCATCAAATACCGTCGCCGGCAATGCCTGTACCGGCAGCGGTTTCGGCCCGTCACATATCGACTGCGTAATCGGCATCCTGAAGGCTTATACCACCCGAGTCGGTGAAGGTCCGTTCCCGACCGAACTGTTTGACGCCACCGGCGATGAACTCCAGAAAAAAGGTGGAGAGTTCGGCGCGACTACCGGCCGTAAACGCCGCTGCGGATGGCTGGACGCAATTTTGGCTCAGGAAGCGGTCCGCTTAAACGGCATCAACGGGCTGGCCATTACCAAACTCGATGTCCTCAGTGGACAGGACACCTTGAAAATCGCCACCTCATATTCCCATGACGGCAAAAATTATACCGCAATGCCGGGCAACATCAGGACCGTTGAAAAACTAAAGCCAAACTACGAGGAAATCCCCGGCTGGCAGGAGGAAATAAGCCAGGTCCGCAGTGTGGAAGACCTGCCGCGCAAAGCACGCGACTACGTAAAACGCATCGAAGATCTGACCGAAACCCCGGCTTATCTATTGTCCGTAGGCCCTGACCGCGAAGAAACCATGCTGCTCAAGAACCCTTTTGCCTGACCGGACAACCTCTGCCGCCGTCTCCGATAAATAGCAGATTAGCCCTTGTAACAAAAGCCAAGGAGTGATAGATATACATGAAATTTTAGTGCCACATTGTAGTACCATCTGAGTGTTTAACTCTGGGGAGATATTATGCGGACACGATTTATATTACTATTGTTTTCATTTATATCATTTGGTGTATGCCTTGTTGCCGGGTGTCAAAACAAACAGGCGAAACCATTACCCGTAATCCGCGTCGGCCATGCTCCACACGACCATCACTCTTCCCTGTATATTGCCGCCTCCAACCCTGAATACTTTCAGCAAAATGGCGGCATACACCTTAAAGAAGTCCTTCCCAAAAAAGAATACACCCTTATCGCAAACAATAAACCAGTGGCCCGCGTATTGATCGACTCCAGCACCGGTGGCAATGAGTTGATCCGTAAACTGGCCGAAGACCAATTCGACATGGCATTCGGCGGGGTGCCGGCCATGATCGAGTTCATTGACAATGGCAGCTGCTTAAAAATAGCCGCTCCCATCATGACTGAGGGTTCCGGCCTGGTATTGAGCAACAAAATACCAGCCGCCAACTGGAGTGAATTTGTTGATTATGCAAGCAAACAAAAAAATCAGATCAGGATCGGATACAAAATCGATGTCTCAGTCCAGAACCTGATTTTCGAATACGCCTTACGCGAAGTGGGATTATCTTACAGCAACAAACTTGACGATACCAAGGCGCAAATTTTACTGGTCAACCTGCACGGCGCTAAAAATCTGATCCCGGCCTTAAAAAATAAAATAATCGACGGCTTTGTCATCAACCAACCATTTGCCGCCCTGGCCGAACACCAGGGAGTCGGCAAGACCATCGCTTCCTTAAGTACATTACCGCCAAAAGGTAAATGGGAGGGCAATCCATGTTGCGCCCTGGCCGTATGTTCAAAGTTTGCCGCCGCTGCCCCGGACATCACCGAAAAATTCATCACCCTGATGCTGCGAGCCAATCATTTCATTATAAAAAACCCAGAAAAATCAGCCAACCAGATTGCCCAATGGCTGGGAATCCCCCAGGAAGTCGAACAAAAATCAATACCGACCATTAAGTTTTCCACAAGTTTTGATCAAAAATGGGATCAGGGAATTAATTTCTGGATCGAAAACATGATCAGAGACGGCAAACTAAAAGGACCGGTCAAGGAAGCCTACGAAAAGGGCGATATAAAATCCACCATTTACACCCTCGGGCTATATCAAAGAGTCCAAAAAGAAATTAAGTAATGCGCATATCCGTCACCACCAAGATATTCTTTATTTTTTGTTCCCTGTCGCTGGTTACCCTGGCCATGGGACTGCTCGTCTATTTTGCCCTTAATGAGCTAGCCGTAAGCAATGTCAAAATTAGGACTTTTACCGATTTCAAACTACAGGTCAAAGATCTGGAGGCCTTCAACATTGACCGATCCGGCCGCAACGTCACATCCGTAATCCCACGTTTGGAAAAAGAACTGAATCAAGCAGAACTTCTCGTCGAAGACATAAAACTGCAAAATGCGACAACTATGCCCGATAATATCAATGAACGCCTGCACGACCTGGACAGCTATATGCGCTATTACCGTCAGGCCGCTCTGGAACTGGAGAATCTGGTTGGAAAGAACTGGGAAATCTATCAGCAAAACAACAGAATGCAGAAAACAATCCTGCAACTTTCGCAAAAATCCCCTGAGAAAATCAAAGGGGATGTCATCAAGATATTTACAATTCTTGAACAACTAAGAGATGAAATCGATGAAGACAACGACGCAAAAAAAATATTACTTCTCAAAGAAAGCCGGCAAAATCTGGACAAACTGACCGATGATTCAGAGCTGCTGAAGATAGCAGACAATTTTGTGTTGAATGTCGAAATGGGTTATCTCAATTCCCTGGCGATCGCTGACCATCGTGCCTTTCTCGCCAGGACCAGTGAGCGATTTTCAGAGATAACAAATAACACGATAAATATCATTTCGCTCGATAACGAAAAAGAACAGGAACGTCTTCGACACTTGATCGCCGGCCTGATAATTTTTTCATTTTCACTCACAATATTCTTCTGGCTCATGACCTCACGCCAACTCTCCAATTTTCTCACCAACCAAAATAAAGCAATTGAGGCGATCAAAAGCGGCGAATACGAATACGCCATGCCGATAATCACCGCAGATGAATTAGGCGAACTCACAAGTTTCATGAAACAACTTGCCATAAATATTAAAGAACAGATCGTGGAACGGGAAAAGGCCGAACAGGAAAAGAAAAATCTGCAAGACCAGCTCCTGCAGGCCCAAAAATTGGAATCGGTCGGAATTCTGGCCGGTGGCATTGCCCATGACTTCAACAATCTATTAACCGCCATCACCGGCTATGCAGACCTGGCCCTAGCCAAAACCGCCGAAGACCACCCGATCCACAACAATCTGAAGATGATCAGTAAGGCGGGGATGCGGGCGGCAGACCTCACCAAGCAACTGCTGGCTTTCAGTCGCAAGCAATTTTTCGACCTGAAAATTATCGATATCAACCTGGTGATAAACGATCTGCTCAAGATGATGATCCGAATTATCGGCGAAGACGTCATTCTGGAGGTAAAAGCCGATCACTCCATTAAAAATGTCAAGGCAGATCAGACCCAGATCGAACAAATCCTGATGAATATGGCGGTCAATGCCCGGGACGCCATGCCGGGTGGAGGACGACTGACGATCGAAACCTCATCGACCCAACTGGATGCAGATTACACAAAGCACCATGAAGGAGTGGAACCGGGCGAATATGTTCTGATCACGATTTCCGATACCGGACACGGAATGAGCCGGGAGGTACAGAAGAAGATTTTCGACCCATTTTTCACCACAAAAGAACTTGGTAAAGGAACAGGACTGGGATTGGCCACCGTCTTCGGAATTGTCAAACAACACCAAGGTCACCTCTGGGTTTACTCGGAACCGGACATGGGGACCACTTTCAAAATTTACCTGCCGGTTTCGGAAGAAGAGAAAGAGGAAGAAAGCCCTGCCCTGGAAGAAAAAGTTCAGCTTCGGGGCACGGAAAACATCCTGGTGGTTGACGATGATCGTACAGTAAGGGAATTTTTAAGGGAAACTTTGGAATTCTACGGCTACAAAATAAGCATGGCAACATCAGGGATCGAGGCCGTGGAGATAGCCGACCAATCCACAATGCCTTTTGATCTATTATTGACCGATGTGATCATGCCGGAAATGAACGGGCGGGAATTAGCCGTAAAAATCAGACAAATCATTCCAGGCATCAAAATAATATTCATGTCAGGGTATGCCGGCCGGGTCATCTCCCCCGACGAAGTAGCGGCGGCCCCCGACATTTCATTTTTGAGTAAACCGATAACCCCGGCGGTCCTGACCAAAAAAATCAGAGAACTCTTTGATTGTTAATAAAGCTGAGTTGAGCCGCCGGTCGGCTCATACGAAACTTATGCCCTTGTGGTATAAAGCTGAGTTGAGCCGCCGGTCGGCTCATACGAAACTTATGCCCTTGTGGTATAAAGC
>JAHJIY010000016.1 GCA_018823175.1 Pseudomonadota bacterium
GGGTCAAACGAAACTTATACCCTTGCGGTATAAAGCTGAGTTGAGCCGCAAGGCGGGTCAAACGAAACTTATACCCTTGCGGTATAAAGCTGAGTTGAGCCGCAAGGCGGGTCAAACGAAACTTATACCCTTGCGGTATAAGAACGATATATGCGAAAAAAATTAATTGTTTTTACTTCCACTTTTCCGCGTTGGAAGGACGATACCGACCCTCCTTTTGTTTACGAATTGTCCCGGCGTCTGGTCTCCGATTTTGAGGTTCATGTCCTGGCGCCAAACTATCCGGGGGCCCTTCGGGCTGAGACCATGGACGGGATGGAGGTTCATCGGTTCCGGTATTTCTGGTCCTGTTTTGAAAAGCTGGCCGGTTCATCAGGTATTCTGCCTACTTTAAAGAAGAACAAACTATATTATCTGCTGATTCCTTTTTTCATTATGGCTGAATTTCTGGCCTTGTTGAAATTGGTCCGTAAAATTAAACCAGATGTCGTCCATGCCCACTGGTTGATCCCGCAGGGAATTATTGCTGCTATCGTCAAAAAAATTACCGGGACCCCTTATCTGGTTACCGCCCATGGCGGCGATGTGTTCGGTTTGCAAGGCGGGCTGTTTGGTTTTCTTAAACGTTTTTCCCTTGATAATGCCGATCAGGTGACGGTGGTGAGCAGTGTGATCAAACAGGTCGTTTTGGGCATAAGTGATTCAAAGGTTGTGCCGGTTGTTCTGCCAATGGGAGTGGATCCGAGGAAATTTGAGCTTGAGGAAGATAACGGTTTAATCCGCGTCAAGTATGGGGTGAAAGGTCCATTTTTGTTGTTTGTCGGCCGGTTGACTGAGAAGAAGGGGGTGGGCTATCTTTTGGAAGCCATGCCTGAGATTATCAGCCGGGTTCCTGATCTTAAGTTGCTGGTTATCGGTTCAGGCGAGGAAGAAGAAAATCTTAAACAATTGAGCGATTCTTTGAACATCGGCGGCAATGTAATTTTTGCCGGTTCGATTCCTAATCGTGATCTGCCGCAATTTTATGGGGCGGCGGATATTTTCATCGGCCCTTCCATTCGCGCCAAAGGCGGTGACACCGAAGGCTTTGGTCTGACCTTTGTCGAGGCCGGGATGTCGGGCTGTATTCTGATCGGCAGCAAGGTCGGCGGTATTACGGATATTATCAAGGATGGCGAGACGGGATTCCTGATTGAGGAAAAGAATCCGGCGGCTCTTGCCGGAAAGGTGCTTGAGGTGGTCGGGCTGAAAAATGAGTGGCCGGAAATAAGAAAAAGAAACAGGCAGGTGTTTGTTGATAATTTCGGGTTGGATGTTATAGCTGAAAAGTACGCGCAGCTTTTGGCCGATGTTGGCGATCAATTAAATTAAATCTCATATTTTGATTATATAATGCAGTTTGACTCCCTCTTATTTTTATTATTTTTCTTGTCGACTCTGGGCCTTTATTACGCTTTGCCATCTTGGCGCGCGCAAAAAGTGCTTTTGCTGGCGGCAAGTTATGTGTTTTACGGGGCTTACAGCCCCCCACTGATATTTCTGATCTGGTTTTCGACCTTGGTTGACTATGTCCTGGCAAAACGTATTGACGCCTCTACCAGTTTTCTGACCAGGAAATTTTTACTCATCTCCAGTCTGGTCATCAACCTGGGGCTGCTCGGCTACTTTAAATACGCGGAATTTATTCTTAATACCTTCAGCGCGATTATCAGTAAAATCGGAATTGAATATCAGGCGCCGGAGATGAATATAATCTTGCCGATCGGCATCTCCTTTTACACCTTTCAAACCATTTCCTACACCATAGATGTTTATCGGAAACAGCTGACTCCAAGTAAAGGACTGCTTGATTTCGCGCTCTATGTGACTTTTTTCCCTCAACTGGTGGCCGGGCCGATTGTCCGGGCCTCTCACTTTCTCCCGCAGTGTATTGCTCCCAAAAAGTTTAAATGGAATGAGTTTTTCTGGGGTCTTACTTTATTGCTGTTCGGTTTGTTTGTTAAAATTGTTCTGGCCGATACGGCAATGGCGCCGGTTGCCGACGCGGTTTTTTCTGCCCCGGAGAAAGCCACCTGGCTGGATAGCTGGGTGGGGACCTTTGCTTTTTCCGGACAGATCTTTTTTGATTTTAGTGGTTACTCGCTTTGTGCTATTGGTACGGCAATCTGCCTCGGTTTTTCTTTGCCGGATAACTTTCGCTCCCCTTACGCGGCTATCGGATTTGCTGATTTCTGGCACCGGTGGCACATTTCTTTATCCACCTGGCTGCGGGACTATCTCTACATCTCAATCGGCGGCAATCGATCAACCATGTTGACCACCGACCGGAATCTATTATTCACCATGCTTCTGGCCGGATTATGGCATGGGGCCTCCTGGCATTTCGTCTTGTGGGGCGGTCTGCACGGATTGTTTCTGGGAATGGAAAGATTTGCCAGACAGCATATTCATATTATTAATCCGGGATTCGTGGTGCGCCTGGTCCAGATTTTACTAACCTTTATTACCGTAAGTCTGATGTGGGTCGTGTTCCGGCTCGACAGCCTAAAGGCGATACTTGCTTTTTACCGTAATCTTCTGCGATACACCCCGACTCTGACGCTGGATGTGAACCGCGCCGGTGTTGTCGGGTTAGTGATTGTTGGCACCTTGCTGTGGCATGGTTTCACCCGGGACAAGACACTGGAGGAACGTTTTACCAGTTTCCCCGCAGCTCTTAAGGTTATTATCGTAACATCGGCCCTTGTTGGTATTGGTCTTTGCTCAACCGGAGATAGTCGTGCCTTTATCTACTTCCAATTCTAATCAGCGCTTTCCGCGATCGGGTATTGTTTTGCCGTTTGTTATCGGAATTATTATTGCGGTAACAATGCTGCTGGCCGTGGAGATACGCCTCAGGGGATTAGGTATTGAGCCAAATGTCAGGGACTCGCCCGAACTCTGGGCGGCCCAACGTGAATTGGCGGCCCAGCTTGGCAATCAGGCGATCATTGTAGTTGGCGATTCAAGGGGGCAACTGGATATCGATTTGCCGACCCTGAAAGAAGCGACCGGTCTGACCCCTGTGCAGCTGGCCATTGATGGCTCGTGGTCTCTTCCTGTCCTGGCGGATCTTGCGGCCGACCCACGCATTACCGGCACCATTATTGTTGATACTTCGGCCGGCAAACTTATTCCGCAAAGCAGCCGTGATCGTTCCCATGAGTGGACCGAGTTCTATCAAAAAAAATATCGGGGTTTACTCTCGCCGGCGATAGAGACCAGACTTAAAGGGTTTCTGCAGGAAAAGTCGGCCCTCTATTCGTCCATGATTCCGTTGGACCGGCTTCCGGGTATCCTGTTTTCCAATAATAAATATTCGTCCACATATCTGAAGACCCGGAGTGACCGGCAGCGGGATGGAGATTACCGATTGGTTAAAATGCCTGATTTCTATGTGGCTCGGGTGATTCGACATTTTGGTGGACAACAACTCCTTAAAAACAAGTACTTCCGTAGTTTTGCCGAATTTGACAGCTCGATGCGGGAACAGATCGCCGGTCAACCGGCCAGAGATCCTGGCGCGGACCAGAAATTGAAGAGTGAATATGAGGGGAAACTCTCTTATGTCCATTCCCTTGTCAAGCAAATACAAGCCCGCAATGGCAGGATATTTTTTGTGCGCTTTCCATCGGATAAACTTGTTTGGCTGATCGATGATTATCGGCAGCCGCGCTGGGTTTTCTGGGATACCTTTGCTCAAACTACCAGCGCTACGGCTGTCCATTTTCAGGATTTCCCGGATTTGAGAAAATATTCCCTGCCGGACGGCTCCCATCTTGATCAAAGGGATAAAAAGAGTTTTACCACCGCTTTAGTTGCCGCCTTATCCTTAAAAAAAGCAGGAAGTTAATAGCTTGTAAAAGAAGTGCGGTTGGTCGGTTTGCGGGAGAAGTTAGCCTATTGTTTTCCGATGCCGGCCAATTTTTCCCAGATAAACCAGATAAAATATTTTTCTTGATTCCCAAATCCATCCTGTGCTATTATGTTCTTTAAAACAGAACGATAAAGCTCTCAGGTTTGAGTCTTCAACCTTCAACCTTCAACCTTAAACCTTCAACCTTCAACCTTAAACCTTCAACCTTCAACCTTAAACCTTCAACCTTCAACCTTCAACCTTCAACCTTAAACCTAAAAATGGTTTCAATTTTAAATAGTCTCATTACCTCAAAGGCCAGGGTTAAAATCCTGATGCGCCTTTTTCTTAATCCGGACCGCCACGCCTATCTGCGTGAATTGGCCGATGAATTCAGTATGTCAACCGGTCTGCTCAGTGATGAGCTTAAACAACTTAAAAAATCCGGTTTCCTCGAAAGCGAGAAAAATGGCCGTCAGATTCACTACCGCGCCAATCAGCAGCATCCTCTTTTTTCCGAATTAAACTCGATGGTCAGAAAGGCCTTGGGCATGGACCGGATCATCGACTCCATTGTCGAGCGTCTCGGCGATCTCGAATCGGCATACCTGATCGACGATTACGCCGAGGGCAAGGACACCGGCCTGATCGATCTGATCCTGGTCGGTGACATCGATCAGGTAAATCTCACAGATCTGGTCGCCAAGACCGAAAAATATATCGGCCGCAAAATCAGAACATTGATCCTTGGCCGTGCTGAGTTTGACTCAATGTCCAGGGTTTTCGGTGACCGTCCCATGCTGTTGCTTTGGAAAAGCGGGGAACTATTGCGGCAAGAGAAGTAGGTGTTTTTTTGAAAATAATAGTTTTGCTTTGTCATTTCATTTAACAAGAAAAAGGAAAGTGATATGAAAGCAGTATTGTTGGCAGGTGGTTTAGGTACACGAATAAGCGAAGAAAGTGGAGTTAAGCCTAAACCAATGATTGAAGTCGGAGGCAAACCGATTCTGTGGCATATTATGAAACTTTATTCTGCTCACGGAATAATGGATTTTATTATATGTTGCGGCTACAAGGGGTACATGATCAAGGAGTATTTTGCCAATTACTTTCTTCATATGTCAGATGTTACATTTGACATGCAGCATAATCAGATGGAAGTGCATCATAAATATGTTGACCCCTGGCGTGTAACACTTGTGGATACAGGTGAAAATACCCTTACCGGCGGTCGGTTAAAACGGGTTAAAGACTATATCGGAACAGATCCTTTCTGTTTCACCTATGGTGATGGTGTTTCCGATGTTGATATCAGTGCTTTAATTGATTGTCATCGCCGGCACGGGAAAAAAGCAACAGTGACTGCTGTGCAGCCGCCAGGTCGGTATGGCGCATTGAATATTGATAAATCGGTAGTTACCGGTTTTCAGGAGAAACCTGATGGTGATGGGGCCTGGATAAATGGTGGTTTTTTTGTCCTCGACCCCTCGGTTATGGATCTTATTGAGGGCGATCAAACAAGTTGGGAGTCTACTCCGTTGATGAAACTTGCAGCAGACAATGAGCTGTATGCCTACAAGCATAGAGGGTTCTGGCAGGCGATGGATACCTTGCGAGATAAGAATCAACTCGAAGAACTTTGGGCAAATAATCCTCCCTGGAAGGTGTGGAATGATTCTGTTCGGTGACATCTATCGTGGTCAACGTGTACTTGTAACGGGACACACCGGTTTCAAGGGGAGCTGGCTCGCACTTTGGCTGAATCAACTCGGGGCCAGAGTAGCAGGTATATCACTGGACCCGGATACAAGTCCTAATCATTTTGATCTTCTGGGTTTGAATATCGATGATTATCGACTTGATATTCGCCTGGGGGATGAAGTTGGAAATCTAGTCGAGAGAATTCGTCCCGATATGGTTTTTCATCTTGCGGCCCAACCTCTGGTTCGGCGCTCTTACCTTGACCCTTTGGGTAATTGGTCTACGAATGTTATGGGGACGGCGAATGTGCTAGAGGCCTGCCGTAAGGTTGAAAGCGTAAGGAGTATAGTTGTTATCACAACGGATAAGGTGTACGCAAACCAGGAGTGGTCCCGAGGTTATCGTGAGGATGATCGGCTGGGCGGATATGATCCATATAGTGCCTCAAAAGCGGCATGTGAAATACTGATAGACAGTTACCGAAAATCTTTTTTCGCAGGCAGCAGCAGTGCACCGTTGATGGCCTCCGCTCGTGCTGGGAATGTCGTAGGAGGAGGAGATTGGTCTGAAGATCGTTTGATCCCTGATCTGATCAGATCAGTAGGAGCGAACAAACCTTTATTTGTCCGTTCGCCACAAGCAACCCGCCCCTGGCAACATGTCCTTGAATGTCTAGCCGGATATCTGTTATTGGGGCAGAGACTCTCCGTAACGCGTCACGAATATGCGGAAGCATGGAATTTTGGTCCTGGAGTGGAAGATAACCGGACTGTGTTGGAAGTACTCACCTTGATGCAGGCACATTGGCCACAATTAATTTGGGAGCAGGATAATGCCCCTCAACCCCATGAGGCTACTCTTCTCTACTTGGATTGTGCCAAGGCAAAAGATCGGTTGAACTGGAAGCCTGTCTGGACTCTTGAGAAGGCACTTAAGGCAACAACTGACTGGTACCGTCAATTTCAGGAGCAGGGTGCGGTGATGTCCGGAAAACAATTATCTGAATATGTTGCTGATGCATGCACTTCCGAGGCATCCTGGGTGCAGAAATGAAAGTGAAGGAAACCTCTATCCCCGGGCTTTTAGTTGTTGAAACTGAGGCAGCATCGGATCATCGAGGGTTGTTTGCCCGTCTCTTCTGTCAGGATGAACTTCAAGAGTTGCTTGGGACACGAAAGATTGTTCAAATCAATTACTCATCCACCCAGGACACGGGTGCGGTCAGAGGGCTTCATTATCAGCAGTCACCTTTTGCTGAAATGAAATTTGTCCGCTGTCTTCAAGGTAAGGTCTGGGATGTAGCTGTCGACTTGCGAGTTGGTTCACATACATTTTTAAGATGGCATGCCGAGGAACTTTCAAGAAATAACATGCGCATGATGGTTATCCCCGAAGGATTTGCCCATGGATTTCAGGTTCTTGAGGAAAACAGTGAGCTCTTATATCTTCATACGGCTATGTATGCAAAAGACTCGGAAGGCGGCATTCAGCCGGAGGACAAAATGCTGGCTATTAATTGGCCTCTGCCCGTTTATGATCTTTCAGAACGTGACAGGACTCATTCATTATTGACTTCAGATTTTATTGGATTGATTGTATGAATTGTCGTTATTGCGGCTCACACCTGGAGCATACTTTTCTTGACCTGGGCTTTGCTCCACCGTCGAACGCCTATCTGCGTGAAGAAGATCTCAACAAGCCTGAATTGTATTACCCCCTCAAACTGAAGGTGTGCACAGGGTGCTGGTTGGTGCAGACAGAGGATTATGCGCAAGCGGATCAGTTGTTTTCCCCTGATTATGCCTATTTTTCTTCAACCTCTTCAAGCTGGCTTATGCACGCGAAGCGCTTTTCTGAGAACATGATCCACTCTCTTGGCCTTAATGAAGGTAGTTTTGTTATTGAAGTAGCTTCCAATGATGGATATTTACTTAAAAATTTTGTTAAGGCCGGGATTCCTTGTCTTGGGATTGAACCTACTGACAGTACAGCAGTTGTCGCAGAAGGGCTTGGGGTCGCCGTCGTGAGAGAATTCTTTGGTGAGGCTCTTGCCAAAAGACTTGAAAAAGATGGCCGGCAGGCAGATCTGATAATTGGGAATAATGTATATGCACATGTCCCTGACATCAATGATTTCACCCGTGGATTGAAAATTGCGCTGAAATCGGGTGGCACTATTTCTCTTGAATTTCCACATCTAATGCGGCTGATTGAGCATTGTCAGTTTGATACCGTTTATCATGAACATTATTCTTATCTTTCCATGTGTGTCGTTAAGCTTATTTTTAAACAGGCAGGTCTAAGGGTATTTGACGTCGAGGAGTTAAATACCCATGGCGGGAGCCTGCGTGTTTTTGCTTGTCATGATGATGATTCAAGATTAACCGCTGATTCGGTTAATCAGATTTTGAACCGGGAAACAGCCAGTGGTCTGCAATCCTTGTCTACTTATCAAGCGTTTCAATCCCGGGCTGATAAGGTAAAGTATGATCTGTTGCGCTTTCTGCTTAAACAAAAGGAAGAAGGCAAGACTTTGATTGCCTACGGAGCTGCGGCTAAGGGAAATACTCTCCTTAATTATGCCGGAGTTAAACCTGATCTTCTTCCTATGGTTTGTGATGCCGCTCCATCAAAACAAGGTAAATATTTGCCAGGTAGTCATATTGCGATAGGTAATCCTGAAATGATGCGTAAAATAAAACCTGATATCGTGTTGATTCTGCCATGGAATATCGTCGACGAAGTCTCTGCGCAGCATGATTACATACGGGAATGGGGTGGGCGGTTTGCGGTTGCTGTTCCAATGATGAAAGTGCTGGAGGCGAATTAATGAATCGTATTTACTACACAAAGCCTTCCATTACCGAACTGGAAGTCAGCTATGCGACGGATGCCGCGCGTAATGGTTGGGGTGAGAATTGTTATGGATATATCAATCGTTTCGAGGAAGCATTCAAATCACATCTTGGTGTGAAATACGCAATCGCAACCTCCAGCTGTACCGGGGCATTACACATGGGGATGGCGGCACTTGGTATTGGTCCTGGTGATGAAGTGATCATGGCGGATACCAATTGGATCGCTACCACTTCTCCTATAGTTCATTTGGGCGCAACACCGGTTTTTGTCGATATTCTCCCTGATAGTTGGTGCCTCGATCCTGATCTGGTGGAGGCAGCGATTACACCGAAGACGAAAGCCATTGTTGCGGTGCATCTTTACGGTAATTTGTGTGAAATGGATAGATTGCTGGCTATCGGCAACAAAAACGGGATCCCTGTGATAGAGGATGCCGCTGAAGCTATCGGTTCAGTTTATCATGGAAAACGCGCCGGCAGTATGGGAAGGTTCGGGACATTTTCTTTTCATGGCACCAAGACACTTACGACCGGGGAAGGCGGAATGTTCGTCACAAGTGATACCGATCTTTACGAAAAGGTATTAACCCTTTCCAACCATGGCCGGGCCCGCAATCAAACCAAACAGTTCTGGCCGGACATGGTTGGTTTCAAATACAAGATGTCCAATATTCAGGCCGCTATCGGTTGTGCGCAGATGGAACGGATTGATGAACTTGTCAGTCGAAAAAGGGAAATATTTGGATATTATAGAGATGCATTTGAATCTTTAGCTGTTGTTAAAATTAACCCTGAGCCCGCAGGAACTGTTAACGGTGCATGGATGCCTACAGTAGTTTTTGCTGAAAGAAGCGGTGTGACTCGAGAACTATTGCAGGATATTTTTGCTGCAGAGCATATAGACGCACGAGTTTTCTTTTACCCTTTGTCTCTTCTTCCTATGTTTGAAGATCAACCAAATAACAAATATTCAAGAGATATTCCGTGTCGAGCCATGAATCTGCCCAGTTATCACGAGATAACTAGGCAACAACAAGAAAGTGTCATTGGTGTCATTCTTACATTGATAAAACTAAAATCGAGATAGCTATGAACTTTGAAGAAATAAAAGATTATTGGGAAAATCGTGCCAGTGAAGACTCCAGTGCGCAATCGACCACGCAAGATTTCTATCTTCGTGAAATAGAGTTTAATGTACTAGCTCAGAATATTGAGAAATATTCGCCTAATAATGTTGCGGATATTGGTTGCGGCGATGGTCGGACTACAGTGCGACTAGCTCGAAAATGTCCTGATATATCTTTTAAAGGTTTCGATTACTCTACTAGCATGATTAAGAATACGAAGGCAGTTCTTGATTCTTCAGATATTATAAATACACTTTTTGAAGTGTATGATGTTCTTGAAGGAATGTCTGGTTTGTTCGATCTGATATACACAACTCGATGCTTAATTAACCTTCCATCGTGGGAACTTCAGAAAATTGCAATTAGTAATATACATAATGCCTTAATCGGTGATGGTGTTTATTTGATGATAGAGAATTTTATTGAAGGCCAGTCAAATTTTAACGAAGTAAGGAAGAAATTTGGTTTATCAGAGATCCCAATAAGGGAGCATAATCATTTCTTCGAGCGAGAAAGGCTTTTGGGATATATTGATGATTTATTTGATTTACAAAGCGAAGTAAATATAAGTAGCACATACTACTTAGCTAGTCGGGTTATTTATTCGAAGATTTGTGATGAGGCTGGCATAATTCCTGATTACTTTGATGACCATCACCGTTTTGCAGTTGGGTTACCATTTTGTGGCGAGTATGGTCCCGTTCGTCTTCTCATCTTGAAAAAGAAATAAAAGGATTAAAAGATGAATCATCAACAACAAGTTATAGAAAATATTGAAAATCTAGGTATGGATGAAGAACTCCAGAAAAGTTCAAATATTTGGGTTCATGATAGTGCAATAAAAAACTATAGTTATAATTTCTCATGGTTGGGCCGCCCAATTATTCAGTATCCACAAGATATGGTTGCCATGCAAGAGCTGGTTTGGTTGATAAAACCAGATCTCATAATTGAGACTGGTATTGCTCATGGAGGGTCACTGATTTTTAGCGCATCCATGCTTGCGCTTCTCGACTATAGCGATGCTGTTGTTTCTGCGAAGACGATTGATCCAAAGGAAAGTCAGCGCCGTGTGCTAGGGATTGATATCGATATTAGGGATCATAACCTTGAAGCTATTAAAGAACATCCACTAGCACATAAAATTGATATGATTCAAGGTTCAAGTATTGACCGAGAAGTAATTTCTAAGGTTCATCAATATGCCAAAGGCTTCAAAACTATACTAGTTTGTCTTGACTCAAACCATACTCATGAACATGTACTTGCTGAACTAAATGCATATGCTTCGTTAGTTTCGTTGGGTAGTTATTGCGTTGTGTTTGATACGATCATTGAGGATATGCCAGCCGACATGTTTCCCGACCGCCCCTGGGGGCCGGGAAACAGCCCCAAAACAGCTGTTTGGGAATACCTCAAGGCTCACTCAGAGTTTGAGATAGACAAGTCTGTTCAGCACAAACTCCTCATTACAGTGGCACCAGACGGGTATTTGAGACGTACAGGAAAGTAAATGGGCGGAAAAAAATTAACTCTGGAGACCAAGCGTTGCGCCGAGTTGATTAAAGGCGCCTTGCTGGATAACATAAGAATAAAGTTTTCTTATGAAGATACACAATCCTATAAACTTTGGATTTCTTTAACTTCAATCGAACGCTCTGAAGATGACGCATTAGTTTTGCTGGATAAACTTCAAAGCCTAAATTTTCCAGACCTCCAGGAAGAAATATTCAGAATTAACTTAAGCAATCTACTTGAGAGTAATAAAAATAATAAACCCTGGGTGGGAGTTTGGTGGGAATATTTAGTATTTGGTAGCCAGTTAACCCTCTTTGCTAAACGATTTTGTTCGCATGATTCATATAATTATTTGGGAATAATCTCTGAGAGCTGTTTGAATAAAGGAACAAGGTCAAGTGTTAAGGATTTTCTGTTTGGTAATTACCTTCTAATACCAAATGAAGAATATAAATCTTTACTGAACTTTCTCAATGCAGTCTTCATAGGCGAAAGCCTTCATGTAAGAACATACTTCCCTAAAGGTGTTATCCGGATCGGACAACCGCATGGGCTTGATATTCCTCTTGATCATGCCTGTATAACTTATGGCGGAGGTAGAATATTTGATTATATCCTTACTCCAATAAAAGAAAGAAAGAAATCACAGAGGCATTATCGCGGAATATTCCCACGTGCTTTGATTGAGCATAATTCAATAAATATTTGTGCTATTCCGGCAGGTTATGCCAAGCTTGATGAGTTCTTTCAGGTAAGCAGGGATAAAAAGATTAAAGACAAAATAGTATATCATATTTCTTTATGGGGGGTGGAGCATGACACAGTCAGAAACAATATTGGCGAGACTCTTCAATGTTTGCTGGTAAACTTCCCGGATCATGAAACTCTTTTTAGACCCGACCCAACAGATCATGATAATGAAAAACTTTTAAAACAAATTTCTCAATTAAATAACTACTCCAATTTTCGAGTCAGCACATCATCATCTTATATTGAGGATTATGCTGATGCTAAACTTCTGATAACTCATCGAGAGAAAACGGGTCACCTATTTGCGTATGCGACAGGCAGACCAATATTACTTTATCATAAAAAAGATAAGAGTAATTTAAGGAACATTACGCGTACAGGGCTAGGGTATGTTGTATACAACAAGGACCAGCTGATTCATAAAGTTGAAGAACTTTTACATAAACCGAAGGCTGAAGAGCAAAGAATTAGAAAAACGATGCAAAAAACTATTCATAATCCTGGTTCAGCCGTAGACTATGTGTTGAGTAACATGGATATAATTTTGCATCGTAAAAAGTTATCATCATGGGAAAGCTATCCTCTGTATGCTCTCGATGATGATTTTTCAGAGAAGGCCGTAGAAAATGGGTTGGAACATCTACTGAGAAGGAGAATCGTCGGATTGAATATTGCCCAGGCTGCTGTTGATCATGATCCCAGCAACCCGTTATTTAGATTATATGAGGCTGAATTTTTAAGCAGAATATCTTCACCAATCCAAGAAACATTCTATTTTACCAGATGGTATCGAGCCATTGTTCATATTGAGGCTGCTCTTCAATTAAGTAAAAATCGCCCACCTGAAATTAAAGAAAAAATAGAAGATTGGATATTAAATAAGGGTCTGTTGATGGCAAATGCCATCAAATGGTACATTCATAACAACATTAATAAAAGTGAAGATTATCCTGATATCGATAGATTAATTAGTATTTTTTCCATCATAGACAAGGGTGGCAGGTATTATTCATTACAATATGATCTGTTTAAATTGATTGATCTAAACATCAGTATAAAACAAATCAGATCAGTGCTTTCGGTATACTACATCATTATAAAAATTCGCGACAAGATAGAAAGAGGCTGGCGGAAGATCTGGTTTTAGAATCTAATATAGGTTTATTGCATGGTAATTTGGTTAATTGGTTTATCTGGTGCAGGTAAAACAACGCTTGCAAATGAAGTCGTTGCCCAAGTTCGTTGTGTTAAAAATAACGTTGTTCTCCTTGATGGGGACATGTTGCGCGAGGTTTTTTCCAACGATCTTGGCCACACATTGACTGATCGCCGCACCAATGCGGATAGAATATGTAAAATTGGGAAATTCCTTGACGATCAAGGAATTCATGTGGTCTGTGCAATTCTTTCCTTGTTCCCCGAATCGCGTTCCTGGAATCGTAAGAACCTGCAAAACTATTACGAAGTTTTTATAGATTCCCCTATGCAAGATCTTATTCAACGTGATTATAAAGGTCTCTACCGCAGATTTCAGCAGGGAGAAATTTGTGATGTGGCTGGCATGGATATCGATTTTCCCCGTCCTGTGAATGCAGACATTGTCATTAAAAATGATACTACCGTGGAGGAATTGCTCAGTTTTGCTAAAGCTATTTCACAAAAAATCACAGGTAAAATCTAATGAATTATCCGTACAGTCAGGCAAATCGTATTGAGGAACCGCATAGCTATATGTACACACCATTTAATGGTGAATCTCTTTTGCACGCTCATCAATCGAGCAGGATGAATGTTTTACAGAAGTTTGTCAACGCTGAATCTAGTTCATTATATCCAGACCAGATGTTTGTTGCGCATGCCTTGCCTACAATTAAAAAACTATTTGATACCTCTTCGTTGGCAGGGGGCCAAAAGTTCTGCGCACTTTTGGAAGGCTTGGGCGGCAATATTTCCCGACAGGATATAATTGAAAGCAGCGCTTTGGCTGAATTGACTAAAGATATAAATAAATTTAGGACAAACGATTCTGTAAAAACATCAGATCTTTTGCATTCATTGGTCGCCATTCAGTTAGCGGATATCCAGGATATAAAAACAAAAACCTGGCTTGATCGAATGGTTCAACGTTTTGAGGTTACCAAGAAGATTTATGAATCCTATTCACCCGGTTTCAGGAAAGGCGAAGGATCAAACACTTCGGTTCGGTTATATTGGTTGTTTGCGCTGGCATTAAGCCTGTATTATGCCGAATCAAATGAAATTAAATATTTGAGTACTCTGTTAAAAATTTGCGATTTACTATGTTCCTTGCCAAAAAATATGCTGCAAGAACATATCCCCAGACATGGATTGCCTGTTGTGTTGGCAACGGAAATGGTCAGTGTTCAACTGCTTGCTGAACAAAAGGGGGTGGCGTATGCGACTAAATGATATAGCCATGATCGCTGGTGATACTTCGCGTTCCAGAGCCTATTTGCAGGCACTGGCGCGGAACTCGCTATTGCCCAATTATGTGCTCGTGCTTGAAAATGCTTCCGACACAGCTTTGCCGGGGCAATTAAAGAAGGGCCAATCTGATTCTGAGCAAGAACAGATCATCGAAGATGATGAATGCTGGAGTGAAGCACATTTTGATACAAGTCAGCCGATCAAAGTTCTCCTGGATGAACTCAACATTCCATATGATGTATCCACAAGCAAGGATATCAATGATTCCTTGGTAATCAAGGCTATCCGTCAAAGACCTGAGACAGTTTTCATTTACTCTGGTTTCGGAGGTTATTTGTTGCGAGATGATGTTTTGTCTTCAGGGAAAAAATTTCTGCACGTGCACGGCGGTTATCTTCCTGACTTCAAAGGAAGCACCACAAATTACTATAGCCTTATTGTAGAAAATACCATTGGCGCATCTGCGATTTTCATGAGCAAGGAAATTGATTGCGGACCAGTCCTGCTAAGGCGAAAATTTCCACCGCCAGAAAATAGAGAAGCAATTGATCACGTATATGACTCAGGAGCTCGGGCAAAAGTATTAGTTGAAGTTTTAAGAAAATATTCAAAATGCCAAGGTTGGGAGTTTGAACTTCCTGCCAATCATGATGGTGAAACATATTACATCATTCATCCGGTCCTGAAACACATCGCGATTCTTGCTAAGGGTCAGCTGGATTAATGCGAATTACTTATCGCAAGCGTGGAGTTAAAGAATACTGGACTTCTCGTTGGGACGATATCCCAGTGGATGAACCAATGGAGAATTTAAGTGTTTATCCGCTAAAATACGCTCAGATGACTGTTAAAGAGAAAGCCGGTAAAGTTCTCGAGGCAGGATGTGGTGCAGGACGTATTCTGCGTTATTACCACGATGGCGGTTTCGATATTACCGGAATTGATTTCATCGATATAGCGATCAACAAACTTCAAAAGGTTGACCCCACGCTAAATGTTGAGGTGGGGGATATTACCAATTTGAGATTTGCTGATCAATCGTTCAGATACGTCCTTTCTTTTGGGCTTTACCATAACCTTGAGCACGATTTGGAAAAAGCTGTCAAGGAAACACATCGGGTTCTTGAGAAAAATGGCTTGGTTTGTGCGTCATTCCGGGCAGACAACATGCAAACCAGGCTTACAGATTATCTTGCTGCCAGAAAAGTCAAGAAAAGTAAGGGGGGGGGGCAGATGCGTTCTTTTCATAAAATGAACCTGACCCGAGAAGAGTTCGAATCTTTATTTACTAGTGTTGGCTTCGCAATTAACTTCATTGATTCTGTTGAAAATATGCCAATTTTATATAAATTTTCTTTTTTTCGTTCTTCTGGCCATAAGAAGTTTGATGAAAACAAGGCACGGTCAGAAGGATATTGTTTGTCTTGGCTCGGGCAGATAGTGCAAAATTTCTTGATGCGTTTCTTCCCCGATCAATTCTGTAATATTTACGTTCTTATTGCACAAAAGCTGTGATATTACGTACTCCCCCTTACAAATTATGACGAGACATACTAAAAAGATGACTAATGATACTGAAAGTATCGAGCAGCGTTATTTTACCTTTGGTACTAAAGCCGAAACCTTGGCGCGCCTCAAACCTCTTGTAAATGAAGCTCTGATACCGGAGCTTTATTTCTTCTCATCCAAGGAGTGGGCAGATTCGAAGAACAAAGTTCTGGATACTATACATAAGCAATTTGGTAGCAGAATTCTGGCGGTCAGGAGCAGTTCTTTGGCTGAAGATGGGGCCGAGAGTTCGATGGCCGGAGCGTTCTTAAGCAAGCTTAACGTTGACAGCAGGAATCGTTCTGAACTTGAAGTTGTGATCGACCAGGTTGTCCAATCAATGACTGGAAACCCTCGAGATCAGGTCCTGGTGCAGCCGATGGTGGAAGATGTGTCAGTTTGTGGGGTTATCATGACATTTGACATGGTGAACGGTGCCCCTTACTACTGCATAGATTTTGATGATGAAACCGGCCGTACCGATGTCGTCACCAGCGGTAGTGGTGGCCATAAAAGTTTGTTTGTCTATCGTTATGCTGAAAGCAGCATGGTTAAGTCCGTTCGGGTCGCCTCGTTTTTACGTCTGGCGCGGGAGTTGGAGACAATCTGCGAATGTGCTGCCCTGGATATCGAATTCGGCATGGATAAATCGGGGCAGGTGTTTCTGTTTCAAGTAAGACGAATAGCACTTTCTCGAAACTGGCATCCTGTCACTGAACGACGTGCTAAAAGGCAATTGGCTTATGTCGAAGATTTTGTACGAAATTCCTCAAAAAAGCGGGATGGTGTCCTGGGAAGTCGCACCACCCTCGCTATTATGCCAGACTGGAATCCGGCTGAAATCATCGGTACCACCCCCCGGCCGCTTGCTGCATCCTTGTACCGTGATTTGATTACCAAAGCAGTTTGGTGTCAAGCAAGAGCCGTTATGGGTTATCGGGAGATGGGGGATCTTGAATTGATGGTAATTATTAATAACCATCCCTATATAGATGTTCGTAACAGTTTCAACTCCTTTCTTCCTTCTCTTTTGCCGGATTCCATAGGAGAAAAGCTGGTCAACGCATGGCTCGCCAGACTTGAGGATTATCCTGAATTTCATGACAAGGTCGAGTTTGATATAGTGCCTACATGTCTCGATTTCTGCTTTGTTGATGACTTCTGGGCGCGATATCCCGATGTGCTGAATGAAATGGAGTTTGAGGCATTCAAAACAAAGTTGACCGCATTAACTTGTGACGCTCTGAATCCTGCCCCTGGCAATTCTTTGGATCGTGCACTTGAAGCGGCTTCCCGATTGGATTGTTTGTCTCTTCCGGAAATTCATGATAAAGGGGCTTATTCCCAATTAGTCAGAGCAGATTATCTTCTGGCTCAGTGCCGTAAACTTGGCACCTTGCCGTTCTCAATAGTTGCTCGTCACGCTTTCATTGCTGAGGCACTTTTCCGCTCTGCAGTAAAGCGCGGTGCACTTACAGATAGCCGCCTGACTGAATTTAAACGCAGTATACGTACTGTAACCGGAAGTATGGTTGAAGAGTATACCCAGGTATGCCACGATCAACTGGCACGGGAAAAATTTCTTCGTAAATATGGTCATTTGCGTCCTGGAACCTACGAGATTACTTCACTGAGATATGATGAGCGTGATGACTTGTTTCTGGACGATATGCTCCGTCTGCCAACATCAGAAGAACCACAGTTTACATTGACTGACGATGAGTATACATCTATCGATTTGTTGTTACGCGAAGCAGAACTGAATGTATTGAGTGTAGACCAACTTTTAAGTTATGCTCGCAAGGCAATTGCAAGTCGTGAATATGTGAAGTTTGTCTTTACCCGGACACTTTCAGATGCTCTGTCTATGATAGTTCGCTGGGGCGGATATCATGGTTTGTCACGCGACGACCTTTCATATCTAGACTGGCCAGTAATTGCCAGAAGCCTCAGTCGACCTGTCATGGACGATGTGGACAGGTACTATCTCGACATAGCTGAAACATCTCGCAGAAGCATGTCGGCAGCACACGCATTTCGACTTGGGCACATTATCTTTGGGGTTCGCGACATTTATGTCGCCACCCTAAATCGAAGTGTACCGAATTATGTCGGCATCGGATCAGCGTCCGGTCCTGTAGTTCTGCTCGAAGCCAACACGCCCACAAGTCTAAATATCAAAAATATGATTGTATGTATTGATAACGCAGATCCCGGCTTTGACTGGATATTTACAAAAGGCCCCAGTGCCTTGATTACCTGTTTCGGAGGTGCGAATTCTCATATGGCTGTACGCTGTGCTGAATTTGGTTTGCCTGCAGCTATAGGTTGTGGTGATCAACTTTATCAGAGAGTGGTCAGTGCAAAGAGTGTAGAGCTAAACTGCGCAGAAAAAATTTTGAGGCCTTTGTATGCAGAATAGCAGGCTACGCATTGGGGTTACGATGAGGATATTGGAAGCTAAAGGCTACTGTGAGCCGCGTGATGCTTTAGCTCAAGATTGGGCAAATTTCCTGGGATCAGCAATGCCGGAAGCGGCATGGCTACCGATTCCAAATCTTGGGGCAAAAAAGGTTCGTATCTATTGTGAGAAATGGTGCCTCAATCGTTTGATTCTTACTGGTGGAGAGGATATAGGAGTATCGCCCCTCCGTGATGAAACTGAAAATGATTTATTAGTCTGGGCGAATGAACGCGCTGTACCTGTGCTTGGCGTTTGTCGTGGAATGCAGATGCTTGGGATCCATGCCGGGAGCAATTTGAAACCCGTCCGGGGTCATGTTCGTACACGACATAAATTATCGTTTGGTAGTGTTAATAGTTACCATAACTTGTCTCTTGATACTTGTCCTCATGAATTTCACATCGAAGAACTGTCAGAAGATGGAGAAATAGAAGCGATAAGTCACAAGTTTCTACCTTGGGAAGGTTGGATGTGGCACCCTGAGCGTGAAAAGCATTTTGCTAAACATGATATTCTTCGTCTTCATAGATTAATGGGTAAGAAATGAAAGCAATTATTTTAGCGGCTGGGCGTGGCAGTCGAATGAAACATCTGACAGATAATAAACCAAAATGCCTAATTGAATTGCATGGTAGGCCATTATTAGAACATCAATTATCCGCGTTAACAGAGGCAGGTATTGAGGACATAGGCATTATAACAGGATACAAGAGAGAACTCTTGGCTGGAAGAGAATTGCACGAATTTCATAATTCCAGGTGGGCAGTAACTAATATGGTGTCTTCTCTTACATATGCCGATGAGTGGTTGAAAAATGAACCATGCATTGTCAGTTATTCTGATATCTTCTATCAATCTAGTGCGGTCATTGATCTAATGCAAACTCCAGCGAAACTTGCCGTGGTTTATGACGAAAACTGGCTTGAAATATGGGGAAAAAGGTTTGGTGATCCACTTGAGGATGCAGAGACATTCCGTTTAGATAGTGAAAGTCATCTAGTTGAAATTGGGAATAAGCCGAAGTCATTTGATGAAATTCAAGGACAATATATGGGTTTATTACTTTTCACTCCTGAAGGATGGAGGGAAGTGTTAAGGGTCCGTAGTGAGATGAGTCCAGATGACCGAGATTGTATGCACATGACCGGAACATTGCAAAGAATAATTAATGCTAAACGAGTTAGGATAAGAGCATTACCCTATCATGGTTCTTGGGGTGAGGTAGATAGTCAATCCGATTTGGATGTATATAACCGAAGCGTTTTTGATGATAATGTCAACTAAGAAGCAAATGGAGGGAACTGAGCCATTTAAGCGACCAAGTCTACGCACCAATATAATTGCCAATCTTGTTGGTAGAGCATCGTCGTTGATACTCTCTGTTGTTTTTACCCCGGTTTATCTTCACTTTCTCGGGATTGAAGCTTATGGACTGATTGGATTCTTTATGACTCTTCAGGGAAGCATCTCTTTTCTTGAGATGGGATTAAGTCGTGCTTGTAACCGACAGCTAGCAAGATTATCTGGGCAAGGAAAAAGTCAATATCAGGAGATGGGTGACACATTAAGAACTCTGGAAACGGTTTATTGGGCGGTTGCGATAGTTATTGGCTTGTCCTTTACCATATTAGCCTCTTTTTTAGCTTCAAATTGGCTTAATTCAGATTTGTTTTCCAGCAAAGAACTTAATGGTATCATAGTAATTATGGCATGGGTGATTGCTTTGCGCTGGCCTGTTGGGCTCTATTTCGGGGCCATTATGGGTTTAGAACAACAGGTTTGGCTAAATATTGTGCAGTTTTGGTTGGCCATAGTAACAGGAGTTGGTTCTGTCCTCGTACTGTGGTTGATTGCACCCACTATAGAAATATTCTTCAAATGGCAATTGTTGGGCGCCTTGTTTTCTGTCGGAACTTTCGTGTTTTGCTCTTGGAAGTTTATGCCCGTTTCATTTTTCAGGGCGCATTTTTCTTTGCTGCTGCTAAAAAAGATTTTCCCTTTTGCCGCTAAAGTCGGTGGCAATGCCGTTTTGGGTACTACTCTGATGCAAGCGGATAAATTAATCCTCAGTGCCATACTGCCCCTGGAGCAGTTCGGTTATTATACCCTCGGAACTTTAATTGCTAATGCAACGATTGTATTGGCTGATCCGATTTCCAATGCTGTTTTTCCCAGATTTTCTAAAATGTTGGCTGCTGACAGGAGCGATTCTAAAGTTTCAGACCTTTATCATCTCTCAAGTCAGGCAGTCAGTGTGATTGTTATTCCCTTTGCGCTTGTGGCAGCATTTTTTTCTCAGGAAGTCCTTTATGCTTATACGGGTAAGCAAGATGTGGCGATAAATACTTGGATGATCTTGTCGATTTTAGTCATTGCCAAGATGTTTCACTCCAACATGCTTGTTCCCTACTCCCTGCAATTGGCCAGTGGGTGGGTACAACTTTCAATTTACATGAACATTGCTTCGATTTGCTGGCTGTTGCCTGCGGTGTATTTATTTAGCAGACTCTATGGAGCTCCTGGTGCAGCAATGGCATGGTTGGTCGTTACTGTTGGTTATGTATTTATTGGCCTTCCGCTTATGCATAAAAAACTATTAGTTGGTGAGTTCGAACAGTGGTTCACGAAAGCATTTGCCATACCTCTAGTATTAGTTTTTTGTTATCTTTTGCTATTGCGTATCAATATAAATTTTCCTGACGATCGCTGGCTTTTGGCGTTGTCGTTATCAGGAATAGGAATAGGGGCTTTGGCTATATGCTTGCTGACGACACAACGCATGAGAGAATTGTGCCTTAATTTTTTCACAAGGATAACAGATGAATAAACCATTTTTTTCTGTGTTAATTCCAACAAAAAACAGAGCCCACATTGTTGGTTATGCAATTCAAAGCGTTTTGAATCAAAGTTTTACCGATTTCGAGATTATCGTAGTGGATAATGATGATTCAGAAACTACCAGGAGCGCTGTTCAAAAGTTTTCTGATCCAAGGGTTAAATATTTCAGAACTAGTGGCCTTAATATGTGCGAGAACTGGGAATACGCTTTGGTGCAGGCTCAGGGAGAGTATGTCACAGTATTGGAAGACAAGCAGGCTTACTATCGGTTTGCCTTGGAAAAAATATCTTCAGTTATCAGTTGTGAAGGAGTTGAGGTTGTGGCCTGGGGCTGGGATGTGTATATGGATAAGATTCGGACAGCCTATAAGACATCATCCGGGTGTGGAGTTGAAAAAATGTCATCTGATCATGTTCTTTGTAAATATACTACATCTACTCAGGATGTTTGGGAGCTCTTGCCCCGGATGTTGAATTCCTGTATCTCCCAGAAGGTAATTAACAAGATTAAGTCGTATCCAGCTGTCGATAAGTTTTTTTCTGAGGTATCTCCAGACTTATGTGCCGCATTCTATACTCTGGCTGAAGTTGATGAGTTATGTTTTGTTAAGGAGCGACTTGGGCTTGTCGGATATCTGAACCTAAGTAATGCCGAAAAATTCCGGAGCAGTAAAAATAAAGAAATGTCTTATTTCGGTAAAGAAGATTTTAGTGAAATGTTAGTTGACCATGTGCCGATAAAAGAGTGTCGGTTAACTCATAATACAATTTATAACGACTTTTTGCGTATTCGCGAAAGGATGTCCGGTCGTCTGGCTAAATATCAAATGACACCATATATTTATGCTAAAACATGTGTCTCTGATCTAGTACAGGTCCCTTTTTTGATAGGACCTGCTTTTGAAGAGATTGTTTCTTTTATGAAGCTGCATAAATTGCCCATGTTTTCTTTATGGTTCTTTTTTTTAATACGCAGGATAGATCGGTGGTTTGTTAATTTTTTTGCGAAATATGACTGGCTTCAAAAGTTGAATATCCGTAGAAAGCGAGAAATTTGGGAAGCTGATAACATACTGGAAGCAACACGGTTAATGGGTGATATGTGTGCCGTGTCGGTTAAAGATTGATAGAATCTGAAAAACAGACTGGTGGCGACACAATAAATAATCAAAAGATAGCTCATCTTGCCTTTGACCCGGAAAGCGATTCCTTAATTTCATTACTTACAAAAACTGTTATGAGTATTGTTAATAATTCCCAGAATGGACCAACCCCGACGGTCAGTGTTATCCTGCCGACTTATAATAGGGCGGGAAGTCTTGTCCGGGCTATAAACAGTGTGCTCAACCAGTCTTTTGCTGATTTTGAACTGATAATTGTCGATGATGCCTCGATTGATGGAACGGCAGATATAGTGGGGGAAATTAAGGATAAGCGTCTCAGGTATATTAAACACGACAAACAGCAAGGTGCAGGTGCGACAAGAAATACCGGAATAGCAGCGGCCCGGGGGGAATGTATTGCTTTTCAGGATAGTGATGATGAATGGGTGTTATCCAAATTGGAGGAGCAGGTGGCTGTTCTTAATTCCAGACCTGAAATTGGGGCTGTTTTTTCACCTTTTCTCAGGGTCACACCGGACAACAAGTATCGGCAAATTCCTGAACAGATAACAACCTATATGGATGGAAATATTTTAGCCGGGATACTTGGCCGTTCATTTATTGGAACGCCAACTTTATTGGTAAGGCGTTCTGTGTTGGAAAAGAGTGGTGTTTTTGATGAGCAATTGCATACTTTGGAGGATTGGGAGTTATCAATAAGAATGGCAAAGCATTGCCGTTTCGCATGTATAAAAACACCATTAATAAAAGCCTATGTAACGCGCGGAAGCGTTTCGGAAAGTGAAGATGTCATGTTGCAGACCATGCAGGAGATAGTCGCAAAACACCGTGATGATTATGATTCTTACCCCTCTTCGGAGGTTAAGGTGTGGACTTTTATTGCAAACAGAAATTGTCTGGCTGGAAAGATGAAGAAAGGCAGGGATTATTTTAGAAAAGCGATTAAGACTAACCCTCGGAACAGTGCTGCCTGGTTTGGTTTGCTGTTATCTTGTTCTGGTAAATATCTATACGGTTTTATTGTGAATTTTAAACGACGAATTGCCTCAGGGGCCTGATTCATTATTAGAGGAACAGGCTTGGGAAATGCTCCCTTAAAGAACCCGTGACTTTGGGCTTGCTTATCAGGATATTGTGTTGAAATTATACCTTAATTAAACACTTAGTGGTCAATTTGAAGATATCAATTATCACAATAAGTTATAACTCGGCGCAGTATATTGAACAGACCATTCAAAGTGTGGTCAGTCAGACTTGCCAGGACAAAGAATATATTGTGGTTGATGGTGGTTCAACCGACGGGACCATTGAGATCATCAAGAAATATGAGGGTAAGATCGATAAATGGGTTTCCGGGCCGGACAAGGGTATTGCCGATGCCATGAACAAAGGGCTTGCTCTGGCCTCCGGCGATTTTGTCATGTTTCTGCATTCGGACGATTATTTTGTTGATGAATTTGTTCTGTCCACGGCCGCGTCTCACTTGTCTGCCGGCTACGAGATATTTCTATTTAATATATTTCTCTCAAATAACGGGGAATCAAGATTGACCAGGCCAAGGGGATTGAACTGGTGGATGAATCTGAAAACCGGGGTTTTTCATCAGAGCGCAATCAGTGCCAGGAGTCTTTTTGAGCGAATCGGTAATTTTGATACCGGGTTTCGGATCGCGATGGACTATGACTTTTTTCTGAGGGCCTATCGGGCCGGCGCGCATGCAAAGATAATTGATTTCCCTCTTTCGGTAATGAGATTGTGCGGAGTCAGTTCTCAACTCGACTGGGCAAGTCTGGGTGAAAGGTTCGCCGAAGAGAAGCTGATCCATATCAAAAATTGTTCGTCTTTTGTCCTGCGATTTATATATTTCTGGTATTGGTTGTTTTATCCTGGTTATAGATATTGTAAATCTCGCTTATGGGCAAAATCATGAAAGTGTGGCTGCCAACAATTAAAGCCGGAAGCGGGGCAGATGTTTTTGTGAATCGCCTGGCGGCTGGACTGCGCAATCAGGGATTGGAGGCTGAAATCACTTGGTTTGACCGGCGTTATGAGTTTGTGCCGTTTCTCCTGAAAAATATTCTTCCCCCCGCCGGCACCGATATAATAATCGCCAATTCCTGGAATGGTTTTGCTTTTAAACGGGCGGGGATTCCTTTAGTCATTGTCGAATTGCACTGCGTTCTTGATCCCGGGTTCAGGGCATATAAAAGCTTCAGCCAGCATCTTTACCACAAGTTATTGATTGAAAAATTCGAAACCGCATCGTTTAGCAAAGCATCACATGTCGTAGCGATTAGTGAATATACTGCGACAAGTGTCATGGCGGTTTTCGGGTTAACTGATGTGACAACAATTCCTCTCTGGGTTCCGATCGATAAATTTGAACCGGAGCAATCTGTTCCTGTTGAATCAAATATTCCTTTTCGTCTGCTGTTTGTCGGCAATCTGATCCGGAGAAAAGGGGCGGATCTGCTTGCCCCGATCATGGCCCAACTGGGGGAGGATTTCCATCTTCGCTTTACCTCCGGTTTGCGTTCTGCCGCCAGTGATAAATGTCCTGGCAATATGACCCCGCTTGGTCATCTGTCCGAAGCTGAATTAATTCGTGAGTATCAAAATTGTGATGCTCTGCTTTTTCCGACCCGGTTTGAAGGATTCGGTTATGCGGCCCTGGAAGCCATGGCCTGCGGAAAGCCGGTTGTCACCTCCGACAATACTTCTCTGCCGGAACTTGTCGCTGACGGGGAAAATGGTATATTATGCCCAACCGATGACATCGATAGTTTTGTATCTGCCTGCCGAACGCTTGCCGGGAATAAATCCCGGTGTAAAAAAATGGGGGAAATCGGTCTCGACAAGGCCCGATCAGGATTCTCGGAGGAATATAATGCCTCCCAATACGCGTCCATGCTTCAATCGGTATTATCGGGTACAATAAAGTAGTTATTCCGTGAGGTTTATCTTTTCTGATTACCATCAGCATTCAGCCAGATAGCGCAGACTTCGATCTCAATGAATTAGCGTCGGATTGATTTCGGCATGACCAATTTGAGATTGCCACGTCGCTTCGCTCTTCGCTATGACTGACAAGGCTTCTCCTGAAAGTAGCTGAAACTTATTGATAGTCAGATTATTTTTTACAATTTTTTTCATTTCGATAAAAATGGATCGAGATAAATATGAAAAAAGCTCTGATATGCGGCATAGGCGGACAAGACGGGGCCTATCTGACAAAGTTTTTACTTGCCAAGGGCTATGAAGTTTACGGCACTTCCCGGGACGCCGAAATGGCTACTTTTTCCAATCTGACCAGGTTGGGTCTTCTCGCTCAGGTCAAAACATTGTCAATGGCAGTCAATGATTTCAGGAGTGTTTTGCATGTCATGAAAAAAGTTGCGCCGGACGAGGTTTACAATCTGTCAGGTCAGAGTTCGGTCGGCCTTTCTTTTGAGCAACCGGTTGAGACCATGGAGAGTATCAGTGGCGGGACCTTGAATCTTCTTGAGGCAATTAAGTTTCTTGGTGCCGACATAAAACTTTACAACGCCGGCTCCAGCGAATGTTTTGGTGATACCGGTGAAAAAAAGGCCACGGAAAAAACCCCTTTTCATCCGTGCAGTCCCTATGCGGTAGCCAAAAGTGCCGCCCATTGGCAGATCGCCAATTACCGGGAAGCGTACGGGATGTTTGCCTGCACCGGGATTATGTTCAACCATGAATCATGTCTGCGGCCGTCCCGATTTGTCACCAGGAAAATCGTTGAGAAGGCAATTTTAATTGCCAATGGATCAAAGGATAAATTGCGGATCGGCAATACCGGGATTATCAGGGATTGGGGCTGGGCCCCGGAATACGTTGAGGCAATGTGGCTGATGCTGCAATCGGATGTTCCTAAAGATTATGTCGTCGGCACCGGCAAGAGTATAAGCTTAAAGGAGTTTATTGATCTGGCATTTAAGGAAGTTGGGTTGAACTGGCGGGATCATACCGAAACCGACACCTCATTGTTTCGACCAAATGATCATCTCCGGAGCTGCTCTGATCCGGAAAAAATATTTACCAAGCTGGGCTGGAAAGCCAAGTACTCAAATGAGGATGTCGTACGTCTTCTGATCAAAAATACTATTTGATTCGGCTAAACTAGGAACTTGCTTTGTTTTTCTCCGATCGATGATTTGAGTTGTTGACTTCCCGGATAAGTAACTTGTGACGGAGTGTTGATGTCTAGCGGCAGTAGTAGCGCCAAGCCGTTTCAATTATCTGGTCCAGTTCCGTAAATTCAGGCTGCCAGTTTAGTCTTTGTTTTAGTTTGTCGCTGTTGGCGACCAGTATGGCCGGGTCTCCTTCTCGTCTTGCCTTGATCTCGTATTCCACTTTTTTTCCTGTAACCCTTTCAACCGCAGCGATTACCTCCAGGATGGAAAAGCCGTTGCCGTTGCCGATGTTGAAGCAATCACTCTGGCCGCCGTTTTGCAGGTAAGTAAGGGCGGACAGGTGCGCCTGGCAGATATCGTTTACGTGGATATAGTCCCGGATACATGTGCCATCTGGCGTTGGATAGTCATTTCCGAATATATTTAATTTGTTATTATCTTTACCGTTTAGAGATTGGAGAATGTTGGGGATCAAATGTGTTTCCGGATCATGATCTTCGCCGATCTGGCCGGCAGGTTCGGCGCCGGCCGCGTTAAAATAGCGGAAGATCACGCTGCGAATCTTGTGGGCAATTTCAAAATCCTTCAATATCCGTTCCGCCATCCACTTTGAAGCTCCGTAGGGTGTGGCAGGATTGACCGTCGTTTCTTCGGTGATGGTCGTGGTCTCCGGTGAACCATAAACCGCGGCGGTTGAGGAGAAGATGAATTTGTCCACCCCGTGGCGGGCCATGGCGCTCAGAAGATTGAGGGTGCCGGTTACATTGTTTTCATAGTATTTACCCGGCTGGGTGATGGAGTCACTAACGATTGCAAGGGCCGAGAAATGCATGACCGCGTCAAACGGTTCTTGATTCAGGCAGGTGTCTATTGCCGCTTGGTCGAGCAGGTCGCCGCAGATCAGCTTTCCCCATCGGACATTTTTTTTGAAACCGGTGGAGAGGTTGTCAAAGACCGTTACCGCGAAACCGTTTTCGGCCAGTATTTTGCACATATGGGCGCCAATATATCCGGCGCCGCCACAGACCAGTATTCTCATGTTTTGCCCGGGTGGTTTTTTATCATGCGTGTATTTTAAAATGTTGAGTATATTGTGGCCTGATTATTTTGCATACTCTTTTTATACTAAACCTTTGGTGATTTTTTTGAACATGGTTTCCTGGACCTTTGCTGATTGAACATGGCAATCGTAACGGTCTGTATAATTCTGGTCGAGCCTGAAGGGCAATTGAATATTGGCTCGGTCTGTCGGTCGATGATGAATTTCGGGTTTGCCGATTTAAGGCTGGTCAATCCCCAGACCGATTATCTGGCCGCTGCTGCCCGGAACATGGCGGTGAATGCCGGATCAATTCTCGAGCAGGCCACTTTATTTCAAGATCTTGCGTCCGCGGTGGCGGATTGTAGTCTGGCAATCGGTGCGACCCGTAGATTTGGCAAGTATCGGGATGAATTCTGGGCGCCGGAACAGGCGGCCGAACATATTCTTTCTCTGCCGGCAGACAAACCGGTGGCCTTGGTTTTTGGCCGGGAGAGCAGCGGACTTACGACCCGTGAACTGGATCTGTGTCAGAGGTTGATCTTTATCCCGGTAAGCGATGAATTACCTTCGCTTAATCTGGCCCAGGCCGTCAGTTTGTGTCTATATGAAATCTTTAAAAATAGTCGGCAGGGTGACTCCGCTGGTTTGGGGCAGAGTCGTGAACTTGCCTCGGGTAAATCTCTGGAGCAGATGTTTCAGCAGATGCGACATACTTTGCTTGATCTGGGATTTCTGGATCGGAATAACCCCGATCATATCATGCGTGCTTTCCGGCGAATTTTCGGCCGGGCTGAACTTGATGAGTGGGAGGTGAGTATCTTAAGGGGATTGTGGAGCGATATCGAGCGATTGGTTCAGGACGTGTCTGATCAAAAGGGAGATTAATCTTCCGTCCGGTCGTTACGCATCTGGGTAATTTGTTCGGAGACCATGCCCATCATGAAGATGATTACAGAGGTGGTCAACAGCAGGGCGGACATGTTGGTGAAACGGCTAAATTTGAAGAACGTATACAGGTAATAACCTAGACCGGTGTAGAAAAAGAAAAGGCTGATCGGCAGAAAAACTCGAAGCGGTGAGAACAGGGTGGCGATCCTGGTAATGATCAGCAGGAAGCGGACCCCATCCTGAATGAGTTTGATTTTACTTTTCCCTTGTCGGGCCTTAGTTTGGATCGGGACGTATTTAATGCTGCGCCCGCTCCGCAGGTATGACATGGTCAGGGTGGTTGGGTAGGAGAAAGAATTGGGCAGCAGATAGATGAATTTTTTCGCGGTGGCTTTTCTGACCAGGCGAAAGCCGGAAGTAAGGTCTTCAATCTTGAATTTTGTAATGTAAGAGGCCAGACGGTTATAAATGAAGTTGGCCAGGTCCCGGTGCAGCGAGGTATTTGATCCCTTGCTCCTGGCGCCGATCACCATGTCGTAATGGTCTTTGTGTGAGAGCAGGGCGTTGATCTCGGCTGGATTGTGCTGGCCGTCGGCATCCATCATGACAATCCAGTCGCCGTTTGCGTAACGGAGTCCGGTTTTTATCGCAGCGCCGTTGCCGATATTGTAAGGATGCTGCCAGACATTGGCCCCGGCCTCTTTGGCAATTTTTGCGGTATCGTCAGTAGAACCGTCGTCAACCACCAGAACTTCAAATCCCGGATGCAGTTTTTTTATGGCCTTGACCGTTTCGCCGATGCTCTGTTCTTCATTATAGGCGGGAAGTAGTATGGTTATATTGTCGGGCATAGATAATTAAAAGTGAAAAGTGAAAAGTGAAAAGTGGGAAACTCGGAAGATATTTGAATAGTTCGCCACTTTTTACTCGGAATTTATCTCCCTCGTGAGGGAATTGCACTGAGTTCTTTTTAGATTTTTAAAACTTTTACTTTTAATTCCCGGCTCTGCCGGCTTTGGGGTAGGTTGGTGTGATTTTGAATGGCTGGGGGACAGGGATTCGAACCCCAATAGGCAGAGTCAGAGTCTGCTGTCTTACCATTAGACCATCCCCCAGCACCGTAAAACTTGATGTGGCTGTACTATTTAGAAAAATATGCCTTCTCTGTCAAGAAGTTTTATCGTCTTAAGAAATTACAAAGCCGGCATAGCCCACCACCTGGCTGGTGTCGCCACTGGTATCGCCGGAATCAGTGTAGCGGACAAGTTCTGATTTTTTTGCGCCAAGCGCGATGGCGGCCGCAAGGACGATCGTGGTCGGCATGATTCCGCACATCGAGATTCTTTGGTCAAGGACGGTCTCGTACAGGCCTTGCGGATCAAGTTTCTCAATCTGTTTGAGGGCAAAAGCATCTTTGATTGTCGCCTCATTCCGGGATTCAAAGTGGGTCATGTCAGTGCTGGCCACCAGCAGGACCGGTTTGTGGAACGCCTGGATTGCTGCCGCGATTGCCCGGCCTACTTCCAGACAATCATCATAAGAAATCCGGGAGACAACCAGCGGTACAATGGACAGATTCTTCTGGAAGAACTGCAGAAAGGGGACCTGGACCTCCAGGGAATGCTCCGGGCGATGGGCCAGATCATCCGCTTGGATGAGGTCGGAGTTTTTAAGGATCAGATCGGCCAGCTCATGGTTGATCGGAACCTCGCCCATCGGCATGTCCCAGATTCCGTCAGCCATCAAGGCCAGGGTGGGTCCGTAGCCATGGTGATTAGGGCCGAGAATAATGACGTTTTCAGGGATCCGAACCCTGGCAAAGGTTTCACCAGCCACCGCGCCGGAATAAACATAGCCGGCGTGGGGCGAGACTACGGCCAGGGCTTGCACTTTATCCTGTTCGGGTAGAGAGGGGATCAGGTTTTCAAGAATACTTGTGAGTGAGGAGCGATCTCCCGGGTAAAACTGGTTGGCAACCGCAGGTGTTCGTCTCATTATCTTTTCCTCTTTTGCCTAAGAGTATCTTGTGCTGGGACCCTGTTAAGTTTTAACGAGCCAGGTTGTGCCTTCCGGGCCGTCTTTTAATTCGATGTTTTTTGTCAGTAGCTGGTCTCTGATCTCATCTGACCTGCCCCAGTTTTTCTGCTCGCGGGCTTCTGTCCGTTCCTTGATTAATTTTTCAATTTCCTGATGATCAATGTCAAGGGTGGCGAGCACTTTTTCCTGTTTTTTTGCAAGATAGGTCGCCGGGTCTTTGCGTAAAAGACCGGTGATGTCGGTAAGCTCACGTAATATGGCCGTGTGGTGACGCAGTAAGTTTACATCTTCAGCCGTTGGATTATCGGGGAGAGATTGTCTGATTCTGTTGAGATCCTTGATCGTTTCAAAGATATGGCCCAATGCCTGGGCGGTATTGAAATCATTGTCCATCGCTTCTTGGAAGCGAACTTTTAATGAATTTAATTTTTCTTGATCCTTTGCCGAAATTATGGCGGCCTGATCATTTGCGCCTAACGGCATTTTGTCAATTTCTGCCAGACAGTTATAGAGCCGGTCCAGTCCGGTTGTGGCGTCCTGCATGGCCGTGTCGGAATAATCAAGCGGATTGCGGTAATGGGTGGAAAAGACAAATAAGCGCAGGGCCTCGGATTCGTATTTTTCAAGAACTTCCCGGATGGTCAGAAAATTACCCAGGGATTTGGACATTTTCTCGTCGCTGATTGTTACAAAACCGTGATGGATCCAGTTTCGGGCAAAGGTCTGACCGGTGGCCCCTTCGCTCTGCGCGATCTCATTCTCGTGGTGGGGGAAGATCAGGTCTTTGCCGCCGCCGTGGATGTCAAAGGTGTTGCCCAGGAATTTGCGGCTCATGGCCGAGCATTCAATGTGCCAGCCGGGACGTCCCGGACCCCATGGGCTTTCCCAGGTTGGTTCGCCGGGTTTACTGCCTTTCCACAGGGCAAAATCCATGGGATTGGTTTTGGCTTCATTCACTGAAATACGGGCACCGGCCAGCATATCGTCAAGGCTGCGACCGGATAGTCGACCGTAGTTGTCGAACCGGTCCACCCGGTAATAGACATCGTTGCCGGTCTGATAGGCCAGATCCTTGTCGATCAGTTCCTTGATCATGGCAATAATTTCGTCAACATGCTCGGTGGCTTTGGGCTCTAGGGTTGGCGGGTCGATATCCAGCGCCTGCATGTCTTCGTGAAATTTTTCGATAAAGCGGCTGGAAAGTTCTTCGCAGGTGGTGTTTTGTTCCTGGGCCCTTTTGATGATTTTGTCGTCTATATCCGTGAAGTTGCGGATATAGGTCACCTGGTAGCCTCGGTAACGCAGATAACGGACGATCATGTCAAAAACCAACGCTGAACGGGCATGCCCGATATGGCAATAGTCATAGGCGGTTATGCCGCAGACGTAGAGTTTGATCTGTTTCTTTTCAATAGTCTCCAGCGGAATTTTTTTGCCGCCTTTGGTGTTATATATTGATACGCTCATGATTAAATCCGCTGATGATGAGTGGAAAATGTTATTTTAAAATGTTGATATTCTTCTGGTCGGTAGATCGGTCTCTTTTTAGTTCCCCTGATGCGAGAGGAAATCCATGCTATGTTCTTTTACTATGCAATCACTCTTTGGTCTTTCAGAAAAATATATGTTATATACTCGTTTCGGCGGCAGTCGGCAACCTGTTGCTGGTTGATTTTGAAGATCCATTAAATTAGAATTTTGTCGGGGATAGTATATGCAAACAGGGGTGATTGACAAGAGAACTCTGGCCAACGGGACGGTTTTGTCGGTAATCGATAATTCTCGAAAAATTGCCGGTGACCGGTGGCTGGTAGAGATCAATTGTTTGGCGGAAATTTTGTTGAGTGAGGACCTGGTCTCTGGCGGACGTGAAAGAAATCCGGATCTTGATGATCGGATAATGAACAAAATGGCAGGAAAGCTTGTTTTCTCATTGGATAAAAAAAGATACTTTGTGGCTGATAATGAAAAGCAGGATGTCATGAATGTGCTGGTGTCACAAATTTTTGATAATATTCTTTCATATCTGGGTAATCCTGCTTTTCCCCGGAAACTTTTTGATCGACGATATGATGAGTTGCGGACAATTTGTTTGCTGGAGCAAAACCAGTCGGAGAGGGTTGAGGTTGAAGAGGAAGAGGGACCGGCTGATTTTTCCGCCTGTTTTAAGGACTGATTTGTTCTTGACAAACACCCTGCTTGGAATCATATTCGCTTTTTTGTATTTTTGTTTTATTTTCTTAAAGAATACAGGGAAATATTATTTTGATATTTTGTTGTTTTATAACGAGCACTTAAGGAGAGAAGTGAATTAATGAAGGTACTTATCAGTGATAATTTAGCACCGGTGGGAGCGCAGATCCTTAAAGATGCAGGTCTGGAAGTTGACATTATTACCGGCCTGGCTCCGGAGGAGTTAAAAAAGATAATTCCGGAATATGATGGGTTGGTTATTCGCAGCGCCACCAAGGTGACAGCCGAAATCATTGAAGCTGCTCGCAAATTGAAGGTTGTAGGGCGAGCCGGGATCGGTCTTGACAATGTTGATATTCCTGCCGCCAGCAATCGTGGCATTATCGTCATGAACGCGCCGGACGGAAATGCTACGACCGCTGCCGAACATGCGTTGTCCATGATGATGTCTCTTACTCGCAACATTCCGCAGGCTACGGCTTCGATGAAGGAAGGAAAGTGGGAAAAAAAGAAGTTTTCCGGTCGGGAAGTAACCGGTAAAACCTTGGGCATTATCGGGATTGGCCGGATCGGTAGTATTCTGGCGGACCGGGCCCAGGGCTTGCATATGAAGGTAATCGCCTTTGATCCGCATATGCCAAAAGACCTGGTTGACAAGCTCGGAGTTGAGTTGGTCAGCGTTGAGGAACTTTGCAAGCGCTCCGACTATATATCCATCCATGTGCCATTTACTAAGGAAACCAAACATATTGTTTCTACGGCCGAATTCAAGGCCATGAAAAAAGGCGCGATGTTAATTGACTGCGCTCGGGGTGGGGTCGTGGATGAAGAGGCACTTTATGAGGCGTTGAAGAATGGCGAGATCTCCGGCGCTGCCTTGGATGTTTTTGCAAACGAGCCTACTACCAAGGAAAATTGCCCATTGCTTGGTCTGGATAATTTTATCTGCACCCCTCATCTGGGAGCTTCTACTTCAGAGGCCCAGGAGAATGTGGCGGTGGCCATTGCCGAGCAGATGTCCGCCTATCTGTTGAATAAGACGGTCACCAATGCCGTTAACGTACCTTCGGTCAGTGCGGAGGTTCTTTCCAAGGTCGGACCTTACATTACTCTTGCTGAAATGCTTGGTTCCCTGCATATGCAGATCGCTAAAGGCGGGGTTGAGGAGATAACGGTCGAATATATCGGTGATCTGGCGGAAATGACGACCAGTCCTATTACTGTTGCATTGTTGAAAGGACTGTTCACTCCGATTTTAATGGACGCGGTAAATTATGTTAATGCGCCGATTATTGCCAAAGAAAGGGGGATCAGGGTTGTTGAGTCCAAGACCAGTCACTCCGATGATTTTACTAACCTTATTTCAATCAAGGTAAAGACCAGCGAAGGCGAGAATGTTCTGGCCGGTACGGTATTTGGTAAAAATGAACCAAGATTGGTCCGGATTAACACCTTCCGTCTCGAGGCCCTTCCTTCCGGTTCGATGCTTTTTGTTTTCAATAAGGACGTGCCCGGAGTTATCGGCGCTCTTGGTACTACCCTCGGGAATCTTGGGGTCAATATTTCCAAGATGACGGTGGGCGTAGAGGCCGAGCAGGGAAGGAATATTATCCTGCTCAATACCAATACCCTTTTGACAAAAGAGATGTTGGCCAAGGTCTGTGATCTTCCCAATATTGATGATGCTATGGTTCTCGAACTTCCTCTCATGAAAGAATGAAATTTAAGTTTATTAGCCTGTGAAAATTATTGAGAAGGAACAGCTGTGATGACCGATGAAAAAAAGCCTCAAAAACCATGTCCTGAGGGGCATGTCCTGAAAGACGGGAAATGCGTCATGCCTGAGGTGACTTTTGTCTCTTTTGTCATGTCTCTGAATACTTCGGCCTTATTTCATTTTGGAGAAATAGCTGATCCGGTTTCCGGTAAAACCTTCCAGGATCTTGTGCTGGTCAAACATACTATCGATACCCTTAATCTGTTGCAGGTTAAGACTAAAGGTAATTTGACCAAAGATGAGGCAAATCTTCTGGAAACCGTCTTGTATGATCTCAAGATGCGGTATATAAAAGTTACGGCATAATCTGATCTTTTATGATTTTATCGACCTGGCTATCCTCATGGGTAGTCAGGTTTTTTGTTTGGACCCTCTGAATGTGAGGTCTGCTGAAAAGTAGATCCAGCATTACCTTCAATTATCCGGGGAGTAATCGGGGCATTAACAGTCTTTTCTGCTTTTCTCTGGCAGAGTTAGAGTTACATGCCGGCATTGCACAGAGGAACTGAATGGTTATGTACTCCTCACGGGTACTTTGAAAAAAAATCCAGCTCTGCTGGAGTGGGTATTAAATAGTGGGACCAGCAAATCTGACGGTTTCGGCTCCGGCCAAGATAAATCTTGGATTGAAGATCAAGGGGAAAAGAGAAGACGGTTATCACGACCTTTTCACCGTACTCCAGAAATTGCAACTGGCTGATATTCTTCATTTAAGTATTCGACAATCTGCCGAAATTGTATTGAAGTGTCCTGATAGCAATCTGCCGGTTAATGATGATAATCTAGTTGTTCAGGCCGCCCGGGCTTTTTTCCAATATTTTGATTCCTCCTGTGGAGTCGAGATTGTGCTGGAAAAAAGAGTGCCGATCGCGGCGGGCCTTGGTGGAGGCAGCAGTGATGCCGCCGCAGTCTTAAGGGGTCTGAATCGTCTTTTTGGAAAAGGTCTTTCCCGGGAGCAGTTGATTGCGCTCGCGCGTCCTCTGGGGGTGGATGTCCCTTTTTTTGTCACCGATTATAATGCGGCTGAGGGTCAGGGAGTTGGTGATATCTTGAAACCGGTCGCTGGACTTGGAGATTGTTGGGTTGTTCTGGTCAATCCTGATTTTGAAGTTTCAACAAAATGGGTTTATGAGAATTTTGCGTTGACAACCGATGGTAATCCATATATCTTAGCGCCCGGATTAAACCGTATTTTCAAGGACAAATCAGGAGAAGATACCGCCTTTTTTAACCAGGATAGCGGATTTCATCTTTTTAACGATTTGGAATCCGTCACGATTGGTCGGTTCCCGGTATTGGCGGAGATAAAGAATCAACTTCTCAGAGCTGGTGCAGTTGGGGCCTTAATGTCCGGAAGTGGTCCTACGGTTTTCGGTATATTCCTGGATTATGATCGGGCGGTTAGTTCCTGTAAAAGATTTTCTGGTCGTTTCCGGAGTGTTTTTCTCACAAAACCTCTCTAGACCTATGTGCGCAACATCTATTGGAAATATCAGATGTTCGTCAGAAGTACTCTTTATGTTGGATTGATATTTGATTGTTGTTGTATTAACCTGACTGATTATGGGTTGGGGCGTCGTCAAGCGGTAAGACACAGGCCTTTGACGCCTGCATTCGTAGGTTCGAATCCTACCGCCCCAGCCATTTTTATCTCTGTGGTTGGTCGGTTTTTTTAATTAACACAAGTTTGTGATTTTGAGTGGGGTATTCGTATGGCGCAAAACAGAATGAAGGTATTTGCTGGTAACGCCAACCCCGAGTTGGCGGAAGAAATATGCGGGTTTCTGGGTATTCCTTTGTCCAAAGCGGAAGTTCGCAGGTTCAGTGATGGAGAAATATTTGTTGAGATTGGCGAGAATGTCCGGGGGGGAGATATCTTTGTCATTCAGCCGACGTCGACTCCGGTTAATGATCACTTGATGGAACTTGTTATTATGGTTGATGCTCTGCGCAGAGCATCGGCTCGAAGAATTACCGCGGTCATGCCATATTATGGTTATGCCCGGCAGGATCGGAAAGTAGCTCCCCGGGTACCGATCACTGCCAAGGTGGTTGCCGAGATGCTGATGGTCGTGGGTGTGCGGAGGGTCTTGGCAATGGACCTTCATGCCGGTCAGATTCAGGGTTTTTTTAATATCCCGGTTGACCATCTGTATGCCGCACCGGTCATTCTTCAATATATCAGAGAAGAGATCAGGAACGAGATAATCATGGTTTCGCCGGATGCGGGTGGTGTTGAGAGAACAAGGGCGTTTGCCAAACGTCTGGATACGGATCTGGCTATTATTGATAAACGGCGTGAGCGTGCCAATGTAGCCCAGGCCATGAATGTTATTGGTGACGTTTCTGGCAAGACCGCTATTTTACTTGATGATATGGTTGATACAGCCGGCACTTTATGTTCTGCCGCCGATATCCTTTTGGGAGCCGGAGCCAAGGATGTTTATGCCTGCTGCTCGCACGGGGTGCTTTCCGGACCGGCGATTGAAAGGCTGGAAAAATCGAATATCAAGAGCCTGGTAGTGACCAACAGTATCCCATTACGTGGAGCTGCGGCCAGTTGTAAAAAGATTAAGGTACTTTCGGTTTCCAAATTATTGGCTGAAGCGATTATGCGGATCCACAACGAAGATTCAGTCAGTTCTCTTTTTGTATGAGACTGAACTTCTTTCAGTTTAATTATTTTAATAATAGTCATTTAAGTAGAAAATCAGGAGGTAGATCAATATGTTACAAATAGATATGACCGCACAGGTCAGACGGAAATTTGGTAAAGGTGCATCGCGCACCTTGAGACGGGCAGGGCTTACTCCGGCTGTAATTTATGGTCATGAACTTGAGACTCAGGCCCTGGAAGTGGATACGAAGTCTTTTACCAAGACGCTTATTAATCTCAGAAGGCAACATGCTGTGGTTAATATTGATATCCAGGATGGGGAGAATAAACAAACCCGTCATGTTATGATCAAGGACCTGCAGGTTGATCCGTTGAAAGATACCCTGGTTCATGCTGATTTTTGGGAAGTTTCTTTGGAAAAGCCGATCAAACTTAATATACCGCTTATTTATAAGGGTAAATCAATCGGTGTTGATCTGGGTGGAGAGCAAATCGAAAGCATGCATTCGGTAGTTCTTGAGGGAAAGATCCTTGATATCCCAGATTTTATCGAGATTAATGTCTCTGCTCTCAAGATTGGTGATAGTTTTACTTGTGCAAATCTTGCGATTCCTGAGAATGTAACCTTGAAACATAAACCTGAAACGGTTTGTGTCGCTGTTCATATTCTGTCAGCTAAAGCTGCGGGGATATTGGCAGGTGAAGAGGCTCCCGAGGTTGCTGCTGCTTAAGGAGATAGTTGCAAGTATTAAGCTGTAATTATTCTATAAAAATGCAAAAGCCGAAAATTGGTAATTCTCTTTTCGGCTTTTTTTTTTGATTATTTATCGGATATCTCTGGTTATCTCTTTTTGTTGCTGAGAAAATCGTGTCTGTGGTAACTCTCCTAGACAGAGTTTGTATTGGTTTTACTATCTTTTGCTGGTCAATTAATTGATGGAATCCGGGTGGGCGCTGATCAGAGTGTCTGGAAAGTGCGAAAATATAATTCCAGTGTTACTGGACGAAGGGGCAGGTTTTGTTTTTAGTTGTCGGGCTTGGAAATCCTGGTTTGCGTTACACTGGGACAAGGCATAATATTGGTTTCATGTTTCTGGATAAGTTGGCTGAGCGGCACAGTCTTTCGTGGCGTGATTCCAAGTGGCAGGCCAATGTTGTCAAGTCCTCACTTTGGGGGAAGCCGTTGGTGTTGGCCAAGCCCTCGACCTTTATGAACTTAAGTGGTGTGTCTGTTTCTTCTATCGCCAATTTTTATCAGATCCCGGCTGGAAATATTATAGTTGTCCACGATGATCTGGACTTGCCGGTCGGTCGGATCAAGATCGTTTGTCGAAGGGGCGCTGGTGGCCATAACGGTATAAAGTCGATTATTGAGCAAATGGGGACAAATGATTTTGTCCGGCTCAGGGTTGGCATCGGGCGTCCTCATGAAAATATGGATGTTTCTGCATTTGTTTTGTCAAAATTTTCCAATAAAGAATCGCAGGTAGTGGAAACCTTGTTCGACGATCTTGAAACAGTGGTCGAAACAATTGTTGAACAGGGCGTCACTCTTGCGATGAACCGGTTTAATACCTTGAAAGACAGTGCCGAATAGCGATTATTGATAATTTCATTTTCGGTTCATTTGTCTAAATCCAATAATTGTGTTATATTGAGTTTTCTGTTCGGTTCTGTATCAGCCTTTTGTGGGTTCGGTTAAGTGACAGAGCAACTGTGAGTGCAGCTTTAATTAAGAGGTATCAAGGTGTTTAAATCTGGCGATATGGCAGTTTACCCGGCGCATGGAGTTGGAATGATTGAGTCAATTGAGCAAAGGAAAGTTGGTGACATTGAACAGAAATTTTATGTAATGAAGATACTTGATTCAAACATGGTGGTTATGATTCCTACCAGTACATCCAATACCGTTGGCTTACGTGGTATTATCCCGGCAAAGGAAGTTAAAAAGGTGTATGACATTCTTCGTCAGAAAGATGTTGCTTTAGGTGCCCAGCCCTGGAATCAGCGTTATCGTGATTATATGGAAAAAATTAAGACCGGTTCTGTATATGAAATTGCTGCCGTATTGCGTGATCTTTATCTGTTGAAGGAAGATAAATCATTGTCTTTTGGTGAGCGCAAGATGATGGATACCGCCAAAAATCTTCTGGTTAAAGAACTTGCTATTGCTGATCATATCCACGAAGATCAGGTTACAGAGAATGTCGAGGAAATCTTTTCGTAACGGGTTGTGGCCTAATAACCACTATCTTTATTTTGTCTGGTTTTTTGTTGACTCCTTTCATTTTTTCTCTTTGTCAGGCCGATGCCCGGTCATATTTATGAAAATCTTATAATGAGACTTTGTCTCTCTTGTCATCTTGATAAACCTTTAGTTTAATGTTGGGCTAAAGGTTTGTCTTTTTGCGAGAACTATTATTTATACCGCAAGGGCATAAGTCTCGATGTCTCGTAAACTCGCTTATCGGTTTGAGCCGACGAGCGGCTCAACTCAGCTTTATTTGTAGGGGTAAAGTGGACTCCCGGTCTGATGAATATATAGATTTTGTCGTGGAGAAGGATGATGTCGGGCAGCGTCTTGATCTGTTTCTGGCGATCCATGAAACTGATGCCGGAATCAGTCGGTCACAGATCAAGGACTTGCTCACTGCGGGTCACATTTCGGTTAATGATCAAAAAAAGAAAGCAGCCTATCGGCTTCGGGCCGGTGATCGGATAGAGGTATTTGTGCCTGCTCCGGTGTCTATTGATTTAGTGCCGGAGGAGGTGCCTTTTAAGATTATTTTTGAAGATCATGATCTGATTGTCCTCTCCAAGCCGCCCGGTCTGGTGGTGCATCCTGCCTGTGGTCATCAATCAGGGACTTTGGTTCATGGTTTGCTTTTTCATTGTGACGATCTGGCCGGGATCAACGGGGAGCAACGTCCCGGCATAGTTCACCGGTTGGACAAGGATACTTCCGGGGTTATGGTTGTCGCAAAAAATGATCGGGCCCATCATTCCCTGGTTGAACAATTTAAAGGCCGGAGGGTCAAGAAAACTTATCGGGCCCTTCTTGATGGTATTCCCAAGTTGAGTTCCGGGAGAATTGATTCCGCCATCGGGCGACATCCGGTTAATCGTAAAAAAATGGCGGTCCGGGAATATGCCGGCAAGGAGGCGATTACCAACTGGAAGGTAATTGAAAGTTTCCCGGCTGGTTTTGCCTATGTGGAGATCGGACTGGAAACAGGCCGGACTCATCAGATCAGAGTGCATATGGCCGCGGCCGGCTTCCCGGTGGCCGGGGATGATGTCTATGGCCGGAAGAATCAATTATCCTTGGGGTTGGGGATAACCAGACAATGTTTGCATGCCTTTAAATTGAGTATTGAACATCCGGTAAGTGGAGAGTTTATGACTTTTTGCGCCCCGCTGTGTGATGACATGTTAAATACCCTGGAAATTTTACGGGGCTCTCGGGGGTGAGCGATAGGTTTTTTTCGTTATTAAGGAATGGGAAGTAATGAAAAAAATAGGTCTTACTGGTGGCATGGGGGCAGGAAAGAGCGCAGTCGCTTCTTTTTTGTCCCGAAAAGGATTATGCTGTATTGATGCCGATGAGGTTAGTCGTGCTATGTTGCAACCTGGATGCACGGGGTGGGATATTTTAAAAAGAGATTTGGGTCCGAAGTTTTTCAAAGCGGATATGACCATTGATCGTCCTTATTTGCGGCAGGCAATTTTTAGTGATAATCTCCTGCGGGAAAAAATTAATAGTTTGTTGCATCCCTTGATTCGGAATGAGATATTTTCTGAAGTTGCAAAAAAAAGTGATGGATCTGAACTATCTCAAGGTGGCAAGACTTCCGGTCTTGTAATTATTGAAGTCCCCTTGCTTTATGAGGCGGGATGGGAAGATGATTTTGATCAGGTTGTCGTGGTTTATGCTGATCATGATCAGTGTGTTGCTCGGGTTATGCAAAGGGATGGCGGCAGTCGTGGCGAGGTCGAGAGGTCATTGGTCGCCCAGTGGCCTTTGCAAGATAAGGTTGAGCGCGCGGACCATGTGATTGATAACAGCCGATGTTGGTCGAATACATCTTTGCAGGTTTTGCATCTGATGAAATTATTATCAGTTTAAAATTGTTTGGATCAAAAAAATCTTGACACTAATTCTGTAACAAAATATTATAATCCTGACTTTTCTGAAGAGTGCTGAGATTCTCGATCCCGTCCTTTCCTGTTAAACCAATATTTTTTAATCCTGAGTTAAAGTTTGATTTACAATATTTGGTGAACTTTAAAACAGGTTGAACATTTTTATATTATTACGATATATTCAAATATAACTTCATAATTGTATTTATCAGATAAAATTTCTGGTTCCTGATATTCTTTCCTGATCACTAAAATTTAATTCTTAATTTTTATTTTCCCATACAAAATATTTATAGATTTTTCTTCTGGAGATACCAGATAATTTCTAAGGATTCATATTCTAAATCATCTATTAATTACCCAATCCATAAATGATATAAAAATTTGCCAATTCCTTTGTTCTGGTGTTGTGCAGATTCTCACAAGTTAATTGTCTGGGGAGGGATCGGGTGGTTTGTTTTGCCTGGTGATGACAATTTCTGAGTGATGAGTAGGAGATAAGGTGCTGGATTTTTGAAACTTTTTAAGGAGAACTTTTTAAATGAACTTGGCTGAACTGAAATTGATGAAGATCACCGAGCTGACGAAGATGGCCAGCAAGTTGAATATAGAAGGGGTGAGTGGTCTTCGTAAGCAAGAGTTGATCTTTGCAATTGTCAAGGCTCAGGCCGCCAGCGCTGAAAAAAACGGGCATAATAAAGGAAGCGGGGTGTTGGAAGTTTTGCCGGATGGATTCGGCTTTCTCCGGGCGCCGGATTACAACTATTTGCCTGGACCAGATGATATTTACGTTTCTCCGTCCCAGATTCGCCGCTTGAACCTTCGTACTGGAGATACGGTGGAAGGGCAGGTCCGCTCTCCCAAGGAAGGTGAGCGTTATTTCGCCCTGTTAAAAGTAGATACCGTTAATTTCGAGTCGCCAAATAAATTTAAGGATAAAACGCTTTTTAGCAATCTTACTCCTCTGCATCCTGAGGAGCGTTTGGTATTGGAGAGGAAGGCTGATAATCTGTCCATGCGGATTATGGACATGATGGCTCCCATCGGCAAGGGGCAGCGTGGATTGATCGTTGCTCCCCCACGGACCGGCAAGACCGTCCTGATTAAGGATATTGCCAATAGTATCCTTAAGAACCATAAAGAAGTTGTGTTGATTGTGCTCCTGATTGATGAGCGGCCGGAAGAAGTAACCGACATGGCTAGAAGTGTTAATGCCGAGGTTATAAGCTCAACCTTTGATGAGCCGCCCCAACGTCATATTCAGGTGGCGGAAATGGTTTTGAATAAGGCGAAGAGGCTGGTTGAACATAAAAAAGATGTGGTGATCTTGCTCGATAGTATTACCCGGTTGGCCCGGGCGTATAATACGGTGGTGCCTCCCAGTGGGAAGATATTGTCTGGTGGTGTTGATTCAAATGCGCTGCATCGGCCGAAAAGATTTTTCGGGGCGGCGAGAAATATCGAAGAGGGTGGCAGCTTGACTATTATTGCTTCAGCCCTGATTGAGACCGGCAGCCGGATGGATGAGGTTATTTTTGAGGAGTTTAAGGGCACCGGTAATATGGAAATTGTTCTGGACCGTAAACTTTCGGATAAACGTATCTTTCCGGCCATGGATATAAACAAGTCAGGCACCCGGAAAGAAGAGTTGTTGCTGGACAAAGATGTGCTTAACCGGATGTGGATTTTAAGAAAACTCTTGAGCAGTATGAATCAGATAGATGCAATGGAGTTTTTACGGGATAAATTGAAGAGAACAAAATCCAATCAGGAATTTTTTGAGTCGATGAATGGTTAATTTCCTTGCCGCGAGTATCAAATGCAGACTCTGTGACGATGAATTAACGAGTTTTTTGCGCTGTTCTTTGTTTCGATAGTTTCCTGTGAGATCGACAATGTTTGAAGCTGGATTCAACGAAAACATTGCCAAAAAAAAAAAATTGTATATATTAACCTGTTCTTTGGTTTTTCTGGTGACCTGGTTTAGGTCTGTTTAATATTTAATCGTTAGAAAATAGAGGATCCTCAAGATGAAGGAAGGAATACATCCTGAATACCATAAGATTACGGCCACGTGCGCCTGTGGTAATGAAATCGAATTAGGCTCGGTTGACGCGGAAATAAAAACTGAAATTTGTTCAGCCTGTCATCCGTTTTTTACCGGCAAACAGAAGTTGATTGATACTGCTGGTCGTATCGATAAATTCAATAAGAAATACGCAAAACATTTACAAAAATAATTATTTGACGGTAGAGGTTTTAAACCAACGCCGGTTGAAATTCTGTAATTGTTGAACAGCAGGGAAATACTTTTTCTTCTGGGCATCCAAATATTTCTTGTTGGAACCAGTCTAGCGTTTTTCTGCTGCGGGAAGCTTCACTCAATAAGTCAGATGGTTTTTTTAGTCCCGGAATGTTTTGGCTGAGAATCTTTTGTGATTCGCCAAAAAGTATAATAATGGTATGTGCATATTGCCGATCCAAGGTGGTATGCACATACTTTTTAGAGGATAGTAAATTTAATTTACTCGCATGGTTATTGCCTTGATGCGAGTTTTTTTATTTGGAGCAATATGTTTTCTCGATTTGAAAATCTGGGAGAAAAACTTCTCGAGCTGGAAGGGAAGCTTTCAGACCCGTCGTTGTTATCTGATCGGGATGAGTATCGTAAGGTTTCATCTGAGCACTCCCATGTCGTTCGTTTGCATGGGTTGTTTCGTTCCTATAAGAAAGTAGAACGAGAACTTTCTGATAGCAAGGAATTGCTCAAGGTAGAAGAGGATGATGAGATGCGGGAGATGCTTAAGAACGAGATTCTTGAGTTGACCGAGAAATCTGTTGAGCTTGAAAAGCAACTCAGAATCATGCTTCTGCCTAAGGACCCGAATGATGAAAAAAACATTCTTCTGGAAATACGGGCCGGAACCGGTGGTGATGAAGCCGCTCTTTTTGTAAATGATCTCTTCCGGATGTATAGTAAATATGCTGAAATGCAGGGCTGGAAAGTTGAGATCATGAGCCGCAGTTCTATTGGGATTGGCGGCTATAAGGAGATTATTGTCCTGATCAGTGGCGATAAAGTTTACAGCCGGCTTAAATATGAGTCAGGTGTTCATCGGGTCCAACGGGTACCGGAAACAGAGACCCAGGGTCGGATACATACCTCGGCGGTGACCGTCGCGGTGATTCCTGAAACGGATGAGGTTGAGTTGAATATCGCTCCCCATGAACTTAAGTTTGATGTGTTCCGGTCGTCCGGGCCGGGAGGGCAGAGTGTCAATACTACGGATTCCGCGATCCGGGTTACCCATCTACCGACCGGTTTGGTGGTTACCTGTCAGGATGAGAAGTCTCAGCACAAGAATAAGGCCAAGGCCCTGAAAGTTTTACGATCTCGTCTCTATGATCAGATGGAGCAGGAACGGCACGATAAAATTTCGGCCGACCGGAAAAGTCAGGTTGGTTCCGGTGATAGAAGCGAGCGGATACGTACCTATAATTTTCCCCAGGGTCGGGTAAGCGATCACCGGATTAATCTGACTCTTTATAAACTTGATGATATCATGCTTGGCAAACTTGATGATATTATTCTGCCGATTATTACCCATTATCAGGCCGAGGCGCTGAAAACCGAACAGTAATTTTGTTGTGTTTTTCCAGGTTTCATCAATCCGTTGTCCCGTTAAGTTTTTTCTTTAAGATAAAGTGCCGCGATGATTGTCAAGGAATTGTATGCCAGCGCCGTTAACCGGCTGCAGGAGGCCGGTATTCCCGATGCCGGTCTGGAAGTTGACTTCATGCTTGAATGTCTTTTGTCTTTTAATCGTGCGCAGCTCATCACCTCTGGTGAGCAGGCTGTTTCCCCTGAAGTTATAGAAATTCTTGAAGCTTTTCTCGCCCGTCGTCTTGCTCGAGAGCCCCTGGCTTATATTCTTGGGGAGCAGGAATTCTGGTCTCTTCCTTTTTACGTGACTTCTGATGTCTTGATTCCTAGGCCTGAGACCGAGTATCTTATCGAAACCGTACTGCAAAATATCGGTCGGGCGGATAATTATCAAGGGCAGGTGCTGGAGTTGGGTACCGGAAGTGGCATAATCGCTGTGATTCTGGCTCTTGAGTTACCGGCAGCCAAGGTTTTCAGTGTGGATTTTTCCCGGGCCGCACTGGTTATTGCCCGGTCTAATGTGTACCGGCATCGGGTGGAAGAAAGGGTGCGGTTGATCAATGCCAGCTGGCTTGATTCTTTTTCTCCTGAGGCGAAGTTTGATCTTATTGTCTCAAATCCCCCATACGTCGGGCTGCGGGAAAAAAACGGGCTCCAGCCGGAGTTGTCTTTTGAACCGGAACTTGCCCTTTTTGGCGGTGAGCGGGGTGAGGAAATTTTGCTTGAATTGGCTCCCAGGTTCAAGGATGCCCTGAAGCCGGGCGGCATGATTTTTTTGGAGATTGGCGCGGACCAGGGAGATTATGTGCTTGATATTTTCCGCTCCCTGCATGATTATGACAAATTGCATGTTTATTCCGATTACAGTGGGCATCCCCGGGTTTTCCAGGCCAGACTTAAGAGTTTATAGGCCCTTTGGCGTAAACATCTGAAGCAGAGGCGGGTCTTGGTTTTTTTACCAGAACTTTAGGGCTGGATATTTGACTTACCCGGAAAAGAAACATACTCCTGTGGTGGTACTAAAAGTAGCCCGTCTATTTGGGCTGTTTTTTTAAGATTGATAAAGGAAATATGGATAAGATAATTATTGAAGGTGGGCGGCCTTTGGTCGGTCGGATCAAGATCAGTGGGGCCAAGAATGCGGCGTTGCCTTTGTTGGCCGCAACTTTGTTGGCTCCCGGCTGGCATACCTTGAAAAATATGCCGGACCTGCGAGATACCCGGACCATGTTGCTTCTTCTGGAGACAATGGGGGTCGAGTGGCAGAAGGAAGATAATGGTACTATCCGGGTCAATTCAGCGAAATTGGCCAGTTTTGAGGCCTCTTATGATCTGGTGAAAACCATGCGGGCTTCGATTCTGGTTCTTGGCCCTTTGTTGGCAAGAATGGGAGAAGCTCGGGTTTCTTTACCCGGAGGCTGCGCAATCGGGGCACGTCCTATCGACTTTCACATGCAGGGTCTTGAAAAGTTGGGAGTTGATCTCACCCTGGCCAATGGTTATGTTCATGGCCGGGTGAAAGAGCTAAAAGGTGGGACCGTATATTTTGATATTCCTTCGGTAACCGGCACCGAGAACATGTTGATGGCTGCGGTCCTGGCCAAGGGGACAACGGTCATTAAAAATGCCGCCCGTGAACCGGAGATTGGTAATTTAGTGGACATGCTGGTCAACATGGGCGGCTGTATAGAAGGGCGTGGCACGGACAAGCTTGTGATTCAAGGTGTTGCCGAACTGCGGCCGGCTGAAATCTCAATTATTCCTGATCGAATTGAAACCGGAACCTATCTGATCGCGGTGGGCGCGACTGGTGGCGAGGTAACTCTCACAAACTGTAACCCTTCTCATCTGCCTTCTTTGCTAGAAAAGCTTCGGATCGTTGGTCTGGAGATTAAGGAGAGGGAAACCGAAATTCATGTTTCTTGTCCGGCCCCTTTGCGAAGTGTTGATATTAAGACGTTGCCCTTTCCTGGGTTTCCAACGGATCTGCAGGCCCAGATTATGGCCTTGATGTGTTTTAGTAAGGGGCTCAGTCTGATCACCGAGACGATTTTTGAAAATCGATTCATGCATGTGGCTGAATTGAAACGCATGGGGGCTGATATTCGGATAGATGGGCATAGCGCTATTGTTAAAGGTGTGGATCGACTCTATGGCGCAAGAGTTATGGCTACGGATCTGCGGGCCAGCGCTTCGCTGATCATCGCCGCTCTGGCGGCGGAAGGAACAACCGAGATTTCCAGGGTTTATCATCTTGATCGTGGGTATGACGATTTGGTCGGAAAATTGTCGATGGTTGGGGCTATGATAAGACGCGAGAAAGAATAAATGTTCTTTTGATGTTTTTTTAAGTTTGTTCCATGGTAAAATGATAATAATATTTAGTGGATGAAAAGTTGTGGTGATTTTATGTTAAGGAGATTTGATATGAGGAAGATTATACTGGTAGTTGTTTTGATTTCTGCATTCGGATTATCTGCCCGGCAAATGGTTATGGCGCAGCCTGGTGTTCCTTGTGGTCCGATGGCGGGTGCCAGCGCACTCCCTTGCCCCAACAGTAATTATGGTGGGCAAGGCGTTAGCGACTTGAGTGAGGAAGAGATCAAGGCCCGGGATGAATTTCTGGCACAGACTGTTGAAATCAGAAAAGAATTGGCTGTAAAGCAGGCGGAGATGGCGGCAATCATGAAACAGGAAAAACCTGATGAGAAAAAAGTCGGCAAGTTGGCCGGCGAAATTTTTGACCTGCGCGATAAATTTAGGAAAATAGCGGAAGAGACTGGGGTCAAGAGTGGTTGTGGGCCGGGAGCGTGTGGCTGTGGCCTGGGAAATGGTCCCGGAGGTATGGGAATGATGGGAGGTCGCCGTCATCAAGGCGGCTGTTATAAGCATATGATGAAGGGTGACTGATTCTAATTTTTTGTATATATTTTTTTTAAAAAAGGTCCTGTCCGACATTTATTTGCCGGTCAGGGCCTTTTTTAATGCGGCGGCATGTACGTCACCGGCGTAATGGAGGGCGCTTTTGCCGGTAATCGGGTCAAAGGCGGCAGGGTTGGCAGTGCAAAGATATTGCACTGCCCTGGCATATGAGACCAGAGCCTCTTCGGTGGTCAGGCCGATAATTTCCGGGGCGGCATGCCAGGTGGCGCCACAGGAGGCGCCTCTTTTGATCGTTATTCCCTTGATGAGGTTTTCTTCCAAACTGATTTCAAGTTCAGGAAACCCGAATTGTTCTCCATATGCTCCCAGACCGGAATGACGGCCAAGTCCGCAGCAGGTAAAAGGTGAAATCGCGCCCTGGTGTTTTTTGCCGGCGGCGATTACCGGGATCTTTTTTTTCTGACAGATTGAAACCAGATGATCGATTAAATCAGGATGTTTTAAGAAACAAAGGACGAGATCGCCGGAAAAATTTTCGCTTAGATATTCCTCCGGCTCGTCAATCAGTTCGGGAAGCGCGAGATCAATATTGAATACTTTCGAGATTTCGAGGTCGGTCCCGAATTCTTTAATTCCGGCAATCTTTTCTTCACCTGAACCGTTCTGCTGAAAAATGATTATTTTAGTGGCCTTGCGTTCTCGACATAATTGGGAATTAGACATGAATCTGGACAGACACTAGATTAGTGAGTGAGGGTATTGTGTTGGTAGTGTAGTCTTTTGCGGGCCAGCTCATGGCCGATTTCTTTCAGCATCATATTGCATGTATCTTGCACTATGTTATAGGTTACGCCAAGCAAGAGGGCGATATCTTCAATTTTTTGACCTTTGCCGAAATGTCTTTCCGCGACAATTGATCGCAGGAAATCGTTGGCAATTTCTTCTTTTAACTTCTGGTCGATATCTGAAAGTTTGGCGCAAGCCTGGCTGTAAGTTTGCCCCTTGTTCAATTCCGAGCGCAGTTGTCTGAAGCTCTGTTCGTAAAGTGTTTCAACTTCCTGCAGTTGATATGTTCTAAATTCAGTTTTGCTGACAGCCATTTGGTTTGTTCATCTCTCCATGAATTTTACTATTAAGATAGATTATCATATCCAAAAGGAAATGGGTAAATTATTTATTTGCTGGAAACTGATCTTTTTTTCCGAGAGAAATATCTTCTATAAAAATAAACAGATATTTATCAACTTATTGCCGGGTTGGAGAAAAGGTCATTTGTCTTTAGTCATCTGCAGAGTTGAAGGATGTCTTTTACTCTGTCTGTATTGTATTCTTGCAGACGCCAGATTTTGGCTAAACCCATGGCGTTTTCGGCAATGCGATCAATGTCTTCTTTTGGTACGCCTATTGCGCTGAGTGAGGTGGGGGCGGCTACTTTTTCAAACCATTCCTTAAGTCGTTTGATCCCTTCCCGGGCAATCTCGACTTCATTTTCTTTTCTTATGTTGAAGATTCGGCGGCCGAATTGGGCAAATTTTTGTGGATTTTTTGTTGATTCGTGCGTCATCCATCCCGGCATGACGATTGATAAGCCAGCGCCATGCGGCACATCGTAAATAGCGCTCAAGGAGTGCTCGATCATATGCATCGGGAATCCAACCCGACCAAGCCCGGCAGCGGTCAAGCCGTTAAGCGCCAAGGTTGCGCACCACATCAGATCGGCCCTTGCGTTGTAATCTTCCGGTTGCATCAAGACCCGTTCGCAGCTGTCCATTATATTGATAATCAGCCCTTCCATTATACGGTCCTGGACCGGGGTTTCAGGGTCGCTGGCCGTGAAGTAGAATTCCAGAATATGGGCAATTGCGTCTATTGCCCCGAATGCCGTGTAATCGGCCGGAACCGTGAAAGTTGCGGTTGGATCCAGAATCGATACTTCCGGATGAAGGAGCTTGTTGCCAATGCCGAATTTTTCCAGGGTATCTTCATTGGTCACTACCATGCCACCGTTCATTTCGGAGCCTGCGGCAGCCAGGGTCAATACGCAGGCCAGGGGTAATTTGCTTTTTATGCTTTTTTTGCCCTTAAAGAACAACCAGACATCGTGATCAACTGTTGCACCGGCGCTAATCGCCTTAGCGCTGTCGATCACACTGCCGCCGCCAACGGCGATGATCAGATCAACCTTTTGTGTCTTGGCCAGCCTGATCCCTTCACGGACGTGACTGATTACCGGGTTAGATTTAACCCCGGCATGTTCAATAATTTCGATTCCCTCGTTTTTCAGGGCGGAGGTTGTCTGTTCGTAGATACCATTATTCTTTATGCTTGATTTGCCATAGACTAACAGCGCTTTTTTGCCAAGAGCTGCCGCTTCACTGCCGATCTGCTGAATAGTATCCCGCCCGAATATGATCTTGGTCGGATTGTGCATGACAAAGTTTTGCATGATTAAACTCCTGGTTTGACTACTCTCCAAGGAGAGTTTTATGAGTTTGCCAACACGTTGGTCAACCTGACATAATCCTCAATGGTCAATCTTTCCGCCCGGATGGAAGGTGCAATCCCGGCCTTCTCCAGGACAAGGGTGAGTCCTTTTTTATCAAGCTCCATCAGGTTTGCGGCACTCAATGCGTTGATGAGTGTTTTCCTGCGTTGCTGGAAAGCGGCGTTTACCACTTTTCGTAAAAGGTCGTAGTCATGTTCGGGCAGAAGGGCGCAGCGTTTGGGAATGGGGTTGAATCGGAGGCTGACTACTACCGAGTCGACCTTGGGGCGAGGATGAAACATGGCCGGCGAGACATGCATCAGGGTTTGCATCGAAGCGCAGGTGCCCAGCAGTACAGATAAAACTCCGTATTCCTTGGTTGCCGGTTCAGCAGTCAGTCGTTGTCCGACTTCTTTTTGCAGCATCAATACAGCATATTCCAGGGCATCTCTGTCCTTGATCAGCTTGAATAAAAGGGGGCTTGAAATGGAGTATGGCAGGTTGGCAATAATTTTTAAATGACCATGCTGTTCTGCCAGTTCATTGAAATTTGTCTTTAAAAGGTCCTGATGAATAAGGGTTACATTGGCCGGCAGGTCGTTTGTTTCTCTGTGCCATTCGACGATGCCGCGGTCGATCTCCAGTCCAATCACCTTTTTGGCCCGTTGGGCTAAAAGTACAGTCAGTGAGCCCAAGCCGACACCTAGTTCGATTATGGTGTCTTCAGAGGTCACGCCGGCCAGTTCGATGATCCGGATGGCGGTCTGGGGATCGCGCAGAAAATTTTGCCCCAGTTTTTTTTGGGGGGCCAGTTTCTTTTCTTTAAGGATATTTTTTATGTTTATTGGGTTGGGCATGAATCGTTGGTATCCGAGTTGTTTTTGTGGTTTCTTTCTCTAATTTTTGTAAAGAAACCGAAGGATAGAAAATAGCTGATCAGACTGATCGGGATGGCCAGTACGCAGCCGCCAAGGACAAGGACAATCAGGGCGTCGGCGCCAAGTCTGCCGAGAACGTTTAAGGTCGCATTAAAACCGGCGTCTGAGGATATTATTTCCAATACCTGGCTGATTTTTTCCCAGGAAAGATCGCGGGAAGTGAGCCAGTTCCCTATTTTCCAGGACAGGTAATATTGCAGAAAAAAGGTAAGGGGATTGCTCACGAGCCAGGAGGACAATAGCCCGGCAACCTTGCTGCCTTTCATGAAAATACATATGAAAATTATCAAAATGGTATGCAGTGGGATCGTTGGGGTGATCCCGATGAATGTGCCTATCGCGACGCCGCGGGCCAGATTCTCTGGGTCACCCTTCAGGCGTTTTAATTTTAAATGATAATATCTGAAGATTCGATTGAATTGGGGCATTTGATCAGAATTGTGAGCGTGAGTAGACATCAGAGTCATATCTCAGGCTTGCCTTTTCCTTGAATTGGTAATAGCCGGCCAGGGCAATCATGGCCGCATTGTCGGTGCAGAATTCCGTTGGCGGCATAAAGATTTTAACTCCTTTATTTTTGCCTTCCTCGGAGATTGCTTGCCGGAGCCGAGGATTGGCGGCGACTCCGCCGGCAATGACCACGGATTCTGAATCTGTATTCTGGGCCGCCATCATGGTTTTTTTCACCATGACCTCAACCACCGCTTCCTGGAAAGATGCACAAATATCAGGGATTTCCAGCGGGAGATTATTTTTGTTTTGTTGGTATACGTAGCTGGCGACCGCTGTTTTTAGTCCGCTGAAGCTGAAATCCAGACTTTCTTTGTCCAGCCAGGCGCGGGGAAAATTTATGGCGCTGGGGTTGCCATCCTGGGCCAGTTTACTGATAACCGGGCCACCCGGGTAGCCAAGGCCTAAAAGCTTTGCCACTTTATCGAAGGCCTCGCCGGCGGCGTCATCCCTTGTCCTTCCCATTAAACGGAAGTCGGAATGGGAAGTTACATGAAAGATGCTGGAGTGTCCGCCGGAGGCGATCATCGCGATATAAGGAAACTCTGGATGATCGTCGCTCAAAAAGACTGAGAGCAGGTGGCCGGTCAGATGGTCGATTCCGGCATAAGGGATCTTTTTGACCAGGGAGAGGGCTTTTGCAAAGCAATGACCGATCAGAAGGGAGCCGATCAGACCGGGACCCTGGGTGACTGCTATTCCGTCAATCTGATCCAGGCTGACTCCGGCCTGTTTGATGGCCTCAGCAACTACCGGGAAGATGTTTTTCACATGTTGGCGTGAGGCGATTTCCGGTACTACGCCGCCGTATTTTTCGTGGATGCTGATCTGCGAATTAATCACATTTGACAGTAGGGTATCTCCGTTTGCCAAAACGGCTGCCGCAGTTTCATCACATGAACTTTCAATTCCCAGGATTAGCATGGTCTCGATAATTTTTTAACTTAACTTTTAATGGATTGACGAAAACAGACAGGAAATTTAAGCTTAAGCTTAAGCACCATGTTTGTCCGTCTTCGGGATCGACTTTTAAGGAAAGTGCGGAAAATATTTATTCCAGGTTGATCTTCTAATATATTTTTAAACATAATTGGTGATTTTAGCCATAGCTAACATTTTAAACAGGTTAAGCCTGGATTGTTTTTCTGGATCATTATGGTTCCCGTTTAATGTCATTTAGGGTCGGCAGGTTTCATGTGAACATGCAAAGCGAAACGCACCCCAAGGGTTCTGTTCAATCCCCCCTTGAGGGGGAAACTTCTTTCGGGGCGCATTCCCCCGCAGTTCGGAGTCTCACACTGTTCGCTATCTGCTGTGGGGTTAGTGATCAAATCTGATGAAAGTATCCTTCCATACGGAGATTCCCCGTGGCTTGCCGCGGTGAGCTTCAATGGTTTGAATGCATGCCGACCGGTGAGGCAACGGTCTGGACAAAAGATAAATATATGGCAACTGCCGAGTTTAAAAAGGCGTTTGCTTCACTGGGAGTTCTTGAGCGGATCCAGGGTGGTGGTCTTGATGGTCCGGCGGAGATTTATCGTCTGCCGGGCGCGATGGGGACCCTGGGGTTCATCAGCCCGATCAGCAATCATTTTTGCGATCGGTGTAATCGTCTGCGGCTTACTTCCGAAGGCAAGCTTCGCTCATGTCTGCTGCAGGATTTTGAGACGGATTTAAGGGGAATTATCCGAAACGGCGCCACCGATCAGGAAATCAGGGCGGCGCTGGTCGATACTATCCTGAAGAAGCCAAAAGGTTACACCTTGCAACTGGATCAGGCGGGCGGCTGTCATGGCAGGATGTCCCGGATCGGGGGTTGCTGAGGTTATGACTTTGATCGCGGATATGAGCCCAGCCATTCATAAGAGGAGCAAACTTGTTTAAGTTTCTCACATCCTTCCCTGATCGGATTGTCTTCAAGGTGACCAAGCATATCCAGGAAGAACAGGTAGTTGCCAGGTTCGTTTTTAACCGGGCGGGATTCAATTCTGGTGAGATTTATGTCGCGGTCCGCCAGAAAACGGAGCGCGTCGTTCAAGGCGCCAGGCCTGTCAAGTAAGCTTACCAATAGAGATGTCTTGTCGTTGCCGCTTCTGGAGGGGGACTCTTTGCCGATTAATAGAAAACGGGTGGTGTTGCCCCGATAATCTTCGATGCCGCTTATCACCGTTTGCAGGTGGTAAGTCTTGATTGCCAGGGAGCTGGCAATGGCGGCGATGGTCGGATCTTCGGCCGCCATTTTTGATGCCACACCGGTACTGAAGACCGATTGACATGGGATTTCCGGCAGGTTCTTTTTCAGCCACTGGCGGCATTGGGCCAGAGGTTGTGAGTGGGAGGCGATGAGTTTGATGTCTTTGATCTCACCTGATTGATTAATCAAGTGGTGCTTGATGCCCAGGTGAAGTTCGCCGCATATTTTGACCCGGTATTTGATGAATGAATCAAGGGTTGAGGTCACTGATCCTTCGATGGAATTCTCAACCGGAACGATCCCGTATTCGATGCGTTCTCTTTCCACTTCGAGGAAGATATCTTCAATTGTTTCAACGGGTCGATATTTAGCGGATGTGCCAAAGTATTTTACGCCGGCCAGATGTGAGAAGGTGGCCTCTGGTCCCAGATAGGCCACAGCCACTTCTTTTTGTGATAATCGGCAGGTCGTGATTATTTCATGGAAGATGCTGTCTAGTGATTGTTCGGGAAACTCCCCCTGATTGTCGGTTGATAATCGTGAAAAAATTTGTCTTTCCCTTAAAGGATCCCACTTGGCCTTGTTGCCTTTTTCTTTGAGTTGACCGATTTTTTTGGCGCAGTTAAGTCGCTTCTTAAGAAGTTTAAGGATCTGGTCGTCAATTGCGTCAATTTTGTTTCGTACATCGATAACGCTATTGCCGGAATCACTGCCGGAAAGCTTTTTGCCTGAGGTCGCAGTTGATTTGGGGAGATTTTTTTTTCCTTTTTTGTCCGGCATTATTTTACCTTGCGCCTCAGCAGATTATTGTGCTCCGGTGGACTGGAGATAAAGGTGTAAACGTGCGTTAAAACCATTTTACAATGGGACTTTATGTCAAGATTTTCAAATTTAAAGCATATTACCGCAGAAGAAAAGAGAAAAAGCGAACAACCTCTGTCACCTTGCCGGGCAATGAGAAGGCAAATGTTCGTGCTTGAAATTAAACTTGTTTTAATCTACCGTAATTTTTTAATTTTTGTTCTGACGAGTTGGTGATGCCCTGGCGGTAAATAGGCCGCTCTTTATGAGAGGAGTTGTGGGTTATGAAAGTCAAGAACTGGATGAAAAGCAATCCGGTCACGATTGAGAGAACAGCTCTTTTGCAGGATGCGCATGAGCTGATGAAAAAACATGCCATCAGGCATCTGCCGGTAGTTGATGATGAACAGCTGATTGGATTTATTACCGAAAGCGACTTGCGGCATTTCTTTTTTCCGTCAATTGTTGAAGATATTCCTGTGCATCAGGTTATGGTTATTAATCCGGTCACCATTAATTTAAATGCCAGTATTGAAACCGCTGCCCGCTTGATTCACGATTTTAAGATCGGCGGCCTGCCGGTGGTTGACAAAAAGAAGCTGGTCGGGGTAATAACTGCTTCTGATATTCTGTCAGCCTTTATCGAGATTATGGGGCTTCTGAAGGCCTCGTCCCGGGTCGATGTTATCGTTGGGAAAGAGGGCGTGGAAGATGTTACCCGAATAATCAAGGAGCATGGTTGTGATATTGTCAGTGTCGCTACTGACAGTAATGCGTCTCGCCGAAAGGTTTACCATTTCAGATTAGGGAAGGTCGATCTTGATCCTGTGGTTGAGGCCCTGGAGAAGGCAGGTCATAAAGTTGTTTCCGTGATGGATTAATTCAAACACTTTTAATAATAAGGTCGTCATGAGTGAATACAAGGTAAATAAAACATACGAAGAAATAAATGCGCGAATTAAGGCCGGTGAAGCGGTTGTGGTCACTGCCGAAGAGATGGTTGGGATTGTTAAAAAAAAGGGGCCGGTTGAGGCTGCTCGAACGGTAGATGTGGTTACCACCGGAACTTTTTCTCCCATGTGCTCTTCCGGCGCTTTTATAAATTTTGGACATACAAAACCAACCCTTAAAGCTTCCAAGGTGTGGCTTAACAATGTCTCGGCCTATGCGGGGTTGGCAGCAGTTGATATATATATTGGGGCAACTGAACCGGCAGAGGATGACCCGCTTAATAAGGTTTTTCCGGGTGAATTTCGCTATGGCGGCGGCCATGTTATTGAGGATTTAGTATCGGGAAAAGAAATCGTTCTGAAGGCGGTCGGCTATGGTACGGATTGTTACCCGAACCGACAGCTGGAAAAGACGGTTACTCTTAAGGATCTGCCTTATGCTCTCTTGACCAATCCCAGAAATGCTTATCAGAATTATAATTGTGCGATTAATCTTTCAGAAAAGACCATCTATACATATATGGGGACCTTAAAGGCCCAAGGACGGAACGCTAATTATTGCAGTGCCGGAGAATTGAGTCCTTTAATGAATGATCCCTTCTACAAGACAATAGGTCTTGGGACCAGGATATTTCTTGGCGGGGCGGTGGGTTATGTGACGTGGCACGGGACCCAGCATAACCCTAATGCCATGAGATCTGATAACGGGACGACCAGGCGACCGGCCGGGACCTTGATGGTTCAGGGGGACTTGAAGGAAATGTCTCCCAGGTGGCTTAAGGGAATAAGCATGCAGGGTTACGGCAGTACGCTTGCTGTAGGGCTTGGGATACCTATTCCGGTGCTTAACGAAGAAATGGCGGCTTATACTGGTGTTGCCGATGATCAGATTTTCACCCAGGTGGTTGATTATTCTCATGACTACTCCCATGGTATTGTGCGCAATTATGGTGAAGTCAGCTACGCCCAGTTGAAGAGTGGTCAGATTGAGGTGAACGGTAAAATGGTTCCTACTGCGCCATTGTCCAGTGTAGTCAGGGCCCGAGAGATTGCTGAGACCTTGAAAAAGTGGATAATGGCCAAGGATTTCTTCCTGGAAAAACCTGTTAAAAATATTCCGCAAAAGTAATTCTGTCTCAACCTTGATAATTGCAGGAAGATTGAAACTCTCGGCGGCAGATCTTAAGCAGCGTTGATTGTGAGTTGAGGAGAATCTCTTTAAGTAGTGATGTATATCGTTAATTAAATTCACTTCTAGGGTGGGCTCGCGCTGATCGTAAATGGGGCGGACACTTTTTGTTGTTTGGCCCCGGGCTTCAATTTGCTAGGAACTAATTTTTATGTCTGCCGATAAATATGAAAAGCTTTTGGCGATTATTAAAAAAATTAAGCGACCGGCTGTTGCTTTTTCCGGAGGGGTTGATAGTTCGTTTTTGTTGAAAGCCGCAGTTGAGGCCCGTGGAAAAGATGTTGTTGCCTTACATGCCTGCTCAATTTTACAGAAGCCAGAAGAGTTGAAGGCGGCTCGGCAAACGGCGGAAAATATCGGTTGCCGGTTGCTTACTTTTGAAATTGATCCACTTGCTTGGCCTGAATTCGTCTCCAACCCCTCTGATCGCTGTTATCACTGCAAGAAGAAAAATTACAGTCTTTTTCTTTCGTCTTTTAGTGGGGACGAGTCGATCTCTTTGCTGGATGGAACCAATGTCGATGATCTGGCTCAGGACAGACCGGGGGCTAAGGTGCATTTAGAATTAGGTGTTTTGACCCCTCTGGTTGATGCCGGTTTCCATAAAAATGAGATTAGAAAGATGAGTAGGGATAAGAAAATGTCGACCTGGAATCTTTATTCCTCGTCGTGTCTGGCAACCAGGATTCCGACCGGTAATTGCATAACAACAGAGAAACTGTTGTTGGTTGCTTCTTGTGAAAATGTATTGAATTCATTAGGTTTTTTTGGTTGCAGGGTCCGTTTGGGCAGTAAGGATAAGGTCGTAATACTGGAATTGCAGGAAGGCGATTTTGTGAAATTAGGCAAACCGGCAGTTAGGGGTGAATTAAGGAAAACCTTTGGATCCCTTGGTATTAGTAAAGTTTTGCTTGATCTTTCCGCTAGAGCAGGTATTTTAATTTAACATTTGCATATTTTTTGTTTTTTTGGAAAGATGCTTGATATGTGATTCATTGATGCTGTAGCATCATTTAATGTTTTTGTTTGACAATCAATTTGCATTTGATTAAACCGGCAAAAACATCTGACGTTTCGGTTAACTTAAGGCAAGATGTACCATTAAATTCACAGGAGGAAAGGAAGTATGAATAAGGGTGAATTGGTTGAGAGCATGGCAAATGCGGCTGGTATCAGTAAAGCTGCAGCGGAAAAAGCACTTACCGGTTGTTTGGACGCTATCACTGGCGCACTGTCAAAAGGCGACAAAGTGACATTGGTAGGTTTTGGTACTTTTTCTGTTAGTAAGAGATCTGCACGTCAGGGTCGCAATCCCCAGACTGGCGCAACTATTCAGATTGGCGCCAGGACCGTTGCCCGTTTTAAGCCGGGTAGCAAACTTGCCGATGCTGTAAAATAGTTTTTTAGACCCTTTGTCCGTAATACCGGAGTTTATGCCCTGTCGTTTAGATTTAAAAGAGTAGATGTGGTGAGAAATTTTATATTTCTCCAAATGCCAATCTTTTAGCTGGAAAGGGTATTAAACCCCCCATTTCAATGGGGAGTTTAAAGAGTTCATCTCCGCTGGGTTAACTATTTGTTGTATCAGGATTATAGTATTTTCTTCTAAAGTCAGGGACTGGGAAATTCACAGTCCCTGACTTTTTTTTGTTTAAATGTGTGAAGGTTGGGGCACAATAGTTATTTATTTGTCCTTTTCCTTGCTTCGTCGACTGTCCCTTGCCCGGACCTTTGTCTGTGAAGGATTAATTCGGAAATGCGTACAATTATCATTTCTGCAATATTGCTGTGTTGCAGTAATATATTTATGACTTTTGCATGGTATGGCCACCTGAAAAATCTTTCAGCCAAACCATGGATAATTGCTGCTTTGGTTAGCTGGGGCATCGCTCTTTTTGAGTATTTAATCCAAGTTCCCGCCAACAGAATTGGGTTTCAGGTGATGAATCTGGGGCAACTTAAAATTCTTCAGGAAGTTATAACTCTTTTGGTTTTTGTGCCTTTTTCTATCCTGTTTATGAAAGAAGAAATACGATTAGATTTTTTGTGGGCAGGACTCTGCATTTTGGGAGCTGTTTTTTTCATATTTAAACAAAGAATACTGGGGGTATAATCAATTAGATGATCGGTTGGTCTTCTTGATTGACCGAAGATGTAAAGAGAAACGTCCTTCATGGATTTCACCCTAAGGGCCTTTGTGTTGCAGCACCTTCAAGGTATATCGCCTCCATATGGAGCGTCCCCGAGATCCAATGTGAGTATTGAGTCTGAATATAATCTTTGTATCTGAAGATTCCCCGTGTTTGAATAAGGAATTCCTCCCTCCTTTTTTTGAGGAATAATTGTCTGTCGTATGGAAATTAAATAGCAAGAGGTCGTAAATCTATGTCAAAAAAAAATTTACATGAGAAACATAAAGATATCGCTCGTATTGATCAGGAGGCGAAATGCACCCATGGCTGGTATGTCAGGGTAAGGCATCTTGGCAAACCTCATGTCAAGTTCTTTTCAGATCGCAAGAATGGTGGGCGTTCCGCTGCTTTGAGTGGTGCTTTGGCTTGGCGAGATGCCAAAGAAATTGAATTAGGTAAAAAACGGACGGATCGAAATATCGTTACCACCAGTAATAATAACACGGGGGTGGTCGGGGTCAGGTTCAATGAGAAAATGAATCGATATGAGATCTCTTGGGTAACCAAAGAAGGAAAATCCGGGAAAACCTCGGTTTCTACCAAAAAATGCGGTAAGGAACAAGCCTTTGACCGGGCCTGTGCAATCAGGATGAAAAAAGAGGAAGAAAGGCTGGTTTAGTGAGCCTGTTGGTTTTTTGTGGTTGATTATGTCCCTAGGAGCCTGTCGGACTTTCACCTATTAGTCTAAGTCATACTGGGAGTTTTTGAGCTAACTTACTTGAATAATTAACAAAACATCAAAAAACAACTTACGTTCGAGGCACTATTTGTGTATATTTATACATGATATCA
>JAHJIY010000085.1 GCA_018823175.1 Pseudomonadota bacterium
CCTTGTGGTATAAAGCTGAGTTGAGCCGCTAGTCGGCTCAAACGAAACTTATGCCCTTGTGGTATAAAGCTGAGTTGAGCCGCTAGTCGGCTCAAACGAAACTTATGCCCTTGTGGTGTAAATGTAGTTAGTCAGGGTGATCCGCACTACTAGCTGCTCAGATCTTTTTCCGCTTTCCGGTGCAGGTCATTGAGCCGTTGGCGGTATTCGTCCGGTTTTATCTTTGCCCCTCTGATACCTCCCCGCAGATTTATTTCGGCCAGAAAAGAAGAACCATCTTCGGTAACGATAAGATCAATATGGGCATAAGGGAATTTACCTCTTGCCATCACCTTTTGGCATAAATCCCATTGTTCTTTTGTGAGTTGACAGGGGCTGCTGTTTCCTCCGAAGTGTAGATTGTTGCGGAAATTGTCAGGGTTGCAACGCCAGTAGGCCTCAACATAAGAACCGAGGACTATTATCCTGATATCGCGACAATTTGGGTGGAAAGGTTGCATCACAAAAGGGAAAGGCATGCTGCCGAGCGAGGCCTGGTTAAAGACTTCTTCGGTGGAGTTCCATAGATTTATGCCCATCCCGGCATTACTCCTGTCCCGTTTGGTGATCACTTGTGAGATTTTTGCCTGTTGATAGTGATTCATTGCCGCCAACATATCATGAATATCATGGATCGCCCTGGTATGGGGCAACATTTGTGGGGCAAAAAGTAGTGCCTGGCTGGTTTTTGATCGACAGGAAAGTTGTGAAAGAGCTGAGGGGAAAAGTATAACCCCCCTCTCCGAAAGATCCAGTAGTATGTGCTCTTCGGTTGATTTAAGTCTGATTCTGCCAAGAATCAGATCTCCCGGGTTCAGTGAATGATAAGCATCGCGCAGGTTATCGTTATCTCTGATTATTCTGGAGCTGTCTGTTGTAAGGGAAACGGAATTTTTTTTCACTCAAAAAAGCATTTCCATAAAATGCTGATGAAAACGGGAGAGATCAGCGTTACATTCCCCGCAAAAGAATTTTATTTCACCCAGAACTTGTGAGTCGTCACCATCGAGGGTAAAGCTGCCATCGGAATTCTGGATATAGTTGCTGGTAATAAGCACGCCATCGGCAATTTCGAGAAAATCGCTGTCGTTGCCGCAGGTCGGGCAGATTATCCGCTGGCTACCTTTGCTTAAAACTTTAGGTTTATGTTGGTCTGTGCCAAGGTTCATGTTTTGGACTCCTGATTTATCTTTCTTCATGATGCACAGGGGCGGGTCGGGTGGAGGGAAGTCGTGTTTGTCAATTATCAGCTTGGCGCTGATAAATCTAAAAATTAATTATAGCGAATGTTAAATTTGCCGGTTTGACCCAAGACTCTTTCTGCTCTCAGGTCAACCCGTTTTACTTTAGCGGTGGGCGGACCATGGCGTAACCATTGAATCATTTCATCGACCTTGGCTTCTTCGCCTTCCATGACGACTTCGACAGATTCATCCGGCAGGTTGCGAACCCATCCTGCCAGCTTTAATTTTGTTCCTTCAGCCTCGGCGAATGTCCTAAAGTATACCCCTTGGACCAAGCCAAAAACGACAGCACGTATACGTTTAACCGCCATTTTTTTCTCCTGCTTATCTTCTGCTAAATATTTTTGATCAAAAATTAAAATCTAACCAAATGTATAAACTCTTCTTCAGAGATAATTGCAAGTCCTAATTCTTGCGCCTTTTTAATTTTATCCCCTGGTTTTTCGCCCACGACCACATGGCTGACTTTCTTGCTTATGGACGAAGCTACCTTGCCTCCCAACTCCTTTACCCTGGATTTCGCCTCACTTCTGGAAAATGAGGTGAGAGAGCCGGTAAAGAGAAAAGTGTGATCCGTTAGGGGTTGTTCTTTGTCATTTGGTTTGCGGAGAGAAATTTCCAAACCAAGCTCGACCAGATGAGCCAATGCTGCTTTGTTTTTATCTTCATTGAAGTATTTTGCAATACTTGCGGCACTTTGGCTACCAATACCCTCAATCTCCGTCAAATCTTCCTCTGAGACGATCATTAACCGATCAAGGGTCTGGATGTGTTCTTCAAGCAATTGGGCGGTTACCTCTCCTACATGTCTAATGCCCAGAGCATTAATAAACCTGGCTAGATTGGTCTTTTTGCTTTTATTGATGGCCTGAATGCCGTTCTCTGCAGACTTGTCGGCCCAGCCCGGCAGTTTGAGCAGATCGTCTTTTGTGAGATGATAGAGATCCGGAATGTCTGCTATGAGTCCCGTGTCAAATAATTGGGCCATCACTTTTTGACCGAATCCTTCAATATCCATGCCGGATTTGCCGGCATAATGGATCAGGGCCCGCAGTTTTTGGGCCGGGCAGTGCAGGTTTGGGCAACGAAGAACAGCTTCATCTTCTTTGCGCAGCAGTTCGTGCCCGCACTTAGGGCAAGTGCGGGGCATGATGATTGGTTGTTCGTGGCCGGTACGATTTTCTTTGATTGGTTTGACTATTTCCGGGATTACATCACCGGCTCTTTGGATCAGGACCTTGTCACCAAGGCGCAGGTCTTTCCGGATAATCTCATCTTCATTGTGCAGGGTGGCCCTGCTTACTATAACGCCACCCACGTCGACCGGTTCAAGGATGGCAACCGGTGTTATGGCACCGGTACGTCCTATTCTAAATTCAACTTCGAGCAGGGTGGTGGTGGCCTGTGAGGCCGGAAACTTGTAGGCGATCGCCCACCGCGGGCTTCTGGCCTTGCTACCTAGCCTTTTTTGGAGATTAAAGGAGTCGACTTTGACTACCATTCCGTCAATCTCATAGGGCAGGTCTTTTCGCAAATCACTCAGGAAACGTTGGTGTTCCAGTACTTTATTGATTGATGGGCAGGGTCGGGCCAGTGCGTTGCATTTAAAACCAAGGGATTCGAGATATTGGAAAAGCTCGCTTTGATTCTGACATGGCAAAGAAGATGGGTCGCTGACGCCATAGACAAAAAAATCAAGCGGCCTTTGGGCGGTTATCCTGGGATCAAGCTGACGAAGGGATCCTGCGGCGGCATTTCGGGGGTTGGCAAAAAGATTTTCACCGTCATCTTCTCTTTGCTTATTTAAGGCAGCGAAGCCTTCATGTGAGATAAAGACCTCGCCCCTGACCTCCAGTAGCTCAGGGATTTTTTTGTTATCCTGAGCAAGAAGTTTAAGGGGAATGGAGGCAATGGTTCTCAGGTTTGAGGTTATGTCCTCGCCGGTTTTGCCGTCACCTCTGGTTGAGCCGGCCAGAAATAATCCCTGCTCATATACCAATTCAACGGCCAGACCGTCCAGTTTTGGTTCGGCAAAATAGGTTGTCGGCTCAGCGCTGTTCAGAAAGCGCTGGATCTTCTCTTCGAAAGCATGCAGGTCGTGATCATCAAAGGCGTTTTCCAGGCTCAGCATCGGAAAGCGATGTTCGATGGTTTGAAACCCGGCCAGCGGAGTTCCTCCTACCCTTTGGCTGGGGGAATCAATAGTGATCAGCTCAGGGAATTTTTTTTCCAGAGCAAGTAATTCCTGGAAAAGAAGGTCATATTCACCATCCGAGATCAGGGGGTCGTCCAGGACATAATAACGCTGGGCATGCAGACTTAACTGGTCTTTGAGAATTTGCAGCTGTTCTTTGGCGGTGTTTAGTTGGGTCATTTACGGACCATCTCAGGATGGTTTTTTGAGCAGAATACCGGCCTTGGCGATATTGTCATGTTCCAACTCATCAATGAAAATTAGGATTGATTCAGGTGGTTTCTCCGCTACCCGTGCAATTACCTCGGTAACACCTTTTGAGATCTCCGCTTTTTGGGTGCGGCTTAGTTTGCCGGCAACTCTGATATTGACATATGGCATAATGGTCTCCTTGTTTGGCCGTGGATTATCAGTGCTTTCTGAATTTATTTATTTTAATCAAAATAAATCTGAACAGGCACTTATTACTGATTGATGGTTAGATATTATGGGAGAAATATATCTTAAAAAGTGTGAAAAAAGAAGAAATGGTCAAGATATTTTGCTATTTATTTTTCTGGGATCTTTTGTCGACCGACACTAAGGGTAGCTGTGTGGGTTTGATAAACAAATAATAGTAAGATATGATGCCGACCTGTCCTGGGTGAAATTTTTTTTTGGTGGATAATAATGCCGTTGATTCTGGTGACCAATGATGACGGGGTAAATGCCCCCGGGCTCCATGCCTTATTTGAAGAAATGAAAAAGATAGGGCGGCCGATTATCATCGCCCCGGAACGAGATAACAGCGCGGCCAGCCATTCTCTGACCATGGCTAGGCCTCTGCGGGTCAGGGAGATTGGTCCGGACATTTTTGCCATTGATGGCACACCTGCCGATTGCGTGACCATCGGCGTCAAGAAGGTGTTGACCGAAAGACCGCTTCTGGTTGTTTCCGGGATTAATCCAGGCGGCAACTTGGGGGATGATATCAGTTATTCTGGAACGGTTTCCGCCGCCATTGAGGGGACCATGCTGGGGATTGATTCTTTTGCCATATCCCTGGTTGGCGAGGAGCCTTTTTTGTTTCAGGACGCTGCCGGTTTTGCCGGGAGATTGGCCAGGGTGATTCTTGATCAACAACTGCCGGGTGATACCTTGTTGAATGTCAATGTTCCTGGTTGTCCTTTCAAGGAGTTAAAAGGTGTGAAGTTCACTCGGCAGGGACGTCGGCTCTATGATGATGCGATCAAAGAGACCAATGATCCCTGGGGTCGACGCCATTACTGGATCGGTGGCGGGACACCTTCCCGGGAACGGGGGGAGGATACCGATGGTATGGCCATTGCCTCCGGGTATATCTCGATAACCCCTGTGCAGTTGGATCGCACTAATCATCAAACTTTGGCGCTGTTGAGAGCACAATGGACTGGCAAATTTGAGTAATTCATGGATTTAGTAACTGATAAAATATGGCAGGAAATGTCTGATAAAGGTCTGTTGGCTGATCATCCCGTCAGGTATTTTGCCGAGATTGAGTCAACTAATTCCGAAGCTCTAAGGTTAGGGCGGGAGGGTGCGGTCGCCGGGACGATAGTCGTTGCCGATTGTCAGAGCAAGGGTCGGGGCCGGTTGGGACGTTTTTGGGTTTCACCGGCGGGAACAGGTCTTTATTTTTCGATGATTATGCGTTCTGCCCTATTGCCGCAGTATCTGTCCAGAATAACCCTGGCTGCCGGTTTGGCAATATGTCAGGCGCTAGAGGAAGTCGGGGTCTTTTCCCAAATAAAATGGCCCAATGATTTGTTGCTGGGCGGGAAAAAAATCGGAGGGATCCTGACGGAAACCGGTGAAATAAGAGCTGAGACAAACACTTTGGTGGTTTTAGGGATTGGACTTAATGTCAATACCCCTTCCGAGTTGTTCCCGGTTGAATTGCGAAGCAAGGCAACTTCTTTACGAGTGCATGAGGCCCAAAATTTTACACGTGGAGACCTTTTGGCGATCATTGTAAGTCATCTGGACAAAACTATGTTGAGTCTTGAGCATGGTGGGTTCTCCGAGATCCTGGCAAGCTGGCGGCAGCGTGATGCTATGGTTGGCAAGGAACTGTCCTGGCTTGACCCGGAGGGGAAGGTGGTGACCGGAATTGCACTGGGGCCTGATGACGACGGATTTTTGCATATCAGGGATCGGGGGGGGCAAGTCCATCAGGTACTTTCAGGAGATATTAATTTGGCTGGTTCAAAATAAAACAGGCTGCCGAGTGGCAGCCTGTTTTATTTTGTATCTATTGGTGAACAGTTTATTAGTAACGGTAATATTCCGGTTTATACGGGCCTTGAATTGGAACTCCGATATAATCGGCCTGTTTTTGGGAGAGAGTGGTCAGGTTGGCCCCGACTTTTTGGAGATGGAGGCGGGCCACCTTCTCATCCAGGTGCTTGGGTAGAAAATAGACTTTGTTTTCGTATTTGTCGGAGTTTTGCCACAACTCAATCTGGGCCATCACCTGATTGGTGAAGGAGTTGCTCATCACAAAACTTGGATGACCGGTAGCGCAACCCAGATTAACCAGGCGACCTTCGGCCAGGACGATTATTCTCTTGCCATCCGGGAAGATAACATGATCGACCTGCGGCTTGATGTTATCCCAGGGTAGATCGCGGATCGAAGCGATATCAATTTCACTGTCAAAGTGACCGATATTACAGACAATGGACTGGTCTTTCATCACATTCATGTGGGCCCGGGTAATAACATTGAGGTTGCCGGTGCAGGTGACGAAGATATTGCCGACTGTTGCCGCCTCTTCCATGGTTGCCACTTTATAGCCTTCCATTGCGGCCTGCAGGGCGCAGATCGGATCAATTTCCGTAACCATGACGATTGAGCCCATACCGCGGAAAGCCTGGGCGCAGCCCTTGCCCACATCACCGTAACCGCAGACCACGGCGACCTTGCCGGCCATCATCACATCGGTGGCTCGTTTGATTCCGTCCAGCAGTGACTCGCGGCAACCGTAGAGGTTGTCGAATTTTGATTTGGTTACTGAATCGTTGACGTTAAAAGAGGGTGCCAGCAATCGGCCTTCTTTCATCATTTCGTTCAAGCGGTGGACGCCGGTGGTGGTTTCCTCGCTGATTCCTTTTATATCCTTCATCATTTCGGGATATTTCTCGTGCATGATCTGGGTTAGATCGCCGCCGTCATCAAGAATCATGTTGGGCCGCCAGCCATCCGGTCCGAAAATGGTCTGCTCGATACACCACCAGAATTCCTCTTCGGACTCGCCCTTCCAGGCAAAAGTGGGGATGCCGGCGGCAGCCATGGCGGCGGCGGCATGGTCCTGGGTGGAGAATATATTGCAGGATGACCAGCGGATTTCAGCCCCGAGTTCGACCAGGGTCTCCATCAATACAGCGGTTTGAATGGTCATATGCAGACAACCGGCTATTCTGGCTCCTTTTAAAGGATTTTTGCCGGCATACTCAGTACGGGTGGCCATCAGGCCGGGCATCTCTGTCTCGGCTATATTGATCTCTTTGCGACCCCATTCCGCCAGGTTCAGATCAGCAACCTTGAAGTCACCAGTGTTTGTAGTTTTGCTAGACATTTATAACATCTCCTATTTGATTCCGGCGGCATCGCGCAGGATTTCGGCCTTATCGGTTTTTTCCCAGGTGAATTCAGCCCGTTCCCGGCCGAAATGTCCATAGGAGGCGGTTTTTTTGTAGATTGGGCGCAAGAGGTCCAGGTGCTGGATGATCGCTTTGGGCCGCAGATCAAAATGTTTAATAATCAGGTCTTTTATTTTGTCGTTGCTCAGCTTGCCGGTGCCAAAGGTGTTAACATTGATCGATACCGGTTTGGAGATCCCGATGGCGTATGCGATCTGTACTTCTAGCTCTGTGGCCAGACCTGCCGCCACCAGATTTTTAGCCACATATCTTCCCATGTATGATGAAGAGCGGTCTACCTTGGAAGGATCCTTGCCGGAAAAAGCGCCGCCGCCATGGGATCCCATGCCGCCGTAGGTATCGACAATAATCTTGCGTCCGGTTACCCCACAGTCACCAACCGGCCCGCCGATGACAAAACGGCCGGTGGGGTTGATGAAAATTTTGGTGTTTTGGTCGATCATTTTTTCCGGAATAATCGGTTTGATAATTTCTTCCATTACCCCTTCTTTCAGATCTTCGTAATCAACCGTCTCGTCGTGCTGGGTTGAAAGGACGATCGCTTCCACCCGTTGCGGGATTCGGTCTTTGCTGTATTCAATGGTGACCTGGCTCTTGGCGTCAGGCCGTAACCAGGGTAGACGTCCGGACTTGCGCACTTCAGCCTGCCGTTTGGTCAGACGGTGGGCATAGGTGATCGGCATCGGCATCAGCACCTTGGTTTCGGTGCAGGCATAACCGAACATTAATCCTTGATCGCCGGCCCCCATGTCAAGATCAATGCCGCTTCCTTCGTTGACGCCCTGGGCGATGTCCGGTGATTGCTTGTCGATACTGGTAAGAACGGCGCAGGATTTGTAATCAAAACCCATGTCCGATGAGTTGTAGCCGATTTCCTGGATGGTATCACGGACGATCTGGGGCATATCAACCCAGGCCGTGGTGGTGATTTCGCCGGCCAGAATTACCATGCCGGTGGTGACCATGGTTTCGCAGGCAACCCTGCACATCTTGTCTTGTTCGAGAATTGCGTCCAGAACCGCGTCTGATATCTGATCGGCAACCTTATCCGGATGACCTTCGGAAACAGACTCAGAAGTAAATAGATAGCTTGTCATTGTGCCTCCTGCGTATATGATGAGAAATTTTGAAAATTAATAATCAGCCGCCCGTTATCGAGCATATCGATTGTAGGTTTATTGGAAAGGGGAAAAAGTATCTTTTTTGATATATTTTAGCCCCATCTGTCAAGGAAAATGTCGCTGGAATTGCGTGTTTTTAGACCATTTGGGCGTAGCCGGCATAAATAAATATTGTTTCAGCGCATAGTTTGCATGACCAAGAAATAGGTTTGAACCGTAAAGGGTCTTATATCCTGCAAAGGGGACTGTCCGTATGGCACCAATCCCAGCTTTACAAATTCTGATAATTTGTAAAATCAATAAACATTATACCAGATATTTTTGTTCGATTCTTTTTATCTTGCCGACCAGTTCTCGGTTGATCGGTGCGGGGATGCCCAGACGGCTTGCTGTTTCAATAATGGCACCGTTGATGGCGTCTATCTCGGTTGGTCTTTTTCTCCTCACATCCTGTAGCATGGAAGAGATATTTTGTTCAGTGGCCCGACATACTTCCATACAACGGACAATCGGGTCGTGGTCGATTTTGATCTCCAGGGCTCGGGCCACGGCGGCGGCCTCTTTAACAGCTCCTCGAAGGTGCTCGCGGGCTTTTGGTAATTCAAGTAATTGACCGTTGGGGCAATCGTGGATAGCGGTAAGGGCATTGATCCCGACATTAATCAGGAGTTTTGACCAGACATGATTGATAATGTCTGAAACCACAATGGTATCCAATCCCGACGAATTAAACAGCGAGGCGGCAATTTCTAGAGTTTGGTCTGCCAGGTTGCCGGGTTGGGCAAAGCCGATTTTGGTCAGTCCATATCCGCCGTACTTGACATGGCCGGGTTTAACAAGATTTGCTCCAAGGGAGGTGACCCCGATTGCAGTTTGACATGGCAGAGTGTTTTCTTGCAGGATATTAAGATGACTAATCCCGTTTTGAAAAGAGATGAGCAGACTTTTGTCGTGCAGGGCCGAGCTTATTGACTGCAGGCCTTCGGCAACATCTTGGGATTTGACGCAAAGCAGAATAAGGTCGGCCGGCCGAATTTCCCTCGCCTTTGTCGTGACCTTGATCGGATAGTGAAACTTCTCCGTCCCCTTTTCCAGGATCAGTCCATTTTGGCCGAGTTCTTCAGCTCTGTGCTGATTGTGATCCATGAGCCAAATTTCATGGCTCGTGTCACGGGTCAGGGAGACTGCCAGCAATGTGCCAAGAGCCCCAGGTCCTATTACGACAATTCTCATTTCATCAATAATTCGTAATTAATAAGGTTGATGTTTAGATGAAAGTGACAAGTAACGAGTTTCTCTCCATCACTGTTAATTTTCATGTCTGACTGTTCTCCATTTCGTTGGTGGGTGTTATTTATGGTCTCTAAATAAGAATACCTTGAAGGGCTTTGGTTCCCCCCAAGGTATTCATGATTTTTGATATCTCCCGATATTTCACATTTCCCACGAATATTTCAGTCAGGATAATGAAAAACACTTATGGCTAAACATCTTGCTTTGTGTTTTTGCTACTGTCTCAGCTTGTAATAAATCAGGGGCCAAACCATTAATTGTTTAAATGTGCCTCTTCAACAATTACTGCGTATTTATACCCTGCGCCGAAATCCTTGTTGGCCCGCAGTATACCTTTGATTTTGACGATGGTATCGTTTTCGGCGGATTCAGTTGAGGTTATAACAAGGTCGTGGGTTTGTTGTTGTGGATCGCCGGTACCATCCTGGATGTGGAGCCAGTTTTTACCCATAATATTGGGAGAAAATTTCATGACTTTGCCGTTAATGACAATTTCCTTGCCGTCAAGTTCAGGGGCTTTGGCGAAAAGTTCGGCCACGGTAAAGCCGTTGCTGCCCGGCGCCCGTTCTATTTTTAATTCGGCAAAGGGGACGACGGCTTTGGCGCTTCCTGCCTCGATGGTTTCTCCCGTCAGAGTGGCCGGCATTTCTTCCTGCAAGGCATTTTGGAAGGAAGGGGCAGAGGTATTGGCGCTGGATCTTCTGGTGCGGGATGGTTGCGCATCCTGATCAGTGCCGCTTTGGGGATTTTTCCCTTCAATTGAAGAGGCAAAGATCAGGTTGTCAAATTTACGATCCAGTGATTTGCTGTAAAAATCAGGAAAGACTGTCGCGTTTAACAGGGTAACCTCTTCATTAACTTCGACCTTGGTAGAGGGAGCGGAGGCCCATTTTTTCTCACCTTCATGTTCCAGAAGTATGAAGGTAAAGCCACCACCGGAAAGAACTTCCAAAACCTTTCCTTTTATGGTCATTGCCAACGGTAGCGTGATCTTGTCAAGTGCGACCTGTGGGGTTGCGGTCTCGGTGGAAGTTTTGGTTTTCGGGGTGTCATTACTGCATGAGGTCAGAACCATGACGACTGTGACCCCGGCAATCAGGTAAAGAAATTTTCTTATTTTAAAATCCATTTTATAGTTCTCCCTTGTTTATCTGATGGTGGATTATGATTAATTTGTAAAGCAAAACTGGTTTTCGCAGCTTGAAGTTTACATGCTTATCTGCTGCGTAAAGTATCAATAGGTGAAAGTTAATTTTTTATCTTTTGTTCCTACCATGACTTCCCCGCCTTTGACAAGTTTCCCGAACAGAATTTCTTCGGCAAGAACGTCGCCTATTTCCTGCATGATCAAACGTCGTAAGGGTCTGGCGCCATAATCAGGATCATGGCCCTTGATGGCCAAAAAGGTTCGGGCTGCCCCGGTCAGTTTGATCGATACCTTCTTTGCGGTTAACTGGAGCTGTAATTCGTTGATCATTTTGTCGACAATTTTTTTCATAGTCGCTTGATTTAGGGAGTCAAAGGTTATCAGACTGTCCAGCCGGTTTCTGAATTCCGGCGAAAACAGATCTTTGATGGCCTTGTGTTCTTTGCCCTTTTTGCTGGGCATGAAGCCGATCGCCATTTCACTCATTTCGCGAGCCCCGGCGTTGGTGGTCATGATCAGGATGACGTTTCTAAAGTCGGCCCGCCGCCCGTTGTTGTCAGTCAAGGTGGAATGGTCCATCACTTGTAGCAAAATATTAAAAATGTCGGGATGGGCTTTTTCAATTTCATCAAGTAACAGCACGGAGTATGGATGCTTGCGGATCGCTTCGGTCAACAGGCCGCCCTGATCGAACCCCACATATCCCGGAGGGGCCCCAATCAGCCTGGCCACCGCATGTTTTTCCATGTATTCACTCATGTCAAAACGTTCAAAATGGATGGCCAGAGCTGCTGCTAACTGTTTTGCTACCTCGGTCTTGCCGACTCCGGTTGGTCCGGCAAAAAGAAATGAACCGGTTGGCCTTTCTATCTCACCAAGACCGGCTCGGGAACGTTTGACCGCCGTGACCAGTGTGTTTATGGCCTGGTCCTGCCCGAAGATAGTGGATTGCAGAAGTTGGTCAAGATTGCGCAGTTGTTCAACGTCGGAAGTGGAGGCGCGACGCGCCGGGATCCGGGCCATTTTGGAAACCACATTTTCCACATCTCTGACCGTGACCACTTTTTTTGTTTTACCCGTTTTTTTAAGCCTGAAAGCCGCCCCAACTTCATCGATCACATCAATGGCCTTGTCCGGCAGAAAACGATCGTTAATGTAACGGGCAGAGAGTTCCGCCGCCGCCTTGATTGCGGTATCTGAATACTTGATGCCATGATGTTCTTCGTAACGGCTTTTAAGTCCTCGGAGGATGGCCATGGTTTCTTCCACCGAAGGTTCTTCAATATCAATTTTTTGAAATCGACGGGAAAGGGCGCGGTCTTTTTCGATATGATTTTTCTGTTCCTCGTAGGTAGTTGACCCGATGCACCGCATTGATCCGGCCTGCAGGGCAGGTTTGAGAAGATTGGAGGCATCCATGCTACCGCCGCTGGTAGCTCCTGCCCCGACAATAGTGTGGATTTCGTCAATCAACAGGATAATGTCTTTTTCTTGAAAGGCGTCGATCAATGATTTCAGTCTTTGCTCAAAATCGCCCCGGTATTTGGTGCCGGACATCAGAGCACCCATATCAAGAAGACGAATTTCCACATTCTTGAGGAGATCAGGAACCTTGCCTTGGTGAACGCGCAGGGCCAAGCCTTCGGCAATCGCAGTTTTGCCGACTCCCGGTTCCCCGACCAGCAAAGGGTTGTTCTTGCGGCGGCGACAGAGGATCTGGATCATTCTTTCCATTTCTCTGCTCCGGCCGATCAGGGGGTCAATTTGTCCATCGGCTGCCCGTTGGCTGAAGTTAATGGTGTATTTGTCCAGTGCCGAGTCGGATTTGCCGGCATCTTTTTTGGTGATGGGATCTGGTTCGATGATTTTGTGTGGTATTTCCTGGGAAATGTATTCGACCACATCCAGCCGTTTTATTCCTTCTGATTGCAGATAATATGCGGCAAATGAGTCAGATTCGGCAAAGATGGCAACCAGAACGTCGGAGGCTTCCACTTCTTTTTTGCCGCAGCTTTGGACGTGGGCAATCGCCCTTTGCAGGACCCGGTTAAAGCCGATGGTTTGTATCGGATCATTTATTTCGTTTTCTTTCAGGGAGGCAAGATTACTTGAAAAGAAATTTTCCAGACTTTTTTTAAGTTTTTCAACACTGCCGCCACAGTTGGTAATTATTGTAGCAGCGTGTTCATCATGGAGCAGGGCGTAAAGAATATGCTCTACCGTTACATGTTCGTGTTTGCGGGTTTTAGCTTCTCTTATCGCCATGACCAGTGCGAGTTCAAGCTTGTTGCTTATCATCTTTTTTCCTCTGCATACTTAATTTCAATGCGCGACGTTGTTATTTTTTACAGATGTTCCACTGAGCATTTAAGTGGATATTCATTTTTGCGGGCCAGGTCGTGCACAATTAAAACTTTGGTTTCAGCCACGTCCCGGGGGTAAATCCCTGCCACTCCCATTCCTTGCTGGTGGACGTTGAGCATTATCTTGGTGGCCTCGGTGGGGTTTTTATGAAAAATCACCTCAAGGACCATTACCACGAATTCCATGGTCGTATAATCGTCGTTATGCAAAAGAACCTTGAACATGGATGGCTCTTTAACCTGTTGGCGATTATCGGTAATTACCCACTCTTCAAACTCTTTATGCGGTGCGGACATCGGTTCAATATTTTTTGTATAGAATCTTGGTCAAGATAATTAACTTTATTCTCTCATCCCTGGGGCAATCGCCTGGATGGTGGCAGGAGGTAAATTTATTTTGACAGACAAGGGTCTAAAATTTTTTGCTGCTTTTCTAATTTTTATAATTGTAATCATTAACCGCAATATACACCAGCATGTTAATCACCTCAATCGTGCAATCGCCGGAGGTCTGGAGGGAAATAATCACCAGACCGGTAATTTGTATTATTATTCGGCAAGGATCTTGAAAAACATGTTTTCCAGGATCAATGCCGGCGGGAGACCGGAGCCTTTGAGCCGGAATTCCGCGTCAAGAATGTCAGAGAAACAGTTGCGGACCTTGGTAGTCGAAAACTTTTCCGCCTTTTGGAACATCATGAATAAAGCGTAAGGATGACTCGGAAGACTCGAAGGCCATTCGATCCTTTGTTGTTTTAACCTTTCCAGATAGCCTTTTTGGAAGGCACCATATGATAGGCCCGGGACATAAGATGGGTCGGCAATATCTTGCAGGGAGCGGACGATCAGCAACTTTTTCATATGGTTTCTGACTCCCGAGATAATGACCAGAGGGTGTGTCCCGTTTTCCTGGAGCCGGGCGGCAATAACCATGGTTTCCGACAGATTGCGATTGGCCAGGGCTTCGGTCAGTTCGAATAGGGCTTCCTCGCGGGTGCGGCCGATAATGGCGTTCAGGTCTTCGATCGTAATGGTATTTTGATCACCTACATAGAGGGCGAGTTTTTCGCTTTCCCGTTCGGCGGCTACCGGATGAAACCCTATTCTTTCAAGGAAGATCGGTAGGGCGCGCGGCTCTAATTTTTTGCCGAAACCGGCCAGGGTTTTTTGTACTATCTCACTAAGGACTTCCTGTTGTTCTTTGTCGGCGGCCCGGCTGAATCCGGCTTCGACCGTAAGGTCAACCACCGCCCCGTGTTCGGAAATATATTTGTACAGTCTTTTTCTTTTATCCACCGCTTCGGCGATGAGCAATAATATATTGCCGCTGGGTAGCCCCTCCTCCAAAGCACTGAGAAAAAGGTCGGCCGCTTCATTTTTCTCCGATGGTGGCGGGTTGTTCGGGGTGTCGGTGGTTGCCGTAATTTCTTGCACCCATTTCAGATTGCCCTGGGGTTTGGCAAAGCCGAAAACGCTTTTCCATTTGGCGGCGGAGAGATCGGCCATTTCATCTGAGGCCAGGCGTCCCATGATGAGCAATTGTTTAAGGTAGCGTCCGGTCAGTTCAAGGTCCTTTGCCTCAAATGCTTCTTCCGCCTTGTTCCAGATTGTTTTGGCGATTACTTTAGAATAAAGGAGTTTGGAGTCGTTTACTTTGATGACGGTTCTTCCGGCAAATAAGCTGTAGGTGCGAAGCTGGTTTAAGGTCTTGCGCGGCTCTTCCTGATCGCCGTCGATTACCCGGAGGTTGTTTCGTTGCGTTTGCTCGGGCAGGAGAAGTTCGATTAGTTCATTGGCGGTCTGGCGGCAGAGATGACGTTCCCCGAAGACCAGATAGACAGGCAAAATTTCCCCTTGTTTAATGGCTTTAAACAGTTTTAAGGTGTCTGATCTTTTGTATACTGGCATATGTAGGAGAAAAGCTGCTCTTTATGGTAGAATTTGATGATGGGGATAAAATACTCTTTTTATTATTTTTGAAAAAGGGCAATTAGTAAAATTTGGTTATTGAACATGCAAAGCGAAACAAATTCACCGCAACTCGGAGTGTCGCAAGCCCCCTTATCTGCTGCGGGGTTAGTGAGCGAATCTAATGATAACATCCTTACATACGGAGATTCCCCGTGGCTTACCGCGGGGAGCTTCAATCAAAAGTTATGGAGGAGTTAATGGGGCCAGAAGAAGGCAAGTCATCCAGGAAACTTGGCGTTCTGATCGGTGGTTCCGGGTTGATCGGCGGGGCCTTGATGCATTATTTTAAGATTAACGCCCCTCGGGAAATTGAAGTTTTGTCGCCCAACAGCAAGAAGTTAAGTTTGCGGGAATTGTCTGATATAAAAGACTATTTTGCAAAATATAAGCCTGAATTCATTATAAACTGTGCGATCGCCTCGATTGATTCTGATCCTAAAATGGCTTATGAAGTCAATTATGTCGGGGCGATTTCTCTGGCGCGAGTGGCCCTGGCCCTTGGCATTCCGTATATTCATGTCAGTTCTGCCGCCACCATGCCAAACGGGGAGAACCTTTCTGAAGATGAGATGTTGCCCCTTACCCCGGATTTGTCTAACTACGCCAAGTCCAAATTGATGGCCGAGCTTACCCTTAAGCATATGCATGAAACAAAGGGTCTGGATTATACGGTTATTCGACTTGGTGTGGTTTACGGTAAACATGACCATAAGATTCAGGGGTTTCATCGGCTTTTTTTCTCCATTATGGATAAAGCGATGCCGGTAATGCTAACCCGCCGTGGAGTATTGCACTCCTATTCGCACAGTAAAAAACTGCCACCTTTTATTTATTATATTCTTGATCATCGAAAGGAATTTTCCGGCCAGACTTATAATTTCGTAGACCGTAATCCGGTTGAATTGGCCCAGCTGATTCTGACCATTAAATCGTATCTGGAACTTAACGTCCCGAAGGAGATTTATCTGCCTTATCCGATGGCCCAGTTCGGGCGGTTGTGCCTGGGATTAATGGTTAAAATTTTAGCACGGATCGGGATTGAGGCCAGGATGCCTGGTGAATTGATGTTTCTGGAAAATTTTTATAAGACCCAGACCCTTTCTTCGCAAAAGTTAGAGAACTCTTCCTATGTTGATCCAGCTCCCGAGGTGACGGTTTTCAGTTCTTTGCCGGGCATGATTCAGTACTACCTCACTCGCTGGGAACATTTGAATCTTATTTCTTCCTATAACCAGGATTTTTTTGATCCCAGTCGACAGACGGAGGATTTTATTTCAGATCCCGAGAAGCTTCTTAATATCGTTAACCAGGAAGAGAGTGATGCTCTCCCTGGGTTTAAGGCATGAGAAGCGATGCCACTTCTTGGCGCTCATATGTCGGTGGCCGGTGGTTTGTTTCTTGCTGTTGACCGGATAAATCAGGTGGGTGGGGCGGCTTTGCAGATTTTCACCAGGAATCAACGGCAATGGCGGGTGCCAAGTTTGTCGGCGGAAGAGGTCGGCCGGTTTCGCCAGGCCTGCCAAAAATCCGGGGATATGCCGGTCGCGGCCCATGATTCTTATTTGATTAATCTGGCATCGCCCAAGAAGGATGCGGCCGACAGATCGGTGGCGGCTTTTGCTGATGAAATAAGGCGGGCCGAGACCCTTAGTATTCCATATTTGATAATGCATCCCGGCGCCCATCTGGGAGAAGGAATTGAGCCAGGACTGCGGCGTTTTGTTGATAACCTTGATTTGGCGTTAGATCTGGCCGGGGATTGCAGGGTTATGGTTCTGATCGAAACCACGGCGGGACAGGGCACTGCTTTGGGTTCAACTTTTGAGGAAATTTCTTATATTATAAGGAACTCCACCCATACTAGGCGACTTGGAGTGTGTTTTGATACCTGTCATGTTTTTGCTGCTGGTTATGATTTTCGTACTCTGGCTACTTACCATAAAACTTTTGACCGGTTTGACCGTTTGATCGGACTGGAAAAGTTGTTGTTTTTTCATTTGAATGACTCTCAAAAAGATCTGGGCAGTCGGGTGGACAGGCATGCGCATATAGGCCAGGGCAGGATCGGTCTGGAGGGTTTTGGCTTATTGTTGAACGATTTGCGGTTTAAGGATCACCCGATGGTTCTTGAAACCCCGAAAGGGGTTGATTTGCAGGAGGACCGTGAGAATCTGACTGTTCTCCGGAGGTTGATCGTTATTTAAAGATGATCTGTACCGGGCAGTGATCTGAACCCATAATTGAGCTTAAGATATCGGCGCTCTTGACCCGGCTTTTACTGTTTTGATCAATGAAGAAATAATCTATCCGCCAACCGATATTCCTTGCTCTTGCGTTAAATCGGTAGCTCCACCAGGTATATTGGCCTGGTTGCTGATTATACATACGAAAGGTGTCCTGATACCCTGCTTTAATGAAATCATCCATCCAGGCCCGCTCCGGGGGAGAGAATCCCGGGTTCTTTTCATTATTATCCGGGTTTTCCAGGTCGATTGGTTGATGGGCCACATTGAAATCTCCGGTGATCAGCACTGATTTTTTGGGGAACAGATTTTGGCAAAAATTCAGGATGTGGCGGTTGAAATCGAGTTTGAATTCAAGACGCTTCAAGCCATGCTGGGCGTTGGGAAAATAGGTATTAATAAAATAGTAGTTGTCGAATTCCAGGGTTAAAACTCTTCCTTCCCGATCGGCGACATCTTCTCCCAAGCCATAAATAACTCGAATGGGTTTGGTTTTTGTATAGATGCAGACTCCGGAATAGCCTTTTTTTTCGGCCGGCAGCCAATAGGACTGATAACCGGCAAGATTAAGCAGTTGATCCGATAACTGGTCCGGCTGGGCCTTGATTTCCTGGAGGGCCAGGATATCCGGGTTGAGTTCATTAACGATCTCAGTAAAACCTTTTTTTTCAATAGCTCTGATGCCGTTCACATTCCAGGAGATTAATTTTTTAGGTCGGGATGAATCAGGGCTTGTACTTTTATCTGGCAGACGACGGGCGGTGACGCCTATTTTAGGGCATAAATTATTAATAATGCATCGGTCGCAGTGCGGACGGAGCGGGCGGCAGGTTCCCTGGCCAAATGCGACCAGGATGGAGTTAATCCGTGCCCAATATTGAGTCGGCAGTTTCTCGCGAAGTGCCATTTCCGTCTGCAGGGGAGTCGAGGTCTGAACGTAACCCCAGATATTCGTGATCCGGTGGACATGGGTATCAACACAGATTGCCGGCTTATTAAAGGCTAAGCAGACCACAAGGTTTGCGGTTTTGCGACCGACTCCAGGCAATTTAATCAGAGACTCAACGGTGTCGGGTATTTGGGAGTTGTAGAGATCGGCAAGTTGTCCGGGCAGAGAGGATAAATGTCTGGCCTTGGTTTTATAGAAGCCAACCGGGTAAATTAGTTTGGCTATTTTTTCTTCCGGAAGCAGAGCCAGGCTTTCCAGGGAAGGGGCTTGTTTGAACAGACGCCCAGCGGCCTTGGCGGTCACTTCATCTTTGGTTCGGGCCGAAAGAATCGTGGCGATCAAGATACGATAAGGGTCAGTACTTTGCGCCGCCATCAGGTCAATGACCGGCACCTGATAAGTTTCAACCTCTTTTGCCAGAATTGTAAAGGCCTGGTGAATGTCAAAATTTAATGGTGGATTATTTTTCATTTTGTGGGCGAGGAAGCAAAAAAATAGCCACCAGAGCGCTCTGATGGCTATTTTAGATCAAGAAGATTTGAAAGTTTATCGGGAAACTAAATTAATTATATCCACATCCTGGTTATTTAATCTTGGATCGGAGATAGGAAATAGTATCATTAATAGTATCTGCCAATTCTTTGAGAGGGTCTTCCTCCCGTAACTTTATCTCTTTGTCAATGTTGCCAGCCTGAATGATTTTCAAATCTTCTTCTATCCGAAAAACAGGACCAGCCAATTTTTGTGGTAGGAATAAGGCCAGCAGAGTACCGCTAAACAAGCTGACAAAGGTACCGGCAAGGATAACTGGAATAAGCAGATCACTTACTTTCCTTATTTTGATGTGAGCATCATAAAAAGAATTTCCGACTTCCTGGCTCGAATAAAAATACAGGATTATTGCCGCAATAATGGAGCTTAATAATACTGTTCCCAGTATTCTTGTCAACAACCACATTTGAAATCTTTTTTTAACTTGGAGATTAAGTTTTTTTCTTTTGTATTGCATTGTTAGCCCGTCCTGTTTTTGAGGGTATACTTGTTTTTGTCAGGTTGGAGAAATTATTACAGCATATCTTTATGACAACCTACGCAAAGTTCTTTATTGGATGCTTTTATCGTCCGGTATGGAAAGTCGGAACCATGTTTTATATGACATGACATGCAGGTTATGCGACCATCCGGCAGAGTAGAATACTCAGGCGGGATGGTCATTCCTTTTTTTGGGTAGACGTTAACCGGATGAGAAAGCCCCTTTTTGTATTGTTGGTGGCAGTTAAAACAAATTGGGATGGTTAACACAAATGGTTCATTGGTGATTACATGCCGAACCACCTCAAGGCCTTCATCGTTGTTCCCGTATTGCGGTTTCTTCGTAAGATCCATGGTGCCGAGACTTATTGGAACTGATTGGTTAGCGGAAATTTTAACTAGATAGTTTCCATCGCTTTGGAATATTTCTGTGTCGATCTTGAAATCTTTGGCTTTTATTCCTTTTTCAACATTGTTGGTTTCAAGATTTGAGAATGTATTTTTTGTTGATAAAGTTAATTGATCTGAGACCGTCTGGTTACCGAAAATATCTTCGGAAATTACCTTGAACAAGTATGTTTTGTTGGGCTTGATATCGGTCAGTGTTATTTGATGTTTTTTGGTGAAGAGGCTTACCTGGGGAGAATAGTTATTTAACTTCTTAAGTCCGTAATTGACCATTGAATTCGCCATTTCGTCAGTTTCCCAGCCGATTGTGGCTGAAAAAAACAGACCTTTCTCGACTTCGAGTACTTTTACGTTGGTTATTTTGGGAGGTGTATGGTCATTATCATATCGTTTTAGTTCAGCAAGCGGAGGTAACGGCAGTTCGTTTTGAATGATTTCTTTTTTGTTTACTTCTGCTTCAATTAAAAGGGTGGCCTTTGTTTCGATTAAAAGGCCAGTTTTGGCCTTGGAGGCAGGAAAGTTGAACCAGTGAACCTGGCTTGGAGTGTAATTGCGACCAAGCCATTTGACGCGGTTCCGCTTTTCGGCCGCTTCTGCATAAAGTTCTTTTTCCGAGGGAGGAGCGGTATGGCAATCCTGGCATTTTTGTTGTAAAAAAGGTAGGTGAACAAATCGTTTCGAACTCCCTTCCTGCCAGATATCATCATGGCAGTCGAGACATTTTTCGGCGGCTGATGTCTCGGCAAGGGCCGTTCCGGTCATGGTGACAAAAAGAAGGGCGACCAAGAGGAAAAATCCATAATAATATTTATATAGAACTTTAAGCATGCTGATCCCTTAAAATATTTGTTAACCCGGACTGACAGGTTTTTGTGGTAATAATGCACGTGGCAATATCACAACAGGGTTTAGATCAACTTTTTCATTTGGATGAATGTTTACTTTTCTCAATATCAGAATAATCATATCACATTGTAAGGGTGTGGGCAAAGAAGAAAATTTACGGAAACCAGAGAAAAAATTTATTGGTTATAAACGAAAAAAAAGCCCCTATCCTTTTGGATCAGGGGCTTTTTGGAAAGAAATTTAAATAGTTTGTTTATTCGACGGATACCTTGGCATCTTCGATTATTATATCGTAACGATATCCGGACCCAAAATCCTTGTCGGCAGTCAGGGTGCCGCTGATTAAAACAGTGTCGCCAACCTTAACCATTACGTCGGCGTCAGTAGTCACCGTAAGATCGTTTGTTCCCTGGCTACCACTACCGTCCTGTACATGGAGCCAGTTTTTACCCATGATCTGTTTTGTGAATTTTACGGCTTTGCCTCGGAACATAACGGGTTTGCCGTTGAGGTCCGCCTTCCCGGCATAAATTTCAGCAATGGTATGACCGTCAACCGCTTTCTCTATTCCGCTGAAATCGATTTGCTCAGGGCTTATCGTGCTTGGGTGGTCAGCCGGCATATCTGCTGATCCGATAGTCTGGTCCGCGCCAGCCACTATGATCAAGGAGACAAAGTAAATCATCTCAAATTCACGATTCAGGGTTTTGCTTTGGAAGTTTTGGATAGGAGAGCCCTGGGGCATGGAAACTTCATCGCCGACTTTGAGCGCGGTACGGGGCCCAGCGGCCCATATTTTTTCAGAGCCGGTATCAATTTGTACATAGGTGTAACCGGATGCATCCATGGTTTCAGTTACCGTACCCGATAGAGAGGCTCCTGGCTGGTTGATTTCGGTCGGGGCTTGTTCGACCGATTTGGTTTTTTCATCGTTACAGCCGACAGTCATGGTTAATAGAACACTTAATGATAATATGATAAATTTTTTCACGGTGTATTCCTCCTTGCGCATTTTATTTTAAACGCAAAATTTGTTGTTTTTGAAAAAGTAAAATAGGTTAATTGTTCAAATGTTATATTAATTAGTCTGGTAATTTTTTTGATCCCGGATGAATTACGATATTATCTCAGGGGGGTAAAATGACTTTATACTTCAATCGTTAAAAATATTTCTTTAAAATATATTATTTTAACTTAATCACAAAAAAATTTAAACATAACATATAGCGATTAACGCTGGCAACTGTTTTCGGTTAAGTATGGGTTTGTGTTTTTTTTGGCAAATGATTCCTGCCTTTGCTTTTCAAGTTTGGCTTTAATCTTGACAAACAACGATGAAATTAGATAAAATAATGTGAAATATTGAGTATTTAATGCAACTTTATTTGATTTGGTTCTATCGAAAAGACGGCGTAATATTCCGGCAAGTTTTTTTTGTATAAGAACTATGAAAACAATTGTTTAAATCAATTAATTATTATTGAGTTAGTAGAATTTTTATCCTTATTTATGATTTATCAGATATTGAGTAGCATCAATTTTCAGCAGGTTTGTCCGGAGGGACTCAATGCCCACAAATAAACGATTACTTTCTGTTTCAGTTATTTTCCTGTTTGTCTGTCTAGGAATTTCCATCTTTGCGGGCGATCTTTTTGCTGGTCTTTACCTGGATTCCGGACATGGGGGGAGCAATGTCGGCGGACAAGGAGTTATCCGCCTGGTTGGTTACGCCGCTGGTAATTGTGCTCATTGTCATGAACAACATGCCAGTATCGGCGGTTCTGAACCGGTACCGAATGACAGTAAGGCTTCTGAGAGGTTGTTATTTAGTGATTTGAAAACCAGCGGATATGACGATAATGATTTTTGTCTTTATTGTCATGGCGGAACGATTGGTTTTTCAAATGGGGAAGATGATATTGCTGCTCAATTTTCTAAAGCACCTAATTTACAACATGATCCCGGGACCAATAAATCATTAAATCTGGTTAATGGACCGGTCACCTGCCTGAAATGTCATAATCCGCATGTGGCGCAGTCAAGCCCACCAACAAATACTCATGATGAGGCGGTAGATGGTAATCTGGTGACTGGTCCTGGTTCTACCGTGGTTTCAGGTGCTTTGCAGGGGGTCAGTGGAGTCAGTGCATCCTGGGTAGTTCCTACCGCACCGGATCCTGGAGCAGAAAATCTTAGCAATCCCACTTATACTGACATTGATCCGATTACTATGGAATATGAGCTTTGTTTGAAATGCCATAGCACTGAAGAATCGGCCAGTCCGAATCCTCTAACTCCGCTTGGCGGTCAATTTAATCCAAATAATTACGCCACTCATCCGATTGCGACCACGGCATGGAAGAATACATGGCTTGTCACTAATGCTGGCTCCGGGATGAAAGCACCATGGAATACAGCCGTTGATCAATCAATGTATTGTAGTGATTGTCATGGGAGTGATGGCAGTGGGTCGCCGGCGGTCGGTCCGCACGGTTCGACAAATGCTTATATTTTAAAGGCTGTCGGCCCAGGTGTGTCCTATGATAATTTATGTGTCAGCTGTCATAATACTCTGGCTGCGGGTGGGACTTCTTGGGGGGGGGGCGCCACAGGGCATCATAATCCTCAGCATCAGGAACCAATAAATCCATTGGGATGTGTCGCCTGTCATGGTGGTAGTTTCGCAAATGGTGACCGGGCAGCCAATATTCATGGCACTAATTATCTGGCACCAACTGTTGACCCTGACCCTGGTCGAACGTCAAATAAATTTTTAATGCTGGTTAATAATTATGTGACTGCCAGTAACTATACCGGAACGGATACCGTAGGCAATCGGCAATGCACAACAGTTCCCGGGTGTCACTCTAATCCTGGAGGAACACGTACTTTTTAGTAATTTTCGTGAGGTGCAAAGAGATGAGTAACTCAAAGAGTATTTGTCTCACAACATGATTTAGGGCTCGGATTGTCAGTTTCTGAGAATTAATTAAATAAAAAGGGGATATCTTTTAAAGATATCCCCTTCTTATTTATGGTGTGATTTTGATTAATTAATAACTGATATCCCTACAGGTTTGGCCCCTAGTTCTATAGTGCTGTTCATCCGGTTGGAGGTAATATCTACTACGCTTAAGCCTTTTGAGTTTTCATCTCCGATATAAAGCCATTGGTGATTTTCAGTTATAGCCATTTCCAGTGGTCGTCGGCCGATTTTAATCTCTTTTGAAGCAGTAAATTGCCCTGGAATCAGTAGTGAAGCAGTACCATCCAGAAAATTTGTTATGTATATGCTGTTGGAGGTTGCAATAAGTCGCCGCGGAGAAAATCCCACATTAAACCTCTTGATAATTTTTCTGCCGGTTAACTCGTAAATGGCAACGGTATTAACTTCCGGTTCTGTAATGTACAACAGGTCATCCCAAACCATTAGGCCCAGGGGGGGGCTACTTACAGGAAAAGACTCTATAATTTTAAGGTTGTTGGGGTCAACCAGGTATACCGATTGATCCATGGCGGAAGAAACAGCAAGAAGACCTTGTTCTTGCATGTAAAGCACATATTGCGGGTGCTGTCCTATTTTTAGTTGATTTGTAATGTTGCCGGTCTGCAGATCAAGATTAATCAGGAGATTTTTTCTGCCGTCCAGAATATAGGCCCGGCTGGTATCCTTATTTAGTGCCATATGGACGGGATCAATCAGTGTAGGTATCTTTATGATGTCCAGCAGGAGATTGGTTGAAAGGTCGATGACCTTAACGGCGGATTCATCAGCCGCCAGGATATAGAGGCGGTGGGTCGCCAGGTTAGTTGCCAGGTAGGTGGGACTTCCTGATACTCCTAATGAACCATACACCATGTTTTTATCGGTCCGGACGATATAGATGGTGTCGATTTCCGGGCAGGCGATATACGCCAGATTGGTGATTATCGGCAGGGTCTGCGAGCTGGTTACCGCAACAACCATTTTGTCCATCCGGTTGTCTTTGATTGAAGCGTTCACATCCCAATCCAGGAAGAAGGAGTGACTATTCCCTTGCGCCATATTCAAAGGTGCAGGTAATACTATTTCAGTAAATGGTTTCGTTACAGTTATCGGAATTTTTTTGCCTTCTTCTATGAATGCGGCTTTGGTGGTTGTTATCCTGATTTGAATATAATCGCCGGTTGGCATTATTTTTCTACCGATGAAAATTTGTTCTTTTCCTAACTTTGCTGTGTCTATTTCGAGAGGACCGGAGGTGATAGTGAGCCAATTATCACCATTGAGTACTTCAATCGCTGAGATTTGGGTCCATATATGAGGCACATCAGGTTGTCGTAAATTCAGGAAAAGAGACAGTCGACCACCGGTATTGGGATCCATCCCAACAATACAGGTCGCATCTAATGTTTTCTGGGAGGATTGGGGGATGGTCAGGCAGCCGACGGGTAGAAACAATATCAAGACAAGGAGTAAACGCTGAATAACAGTATAAAACATGCAGTGGTAGGTTGTGGCGTTACTGTTATTATTCACTCCTGTCTCCTTCTGGAAAAAGTAATAATATTTTTGGCAGTTGATTGTGAAATTATATGAATAAATTACCTCCGATTACAAATTATTTTTTGGTGGTATGACACTCGCCGCAACCATCATAACCACCGGCGGGCCAATTTTTATAGTCCCAGCGAAGATTGGCATCGTATGGGCTGCCATGGGCCCGGTGGCAGGATAGGCACATGACGATTGCATCAGCAGGCCCGTCTAGTATTGTAGATTGAGTACCTCCTATTACGTCAAGATCACTTGCTACCGGAGAGACTACACTATAATTTTTACCCGCTGGTCCGTATTGGGAAATATCGGAGTTACCCATATCATAATCGCTTGGATGACGGACCCAGGGATTTGTAAATATACCCTCAGTGACACCTTTATTGTCCGCACCACTGTGAAAGTCACCATGGCAATTGGCGCAGAGATAATTGATGGAAGTTGGGTCTAAATCGGACTCATTAATCCGGTCTTTGGCGTTATACTGATTGTGGTTGAGGTTATCAACGGTCAGTTCCCAATCCACGTCTTCAATGCCGGCAATCCCGTCAAGGAAACGGTAACTTTCGCTGAGGGAGGCACCGGTTGTCGCCGCCGGCGTATTACTGTGGTGGGTTTTGTACATTGACATCGTCGGGTTGATTACACTTCGATTGCCGTGGCAACCCCTGCTGCCGGCACATTGCAGAGGCGCGTAATTTGTTGATGTAGGGTTCCCCGGTGCTGGTCCTGAGGGAAAAAAGGCTACGCCGTCCACATTATGACCTTGTGCATTACTGCCTTCGGAAACCCAGCGGAAGTTCCCGCCGGCCAGAGTATTTCTGGTTGACGCTCCACTTTCGGTTCCTGTGGTGTCATAGTCGGCGGTGGGGTCGAATACGTATGGTGTACTTCCCTCCGAGTTTGTTCCCTGGTGGCATCCATAGCAGGTGTTGATCAATAAGGCCTCGTTGCCGGTGGTGTAGGCGGCGGAACCCATGGTCTTGCTGTCCTGGCTGTTGTGCATGGTATGGCAGTTGGCGCAACGATCCGACATAGCCGCCGTTCTGGCCAGGCAGATACCAGGTGCTGTCAGGAAAAAAGCCACAATAATAAACCATGGTTTCTTAGCCATCATAATCCTTACTCTCCTCTATCGGCTAAAAATCTCTACTCGACCGTTACCCGAATCAACAACGCAAAGTCTTCCCCAAGGGTCGAATAATAGATCCTCCGGATAATAAAGCTCCCCCCGGCCATGACCTTTGCTCAGGAAGTTATATTTGAAAGAGCCGGTTTGATCAAAAACTGCAATAGTTCCATTGTGTCGATCAAGAATATAAAGAAGTCCGGCCGGTCCGATCTCTAAAGCAAAAGGAAAAGCCAGGCTGCCTTTTAATTGAATTTTTTCAGATTGAGGGCCGTCTGTATTAAATTTATAAACCGCCTTTTCGGTCCGGGCCAAGGCCCAAATATTCCCGGATTTGACCGTGAAATCAATGAAGCCGCTGGTGCATTCAGGGCAGCCGTAATGTTTAATTCCTTTTAATTTGCGGTCAAAAAGAATTATATCTCCGGAAGATTTGTCCAGAAGATAGGTGTTTTCCCCATCAATAAAAAGTCGGTCGGGAAAGACTGAAACGCCGCGATATTGAAGGGAGTGGTTTTCTATTTTTTTCTCTTTGAGGTCTATTTCGGTTAAACTGTTTCTTCCTTTTTCGATGACCCACATTAAACCGTCTTTCTCGCGAACAATATCAGTAGGCGTCTTAAGTTTGTTGCTGGCGCTGAATGCATTAAGATAGATCCCTTCTCGCTTAAACGAAAGAAGTCGGTTGTTGCCGGCATCAGCGACATAATAGCGTTCCAATTCCTGGTCGACAAAAATATTCCCCGGCAGCAGCATGGGCTTAGTTTTGTCATCGTTGGGTTGATCGCCTCGCAAGCTAAATTGCCATTGCCATGGATCTTTGGCCAAGGCAGAGGTAAAACACCCTGAGACCAGGATGAAAAGAGACAATATAATAATCGTCAAATGTGTTTTTCTCATGTTCCGACCGTTTTATAAGAATTTAATCTGGTTAATCTCATCCCAAGGCCAATTATTTTTGGCTGGCCCCAGGGTCACCTCGGTTCTTGATTAAAATTTAGTATGTTTCCATCCAGACACTAACTAAATTACTGAATTTATAAAATATTGGACAAACAATCTTATCCATTCTTAATAACTTTTGTGGCACTGGATACACAAATCTTTGCCGCCACTCAATTTAAGATTGAATTTGAAATTTGTGCCATGCGGATAGTGGCAACTGACACAAGTCACTTGTTGCCCGGTCCGAGGGTCAAGGACTGTTCCGCCAACCGGATGAGTAAACTGACCCTGGGTCTTATGACAGGAATCGCACACTTCAATGCCGTTGCCTTTCAGCATCGCCATATTATTTGAGCCGTGTAAGGCATGGCAATCACTACAGGAGCCGGTATCAGGATGGCTATGCAGGGTGTTATCATATCCGGCAAAGGTGTTGGCGTGGCAGCTGCGGCAAATCTGATTCTGGCGGTTTTTCAACATGCTATTACTGTCCGCGGCGTGGGGACTATGGCATTTCACGCAACTATTAACCGCTTTATCAGTCAAATGATTATGGGCCGATAAAAGCTGATCCATGATTTCTTCATGGCATTCCAGACATTTATCGGTTTTTACCGGTCCTTTTTCATGACAATCACTGCAGCCTTCTTTGTATGGGGCATGCAAAACGTTACGGATCAGGTTCTTTCGTTCGCTACCATGTGGGTTATGGCAGGAAAGACATACGCGCAAACGACCGGGAAACCCTTGGTGTTTTTGTTGCAAGATATTTTCCTGATGACATTTGCTGCAAAGTTTGTCCGGCTCATCGTTAAGTAATTGAGCCCTTTCAGATTGATGGGCGCGATGACATGCCCCACAATCACCCTTTTCATAGGGTTGGTGGGTGTAATCATATTTTTTAAGCAGGGTCTTATGACACTTAAAACAGTTTTCACCGGGGGCGCTTTCATTCAATAATCCTTTATTTGACGAGGCGTGTGGGGCATGGCAAGACAGGCATTCCCCTTTTTTTACCGGTTTGTGAACGATGCCCTTGCTGAAAGATTCAATTTTATCCTGATGGCATTGGTAACAGAGTTCGGAGACTTCGCTTGATAAGAGATTTTTATAACGGGCAACATGCGGGTTGTGACATGAAGAACATTTGTTTTCAGCTACCGGGCTATGCACGACCTTGCCACTGAAATTTGCTTTTTTATGGCATTTAAAACAGGTAGTGTTGGCCTCCGCCGAAACAATACTGGTAAAAAAGCAGGTCAGTAATATTAACAGGGACAATTGAATGTTTTTGTTCATTATTTTGTCCTCCCTGGGTGGCAGGGATTACATTTCCCTTCCATAAACGGTGTATGGCCGACTGGATAAAGCAGGGATTTGTCGAGACCTCCATGGGGATCGTGGCACTTGAGACAAGAATCCGGTCCAGGTTTGATTTCTTTATGTGACTGCAGAAAACTTTCAGTATTTATCTGATGGCAATCCTGGCAGAGTGACCGGCGGTCTTTTTTCAGGATAGCCACGTTATTCGAGCCATGCGGGGAATGACATTTACTGCAATTAATGGTTGCCGGCTGGTGGGCCACTCCATCCTGCCAGTCTTTGGCGATGGCAGAGTGACAGGTAAGACACAGCATGGGCTGTTTCTTGTTTAGATTGCTGTCGTTGCGGGATCCATGTCCGCGGTGGCAAGTAATGCAGTTAAGAGAGGATACTGGTTTGTGTTCAACTTTGTAATTGGCCAACTCTGTGGCTTTTTCCGCATGACAGTCAAAACACAATTCGCCGGTTTTCTTCCTGAAAAGAAATTGGTAATCGGCGCTGTGTGCAGAGTGGCAGGTTCCGCATTCGCCGGAACGGAATGGTTCATGTGTTCCTTCGCCAGATTGGGCTGCGGCCAGTTCCTTATGACAAGTCAGGCATAAGGCGCCGCCTTTCTGGGTTTTATTCAGTAGTTTTTCAGCGGTCGATTGATGCGGTTGATGGCAACCGGTGCAGTTGCCGGCGCTAAATGGCTTATGAAGGCTGTAGCGGCCTTGTTCTTTGGCTGTTTTTTCATGACAATCCAGACAGAGATTTTTCTGACTTTTAATCAGTAGGGTTTGTTCTCCGGACTCATGCGGGTTGTGACAAGTCAGGCATTCTCCTTTAAGGGCCGGTTGGTGAGATATCAAACCTGAACCATAATCTTTTTTCTGATGACAGGTAAAACATAAAGTTGTGGCTGGAGAACGGAGGAGTGATTTTTCAAGGGACGCGTGACCTTGATGGCACTTCAGGCAATTTCCATTTTTGGCAGGGGCATGAAGGCTTTTCATCTGTTTGTTCGTATTTTGGCCCTGACTGTGGCAGGCAAGACAGACTTTTGCTGGTGAATTGTTTAACATCCCGCTGTAATCACTGGCATGTGGCCCATGGCAGGAGGTGCATTTTTTTTCGATATATGGTTGATGGAGGTGCCCGGCAGCGGTTCCATCGTGGCACTGCAGACAAAGAGTATCGGGCTCATCTTTTATTTTAATATCTTTATTGGCGTCGATCTTATGACATTCATTACATTCACCGGCTTTCACCGGGCTATGGAGAACATCTTTCAATAATCCTTTATTATCAGAGCTGTGTGGTGTGTGGCATGACATACAGTTTGATTTTACCGGATATTGAAAATGACTATTTTTGAACGAATCAGTGTTCAGATCATGGCATCCCTGGCATAATTCCGTGGTCTTTTTGAGTAACAGGGATTCGTTGTTGGTTGCGTGGGGATTATGACAGGTTTTACATCCTTGCTGTAATGGGGCGTGAATGTTTGTTTTTACAAAATCACTTCGGTCATGACAGGCAAAACATGCTTCCTGACCCTCAGCTTTTAAAAGTTTGGAGTATGGGCTGTTATGGACCTCGTGGCAGGCGGTGCATTTCCCATTAGTAAATGGCTGATGTACGGATTTCATTGAGGATGAAGCGGCCAGGTCTTGATGACAGCGGTAACAAAGGGCGGGGGGCTCCTGTTTAAGGTAGAGACCGCCGATAAAGCCGTGCGGAAGATGGCAATCCTTACAGTCTTTTTTGCGGACAGGTTCATGAACAATACCGGTTAAATACTTGTCGGCCATTTCAGCATGACAATCCAGACATTCCTTTCGTGTCTTTTGGGAAGGGTTGGTAGTTCCGCACGCTGTAAGGCCCAGGACCATGCAACATAAAATCAATAGAAGTTTATTTTTCATTTACTTTAACCCCGAATTCCTCTCTGATTTTCTGCCAAATTTCCTGGTTGATTGAAATATTGGCTATTGTTTTAAGTTTATCAATATATTCCTTTTTAATTATATCAGATTTTCCTTTTTTAATTTTTTTAGAAATTTCAGTTGAAACTTTTTCAAGAGGAAGGGATCTGCCCTGGATCTGGTTAATCATTTTGACCATGGCATATCCGGCATTATGAACAAAAGGAGGACTGACTTCGCCTTTGACAAGTTTTTTGAACTCCAGTTGCAGGTTCTCCGGCAGCTTTTCAAGGGGTTCTTGCTTAATCTCGAGGTCTTCACTGTAATATTTTTTGGCCAAATCAAAAAAGTCTCCCCCCTGGATAATTGAGGCCCATACTTTGCTGACCAGGTTTTCCTCACCGGTCAACATGGCGTAATTGATCACAGTAGGCATGGAATATTGAGCCTTGTTTGCTTGGTAATACTGGTCAATTTCCTCATTTGAAATTTGAACCTGAGAAAGCAAACTACTTTCGAGTTCTGCCTTAAGGCGGTTGCCCTGGTAGAACTCATAAATCCACTTGAGAGGCGGATTTTTTTCGTAATGTCTGTTCATTGATTCCAAGGAAATAAGGGTATCGTACACTGCGTTGAATAATATTGTTTTTTTGAGTTCTTCCAAATTGATTGTTTTGTCTATGCCGTACCTGTTTTGATAAGTCCAGTCGTTACTGATGACTCTTATCATGTCATCAACTGTAATCCCCGTTTCATTTTCAGTCATGGTGACAACTTTTTTGTCTAAAAACTCAGAGGAATAGTTACGGGCCTTTGGGTCAATTTTGGCCAAGAGGTCTTCATCGATCTGCACATTATATTTCTTCTCAAGACGTTCAATTAGTTTCTGGGATAAATCGTTGGTAGCTTTCTTTACCAGTTCGTGTTGGCACAACTTTTGTTTTTCTGCGAAATCATCATCCGGGGGTATTAATTGTTCATGCAATCTGAGAAAAATGAATTTGCCGTCGTCCTCGAAAGGTTCCGCCACATACCCTGGTTTAAGTTTGCGCAAAACAGAAAGCCAATTTTTTTTGTTTTTCTTGGAGCTGAGTGACTCTGGCAGAACCTGTATCTGTTCAAAGGATATTGGCCCGCCATTTTCCGGTAAAATACCTTTCTGGTCGGTGAACGGGAGGTGTCCTGCCGGCGAACCGTTATACTGTTGCATTTCGTTAAAGGCCTTCATGGCGTCAGTCTGGTTATTATAGGTTAGGGCCTGAATACGCCAGATAGGGGTATAGTTTTCCTGGTAAAAATCTTTGATATCCTGTGCGCTGATTTTTATTTTAGAGTCGATCTCTTCATTTTTTAACAACATCATGTTTCGGACTGAAAGGAAGATCTTTAATTTTCTTTGGTAGGATGGAAGATTGTATAATTCTCTTTCCTTAGCCTGGTTGACCATCAGGTTCCACTCGATGAATGAGTCTGGGGTTTCGGGGAAAGGGGTCTCTTTTTCCTTCCAGTTTTGCCACCAATGGCGGAAATCATCGGCCGTAAGGTCCTGGCCGTTGATCGAGGCTAAAGGTTTTTCCTGCCCAAACCATGCGCTGGCATTATGGCCGGACAATAATATTATTAACAGGCAAAAAGAGATCGGTTTAATTATTTTCCAACGCATATTTTTAATCCTTTATTAATCCAAGCTGTAATGATTTCCTGTGAAACAACTTTTGACAGTTCTGCTATGGTATTTATTTTGCCGAAATGAAGAAATTTCTGGTATTGCTTTGCTTCCCTTCGATGGTAGGTACTCCATAAGGTCCGACCGGAATCGGTTTCGATTATCCGGAGAATGACGGCCAGGGAAACAGGTTGTCGACCTCGTTGCTCATCGTTACCACTCATTTCAATAATAGTCCCGCTGACCACAATTTTTGAGCCTAACCGTCCTCCTAACGATCTTACTTGTTCGAGAGAAGTTTGTTGTCCGATAAATACTCTCATTTGTCTTAATATTTTGCGAACATCACCTTCCTGAGAGATTAAATAATTACCGGTGGACAAAAGCTCTGAGGTGAAGATCCGGTAAAACAGGGTGTCTGCGGTTTTGCTTTCTGTTTGATTGATGAACGGCAATACGGTTATCTGGCAGATCTGTCCTTCATCCGGTAAAGCGGCAAGTTGCAAAACGGTTGGTGACTCCTTGAAAGAGCAACCGGTGGCAATCATATGGAGTAAGGTAATTAGTATTAATTGCCGCCAATAATTATTAATTTTAAATTTTTTCATCAAATTAAACGTTGGTTAAATTAACTGATTATAAATTTTATCAGTACTTTTGTGTTAAGCTGGAAGTAGGTATTTTTTATTACCGGGGTTAAAGCCATTAAAATTCATCTAGCCAAGCCGGACCGGAACTTGTCTTTTCACCTTCTTTTACTTCAGGCGCAACTAATGACTGGATATCTTTAATTACCTGCCTTGATTGGTTGCCTAGGACATCACGCATCAAAATGATGCATTCAACTTTTCTGGTTTCACCAGCCAGTGGATCGATAATATCAGTCTGGATTGAATAGTCCTCATTTTCCGCTACTTTGACAATGTTTGGCCCACTGTTTTCCGCCACTTTAACAATATTTTGGCTATTATCTTTGGCGACCTTGATTACGTTATTGGGAAGCTGGATATCCATTCTAAAAGGTAAATTATCACCTTCCGCTACTTTTATTATTTCTCCGTTTTCGCCGCGGACCTCCATGCGCCAGAATGCGATGGGCACCTGTCCCTCGTGGTTTAAGTCAACAATCATGTCCCTCCCAAGATTTTTTGCTTCCAGCACCATAGCTGGCGGGGTGCGGGCAATTGCGACCTGTTGCGATGTCACCGACAAATTCTCTGCGCGATCCCAGACCTGGAGCATAATTTCGTATATTCCTTCTTCTGATAGCCAGCCGCTTTTTTTGCGTCCGTTCCAGACAAACTGCCGGGGCAGATTTCCGTAACCGCTTCGGCTCATCTGTTCTTCGCCTGCCTCATCTTCAATGGTTATTTTCCAACGGGCCACTGGCTCACGTTTGATCATGTGGGGAAGAATAATAACCTGGTCCCGAAAGGCCACGGTTCCTTCTAGACGGACTCCTTTAAGTTCCAGCACCAGTTTAGGTGGTGCACTGTCAACATTGTAGGCCCCCAGAAAAGTCACTTTTTTATTACCTGATGGCCAATCGACAACCATAGTTACCGGGTAGCGGCCATCTCGGTCGGAGACGACCCAGTTGGATTCGTAAGAGTATCCGTCTGGTGATTGACGTGCCAGGTGGACCCGGCCTCCCACCTTGAAAAAGAGACGAGGCATATCCGTTTCCGACCATTTGGTGCGCAGGCTGACTGAGCATGAAACCTGGTCGCCACGACGGACATGGGAGGGACGCAGGTCTACGTATTCGATTTCCAGTGGTGGTTGTTGGCTGACGATAAACTCAAGTTCATCAGGCCAATCTTCCAAAACTCTTTGGGCCAGAAGGGGTACTAGTCCTTCTGGCGGGCCACTATCGCCAATTCCAAGCAGGCTAATTATGTCGTCCTGGCATAGGCCACCTGAAGCGGACCATAAAGTCCTGCTGTCGTCTGATCTTGCCAGGTAAAGGGTAAGTCCCAAGGAAGGGTCTTTAAGGTTCTGGCCCAGGGTTATAGTGCCGAAAAGCACTAAGTCAGCTCCGAGCTCATCTTTAGCCTTAATAATGTGCTTGGTGTCGAGAAAGCCAAGCCAGCGCATCCTGTTTCTGACCATAAAGGCCTCGACGTTTTCATTACTGATCACATCAAGTCCTTTTTCCGATAGTTCCCAGGCAAGATAATCGGTTACTTCCTTATTGATCCCGTTTGAACCCTGGCTCAGGTCTTCAATGGGGATAATGGCCACGGTCATGGCTTGACTGATCGAAACATTAACCAAAAAATAGAGGATGAGACTGCAATAAAATAAATATTTAGTAAACATAAGCCTTACCTCTTTCTCCACGAAACCCGGAAAATAAAAGTGAATAGTGACAAGTTGAAAAGTTATGGCGTTATCTGATTTGACTGTTTTCTGTGTTGCTCGAAGTCTGTCGTTTACCTGGAGTCTATAACTTCACAGTTGATACCTCGTGTTATTATACCACAAAATATCAGTTCATTACAGCAGATAGCCCTTTGGATATTTAAATTGTCTTTATCAATTCACTTTTAACTATTCATAATTATTTTTTGGCTGGAATAGTTGACAGCATCTTTTTCATTAACTTAAGGGTAATATGAAATTTGTCGGTCGGCGCCAGGCCGAAAAGGCGACCTGCCATTGAATCGGCGCTCCACCTGGCGCTGGATTGCCAGATAACAACCGATGATTTGGAATCTACCAGTCTAAGGGTTACCGCCAGGTCCGGAAAGGCGATAGTCCCTTTGCGTACTTCACCCGATTCATCGATTGAACCCAATAAAAAAGCCTCTACGTTCAGTCTCTGGGCCAGACGCTTGAGGTTAAGCAGGTCAATGGGCTTGCCTGGGTCAATTACTTCTTCCATCATGACGCTATCTACGATACCCATATCAACGACATCGGATATCCCCATGGCCAGGACCTGGGTAATAGCGACGTCCCTGACCCGCTGGGCGGCATATTTGTCATCGGTATGGTTTTCAAAAGGCAGAACCACCAGCCGGTTTATCAGGTCCAGATCCACGTCTTCCCGTAAAAATGATTGAGAAGAGAATTTCCCGCTGCAACCTCCGATTAATAAAGTAAACATTGCTATGAGCAGCACAATAGAGCACTTTCGCATGCCTGGTACCCCTTTATCCTTTTGATTTACGGTTAATCGACTTCTCTGGTCATACAAACGAAGCCGCGGTTAATAGGTCGAAAATCTTGCTGTTAAAACACTTTTCAAAATTATATCTTCTTGCAAATCGTTCTTGATGTAGTTGCCGATGAATTGCATGAAAATATTGGAACTAACGGTCCAACGCAAGTTAACATCCCCCGAATGGGTGTTGACGGTTGCATGCGTTATTGAATAGCTCATACTCCCTTGAATTTTCGGGGTTATGGCCAGTACCAAACTGAGGTTGCTGGTTTCCCGTTTACTTTCGCCCCAAGTTTTTTGTCCAGAGAAGGCCAGGGAAAGAAGGTCGGAAACCCGCCAGCCCATGTTGATTGATGTTTTATAGGTGTCGGTTGTAGTTGTGCTTTGGTTATTAGTGTATTCGCCGGAAAAGGAGGTGGTTATTTGTGGATTAAGGCGGGCCGAAAAATAAAGTATGGTTGTCAATTGTTTGTTCTCTTTGCTGTCGTCTTCCGGTTTAGTTGTGGTATGAGTTGCCCGGAGCTGGGAAGAAAGGTCAGGATAAAGCTGGGCGGTGATGTTTGCTGCGAAACTATAATTCTGGGAGGTTTTCTCGTTATTCGTGTAATTGTCATTGACTGAGCCGTTTAGACCAAGGTCAAGAGTAGGTAGCAACTCTGAATTTAATCCCAAGCCATAGGATTTGATATTGGTTTCGGTATAGGATTTGATATTGGTTTCGGTATGATCTGTGTTTTTACGCCAGGAGTCGTTTACGTTAATTTGGGTTTTGAATTTAGTGGTTGGCCGCCAGGCAATGGATCCGCTTTGGTTCCGGGTCTCTACACTTGTCTCTGTTGGTTGAGATTCGGTCTGGCTCATCGTCAGATTGTAGTTTAGGCTAACTGTTTCTGTCAGTTGCAAGCCAAGGGAGGCATTGGTCTGGTTTTGGAGATTCTCGGAGGAAGTTGGAACAATAGTCCCGATGGTGCCGGTTATCTGATCAAAGGCCTCAATTTCGGTAAAGTTGATTGTTCCAGCCCCGGGGTAGTCCAGCAAAACAAGTTTGAGATAGATTTGTTGCTGCTTCTGGACTGGAATCTCAAAACGATAGGTATTGTTTATCGGATCGGTGTTATAGATTACGGTATTGGCATCAAGAGTCTCTTGCGCAAAGTTGATGCCGTCAGTGCTTGACCACAACTGCCAATTAAAATTATTTGGCATGGCGACGCTGATGTCCACATCCGTATAAAGGTAAATCATATCGACTTCGGCCAGATTTGTTTTCAGATCGATATTATAGTCGATCCCCGCTGGCGGGAGGGTGATTGCCGGGGTCAGCAGATCCTGGTTGGTCATGGCAACGGTAACATCGGTAAAAGTAGAACCATCACTGCTCTCAGGGTTGTCGTCAATGCTCCATCTTATTTGGGAAATCGGCTTGTTCAGCAAGGCAAAGCCACTACTGGTAATCAGAGAATCCTTGTCACTTTGACTGTTTTGCTGTTGATAAGAAAATGATGTATTGAGGCGATTGTTCCAGAATAAATGGGCGGCCGAGATTCGGGCTGAATAATTTGTGGATATCTCATCATCGTTGCTGATCATTGTATTATCTATTTGTCGCCAGTTGCCGCTTAAATATATCTTGGCTAAAATCAGGTTCCAGTTAAGGGTGCCGCCGGCATTAGTCTGTTCTAATTCCTGGAACCGGCCGCTGGAATTTTGGCCGAAGGAGGCAGTAAGGTTAGGGGCTAATTCATTCTTCCAGGCGCTGGTCAAATAGCTGTCCCAGGAAGTGGATTTGCTATATCCTGAGATACTGTTATCAATTTCCGTTATTGATCCGCTAAGATCAAGGTCAAACAGGTAGTTTTGAAGATTCATGGATAAGTTTGGTGATAAATTTTTGGTGGTTGCGCCGTTTTCGATCCAGGTGATGCTATAACGTATATTTTCCTGGACATTCATTAAGTCAGTGACCGGCTGTTCAAACGATGCGCTATATGACTGGCGGTATGATTGGATGAAATTATCATTGTCATCCTCATCAATATTCCAGTTACCGTTAAAGTTGAGATTGACCGCCGGTGCCGGGTTCGGAATAAGTAGGACAAAGATCATGCCCAGCGCCAGAAGGTAATATCTTTTAATGATTTGTGTTTTCATCAGCTGGATAATATACTTCCCGGTTGTCCGCCAATCCACTTAACAAGAGGCGCGTGATAATTTGTCAACCGACGTACCCCCCCCAGGGTACTTCCTTATGAATGTAAAAAATCATCTAACACGTTTAGTTCAGGTTTACTTAATTACATATTATTTTTTGATTAACACTAATTTTTAGCCATAAAAAAGGTTATCCAACTCTGTGTTATCTGTAGACAACGTAAAGCATGCAAAATGATTTCGCCACAACCTATGCTTAGAGTCAGCGTTATAAGATTGCCACGTCACAAAGTTTATACCCCTTGCGGGGTGCTTCTTGCAAAGACTTGCAAGGTTTCGTCTCTACAGTAAGCCCAAATTAGATGGTAACCAGATATTATTTCAACTGCATGCAAAGTCCATAATGTACATGTGCACCGCCGCCCGCCGGGATATTCCCCCGGCGGGCGGCGGTGCGATTATTCGTCGATCAGCGACTGTGCTTGATCTGCGGGTTGTTCCGGTCATAGGTCTTGGGAGCGTGGCAGCCGACCACACACGTCCCGCCTACCTTACTCTTGGTAAAGCTGATCGGGTACGACCAGGCCCCGAACGGTACCTCATAACGAACATGCTTGCCCTGGTTGCTGGCATGGGCATCATGACATGAGGTGCAGGTCCGGCCTTTTTTCATGTTAACGTGAAAGTAGTGCAGGTTATAGTTGCCGTCTCTGAAGTTGGTCAGGGTCGTGGTCAGTTTGGTTTTGGCGATGTCCTTGTTGTGACAGCCAAAACACAAGTCATAGTTTTCCGGTTCATAGGGACTGTAAAATTCCATCGGGAAATAGCGGGCCAGCAGTTTGGAAAACTGTGAACCGTGCACGTTATGACAGGCGGCGCAGTCACCGGTCTGAACCGGACCGTGCCGATTCTGGCTGTCGGCAATAATATCGCCGAGGTCGGTATGGCAGGAGAGGCAGAGCTTCTCCATGGAATCCTTGAGTAGCGACCCGTAATTGGAGGAATGGGGCCGGTGACAGGCGACACATTTACCTTCGTCTACCGGCGGATGTTTAACTTTGGCGGTGTTGATCGCCGTATAGATCTCGGGAGTCGCCTCTTCATGGCAGGAGGCGCAAAGTTTCCCTCCCTCTTCGTGCAGTTGGTAAGGGGCGTCGGAACTGTGCGGGTCATGGCACTTGTTGCAATCTTCCTGGACCGGGGCGTGGATATTCTCCATGGTGAATTCAGCCTTGCGGTCTTCATGGCATTCAAAACAAAGTTGGCCGTCCTTGGTTGGCGCGATCAGTAGACTGGCATTGGCCGAAGAGTGGGGCTGGTGACAGGCGATGCACATGCCGCTGCCCACCGGGCCATGCTGATGTTTTTTGGTAAAAATCCCGTCTTCATGGCAGTTGAAACACAAGGCGCTGATCGCCTCACCTTCCGCTTTTAACTGGAAGCGCATATTTGATTGATGGGGATCATGACAGTCGGTGCAACCTTCTTCGACCGGGGCGTGGATAACCTCTTGGTTAAATTCTTCTTTTTTGGCTTGGTGACAGACCAGACAAAGATCGCCGCCGGTGCGCTGCAGGGCCTTTGCTTCAAAGGTGCCGTGCGGGCTGTGGCAAGAGATGCAGACGCCAGCCCCGACCGGACCGTGGACATGTTTGGCCTTGCCTTTATCGGTATGACATTCCCCGGTGGTGCAGTCGGCCCGGGCCGGGATTATTTTTTTAAAATCGTATTCCCCCTTCTTTAATCGATGGCAATCCTGGCAATTAAGGGTTGAGGGTTTCTGGTGAACATAAAATCTTTTAAAATCCTTGGGCGGCGCATTTTTCTTCTGGTCCGGGGTGTAAAAGACCCGCACCGAGGTCTGCAGCTTGTCGCTGCCTATTTTTATCGTGTTCAGCCCATTTTTTAAGCTGACCGGCGCGCCGAAAACTCCGCCTTCATTAACTGTGGCCCGGTCATTTTTGAGCTTGGTGTCCACTCCCTTGAGCTCAATGTTATCTATTTTGATCCCCTGGACGGTGCCGGCCAGAAACAGGTTTTTTTCGGTTACCCACACGGCGTCTGGCGGGGAGACTATTCGGATGGCCGGGTCGGCGGCCAGAGCCGGCCGGCTAAAGATTAAAGCGCCGTTAACGACGGATATAAACAGAAGCAATAGTAGCCGGATATCATGACATCTCATCCTTTTCTTCCCCATCATGGTCATTTCTCCTTGCAGATTTTACGGTTTAATTTTCGGGCAATTTATCATTAAGTTAAATGTGTTTTCTTGGGGGAGCCGGATTCGACTGGAATCCGAACAACCTGACATGTAAAACCAACCCAAATAACTACAATGATGCCCATAAGTTGTCAAGGAGAAAGGAAAAAACGGTTGATAACTGCTTTGTCATTTTACGGCAAAATCCGCCCTGCCCTGTTGGACATACATCCCATCTAATCATGCTTCAAGCATGATTAGATGGGATGTAGAGTGCTTCTTAATTATTTGTCTGCCTGGGGAAATTCTTCTGGAACGAGAATCGGGTAAAAATGGATGGTCTTGTTGATAAATCAACAAAAAAAGCGCTGAACCGAAAATCGGTCAGCGCTTTTTTTGTTTCTCAGGCATTCCCGGCGAACCCAATATCTGGTTTGCCGGGAATCACCTTAGATGAAGTTACTATTATTTTGAGGTATGACAGATAAAGCAACCAGCCTCAGCAGAACCGACTGTATCATCACCTGGAAATGCAGCAAGAGTGGTTCCGGCGTTCATGTTAGCAAGATTCCAACGCAGGAGATCCGGGTAGGCTGAACCATGGGACATATGGCAGCTGAGACAGATTACCTGACCGGTCGTGGTGTTGGTGTTGGTCATTTCGCCCAGAGGAATGGCTGGGTTATAAACGCCACCATTGGCGTCATTATATGCTTCACCAGTCAGGTTGGCATTTACTGGGATATCGGTTGGATGCCGCTTCCAGATCTGAGCAGATCCAGCACCAGCGACACTCAATTGGTTTGACGAGCCATGGAAATTGCCGTGACATACGCCGCAAACGGCTGCGCCCATACCGTTAGTTATATCAGCTGAATAACGACTAGAGCCGACAACTTCGGCTGCATCGTATCCGTAGTTAATGCCTTCAGTGCCGTCGACAAATACTGCGGAACCTTGTACTTCAAGGAAGCGGTAGCTGCCACCGTTTGTTGTGCCAACGGTATTTAATACAGTATTTGCGTTGGAATGATGAGCGCCAACTGCATTATGACAACCGAGAGCGCCACTACAGGACAGAGTATTTGCAGCAACAGCTCCACCTGGTGAAACGGTCAAAGTGCCGTCATTGGACTGTTTACTAACGGCAATTAGATCGGCCACATTGTGAGTTTGATTTGAAGTATTTGAAAAATAGCCACCGGCCAATGGATTTGCAATGTCGTTAACCTGTGGTGCTGCTGGGCCGTTTGCGCCACTTGAGTAACCAGTGGCGGTGTTTGGGTCCGCGTTATGCGCATGGCAACCAACGCAGTTATTGGCCAATAACAGCTGGTTGTTACCGGTGGTATAAGCAACCCCACCGACTGATGCTCCGTCCTGGCTGTTGTGCATGGTGTGACAGCCGCTGCATGGTCCACCCAAGGCAAAAACGGTGGCTGGCAATGCCAGGGCCGCAGTTGCAAGGGCAGCGATGATTGTTCTTTTTACTGTAATCATTCTTCTTTCCTCCTAATTTTGATTGTATTTTGTCCTCAATTAAGGACTTCCCCTTTTAATACTCTTTTTAACATGTCGGAACGGTATTTCTCCGGCCCCTGGTATATCATTTGTTTACGGCGTCAATCAATACACTTCATTTGGGGCGCATTATGCACCAACATTTTTTTAACCTTGTACTACAAATAATATCATAAGCATTTGGCGATGTCAACTTGAAATCACCAAATCGTGTAAACTGTGATGTCCCATGATTTTATGAGCCCCAAGGCATAGGTCCGGTCAGATAAATATGAATTTTGAATGATATTTTAGATATTTTCTCCATTTAATTTATCGAGCAAAGCTTTCGAGATTTCCTGGAGCAGGGTAGCAACTAATTTTTGGGGCTGCGGGTCGTTTTTGATCGGTCGGCCGATCACCAGATGATCAGCTCCGTTGATTATGGCCTGGCGGGCAGTGGTCACCCGGACCTGATCGGCCCGGGCGCTGCCGGCCGGGCGCACTCCTGGAGTGACAATGGTGAAATCGGTGCCCAGATGGCGGCGGAGCATGGCCGCCTCCTGGGCCGAGGCCACAATCCCGTCACTGCCTAATGCCAGGGCCTGGCGGGCCCTTTCCAGTACCAGTTCGGTCAGGGGAATGGTGATTCCCATCCGGCGCAGATCGTTTTGGTCAAAGCTGGTGAGGACGGTCACCGCCAGAATCTGCAGCTCTTTGCGGTCGCGGAGGGCGGCGGCAATCATCGGTTCGTTGCCGTGCACAGTGGCGAAGGTGATGCCACGTTCGGTAAGCTGCTGGACCGCAAGGTGGACTGTTTCCGGAATATCAAAAAATTTGAGGTCGACCATCACCTTGTTGCCGCGTCTGATGATTGCGTCAATTACCGGAAAACCGCCGGCCAGAAAGAGCTGCAGGCCGACCTTGAAAAATTTGATTTGGGCATCTAGCCTTGCCACCCAGTCCAGAGCAGTTTCGGCCTGGGCAAAATCCAGGGCAAAGATAATTCTTTCGTTTAAAGGAATATTTTTCATCGGTTAGGGTAAATCTCCGGGGTTTGATTTGTTATTATTGTATTTTGCGCAATAATTGTTGTCGGTATCGGGTCATCGCCTCGCGGCCCATATCCATATTGTTGCAGATCAGGGCCTGGTCCAGGGCGGCGATCGCGGCCGGAATTTGATTTTGGCCGGCCAGGGCAAAGGCCAGCCTTTGATAGAGCCGACCATCGCGCGGGTCAAGATTGAGCCCTTGACGGAATGATTTTTCCGCCAGTTGGTGGCGACCAAGCAGGCCAAAAACCACCCCCTGATTAAGCCAGGGATCAACCAGTAAAGGGTCGAACTGGATCGCGGCGGCCGCCTCGGTCAGGGCCCGGGGCAGGTCGTCTAATTTTATGTAAATTATCGCCAGGTTGTTGTGAATTTTGGCCGGCGACACATTGGGGTGACCCAGCGCCTGTTCAAAGCAGTTTTTGGCCTCGGTCAAAAGGTTAAGTCTTTCATAGGACCGACCCAGATTAAGCCAGGGCGTGCCATTTTTGTGGTCAAGCCTGATCGCCTCGCGCAGGATGGAGATTGCCTTGAGGTGATTGCCGGCCATCTCATGGGCCCGGCCCAGATTGGCATATCCCCGGCCCAGGTTGGGGGATTTTTTTACCACATCCGACCAGAGGCTGATCTCACTGGCCCAGACCTTATTACGCTGCCAGGTGCCCAGGCAAAGAAACATGATCACCAGTGCAAAAAAGAGACGCCGCAAGATTTGACGTTGGGCAAAAATCTGGGCCAGTCCGACCACTCCGGCCAGGATCAGCATAGTGGAAGGCAGATAAAGCCGATGTTCAAAGATCAACTCCAACGGAAGGATGGTTGACTCAATGGCCAGATTGGCCAGAAACCAGAAAAGACCGAAGGACAGAAGTTTATGCCGCTTAAACAGGTATGCGGTTAAGACCAGTAGGCCGATGATCCCCAGGAGGGCCAGTAAGGTCTGGGGCGGCGCCAGCAGGGAGTGAGAAATCTGGTAATCGTAGGCCAGATTCAGACGGGAAGGTAGGGGCAGTAAGATCAGGCCCAGATAATGAAAGATGATTCTGCTCTCGGTTAACAGCCGCTCCAGCATAGTGAAATCCCTGCCCCCGAAACCATGAGTAATCGCGGTAAATGGATTTGTGCCCAGGTAAAGCCAACCGACTACATATAAGACAACAAAAGTGATGAGCAGGGACGGGACTATTATTTTATAATCAGTTTTTTTTGCCTGGTTTCGAAGAAAATAAAACTCATAGGCCGGAATGATCAGAACCAGCATGGCGCTGTTTTCCTTGCTGAGCATGGCCGCCAGGCCGCAGAGCAGGCTGCCGGTCCACCAGAGATATGAGCGGATGGGGAAAAAGGTGGCAACCGGGAAGGGATGTTTTTGTTTTTCTGGTAATGACCGACAAGCAAGAAAGGCAAGGCGCCCTCGGACATAACAGAGCAGGGCGGCCAGATAAAAAAAGGCGGCCATACTGGTCATCCGCTGGACCAGATAGGTTACGGCATTGGTCTGCAGCGGATGGACCGCCCAGAGCAGAGCGGCAATTAACGAGAGTTCCATCGCCGCCCGGGGTTTAAAGTCGATCTGAGGTAAGATTAAGGTGGTAAAAGAAAGGCCATAGAGCAGAAAGGCGGTCAGTAAATGGATCGCGAGATTGACCAGGTGATAACCAAAAACTTCGTAGCCATGAAAATAATAGTTGAGGCCGAAACTCAAGTTCGGCAACCAGCGGTGTTTAAGTGGGCTCCTGGTCGTTAGTTGGTGCAAAGAGTTCCAAGATAATTTATTGATCCGCAGGGCGTGATTCTCGGTAATATTTTGTTCATCATCAAAGCTGAACGGAGTCTGAAAAGAGTTGGCATAGGTCAGAGTTGTTAAGATGAGCAGGACTAAGGCCGGCAGTAAAAACAGATGAATTAAATTTTCAGACTTGTGGATCTTCATTTTTATTTTAGTCCCGATATTGAAGGGGCATGCTGATTTTTCTCAGCCGGGAAGAATTTTCAGTCGATTACTATCGGCAGGTGAAGTGATTTAGCGATGGTTTGGAAATTTACTTCGTTGCGGGTCGGCGTTTAATTATTATGATAGAGAAACCAGCCGCCCAACAGTCCCAGGGCGGCGACTGGTCCGTAGACCCCGAGCGAAGCCAGGAGCGTCAGGTAACCTGATTTGCCGGCGGGAAAGGTGATGGTCGCGCCAATTTCCGGGACGGCGACAATTACTTGCGGAGGATTAACGAGCGGCGGGGTCAGGAGGGTCATTTTTTTTTTCGGTGGTTCGATCTGTTTGGGTCCGATTTTGATTATCTCACCTGGTAATTCGGTGCTTTCTGCGATGAATTTAATTTGGGTCAGGACCGGGCCGGCCAGGTGAGGAGGTTTAACCGGTTTGGCCGGAGTCGGCGGACTGACCGCCGTAATCTGGGCGGCTTCGGTGTTGGCTACGGTCGGCACCAAAGCCGTTTCAGCCAGCGGCTCTTCCGGTGGGCTGATTTCCGAAACCTGGGGCAGGGCCGGGCTTAAAACCGGACGCCTGGTTCCCATGTTCGGGTCAATTACCTGTACCCGGCGGTTAAACAGGTCGGCGACGATGACGTTCCCTTTTTGGCCGACGGCAATATTGTTCGGGTAATTGAACCAGAGCGGACCGCTACCTTGGCCTCCGAACTCGAAGATATATTTGCCGGTTAAATAATCATAACAAATTATGGTGTGGCGCATATAGTCTACCACGTAAATCGCCTGGTGGACTTCATCAATTCCCAGGGCTAGAGGGGTGCTCAGTTTTCCTGTCGCACCTCCTTTCTCGCCAAAGGCGAGGAGAAACTCGTGTTTATCATTATAAACATAGATCCGGCTGGTTTCGGTGCTTAGCAGATAAATACGTCCTTTTTGATCAATGACCACATCGTTCACGAAGACCGGCAGTTTTTGCTCTTTTATGCCAAGAGGTTGATCTGATTCCTTGGCGGTGGGTAGAAACTCTGCCGGCAAATTGGCCAGTTCAGCGGCAATTTCCTGGGCGGTTTGATCTTCCGGGGTGATATTGGCCTCGGGGGTCGGAGCCTTTGGTTCCGAAGCTTTTTCAGCTTTTGGCGCGCGGTAGACAATGTCGGTGGGGGTTATCCAATTAAGAAATTTGCCATTGGGGTCAAGAACCAGAACGCCCTTTGTGTTTTCCTGCTTAGCAAGTAAGATCCCACATATATAAATATTTCCTTGTTGGTTTACCGCAACGCGGGATGGATTAAAGGAAAGAACCTCAGGAATTTGATCGAAGAAGATTTCTTTTTCCAGAAAAAATGCGGCATTCAGGATCGTGATTCGTGGACGATTTTTGGGATTTTTAACGCTGGAACCTACTTGTCCTGTTCCCTGGCAAAGATAAATAGAACCTTTTTTGTCAACAAAGATCCCAGAAGGGTTAGTGATATTGCGGCCTTGGCCTAGAGAGATCTCCGGGAAATAATCGTCCCCGTAGATGGTTATGCGACCGGTGGAACTAACGACATAGGTTTCTTTTGTAGTGTAATCGTAGAATACGTCAGTCGGGATATTAATTGGCAATCCCTGATCATCGATTTTTAAGATCGTCACCATCCGGATCGGGACCTGGTCGTCAAGCGCCAGGACAATTGACGGGCAGATGACGGCCGTAAGAAAGGCACTCAGGATGCAGAGCTGCACGGTTGATTTCCGGAGCAAGGCCAAAGGGCCTGATTTTGTATGTATATGTAATAAAGTTACTGACATTTTGTATTTTGCTCTTTGCGTGAATTGGCTAGAACTTCATTTTCCCGCGATCTCCACCACTATGACACAATAGGCAGATTTGGCCGCCCCGAATGTCTTCGATCAGTAAATACTTGTAGGTTGAGCCGTGGGGATTATGACAACTGGTACAGGTAAAGGGCGAACCTTCACGGCGCGGATCTTTTGGTCCGGAAAGGGGGTGTTTCTGCACCGGGTGGTCGTAGTCCATGCCTTCCAGGGCGCCATGACAACTGGTGCATAATTTGTTAATCGGTTCATACAACTGAAAACGATTATTGGTGGCGTGCGGGCTGTGGCAGGCCACGCAACCCTGGGCATTCAGGATTCCGTGTATGTTTGCCCGCGGGGTGTCTGTTTGAATGTATTTCTTTTTATCGGCGTGGCAGGCCACGCAGATTTTGCTTTTGCCGTCGGTCCATAACTGGTATTGGTTTCGTTCGCCATGGGGGTCATGGCAGATCGTGCAGTCTCCGGTGCCGACCGGCCCGTGAATATGAGACATGCTGCTCCAGGCTCTTTCGTTGACATGACAGCGAAAGCAGAGTGACTCAATCCTGCCGGTGGGGATGACGACCTTTTCTTCTTTGCTTTTGTCTGATTGATGGCAGGAAAGACAGAAGAGGTTGGCGGATGGACTGTGGCGCCATTTCGATTCCAGCACGGTCGAGCTGTGACATGAGTAGCAGGTGGTAGAAAGCTGGCCGTAGAGGGCGCGATCTACCTGGGCCTCGGTCGGTAGTTTGTTGTCGTGGCAGATGTTACACTCTTTGGGACTGGTGGTCTCGCGGTGAAACAGGTAGGTAGATGTGCTGGAAAAGTCAACGTTTAACAGGGAGCGCAGCGGTTTAAATCGGAAGTCAAGCTCCCGGTTTACCGGCGCAATGTTGAATTTGTTGCCGCCTTTTTGCAGGGGAAGTTTGTAGTGGACGTAATGATTGCCGTCCTTTTCCCATTTGCCGATCGGATCAAAACTGCGGCCATCGGCAGATTTCATCGAAACCTTGGTCAGGTCACCCGATTCCGTTAATTTCAGGACCACGTGCACCACGGGATTTCTGGAATAGATTTCGCCATCGCTTTTTGGAGCCAGGACTGATATTTCACCGGCCGTGGCTGAAATAGTGAAACCGGTAAGTGGCATCAGAAAAAAGGCCAGGACTGTCAGGTTGAAGATGATCCTGGTTGATATTGTTTTTTGATTTGGAGTTTGCTCGGTCAAGGATCGCCTCCGTTATTTAAGCATGGATTTTTTGAAAAGTAGTTCGTAGGCGCTACGATATTCCTTGGCGGCGTCATCGATTTGTTTTTGTTCTTCAAGCAGGGTGGCCAGGATATAATGCAGGTTGGCATCCCTTGAGCTGCGCAGCATTAGAAATTTGAGATCGTCAATCGCTTCGCCCGGGTTGCCTTCTTTGGCTTTGACTCGGGCCCGGCAAATCTGACCGTCTAGTGAGTCCGGGTTGAGTTTCAGACTTTTGGCCAGAGATTCTTTGGCTAAATCAATTTTATCGATGTCAATATAAAGGCAACCCAGTTGCTCGTGGGCTTCGGACATATTCGGTTCAAATTCGACCGCTTTATTAAATTCGATAATCGCCGCGTCCGGCTGGCCCCGCTGGATCATGGTCAGGCCCATATGCATGTGGCGTTTGGCGTCTTTTTCTTCCTTGGATTTTTCGACCATTTGAGGGCGTAGCTCCTCTTCGACCTGGGCGCGGGTTTTTTCGCCCAGCATAACCTCGATTTCGCCTTTCAGTCTTTTGGGAAGGTCACGGCTGTAACCCATGCCGGCCACGACCTTGCCCTGTAGGTCGACCAGCATGATCGAAGGCATGACAAAAATGCCTAGTTCACCGTAGGCTTTACGGTCAGGATCCAGATATACCGGCATCGAAAATTCGGCGGCGGCCAGCACTTCGTCAATAACCTCGGGGCCGTCATTTTGAATATCTATGCTCAGTAGTTGTATTTTTTTATCTTTTAAAAAAGGAGAGAGTTTTTTGATGACTTTGAGGGTGTCGATTGAACGTTTTTTCTTGGTAGGAATATCGGCCCCCCAGAAGACCAGCATCGCGTTGTTGTTGCGTAGCTGTTCCAGGGTCATTTGCTGACTGGACTTATATTCGGTCAGGGTGACGGTAGGCAGAGGATCGCCGGGATTAACCGCCCGGAAAGGAAAAGAATTTGCTTCACCGGTACCGTTAAGGAACAAAAGAAATGAAATAATGCCAACCACCAATGCCGACAAATGTAATCTGTTGCCCAAAGTTTCCCCCCCTTTGATGCGTTATTGTCTTGGCCGGTATCTCGTAAATTTATGAAATAGCCGCTATTTTTGTAAGACGTATATTTATTTTTGGTGAAACTATAATTGTAAATATATCAGTTGTTTGCCTGTCGGAATCTCGTAAGTGCGAAGTCAAGAAAAAGCAGCATAAGCAGGCAAAACCTTATTTAAGACTTGCAGAATCTAGCATGTAAATATTTCTTTGTCAAAGATACTTTTAGTTGATCAGTTGGATGCAAAGACTGTTAACAAATTGAGAAACGGTGATTTTTTATGGAAATCCTTTCAATCAAAGTGTGCTGCGAATAGAATTGCGATTGACTTGCCTTGTTCTGGTAATATATATTTTTGATTTTTGGAGGCGTAAGCGACCTTTTGAAGTATTTAGTACTTTGTAATGTGGCGGGGACCTTTATGGTTATGCCAATATTTTTGGACTTCAAAAAAGAATGAAAGTCTGGTTTATTAAATGATTCTGGACAGAAATGAATCGTTGATTATGAAGTTTGAGAAATTCATGAAGTGAGATAAATATTAATGCCGGTAGATTCTTTAAAAAACAGTTGTCCTGCCTGGGTCGGGCACCTGGTATTTTTATTAATATTGGCGGTGGTCACCGGTGTTGCTTACAGTAATTCACTTTTTTCACCGTTTGTTTTTGATGATTTAGTTAATATTGTTGATAAGTCCACCATGCAGATGACCGCTCTTACCTGGAAAAGTATGCAGCGGGCAGCGGCGGAAGGAGTTTGCGCTAAGCGCTGGTTGCCGAACTTGAGTTTCGGCCTCAATTATTATTTTCATGGCTATGAGGTTTTTGGCTATCACCTGGTTAATCTGGCGGTTCATCTGTTGACCGCCTATTTATTCTATGGTTTCTCCTTTACCACTCTGACTTTACCTCAGATCGGCTTTAAACCCCGGGTGGCGGTTGAACTTTCGTTAGTCGCCGCACTGCTCTGGGCGGTCCATCCGTTGCAGACCAATGCCGTGACCTATCTGGTCCAGCGGATGACCAGTATGGCCGCCTTTTTTTATCTGGCCGCCCTGCTTTGTTATGTTCGGGGCCGTCTTGTCTTTCTGGCTAATCGCTTATTACCAGAAAAACAAAACCATTTCGCGCCGGCTGCCATCATTTTCCCCTTTTTTCCACTCCGCTCATATCTCTGGTGGACCGGTAGTCTGCTTTGCGGCCTGGCGGCCATGCTCAGCAAGGAAAACAGCGCCATGCTGGTGTTGATTATTCCGGCCTATGAATTTTATTTTCTGCGGGAGCAGACGGTAAAACCTGATTACAAAAAAATAATCCCGGCCCTGCTCATAACCTTTACTGTCTTATTTGTAGTCGGTTGGCTTTATCTGGGCACAAATCCATTTACCGCGATTACTCATGGTTTTGGGGGCAGGGATTTCACTATGTTGGAGCGGCTGTTAACCGAGAGCAGAATCATCTTTCATTATCTGAGCCTGATCTTGCTGCCTCTGCCTTCCCGGCTGAATCTGGCCTACGATTATCAGATTTCTCACTCCCTGCTGGTGCCGCCTCAGACCTTGCTTGCCCTCCTGGGGATCATCGGCCTGCTGGTCTTGACCGCATACCTGTTTAAACGGCATAAATTACTGTCCTTTGGTCTTTTCTGGTTTCTGGCCAATCTGGCGATTGAATCAACCATCATTCCGCTGGAGCTGATCTTTGAGCATCGGCTTTATCTGCCCTCCACCATGCTGATCCTGGCCCTGGTGGTCGGCCTGGCTCAAATCTTTAGAGAGCGTCAAGTTATGCGACGCCTCTTTTTGGCGGTGTTGATTGTGCTACTAGGCCTGGGCACCTGGCAGCGCAATAAGGCCTGGGCCAGTGAGATCAGCCTCTGGTCTGATGTGGTAAAAAAATCCCCCAACTTGAGCCGAGGATATGATTATCTAGGCCGGGCTTATAATATAGCGGAGCGCTATCAGGATGCCTTTGATGTATATCAGGATGCGGCTCGGCGGGGAATTGATGAAGTCGGAATTTACAACAACTGGGGGAAGGCTGCTTTTAATCTTGGCAAGATCGACCGGGCGGTAGATTTATTGGAGCATGCTGTGCAATTGGAACCACGGCACTCGGAGAGTCATTATAATTTAGGAGTTGCTTATGGTACTCTGGGGCGGCAAGATGAGGCCCGCCGGGAGATGGCGTTGGGAATGAAGTTGAATGAGTTAAAACAACGATAGGAATATACCGCTAAATGCAAAACTTCGAGAAAATTTTGACCAAAAAATCAACCACAGTCTTTTTGCTCTTGTTGATTATGAGTGTCGGATTTTACGTAAGGTTTGATAATTTAAGCTACTGGTACCAGCATAAAGATAATTTCTTTTTTGCCTCATATTCGTTACCCGCCACAATAAATATCGATTCATACTATTATCTGGACATTGCCGGTGATTTACTGCACGGGGATATGCAAAAGTTTGACGACCAGCGCTGTTTCCCTGCCGGGTCAGTAAGGCAGTCCTCGGCCCCATTACTGTCTGTTCTTCTGGCAGGATTAAGTTTTTTACTGGATTTTCCTCTCGAATGGGTTGCGGTTATTCTCCCCCCTTTTCTTGGTATCCTTCTGGTGATCCCTACCTATTTTTTAGGATATACGCTGGCTATTAATACTAAAATGCCCTGGGGCCGCAAAAGGACCATTAGTCCGGTCGAGGCAAAGATCGCAGGTTTCTGTGCGGCCTTCTTTGCGGTACTTTCACCCGTTTATATTGAACGGTCATCGCTTGGCTGGTGCGACACCGATATCCTGAATGTTACCTTTCTGACGAGTTGTATTCTTTTTGCCCTTCGTAGTTACACGGGCCAAGCAAAGAATGAGCAAGTCAGATTTCTGGCGTTATTTGGGTTGGCTTTTCTGCTTTTTGTCTGGTGGTGGGACCAGGCAGTCGGCCCGGTTATGGTCTTGAGCGGGGGTGTGTTGCTGTTGCTGTTGCTAATGACTTTTTATGAAAACAGAAGAAGGTTCCTCAGTTATCTGCCCGTTCTGGCAGTAATTTTATTCGGAATGATCATTTGGAAAGGAGAGTTTTTAGTTACGATCCACCATAGTATTTTAAATACCTTAAAATACGTGATGGGCGCAGAAAGTAATTCTGTCTTTCCGCCTTTGGCGGAATTTGTTTTGGAACAAGTGGGGATTTCTTTCCAGGCGGTTGCGATTAGAGTTGGCGGTAGTATTTTCAATTATACCATTTCAATTATCGGTCTGGTTTTTCTGGCTTTAATCTCCTGGAAAAAGTCTATATTTTTACTCCCCTTGATTGCCTTAAGTATCTTGTCTTTTGAAGTTTCCAGACTGAATATCTTTGTCGCCCCATTGTGCGGTCTGGGGCTTGGTTTTGTCGCGGTCGCCCTTTTTAAGTCCGGATATTTGCCTGATCGGGGGAAGCTTGTTTTTTTGGCTTTTTTTATCCTTTTTTTCAGTTGGTTCCCGATAGTTGAAGCGCAGAAGTATAATTTTATTCTTCCGGCCCTTGATCCAAGCTTATATGAGGCCATGGGGGATCTGGCGGAAGATACTCCTGAGGATAGCGTGATCTGGTCATCATGGGGTCATGGCCATCCCCTGGTCTTTTACTCTAAAAGAAAGACGATCAGTGATGGTGTTTTTCATCCGTCGTCACTGCTTTATATTTCATTTTTTCCTTTGGCCACTGATAACTTTAGGTTATCGGCCAATTGGATCCAATTCTATACGGTCAATGGCCAAAATGGTTTGGCCAAGATCTTTAAAGTGCTTACCGGTGCGACCGATGACTGGGGCCAGGGTGGACCTAGACTCCAGGAATTATTAGGGGCAGGAGTTGAGGTTAGCAAAAATATCTTAAAGGAAAAATATCAGAAAACACCCGCCGAAATCGAGGAGCTGCTTGCTTTCTTGTTTCCCGTCGATTGTCCGCCGGTTTATCTTTTTCTGGACTATAAACTGGTTGGCGAGAAATGGTATTTTCTGGGGAAGTGGGATTTGGCCAACAGGTCAGGTCCTCCCCCTTATACGATGCTTCCCGTTTATTCATTTGAACAAAGCGGCAAAGACATGATAACGGGCCGGGGTAAAACCGGTAATTTCATGGTGAATCTCAATAACGGGGAAGGGCGGTTCAACACGACGCCATTAAGTTTTATTGATATAAATTATGAACTGGGCGGTAAACTCCATGAAAGGGTTTACCCGTGGAGAAAAAAAGGGCATGTCCTCTATCTGGTCCAAAATGATGAGAAAAAGGTCCAATTTGGAGTACTGGCAGATCATCAAACTGCCAGCTCTGTTCTCCTTAAACTCTTTTTTGAAAAGAAATTTGATCAGGAATATATCCTGCCGGTCAAATCTCAACTGCCTTTGTATCTGATCTGTAAAGTTGTCGGCGAAAAATATTTCTAGTTGTTGTCTTGCAGGGATTGGTGTTTGTCAGAATTTTATATGTTATCAGTCAACCGGGGTGGTCAGCAAGTCGGCAAGCTTTTGTTCAAGCAAGGTCTTGATTCCGTAGGATGCGGCCTCGACATAAAAAGGGGAAGCGGACGACTTCATGATATACTCACCATCATTTCCCGGTAATTCCCAAATCAGCAGTTTAATTATATTTTCTTTAGTTGTCAGCTTCAGGGTGGTTAACGGTTCTCCGGTGGGGTAGTCATTTTTATTGAGCACTACCCCGGTCAACAAGATCTGGCCGGCCTGGTCAATAAAATCCTGGACCTTGGCCGCTGCGAGCTGGCCGACGTCGGTGTGCCAGACATTTTCCGTCTTTTTTAAAGTGAAAGAACCATGACTGTTTTGTAGTTCCACCTTGTTTAATTCATCCGGGGAAAGATTAATATATTTGTTCTGCCACCATGACTCGTGATCGGTTGTTACCTCCCAGGTTGAAAAGTCGTGGGCCAGATAGACATTATCACTGTTGCCGTTGCGCAGATGGATGGTTTGGTAATTGGGCGCCGTTCCCAGATAAAGGGTGGTGGCTGCGGAGTTTTCCGGGATGATTTTAAGCCGCCGGCTGAATTTATTATCCTCCACCTCCAGGCGGTCATGGCTGGCCTTGGTCCGGGTGACAAGTCGGGTAGATTTTAGTGTGGCGACTTTTTTGAGCAGCTCTTCGATCTTCTCGGGGTCGGCCGGAAAGGGCACGCCCGGTTCAAGTTCCAGGCTCCAGTTGTTTTGGTTTTTGGTTAAGGTTAGTGTTTTGCCTTGGTCATCGGTTATTTCCAGGCTTTTTACCGCGCCGGTTTCGAGGCCGGTGAAGAGGTCTGTGGTTGGCGGGGCACTGATTTTCCCTGGTCGATAGATATAACCGATAACCATGATCTGCAGGATCATGAGGGCGGCCAATAGTTTGTTGCGGTTGTTCATCTTGCATGCTCCTCGTCGGCAAGTTCCATTGGTTTTTCACGTCTGATCTTAAGCGCGCCGTAAATGCTGACCCCGGCCAGGGCCAGTAGGGCCAGGCCGTAGTTCAGCCATTCCCAGAAGGTTTGGGTTGTTCGGGTCAGGGGGCTGAGCAGTCTGGCACGGGTGCCGCGAGACCTGATCATCAATAAATCATCATCGGCCACCGACCAGTCGATCGTGTTTTGCAGGAACGAAAGACCGTTTAAGAAACGCTCCTGGCCCATGGACTGGGACATGGAGATAATCGTGTCGTTAATAAATTCCGAACAGCCGATTACCGTAAGTCGGGAGGTGGCTGATGATCTTTTGATGATCGGGGTGGCGGCAAGCATTTGCCGGTGGTCCTCATCGTCTTTTTCTTCGGGTAGATCCGAGGAGAGATCCTCGTCCATCACTTCGGTTTCCTCGATTTTTGCATCTTTAATTTCCGTGTTCTCACTCAGGCGGGGATCCGGCTGGTTGGCAAAGAAACTGCTGAATTCACCCTGGACCGAGACGGCCAGAATTTGGCTGGCCATCTGCTCGGAGGATGGAAAACCGAATTTGGGATAGAGGCTGAAATTGGGCTGGATATCGGTACTGTCGCGCAGCCAGGAGTCGGGGCTTGATTTTAAAAGGGTCGTTAGTTTACGGCTGGAATTCTTTTCCTGGTCGATGGTCATGGGCGAAACCCAGTTCATGGTGACCGCCGGCAGGGCGGCGACAATCGGGCTTTGACGGTCCATGCCGTCACTTCTGACATCGACAAAGAAGGGATAGTCCAGCAGCTGGATTTCCTGGACCATGAAACCACCCAGGTTACGGTTGACCGGCACCGGGAATGGTTCGTTTCTCTGGTCGAGGACCAGGGTTTTTTCAATCTTAATTCCGTAATGGGTAAGGATCTCGGCCAGACCTTCTTTTACTTCCTTAATGTTTAAAGAGCGGGATTCCGGAGTGATGTCGAGCTGGTAGCTGCCGGCCAGGGCAACCACCGCGCCGCCGCGCATCAGATATTGGTCCACCGCCAGTTTTTGCAGGGCCGTCATGTCCTGGGGGGCGACCAGGAGCAGGACGTCTATCTCCCCAGGCACCCGGCCATCGGCCAGATCAACCTCTTGCAGGTTATAGTTTTCCCGGATGATTTGCTGGAAGATCCGGTAGCTGTTGCCTTGCGGCGCCTGGGGTTGGTACATGGACATTTGCGGCCCGGCCGTTTTCGGCAGCCAGAGACCGACCGTCTTCATGAAGCCGGAAGAATGTCGTTTGAGGGCTGCTTCCACTTCCCGGCGGATTTCGGCCTTGCCCATTTCCCCATCAAGATAGATCGGTTCGCTCTTCTCGCCGGTTGTCATCAGCAGGTGCAGATAAAAAGTCTGGTCGGAGAAGATGGAAACGGGCAGCGGGTCTATGTCATATAATTCCTTGATCTTCTGGGGTCCTAATCCGGCGCCGGGGTCAGGAGAAATTTCTTCAAAAATGATTTTATGGTTGGATTCTTGGCTCAGTTCCGTCGCTGCCTGCCGGAGATTGGTCGCCATTTCCTGCAGATAGTCCGGCAGGTTGGTTGCCGAGATGATCGCGGTCAGCTTAACCTCTTGGGGCAGGTTGGCCAGAACGCCGCTTAGACTCTGGAAACCATAGACCACTTTTTTAATTGATTTGGTCAGATCATATTCCAGATTGCGCAGTCCGACGTCAAGCTGATTGCCCGGTCTGGGTTGGACCTCGATTAAATCGTTGAAACCAAGGGTGACGAATTGATCGCCATATTTGATCAGGATATTGAAGTAGGAGTTGACCACCGAGGCTTCGTAACGGCCGGCAATCTGAAAGGGCACCGGTTTGATCCCGTATTGCTGGTTGGCTTCCATTTCGATTTCTTCATTGAACCGTGGGTCGATAAATGAAACCTCAATCCGGCCATTGCCGGCGATCCGGTATTCCTCCATCAGGTCTTTAATTCTGGGGACCAGCGGCGCCAGCAGGGGGTGGGTCTTTTCGCTGAAATAACCACGCAGAATCAAGGGCTCCTCAAGGTTGGCCAGTAGATCACGGCTGGTTGCGGAGATTGAATATTCCTGATCCTTAGTCAAATCAATTCTGGCCACATGGATATGGTTCAGCCAGATATTGAATGCCAGCAGGTTGGCTCCTAAAAGCCAGAGGGCGATAATGGCGTTTCTGCGGTGTGAGGCGGTATTGGCCCCGGTACTCCATCCTTGTTTATCCAGGGACAAGATGTTGAGGTAGATAAAAAATAAGGAAAGGGAGCCGTAATAAGAAAGATCGCGCAGATCGATGACGCCTCTTTCAATGCTGGCAAACCGACTGCCGGAGCCAAGGGCCCGGAAGAATTCTCCGGCTGCATTGCCCATCAGGCCGGTAATCCCGGCAGAACCGATCAGGTAAAGGATGCCGCAGAGGATCACGGTCACAATCAGGGCGATGATCTGATTGTCGGTTTTTGAAGAGACATATAAGCCGATGGCAATGTAAGCAGAGGCCATCAGCATGGCGCCCAGGTATCCCCCGAAGACCGGCCCCCAGTCGATATCACCCAGAAAAGAGACGGTCAAGGGCAGGCCGAGAGTCAGGGCCAGGGAGATGGCGAGCAGGATGTTGACCGCCAGAAATTTACCCAGGACCAGATGCGACAGCCGCACCGGCAGGGTAAGTAGAATTTCCAGGGTTCCCATTTTTTGCTCTTCGCTCCATTGCCGCATGGTCAGGGCCGCGACCAGGAAAATCATCAAGAGCGGCATCCAGCGGAACAGGGGACGGATGTCGGCAATGTTGCGGGCAAAGAATGTTTCCACCCAGAAAAACGAGAACAGGGCCGACAACAGAAAGGCGCCGATGAAAATAGCGGCCATCGGCGAGCCGAAATAGGCCTTTAATTCTTTTTTGGTTATGGCCAGGATCTGTTTCATTTTGCACCTCCCGCCACTGTGGTCAGTTGATTAAAGACGGCTTCCAGATTTTTTGTTTCCTGTCGCAGTTCGCACAGCGCCCAGTTATGTTCGCGGGCCAGTTGGTAGATGGCCGGGCAGATATCTTGAGCGGCCTCAATCCGGAAGGTTGTGCGGTGGTCATTTCGGCTGACGGTCTCGACTTTGCTCGCCTCGGACAAGGCGGTGAGCTGCCGGCTGATCGTTTGTTCATCGGTTGGGTTGGCGATGGTTACGATGGCGGCGGCTTTTGCGGACAGTTCGGAGAGCCGGGCATCGGCCATCAGTTCGCCGGCCATGATGATGATCGCCCGGTCGCAGGTTGCTTCAACCTCGGAAAGAATGTGGGTGGAGAGCATAACGGTACTATGGTGCGCCAGGTTTCTGATTAAATGGCGGACCTCGACGATCTGGGACGGATCAAGGCCGTTGGTCGGTTCGTCCAAAATTAACAGTTTAGGTTTATGCAGAATGGCCTGGGCCAGGCCGACGCGCTGGCGGTAACCTTTACTTAAGGTGCCGATCCGGCGGGTCAACCGTTTTTCCAGGCCTACCGCCCGGATTGCCTCGGAAAGGTCGTGTCGTTGTTGATTCTGCGGGATATTGCGCAGATCGGCAACCATCCTCAGTTGCGACTGGACGGTGAGCTCGGGATAAAGGGGGGCGTTTTCCGGCAGATAACCAATCATTTTCTGGACCTCGCCGGGGTGGGCCAGAATGTCCAGGCCGCCGATTTGGGCGGTGCCGGAGGTCGGGTGGAGAAAGCCGGTCAGGATCTTCATCAAGGTGGTTTTGCCGGCCCCGTTGGGACCAAGTAACCCGATGATCTCACCTGATTTTACCGAGAAGGAGACTCCTCGTAACGCTTCGATGTCGTCGTATGATTTTTTAAGATTTTTTATTTCAATCATAATTTTTTCTAAGGTCTAAGGTCTAAGGTCTAAGGTCTAAGGTCTAAGGTCTAAGGTCTAAGGTTAAAGGTTAAACTCATAACACCATGGCTGGGCTTGTAATTATGATTTGGTAATTTTTTTGTTGCCGGATCTGATCTTTTCCGCAAACTTCTTCACTCTTCACTCTTCACTCTTCACTCTTCACTCTTCACTCTTCACTCTTCACTCTTCACCGCGCGGCTCAGGATCCGGTAGCTGCGGTCCACCATTCTGCGGGGTTCGACCAGCAGACCGGCCTGGATCATCGCATTATCGTAAATCTGTTCCACCACTTCCCTGGCAAAAGCTTCGTCCTTGTTTCTTAAAGTATCAAGGTTTTTTATCAGATCATGGCGGGTATTTATTTCCAGAATCTTGTCGCTGAATTCCTGAAAACCTTCGTGCTGGGCGGCGCGCATTACCCGTTCCATGCTGCTGGTCATATAACCGCCGGGGTTGACGATGATCGCCGGACTGTCTTCGAGTCTTTTTGAGATGTGCACCTCTTTGATCTTGGTGGTCAGGGTTTCCTGCATCCATTTGGTCAGTGCTTCGGTCCGGTCGGCAGCCAGCGCCTCCGGCTTGTCGGCATCTTCTTTCTGCTCTTCTTTTAACTCGGGCAGTTCAAGGTCGGCCCGGTCGGCTGAAACCAGTTTTTTGCCGTCAAATTCGCCCAAGTGGCTGAAGGCAAAGTCATCAATTGGCTCAAGGGTGTAAATGATTTCAAGCTCCCGTTTTTTGAAGGCCTCGACGTATGGTCCGCTTTCCGCCGATTCCCGGTTGGGGGCATTGATATAATAGATCTCCTGCTGGTCCTCCTTCATGCGCCCGACATATTCGGGCAGAGAGATCAACTTGCCCGCCTCCGAGGCCGAGGACTCAAAGCGTAGCAGTTTGGCGATCGCCTCTCGGTGGCTGAAGTCGGAGGTCACGCCTTCCTTGAGATAGATCCCGAAATTCTGCCAGAATTTTTCATATCCTTCCGGGTTGTGTTGGGCCTCTTCTTCCAGGTGTTTGAGATATTTTTTGGTCAGGACCCGGTTGATTTTCATCAGCAGGGCATTGTCCTGTAAGGCCTGACGGGAAATATTAAGGGGCAGGTCTTCGCTGTCCACCACCCCTTTTACAAAACGCAGCCAATCGGGCAGGATGTTCTTGCTGTGCTGTTCAATCAACACTTTTTGGCAGTAGAGATTGACCCCCGGCTCCGTCCGGCCGAAGCCAAGTTGCTCAAAATTTTCCTGGGGGGTGAAGAGCAGGGCCTTGATGGCCAGCGGCGCATCGGTTGAGAAATGTAATTTAAAGGTCGGATCGTCAATGGCGTTGCCGATGAATTTGTAGAACTCGTTGTACTCATCGTCTTTGATCTCGCTTTTATTGCGGGTCCACAAGGCCTGGACCGTGTTGACCTTCTCGCCGGCCACCTTGATCGGGAAGGAGACAAAGCTTGAATAACGCTTGATGATTTTTTTGATTGTGGTCTCGTCGGCATAATGGTGCGCGTCATCTTTCAATTCGATAATCAGTTTGGTCCCCCGGTGAATGCCGCTGCATGGTGAGATGGTGTAAGTGCCGCCGGCGTCGGAGACCCACTCGTGACCTTCTTCGTCCGGCAGGTAGGAGCGGGACTGGACCCTGACCTGTTTGGCGACCATGAAGGCGGAATAAAAGCCAACCCCGAATTGGCCGATCAGGTTGACTTCGGCCCGGGCGTTATCGGCCAGTTTTGAGAGGAAGGTTTTGGAGCCGGAGTGGGCAATGGTCCCCAGGTTGCTCTCCAGTTCCTCTTTGCTCATGCCGGCCCCGGTGTCGATAATGGTCAAGGTGTGGTCCTGGTCATTAATCTCGATATTAATTTCCAGTGGCAGGTGGTCGTCGAATACCTTTTCTTCAAGCAGGCTCTGGTGGCGGAATCTTTCCAGGGCGTCGGCGCTGTTGGAGATCAGTTCGCGCAGGAAGATGTCTTTTTCCGTGTAAAGGGAGTTGATGACAATATCCAGCATTTTTTTGACTTCAGTCTGAAATTCCTTGGTTACGCTTTTGTCTGACATCTTAAATGACCTCGTTGAAGATAAGTCTTTTTGGAAAAAATTATCGGGCTATCTATAAAAAATCCGCAAACGAACGAGAATGAACGAGTACGGATTTTTTTTCAGACTAGAAATGATAATCAAAAAAAGTTCGGTGTCAAGGGCTGGCGGTCAAAATTTAGCGGCCTTGCCTGGTTATGTTTTTTTGATAAAGGTCAGCGGGAATAATTATTTTAGTTGTATTTAAGCGGCAGGCCTTCATTTTTCCAGGCGCTGATCCCGCCTTTTAAATTGTATATTTCCGGATAACCTTTGCCGGAAAGGAGCTGGCCGATCCCGAGACTGCGGCCGCCTATGGCGCAGATCAACAGAATCGGGCGATCGCTGGGCAGGGTGACCTGGCCTTTGGCTATATTCCAGAAAGGGACCAGCTGTGAGCCTTCGATGAATCCTTCCCGCAGTTCCTCGGGGTTGCGGACATCAATCAGGAGCAGATCTTTGCGGCTGGCGATTAGTTTTTGGGCCTCAGTCGGGGTGACGGTTTGGAAGATTTTGCTCGGTTGTTTGGCGGGCTGCGAAGTATTTGTTTCAGCGGCGGCGGCCGTGTTCAGGCCGGATGATTTTTTGTCCTGTGAGCAGGAGACAGACAGGACAATAATTAAGATGAGCAAAAAGTGGAATAGATTTTTCATGTTAAAATACCTCGTGATCCGGTCAAGCCGGACTTTTTTGCAACCCCTGCAAGAGGGGATAAATTATGATTTTTCCGGGCGATAGTCTGGAAAATCCGATAAAAAGGCCTTGATGGTAAGGCGACAAACCTTGCCACTAAACAAATTATGTAATAATTAGTCAAGGGTATCATTTCGGAAATTTTCCAACTTGAGACTGTGATCGTTTTTTAGTTCTCTTCTTGCCGGGGAAAGTGGCTTTTTAGCGAGGTTTACATGGAGTTAACTACTGTTTTGTTGATCGCCTTGGCCCTGGCGGTGGATGCCTTTGCTGTGGCCCTGGCCGCCGGGGTCAGTCTGCCCGTGATTAATTTTCGCCATACCTTTCGTTTGGCCTGGCATTTTGGTCTTTTTCAGGGTGGCATGAACATTATCGGTTGGGCGGCCGGGTTGACCGTTCGGTCGTATATCGAAAATTTTGATCATTGGCTGGCTTTCGGCCTGTTGGCCTTTGTCGGGATCAGGATGATTGTTGAGGCGTTGCAGGCCGATGATCCTGTCGCCAAAAAGGACCCGACCAGAGGGCAGACCCTGGTCATGTTGTCGGTGGCCACCAGTATTGATGCGCTGGCCGTTGGCCTGAGTTTTTCTTTGTTAAAAATTTCCATCTGGCAGCCGGCCTTGATCATCGGAGTGGTTGCGGCCGTGCTTACCGCTCTTGGTCTTCATCTGGGCCGGATGTTGGGTGCGGCCTCAAAGCTTGGTCCTCTTACTGAGGTTATCGGCGGCCTGGTCCTGGTTGGTCTGGGACTCAATATTTTGTATGAGCACGGGATCTTCTGATGACGCTGTTTGGGCCGCAGGTTGCCGGAAGTCCGCTATTTTGGTTGACATCATTAGTAAGGCGTTGGTATCTTCCCTCCTTACCTTTTAATATCTATCTCGGTTGGAGAAAATAATGACTATTCGTGAAGACGCAATTAATAAAAAAATAACTCCCATCTTTGAGGCCTGTGCCCGGCAGGAAGGATTATCGGTTGAGACCTTAATGGATGGCGTGGCCAAGGGGATTATTGCTATCCCTAAAAATATTAATCATGATTTTGAAAAAATAATGGCTATTGGCAAGGGGACCTCAACCAAGGTCAATGCCAATATCGGCTCATCGAAAGATTTCCCGGAGGTTGCCCAGGAGCTGCAGAAGCTTTGTGTTTGCTTAAAAGCCGGGGCCGATACGGTCATGGATCTGAGTATGGGCGGCGACTTGAATAATGTCCGGCAGGAGATCCTGAAGAATTGTCCGGTGCCTCTTGGTACGGTGCCGATTTACCAGAGTATCGCCGAGGTGGTTGAGCAGCAGAAAAAGCAGATCGGCGAGGTTACGGTTGACCATATTTTCAAGACCATTGAGCAACAGGCTATCGACGGGGTTGACTTCATGACCCTGCATTGCGGGATTACCCGGGACACCTTAAGTAAAGTTGAAAACCATGAACGGGTGATCGGGGTGGTGAGCCGGGGTGGCTCCTTTACTATTGAATGGATGAGTTATAATAATAAAGAGAACCCGTTGTATGAACGATTTGATGACCTGCTGGCTATTCTGAAAGAGCACGAGGTCACCTTGAGTCTGGGAGATGGCATCCGGCCCGGTTGTCTGGTCGATGCCACTGATCGCGGTCAGGTCCAGGAGTTGATCCATTTGGGTGAACTGACCCAGCGGGCCTGGGCGGCCGGGGTGCAGGTCATTGTGGAAGGGCCGGGGCATATGCCGATGGACCAGATTGCGGCCAATGTTCTTTTACAAAAAAGGTTATGTCATGGGGCGCCGTTTTATGTGCTGGGGCCATTGGTCACGGATATCGCGCCGGGTTACGATCATATTACGGGCGCGATCGGTGGGGCGATCGCCGCGGCGGCCGGCGCTGATTATCTTTGCTATGTGACGCCGGCCGAGCATCTCAAGCTGCCCAATGCCGAAGATGTGCGGGACGGGGTGATTGCCTCCCGGATTGCCGCCCATGCCGCTGATATCGCTAAAGGTCTGCCCGGCGCGATTGAGAAGGATATCGCCATGGCCAGGTGCCGGAATAATCTGGACTGGAAAGGGCAGATTGAGCTTTCGATGGATCCTGAAAAAGCTAGACGTTTTCGGGATGAAGGTGGTACTTATACGGGAGATGCCTGTAGTATGTGCGGGTCCTATTGCGCGATTAAAGTGTATAAAAAAGCAACGTCCCCGCGCAGAGATAAAAAGTAGGCCAGGAGGGGAAAATGACCGAATTTTTTGTGGGTATTGCCGACTTTATCAGGGAAACCAAGGTCCTGGACCAGATCGAAAATATCGACGCGGGAGGGCTTTTTTCCAACCCCTATTTTCTGGTTCCCTTCGGGATTCTGATCGCTTATCAGATATATAAGGTGGCGATTGACACCCTGATTTTTACCGGCGCAATTTTTGGGGTCTGGGCTTTTTGCGGCACCGATTGGGCGCAGTCTATTATTGGGGACGGCAATCCGGATATGTCAAAGATCATTCCCCTTCTGCTCGGCGGAGTGGTGGGCATTGCAGTTTTGGCATATGTGATATTTTTTCGTGGGGAATGACCGACCAGAAGGTTTGTTATAACTATGCCTGACCGGTTGCTGGAAATATATAGCACCCTTCTGGAACATTTTGGCCACCAGAACTGGTGGCCGGGTGACACCCCCTTTGAAGTTATGGTTGGTGCCGTTTTGACCCAAAATACTAATTGGGGCAACGTGGAACGGGCAATTGCTAACCTGCGCCGGGACAATCTTCTGTCCTTTACGACGCTTGCGGCGCTACCGAGCGAGATCTTGGCTGAAAAAATAAGACCTTCCGGCTATTTCAACCTCAAGGCGGCCCGTCTTAAAAATCTGCTGGCTGCGATCAGTGATTTTGGCGGGCTTGATCTTTTTTTCGCGCAGGAAACGGCGGAGTTAAGGGAGAGTTTGTTGGCCATTAAAGGAATCGGGCCGGAAACGGCTGATTCCATTATTCTATATGCGGCCAACAAGCCGATTTTCGTGGTAGATGCCTATACCCATCGGATTTTATCCCGCCACAATCTGATTTGTGAAGAAGCTGATTATCAGGAGATTCAGGAGTTGTTCATGGACTCATTGCCGGAGGATCTGGCGCTTTTTAATGAGTATCATGCCCTGCTGGTTATGGTGGGCAAGGAATATTGCAAGAAAAGTAAACCGCTTTGTGCCATTTGCCCGCTGCAAGAGGGTTGATCTTCGTTTAACTGTCTTCGTACTTCAGGAATTGCCGGCAGAAACCGTGAATAATCTTGACCTCCCGCGCTTGCAGTTCGATCCGGTTTAAAAACTGCCTGATTGAGCGCATCCAGTAGTCGTCCCGTCCCCCGGAATTTTGCAGAAATTCTATTTTGTGCAGGACTTCCTCCAGGTGATGATACATTCCTTCCATCTCATTTGAATTTGCCTGTTTTGGGGTATAAACCCGGCGCTCGCCTGATAAAAAATCAAGCAGCGCGGTGTATAGCTCATAACAATGGATGGCCACGGCCTGGCCCAGATTCAGGGAAGAGAAGTCTTCCGTCGGGATGGTTGAGGTGAGGTCACAGTATTTGAGATTGTCGTTGGTCAGCCCCCGGTGTTCCGGCCCGAAGAGAACGGCCACCTGATTGCTTTTCAGGTACGGGATGATCTGGGTCATCGCTGTTCTGGTGGTGGTTGCGGCCCGCCGCTGGCGGCCAACCCGGGCGGTAGTGCCGATAATCCTGGAAAAGGGGGTCAGGGCATCGGCCAGATTGTCGTAAAGCTCCAGATTTTCAATTAAGCCGGCGGCATGGTGGGTGGCCATCATTAGCATTTTTTCCTGGTCCGGCGGTTCTTTCCGGACCACAATCAGCCGTGAGATCCCCATGTTCATGGCGCTACGGGCGGCCGCCCCGATATTTTCCGAATATTTAGGTTCGACCAGCACAATGGCGAAATTTGCCAGTAAACTTGCCATCTCCTTTTTGTGTTGCAAGGGGCTAAGTTTCGTTTGGGGCGAACCAAGGTTTACCGTCGATTTATCCGTAGACTTGTAGGACTTCTCCTTAACGAGTTTCGGTTGTATTGCGCTTTTCATTTTCAACCTTGTTTTCGACGATGAAATTTATTCGTCTGCGTTTTATATCCACACTGATTACCTGCACCGTGATCAAATCGCCGATCTGGAAAATTTTGTTGGTCAGTTTACCGACCAGGCGATGGTTTTTTTCATCCAGATGATAATAATCGTCTTTCATGTCGGTGATTGCCACGCCACCGCTGATAAAGGAATCAAGTAGTTCTACGAACATTCCGAAGTTGGAGACCCCGGAGACAATACCATCAAAGGATTGATAGATCCGCTGGGCCATATATCTTACGCTGATCCGCTCGGTCATTTCCCGTTCGGCTTCAACCGAGACTCTTTCCCGCTTAGAAAGAAAGATGCCGGCCTCGGAGGCTGATTTGTATGAGATGTTTTTGTTAGCTTTCTCTTTGGGTGAGATCAGGAGATTAAGGGCCCGATGGACCATCAGGTCTGGATAGCGCCGGATGGGTGAGGTGAAATGGGTGTAGTTTTCCGCCGCCAAACCGAAATGACCGGCATTGTCCGGGGAATAACAGGCCTGTTTCATGGCTCGCAACAGGAGGTTGCTGACAATGTACTCGCGCGGGGTGCCGCTGACCATGGCCAATACTTTGCCGAACCACTTGGGGGAGGCGGCTTCACGCGGAATGTTCAGTCCCATTTTGCGGGCGAAATCGGCAAATTCCTCCACTTTCAGCGGGTCAGGTTGTTCGTGGATCCGATAAAGAAAATCGGAGTTTTCCACCCCTTTTTCGGTAAAGGTTTCAGCTACTGCCTCGTTAGCGGCCAGCATGAACTCTTCGATCAGTTTATGGGCCAGGTTTCTTTCGGTGCGGGCGATGGCCTCTACTTTTTGGTCGGGGCCTATTTTGATCGCGGTTTCGGGAATTTCAAAACCGATACTGCCGCGGGCCATTCTGATTTTTTCCAGTTTGGCGGCCAGGTCGCCCATCCATTTCAGGGGAGTCAGGATATCTTTGTACTTTTTGCAGAGTTCCGGTTCACGGTCAACCAGGATCTGTTTGACGATAGTGTAGGTCAAGCGGTGCTGGCTGCAGATTATGCTCTTGGTAAACGATTTGCCTATTTTTTTCCCTTGCAGGTCAAAATCGATGATCGCGGTAAAGGCCGGCCGGTCTTCGTTGGGCACCAGGCTGCACAGATTATTAGACAATCTTTCGGGCAGCATGGGGATGACCCGGTTGGGGAAGTAAACGCTGGTCCCTCTGGTGTAGGCGTCGATGTCTAGCGGTGAGCTCGGGGTTACATAATGACTGACATCGGCAATGGAAACATATAGTTTATACCCGGCGCGAGTTTTAATTAGGGCCACGGCATCGTCAAAATCCCGGGCGGTTTCCCCGTCAATGGTGACATGGAGGACCTTGCGCAGATCGACGCGGTTGGCTTCGGGCTTGATGGCGGGATCGAGGTTATCGGTTTGAGCCAGGGCCTTGGGCGTGAATTCGTGTGGCAGTTTGTGTTTGCGGATGACGATTTCGGTCTGGACATCAAGGTCATCGGGATCCCCGAGCACTTCGATGACGCGACCGGCCGGATTGCTCTGTTCTTCCCGGTAATCGGTGATCTCGGCTAGCACGGCTTCACCGTTTTTGGCCCCGAGGTTGTCGCTTTTGTTGATCAGGATGTTGAAGGTAAAATGTTCATCTTCAGGGATCACCAGGCCGGTTTGGTTTCCATCCATGTAAATACCGACCACGGTGCCGGCCACTCTTTCCAGAATTCTGATGATAATGGCTTCCATCTTGCCCCGGCGGGAACCGGTGATCCTCAGCAGAACCCGGTCGCCATGGGTGGCGGATCCCATGGCGCGGGCCGGCACGAAAATATCCTGAGTCTGGTCTATTTTCGTGTTGCCGGTGGCCAGTGGGGTGACAAAACCAAAGCCGCGCGGGTGGCTGAAGATGGTGCCTTCAACCAGATCATCCTGACGGTTCAGGCGGTAATTGGTATTACTGCAGGACAGTATTTTGCTGTGGCATAGTTTGCTTAACAGATTTTCGATTTCGCGGGAGGAGATATTCTTCGCGCCAAAAGAGGCTGATATTTCCTGGAAAGAGGCCTCACCTTTATTGGCGAAAATAAAGCCGATGATTTCATCGTCGATTGTTTTGTGTTCCCGGCTTCTTTGGCTATTGCCGCTCTGTAACCGGCGCGATTTTCCTCGATGGTCATTGCTATCGGAGCGCCGTTTTTTGAGGCGGGGGGTGGAAGAACTTTTTCTGCCGCTAAATTTTCTGCGTGCCAAGATGGCTCCTTTTCACTCAATTCTTATTGAGGTGGGGGTGGATGATAACCTGATTTTTATAGTAATTATGGCTGGAGTAGTGATTTTTGCGGCCCAGATAAAGTTTATTGTTATTGTCTGACAAGAGTTTTATAACTATTGTCCATTAAAAATACGAGATTTTTGAGCAATATTTTAACGGCCAGTGATTAGCTATTAGCTTAATATATTGGTATTATAACATTATTAGTTTGCAGATTAATAGCTGCAGTTTATTGATTTATTCCCTTAAGTGATGGTGGATGTGCAGAGCAAGACATTTGATATAACCAGTTATTGCGAGAAGATGGAGCGTCTGCTTGGCGGGCAGGAGGGAGAAGCTAAGCTTTTCTGGCAGGCGATGTCTTATGCGGTTTACGCCCATGAGGCGCAAAAGCGTAAATCCGGCGAGGCCTATGTCAGTCATCCCTGTGAGGTTGCCAGGATTCTGGTCGAAGAACTGGGGGTCAGGGACCCGGAGACTCTGGCGGCAGCCGTTCTGCATGATACGGTAGAGGATGTCCGGGAGGTGACCAATGAGGTGATTGGCGCCATGTTCGGTAAGAATGTGGAAGCGATTGTCGATGGGGTCACCAAGATCGATAACTTCAAGGGTGATCGTCAGAACTTCTATAAACTGGTGCATCGCAAGCTTTTTTCCGGGGCGGCCTCCCGGATTGAGACCATGTTGATTAAGCTGGCCGACCGGCTCCATAATTTACGGACTCTCGAGTCCATGCCCAAGCACAAGAGGCAGAAAATAGCCGAGGAAACCATTGATATCTATGCGCCAATGGCCAAGGTTATCGGTCTTTATGGATTGAAGAGAGAACTTTACGATCTGGCCTTAAAATATAAATTTCCCCGGCAGGCCAATAAGCTCCTGTCCCGGATCAGAAGTTATGAGAGCCGGGATGACGTTAAGGAGATTCTTAAAAAATTGCACCAGGAGATGGAGGCGGTTTGGATTACGGCCGATATCGGCCTGCGGGTCAAGGGACTATGGGCCTATTTTGATCCGGTCAATAAGGTGCTGAACAAAGAGATCGAGTCACCTCTTGAAATTTTGATTGCGGTTGATGATATCCAGACCTGTTATCGAATCCTGGGGATAGTCAATCAGACCTACCCGCCGATCCCTCGAACTATTCGTGATTTTATCGCTAACCCCAAGGCCACCGGCTATCGTTGTATTCATGCCCGAGCTAATATCAGGGGAAATAATTATCTGTTTAAGATCAGGACCAGGGAGATGCTGGAATCAGGCCGGGCCGGAATTGTCGCCGAATGGTCGGTCAAGAAAAAGGTGCCGGGTATTTTTGAGAAACAGATCCAGGAGATGTTTGATATCCTGGGCGCCGATGATGATCTGTCTTATCGTGAGATGATCGCCGCCAGCGGGAAAAAGGAAATATATACCTATACGCCGAAGGGCGATCCGATCTATCTGCCGAAACAGAGTACGGTGCTTGATTTTGCCTTCAAGGTCCATACTGAGGTCGGCAGTCGTTGTCTCTACGGAGTGATTGGTCGGCAGAAGGTCGGTTGGGAGCATGTTCTGCAGGATGGCGACCAGGTTAAGATTGTTTGTCAGGAAGAGCCGGTAAAATTTGATCCGTACATCCAGGAGTTATGTCAGACCCCCAAGGCCAGGTCTGAATTGGCCCGGATGTTCAGGTTCAGACAGGCTGTCCTTTCCCGCGATGTCGGGCGGGCGATTATCAAGCAGGAGATGAAACATTACGGGATTCCGTTTGAAGTGCTTGATAAGGATGAGGTGTTTGAATTTCTTGAACATTTTGAGGTAGAAGATTTCGATACTTTTTTTCAACTTATCGGTGAGGGAAGGTTGCCGTTGAAATTGGTGATTAGTGAAGTGAAAAACCGGTTGTATGCCAATCGCAATACCTTGCAGCCGCCGACCGGAACTTTTAATCGGATCGAACTCGCCACCCTGGACCCGGCCTGTATCAAGTTGTCGCGCTGTTGCAATCCGGTGCCGACCGACAAGGGCTTGCTTGGGTTGCTTAGTGAACGGGGTCTTTCGGTCCATCAGCAAAAATGTGACCGGATAAAATCACTTAAGATTCAAAGAGAGGATGTGGTTGAACTGCGTTGGCGGTTGAAGGACACCAAGGTAATTAAACCCCAGACCCTGCTTTTTTTAAAGGCTACCAGTCGTAACCGCTTGCTGATGATGCTGGGGGTGGCGCCGGATGAAATGAAGATTTTGGATGTGATCTCTTTGGCCCAACGCCCGTCATCAAAACCTGCCTGGGAGATCAATTTTCAGGTGGACAACCTGCAAAGCCTGAAAAATATTCTTACTCACTTTACCAAGTCGGGGCTGGAGTATGATTTCGCCCTTGAACAATAACCAGAAAGCCGTAAAGACTGAACCTGCTTTGTCATCGGCAGTGCCGCATAGCCTTGCTATAGCGGCACTGCCTCTTTCGCGCATCTTCAGCCTTTACGGCTTTCTGGTGGTGATGAGTTTGGTTAGTGAAAAGACGTAACCAAACATTTTCATCTTTGCAGCACATAAGTTTCGTTTGAATCCCGCTATCACGGGATTCAACTCAGCTTTATACCACAAGGGCACCCCAAGGGCACTTCCTGCGGGGCGCATAAGTTTCGTTTGAACCCCGCTATCACGGGATTCAACTCAGCTTTATACCACAAGGGCATAAGTTTCGTTTGAATCCCGCTATCACGGGATTCAACTCAGCTTTATTTCGCCGATCGCCAAGTCTTCCAGGGCGTCCCGGTCGACGATTCTGATTTCCGATCCTTTTGATTTGATAAATCCCTGCTGGTTCATTTTTTTGAGGATGCGGGACAGGGTTTCCGGGATGGTGCCGAGTAGACTGGCGAGCTGGGCCTTGCCAATATTAAGGGTAAAATTATCCTCATCTTCGTGTTGACTGCTTAAAAATACCAGGTGAGAGGCAAGTCGGCCGGGGACTTCTTTTAGAGAAAGGGCCTCGATCATGTTGGCGAATTTCTTCAGGCGAAAGGAAAGGGCCGCCATCATGTTCATGGCGAGTGAAGGATTGCGCTGGATCATCTCGATAAAGGCAGCTCTTGGGAAGAAGAAGGCTCGGCTTTGTTCCAGGGCTTGGGCAAAAGCGGGGTATGAACTGCCGGCGAAGACCGCCGCTTCGGCAAAAGGCTCGCCCGGGCCGAAGATATGGAGGATTTGTTCCTTGCCTTCCATCGAAAGTTTGTAGATCTTGATCAGGCCTGAGATCAGGACATAAAAGCCTACCCCTGGATCACCTTCGGCAAAGATCTCCTGGCCCCGTTTAAAATCCTGGTCGGTCATGATCATGGTCAGTTCATCGAGCTGCGGTTCGGTCAGACCTTTAAATAATGAGATGTCGGTCAGTATTTTGGATAATTCCATGTTGTTTTTCGCCTGTTTGATGAATAGTTTGTTGAAGGTTGAAGGTTGAAGGTTGAAGGTTGAAGGTTAGCTTGAAGTTGCTCGCGGCCCGACCATGGTCAGGGAGCAACCGTAATCATTATAAAAAAACGAGATGGTCCTGGCCCGGATTTTTTTTTCTTTGCCGACAATAAAATCCAGTCGCATTTTTCCCGGTTTTATTTCGATCATATCTGTAAGTTCCATCTGCAGAAAGCCGGTGAGCGGGTGGCCGCCAATTCCTTTGCGCAAGGCCTCTTTGGCCGACCATAGCAGGGTCAGGCCATCGGCCTTCTTCTCCGATGAGAACTCAAGGTGCCGGGCGATCAACTCGTATTCGGCGTCACTGGCAAAGCGATCCTGGACACGGACCACCGCCTCACTGATTTGCTGAAGGTCAATGCCGCAGTTGCTGCCTTGCACTGCCATGGCTGCCGCCAGTCCCTTGCTGTGGGTTATTGAGATGTCGGGGCATGGTTGGTCTGCATTTTTGTCGGCAAGGGTAAGATATGGTCTGCCGTTTTTGTCCGGTCTGATCAAGATGCCCTTTGGCGCTATGATAGCTTCCTGGTGGCTGGCGGCAGTCAATAAGTATACGGCGGCCTGTTTGGCGGCAATCCGCCCGGCCAGCCATTCGATTTTTCGTTTTGGATAGTGGAATGTCGTGTAATGTTTGACCTCGTCCGGGGCCAGAAAGTGTTCGGTGAATGTTTGGTCCCCCGATATTTCAATCATCTCTTTGAGCCGATCCAGGGACAGAAATACCAGGGATGGCGGCAGAGCCGGTCCTGAAATTTTGCGGTAATCATCAGCGGTCAGGCCGGGATCAAGGTTTATGGTTGGGACGTTCATTGCCTGTTTTTTATGTTTAATGGGAAACTAATCCCTTGATATTTTTAGGAAAAAAGGTTTTTTTAATTTATTTTCTATTTAAACTATCGTGACCGTTCAGATGACTTCAATTGACACAATATTTCTAATAATCATTTTATCTTTTACCGCCAGAGGGATCTGGATAGGGTTTGTCCGGCAGATTGCTTTTATTACTGCCTTGGTCCTCGGTTTTGTAGCGGCCGGCCGGTTTTATGAATATTTTGCCGATCTGGTCCTGCCATTTATCACCATTCCGCAAGTGGCCTTTTTTGTCACCTATATCCTTTTGTTCATGGTGGTCTATTTTTTCGTGATGCTGGTCGGGGTCGGTCTTAAAAAAGTAATAAATTTCTCGTTGCTGCAAGGTTTTGATCGGCTTATGGGTGGCGCTTTTGGTCTGGCCAAGGGGCTTTTTGTTGCCAACCTGGTTTTTGTTATCCTGGCGGGCAGTTTGTCAAATTCGGGGCCGTTCCTCCGTAAGTCATGGTCCTACCCCTTTCTTAAAATGAGCTCCGGCTATATTATCTTGTTTATCAAGGACCGGGGTCTCCGTTCCCGTTTTCTCCCCAGTGAACCAGCTATTACTTCTGTTTTTGATCTTTCTTCTGATTTGCCTGCGGTGAGCAAGAAAAAGATTGGATCCTCTCATGATTTGACCCTCAACGAATTGCGATACAATTTGCGTAAGGAGTCGGGGCTGACGCCTAAAAAATAGCCGATAATTACCAATTGGTTGATTAAGGTTGTTCTGACTACTCCCAGATCTTGCCAGCGGCGGGCTGAGGTTCTGACGGCCATTTCCAGCAAAGCAATCTTCCCCTGTCGTCGTAATTTGCGGATTAGGGCGAAATCCTCCAGGAATGGCTGTTCGGGAAATCCGCCGGCGCGTTGGAATATTTCCGTCCGTATGAAAATTGCCTGATCGCCATATGGCATTTGCAGATATTTTGCTCTGAAGTTGGCCATCATCTCAATGCATCTGATCCCAGTTGCGGTATCTTCTATTTTAAGGCGGAAGGCCCCGGCCATGATTTCATGGTTGTTCAGGGCGTCGCGGACCTGGGGCCCAAAACCCAGGGGTAAAATGGTGTCGGCGTGTAAAAAAAGAAGAATGTCACCGGTTGCGGCTCGCGCCCCGGTATTCATCTGGTTGGCCCGGCCGGGAGGAGCGCTCAATACCATGGCCCCGGCTCGTTTGGCGTTGGTGATGGTCTGGTCGGTGCTGCCGCCATCGACCACAATAATTTCTGCCACCGGACCTTGGGCAGCGGCCTTGATCGCGGCCGCGATGTTTGCCTCTTCGTTAATCGCTGGAATTATTATTGAAATGGCGGATGTCTTCTGGTCGGTCAACATCAAAAAGGGTCTCCAGCTGAAATATTGATAGGCCTTTTTTTTTGGCCCGAGCAATGGTTATTGTCAGGACCTCTTCAGTCCCCCAAGGGATCGAGTTAAAAAGTTCGGGCTGATAATCTTTTAGTCCGATCAGGTAATAGCCGCCGTCATGGGCCGGCCCCAGGACCAGGTCGAAATTGGTCAGATGGTCCAGGGCCTTGGTAATGATCTTATGGGTTAAAGCCGGGCAGTCGGCGCCAACCGTGATTGTTTTATCTGCTGAGGTAAATGATGCCATAAAGGCCCGGGCCAGCCGGTCGCCCAGGTCTCCTTTCCCTTGCGGTAGGCAGGGAATCTCGGCTGGAAGCCAGCTGTATATTTCTGCCTTGCTTGCCCCGGTAAAACGGACTTCAAGTTCGGCCTGGCGGTGTTGGCCGGTGAGTCTTGCCTGCCTGATGATCTGTTCAGTCATTTGCTTTTGGAGATTAGCGGCGCCCTCCGCTCCCAAAGCAGGAATCAGTCTGGTTTTACTTGCCCCCGGTTTGGGGTAGCGGGTGAAGATGATAATCTTTTCTCGGTAATTATTTGATTGTTGGTTCATAAATATAAAAATATTATGTTAGCTGTTAGCTGTTAGCTGTTAGCTGTTAGCTGTTAGCTGTTAGCTGTTAGCTCTTCACCTTGAGTTGAAGGCTAATCGCTTATTCATTTAAAATCTACCATATCGGGTAAAAGTGGGCAGTAATAGAAAAAATAAAAAAAAGGCGCCTGCGTCCTACCGGCAGAGGGCTTATCGGCAAACCATCGATCAAACCAATCTGGTTTCCAGTATGGTGCGGGTCAGGGAAACCGATCTGCATCTCCTGGCTTCAGTTGATGTTTCGACTGCGGCCCGTCATCTGGTTATCCAGTATCGAAACCAACTGGAAAGCTATATTCAGGCCCATCCCGTCTTTCTTACTTCCTTGAAACCAGTTTCCCTTGACCCGTTGGCTCCACCCATAATCAAGGAAATGCTCAAGGCGGCCCAGGCGACCGGGGTCGGGCCGATGGCCGCGGTGGCTGGAGCGGTGGCGGAGTTTGTCGGCCGGGACTTGCTTGGCCGGGTGGTCGAGGAGATTATGGTGGAAAATGGCGGCGATATATTCCTGCGGCGTCTAAAGGAGTGCGTAGTTGCCATTTTTTCCGGCGAGTCGCCCTTAAGTAACCGAATCGGGATCCAGGTTCCAGTTGCGCTGATGCCCTTGGGAATATGTACATCATCGGGCACCGTCGGTCATTCTTTGAGTTTCGGGCAGGCCGATGCGGTAACGGTGATCGCCGCCTCGGTCTGTCTGGCCGATGCCGCCGCCACCCGCCTGGGCAATGAAGTGCAGGTCGGGCAGCCGCTTGCCCACGCTCTGGCAGTCGCTAAAACTATCAAGGGACTTGCCGGGGTGGTGATCGTGCGCGGAGATGAGTTGGGGGTCTGGGGTGAGGTGCAACTGGTCAAGCTTGATTAACGATTGGTTATACCGCAATGGTTTCTTGCAGGGTGCATAAGTCTCGATGTCTCGTGACCTCGCTTATCGGTTTGAGTCGATTATCGCTCGAAGGAAGAACCCTTACGGTGCGGCTCAACTCAGCTTTATGATCCCACTCACAGCCAGGTGCCGGTTGCTGACTGTCTTTACCGTCAGTTCTGAAAGATCATGGCTGGTAAGCTGGTTTTTTATTTCGTCAACGGTGTAGGCGGCCAACAGTGAATTGAAAAAATCCTTTTTAAGAATGTCCGGTTCGGAGGCGGCGTATTTTTCAACAATAGCCTGGGCCGCATCCGTGTTTTCGGGCCGCATCAGGTCCATGATCATTATCTTGGTGCCCAGGGTTGCGTAGTTCTTGATGGTTTGCCAGATGATTTCAGGGCTTGGTAGATGATGCAGCAGGCTGTTGGAGATAATGGCGCCAAAGGAAGGGATGGGGAGATCCAGGTCCGGCAAGCGTCCTTGAATAAGTTGGATGCGGTTTTCCATGTTATGGGTCGTAATGTTGTGCCGAGCGTGTTGCAGCATGCTGGCGGAGCCATCGACGCCGTGTATTGTGCAGGTCGGCCATTTTTGGGCAAAGAGGAGCAGGATGTCGGCCGGGCCGCAGCCAAGGTCCAGGACATTACCTGCGAGATGGTCCGGGAATGTTTCGCTGAAAATTTGGACGAAAAGTCGGTTTGGGTCGCTGAAATCGGCCTGGGCGTATGCCAGGGCCTGTTCCTCTCCTTCCATTAATTCCGGTTCCGGGATTCGGTCCATCTTGGTGTTCCTGTAGTATGATAAAGTCTAGTCCGCTGAAATAACGGTCTTTTTTAGGGTTCGTTTTGGGTGCGGCACTTTCTCTGCCGCCTCGGGACAAGGATGACGGTAATGTGATCTTCGACTTAAAAGCAACTTTTGTACTTGGCCCTCTGGTTATGAATGGTGGCTTTATGTGTAGAGATTAAACCATTTTGTCTTCCGACCAATCGTTATGTTCAAATTCGGTGTGGTCCGGTTTGGGTGCTTTTTCTTCCTGCAGTCTTGCGTTTAACCAGGGGATGATTTTGTCGAATTCGGCGACCATTTCGGCCAAGGCTTTTCCCCGGTGACTGATCTTGTTTTTTTCTGCCATGGAGGATTCAGCGAATGTTTTGCTAAGTTCTGGGCAATAAAAGACCGGGTCATAACCGAAGCCACCGTCGCCCTTTGCGGCCGTGGTTATTTCGCCTTCACAGCGTCCTTCATAGGTAAGGGCCGGGCCGGAGGGCACGGCAAGGGAGATGACGCACTCAAAAGCGGCCTGGCGATTTGTCTCGTCGGCTAGTTCGTGCAGGAGTTTTTTAATGTTATCGGCATCGGTGGCGTTTTCCCCGGCGTAGCGGGCCGAGTAAACGCCGGGCGCGCCGTTCAGGGCATCAACCACCAGGCCGGAATCGTCGGCAATAGCGGGCAGGCCTAAAAACTTGGCAGTAAAGTGGGCTTTTTTATAGGCATTATCATCGAACGTTTCGCCGTCTTCCACAACCTCAGGAATTGGGCCGAAGTCGTTAAGCCCTTTGATTTCGATCGGGAAATTTTTTAGAAGTTCCTGGAATTCCTTGATTTTTCCCTGGTTTTTGGTCGCAAGTACAATGGTATGTCCCATTCCGCTATTCCTCCTTTATTTATATTACGAGCCGACAATAAAACCAATGTGCTATTCGCGCAATATTTAAGTTTTCAGGTGGATGTTTTGCACAAAGGGTCTAAAAAGAATGATCATCTTGTCGAATGCTTGACACCTTGGCGCTAAATCTCTTAAATGATCAGAGTATGGAATTTTCAGGCAAAAAAATCATTTTAACCGGATATCGGGCTTGCGGGAAGACCTCGGTTGGGAAAATTCTGGCTGCGAAGCTGGGATTAGATTTTATTGACATGGATAAGGTCCTGGAGGAGCGCTACGGGTCTATCCGTCAAATGGTGGAGGACCAGGGCTGGGATTTTTTCCGGGCCCGGGAACGGGAGTTGCTCGATGAGTTGACTGGGCGCGATAATCTGGTCGTGGCGACCGGCGGCGGGGCAATCATGCATCATCCACAATGGCAGAGACTGATGGATACCGGGCTGACCGTCTGGTTGACCGGTGATGTGGAAACCATTTGTCGTCGTCTGGCGGCCGATCTGGTTAGCGCTGAGCAGCGGCCATCTCTGACCGGTCAGGACATTCGGGATGAGGTGGCGGGAGTGTTGGCTGAGCGGGAGCCTTTTTACCGGCAAGGTTCGCATCTGACGGTTGACGGTAATATGGATCTGGCAGATATCGTTCTCAAAATTGAAAATTTCCTGCAGGGCGACAAGTAAGCTATGACCTGCGGGTTATTTAGATAAAATATTAGGAGTTGAAATGGCGGGAAATACATTTGGTGAATTATTCAGAGTAACCACCTGGGGTGAATCACATGGCACGGCGGTAGGGGCCACGATTGACGGCTGTCCACCGGGGGTTGCGCTGACGGCGGAAAATATTCAGAAAGATATGGATCGGCGGCGGCCCGGGACCGGGGGGCCGGCGGCAAGCCCACGCAAGGAGCCTGACCGGGTTGAAATTCTTTCCGGGATTTTTGAGGGCAGAACGACCGGCACCCCTATCTCCCTAATTATTTATAATCAGGACGCTCATAGTAAATCATATGATCATTTGAAAGATATATTCCGGCCTGGGCATGGTGATATTACCTATCTTCGTAAATACGGGATCAGGGATCATCGGGGCGGCGGGCGGGCTTCGGCCCGGGAGACTGCGGCCCGGGTAGCGGCGGGGGCGGTAGCAAAAAAGGTTCTAATCCTTCAGGAAATCAGGGTGACGGCTTATACGGTGGCCTTGGGCGGAATTGAGGTAAAGAAAAGGGACCTTGGCGAAATTGAGCAAAACCGATTGTTCTGTCCTGATAACGAGACGGCCTCTTTGATGGAAGCGAGAGTCATGGAGGTGCGGAAGCAGGGTGATACCTTGGGCGGGATAGTGGAGATTATTGCGACCGGTTGTCCGGCCGGCCTGGGTGAGCCGGTCTTTGATAAGCTTGACGGTGAGTTGGCCCGGGCCTTGATGTCAATCGGCGCGGTTAAAGGGGTGGAAATCGGAGCTGGTTTTGAGGCTGCCAGGATGACGGGATCGGAAAATAACGATCGTATTCTGCCGGATGGTTTCGGGTCGAATAATGCCGGGGGGATTCTGGCCGGCATTTCCAGTGGTCAGGAGATTGTGGCTCGGGTGGCGGTTAAGCCTATCCCTTCCATTGGCCGGGAGCAGGAGACGATTGATCTTGACCATAAACCGGTGAAGATTATGGTCGGTGGCCGGCATGATATCTCGGCAATTCCTCGGATTATTCCGGTCTGCGAGGCCATGGTTGCCTTGACTCTGGTTGATCATCTGTTGCGGCAAAAAGCCATTAAGTAAAATATTTTTCGGGTATTTTTGGAATTTTCTAGTGATTACAGGATAATATAAAGGCGGAAGCCGAATCAGGAAAAATCAATGGCAATTAGATCGCCACGTAAAATAGTGATGGTGACCCGTGAATATGAGGGTCTGGCCGGGGCCGGCGGCTTGAAGGATGTCTCGCGGCAACTGGCCGAGGCCTTGGCCCGGAAAGGCAAGGATGTCAGTGTGGTCATGCCGCTGTACGGGTTTATGTCTCCTGAGGAAGCTGGATTTGTCCTGACCGATCTGTCCTTTGAGGTCGATATGCCATATGTCGGCACCGACCGGCGGGAGTTGGTCCGGATCTGGTCTGCTAAGCGCAAGGAGGTTGTGATCTATCTGGTCGATGCTTTGCGTTTTCGGGCGAAAAGGTCAATTTACACTTATACCTTCGCAGATGAGGGGGAAAACCCGGAAAATAAAAAGGGTTACGGTCATATTGATTATTTTGCCATGAATCTGCTCTTGCAAAAGGCAACGATTGGTCTGCTTATTTGTCTAAACAAAAAACCTGATATCATCCATTGTCAGGATGGCCATGCCGCTTTGTTGCCGGTCATGATCAGAGAAATCGACGGATATCGTCATTATTTCAGAAAGACCGGCTTTGTTGTTACGATCCATAACGCCGGGCGGGGTTATCACCAGGGAATTGACGATCTGGCCTTTGTCGAGAAGATTACCGGTTTATCGTCCAGGGTTATTTTTGATAATTTGCTGGAGAGAGATTTCGACCCGTTGCTGGCCGCGTCTTCTTATGCGGTGCTCAATACGGTGAGTGAGAATTATGCCCGGGAACTGATGGAAACCGATGATGACGAGCAGACCGGCTGGTTGGGGCATCGGCTTAGACAGCGGGGCATGGTCCTTGAAGGTATTACCAACGGGATAAATCCGGAGGATTTTGATCCAAAGGTTCCGGAAAATCTTGGCATCGCCGCCGCTTATTCTCCCCTGCAGGGTAAAATGGATGGCAAGGCCAAGTGCAAAGCGGCCCTGGTTGAGTTGCTTGGTAAAAAGATGGATGGGATAATGCAAAGAGGAGAACTTGATCCTCAGCCCGAGCAGCCCTTGTTTACTTTTATTGGTCGGCTTACGGCCCAGAAAGGGGTGGACAAGATGATCGGTGCCCTGGAGGCCTTGCTGCCGGTGGAGCATGATTTTCAGGTCGTTATTCTTGGGGCCGGTGAAAAGGAGATCGAAAATGCCTTGCTGAAATTGTCCGGCAGTAAGCAGAACAAGGGCCGGATCTGTGTTCTGTATGGTTATGACTCGTTATTGGCCAACCGGATATATGCCGCCGGGGATTTCTTTTTGATTCCTTCCCAGTATGAACCCTGCGGATTGACTGATTTTATCGCCCAGCTTTTCGGTAACATCCCGATCGTTCATCAGGTCGGCGGTCTGGTAAAGGTAATTGATGGGGTAAGCGGCTTTGGCTACCGTGAACATAATTCCGCCGCTTTGATGGGCGCTATGCAGCAGGCGTTGGACATATTTCGTAATAAGCCGGGAAAAATAGGACAGATCCGTAAATCTGCGGTGAAAAATATTTATAAAAATTTCACCTGGGACATCAGAGTCGCCCGCTATGAAGAGCTTTACCGGAAATCTTTGTCGTTGATCTGAGTTGTCATTTTTTGAAAATAATCTTTTTCCGCAAATCTGGTTTTCCGCATAAATTCTTTTGTTCGTTTATCGATAAAAAAGAATAATCAAAACAAAAAAACTTTCTTTCCCCTTTCTTCTTCGTGGTAACCTAAAATGTAATTGTTCCGGTAAATCCGAATGGTCCAAATATCCTGTTGTACAGATTATCTTGATTCGGTTCGGACAGTGCATCTTATATATCACGAGATAAATTTATACCACAAGGGCATAAGTTTCGTTTGAGCCGACGAGCGGCTCAACTCAGCTTTATAAATGGAGGATTATGATGACGGTACGGATTGGTATTAATGGTTTTGGGAGGATAGGCAGAAATATTTTTCGAGCCAGGGATAAGGATGAAGCCTTTGCTGACATTGAAATTGTGGCGATAAATGATCTGACTGATTTTAACACCCTGGCCCACCTGCTTAAATATGACTCAATCATGGGGGTTTACGCCAAGGAGGTAAAGGCTAGTGATAATGGGGTCGTAGTTGATGGTCAGGAGATTAAAATCTTTAACCATCGAAATCCGGCCGATATTCCGTGGGGAGATCTTGGAGTTGATTATGTGGTTGAGTCAACGGGATTTTTTACTCATTCCGATAAGGCGCAAGCCCATCTTGATGCCGGTGCTAAAAAAGTGGTTATTTCGGCCCCGGCCAAGGGTAACGTCAAGACCATTGTCATGGGGGTAAATGAAGATGATTATGATCCGGTTGAGGACCATATTATCTCTAACGCCTCCTGTACGACGAACTGTCTGGCACCGGTTGCCAAGGTGATCCTTGATCGTTTCGGGATCAAGAAAGGGCTGATGACCACGGTCCATGCTTATACCAATGATCAGCGGATTCTTGATTTCCCCCATTCCGATTTACGGCGGGCCCGGGCGGCAGCCATGTCGATGATTCCCACCAAGACCGGGGCGGCAGCGGCGGTGGCTCTGGTTATTCCGGAGCTTAAAGGTAAATTTGACGGTCTGGCCGTCAGGGTGCCCACGCCAAATGTGTCGCTGGTTGATGTTGTAATGGAGGTCGAAAAGGAAACCTCGGCTCCGGAAGTCAATCAGGCCCTGGCTGCGGCCGCCGGCCGTTATCTGGGTTATTCCGATGAACCGCTGGTCTCCATTGATTACCAGGGGAATCCTCATTCCTCAATAGTTGATGCCCTGTCGACCAAGGTGATCGGGAACATGGTCAAGGTCCTTAGTTGGTATGATAATGAGTGGGGATATTCCAACCGGGTGCTGGATCTTATAAACTTGATGGAGGGGCAGAAACCCCTGTAGTTGCTATTGTTTTAATGAAAATGTATGGTGATGCTGGTCCTCGTAAACATTATTGGGGGACCAGCTTTAGGCTTGTAGGTTTGGGGTTAAAATATCAATTAACAGGGTGCTACCCTGACAGTTAAGGTCAAAGTATGATCGTCCTGTCCTTACTAAGTCGGATGACTAAAGTGCATGGTCTATGGAAGTAAAATCCACCATCGAGTCTGATGCCCTGAAGGCGAATCTGCTTGAAACCGCGGTTGAGGAGGTGACTATTGATCCTTCTTTTGCGGTTTTACAGGAGGTTGTCGCCGATTTTAAAGGGATCAGTACCAATATTGAAAATCTGCTCTACGAAATAAGCCATCCTTTTCGGAACTGGAATATTATCCTGCCGAAATTGCGGGTCTTTGTTCTGAAGAACAGCGGTCATTACCTGCGGCATCAAAAGGGACCGGAGGCCTTTGATCGGTTTTGCACCATATTTTTTACGGTCGTGGAAGAATCTCGCCGGAATGAAACTCGGATGTCTTTAGCCATGGAGTCTCTTCTGGCCTATGTTGAAAAGACTATTGTTTCTTTGGATAGCAAGGGTCTGCAAAATTATGAATCCGGGTTGAATCGTTGTTTCGGGCGGATTTACGATCTGGATAATCAGGTAATCATGCATATTGTCCAGGGCCATCATCCGGTGAAGAAGATAGCCACCATGCTGGTTAACCATGAAGGAGCTACGCTCGGTTCATCGTATGATTTTCATGGTATTGCCAAGCTGATGAGCAAGATTCTGGCCCTTAATTACCGTTACTGGTTGCGGGAGGAGGATCCGCTGCCCTGGTTTACCGCTGAATGCGGAGACCTTTGTGTCGGGTGGCAGGCCGGGAAATTGTTTAATGCTATTTCTCATCAGCAGCTTAGAATCCATCTTGATACCCTCAACTCGATTGATTTGAAAAACGGCCGGCAGGCTCTGGAACAGCTCCTTGGTCTGCCGGCTCATATTGATGTTGTAAGGCTTTACAAAGAGGTCCCTGAACAGCTGGTTGAGCTGAAAACGGGGCCAGCCTCGGATGCAGGTGATCGTTTTGCTGAAAACAGGCGGCTTCTTTTTCTGTTTCGCATCATGGATACGGCCGGTCTGGGCCTGATTCATGAAGAGACTTTACGGGAAATTAACCGCGGTCTGGTCCAGCTTATCCGCCAGCAGGTCTTTGAGGAGATTGAATCTTTCCTGCTGACCACTTTCAAGTTGCTCAAGGCCAATATCCGGAAATATCCCCATACCTCACTGCAATGTATGCAGGTGCTGGGGACTGAGGTGTTTAAGCGCAACAACAGTCGCCTGGTGGAAACTTTCCTCTGGGAAACGGTCCGTTTTGGTTTTCATTACGCCAATGTCACCGGCGTTGACGAAGACTGGCAGCCGATTACCAATCCAGCCCATCTCGCCAATATCAGGGTCTGGCTAAATCTGATTATGCAGGAGCCCAAGTGGTGCGCTACCATGTTTTCGGCCCTGATTATCAACCTCAAGCTGTCGGGGACCTGTGTCAAGGATACCGACCTGTTCCAGCGTGATATCTCCCGGCTGCTTAACCATCCGATTGAACCGGTTTATAATCTGGTCAAGCAGTTTGCCAAGTTAATGCCGGTATTTTTTAATGAGATCGGGGCGGAAGGGGTCTTGCGTGATGTCTCAACCGAGGTTGACGAGATCCACAAGCGCCGGGACCTGCTGATTCATTTTTTACGCAAGCAAAGTCATGTGGAGAGCAGCAATCTGATTGTTGATTTTATCCGGGCCATTTTTGAGTTTTGGCGGACTAAAGACAAGGAAGTTTTGACTCCCTTCCTGCCGGAAGAGGTATTTCGCCAGGTAAAAACCAAAGGTCCTTTCATCGATGATTTGCATATTTTGATGCAGCGGGTCTCAATCCTGCCTGATCTGGACAAGGTAGACGGCCTGGTAAATTGGGACGACCACCGGCTTTCGGTTTTTCTTGCGCAGCAGACCGATTTGGCGGCCGGTGAGCGTTTGCGTTTCCGGCTGCTGGTCAAGATGTTCAAGCTCCTTTATCAGAAATATAATCTTGGTTTTCAGGAAATGCGGTTGCAGCTGCAGCAGGCGGTCAACGCCGGCTTCCCCGAGGTGGAGCAGTTGCTGGCCGATCTTGAAATCTGCGATACCTTCCATTGTCTTGATTCATTGCTACGACAACTGGAAAAGCTCAAAGAAATAATTTTGAGCCCAGAGGTTTTTGAGGCCAAGGAAGATATTTATTATAAAAGACATATCGCCGTAGATATTCCCTCGGTCTACGGACGTTATCGGGAAAAGAAATTTGACGCGCTGGGGTTGACCTTCCGCCTGGAAAACCTGGCAAATCTCTATCTTGAAAAATTGCCGCTGAGCGTCAACCTTTCGATCATCACCCGGGCCACCTTTATCCGGATTATCAAATGTATCCGTCAGTACCTGCGGGCCTTGAAAATCGACGGCATTACCAGCCGGCGGCTCGACACCTATCTGTCTCTGCTCTCCAATTCGCTCGGGATCAAGCGTTTTTCCTATACCCAGTATCTTGATATTTTCCGGGGTCTGTCCGAGGGGGTCAAGGACGTTATCTATGTATATTACACCAATATTCATGAGAACAATCTGTCGATCATTGTCCCCCAGATCGGGGCGGCGCCGCCCCTTGGGCAAATCGGCGATAATTTATTGGTCAAATATCGCTCCCTGTGGAGTTCCGACGATGTGACCGGCAGTGTCCATCGGCTTTCCGAGGCGTTTTTACGTAACCTGATCGCTGATACCTTCGGTCTGCAGCATCTGGATAATTTTATTACCCGGATTTATCAGACCCTGGAAAATCAGAAAGACGTGCTTGATGAAGAGACCCTTGATCTGTTGATGACTTATAATCCGGACCGGGTGATCAGTTTTATCCATCGCCATAATACCCGGGCCAATAACATGATTCTGCTGGGCAATAAGGGCTATAACCTGACTCTTCTCGCCTCCGACCAGAAACCGGTGCCGCCTGGTTTTATTATCACGACCGAGATCTTTCGGTGCTGGTCGGCGATTACCGGCTTTGATCGGGCCCGGGAAGAATTCATGACCCAGATCCGCAATGCCCTGACTGAGATTGAACAAAATACCGGCCGCCGGTTCGGCGACCCCGATAAACCATTGTTGTTGTCGGTACGCAGCGGGGCCTCGATCTCAATGCCGGGGATGATGGCTACCATTCATAATATTGGCCTGAATGAGGAAATTGTTGAGGCCTTTGCCAAGGAGACTGGCAAAGAGTACCTGGCCTGGGACAATTATCGCAGGTTTTTGCAGTCCTGGGCGATGACCGAAGGGGTTGATCGGGAGACCTTTCAGGGCTTGATGAATGCGGCCAAGGCCCGGCACGGGGTGCAGGTGAAACGGGATTTTACCCCGGCTCAGATGAAAGAGCTGGCCCTTGATTATCAGAAGAATATCCGCAATGTCGGAATCGGCGTTCCCGATGATCCCTGGTTGCAGTTGACCGGCGCGGTGGAGATGGTCCTCAACTCCTGGAATACGGTTAAGACCAAGGAGTATCGGGCCTTGATGGATGTCTCCGAGGCATGGGGCACGGCGGTAATCGTCCAGACCATGGTTTTTGGTAATCTTGGCCCGGAATCAGGTAGTGGGGTGTTATTCACGGCGCATCCCTACCGAAAAGTAAGCCGGGTGGCGCTGTGGGGCGATTATGCCCCGGCTGACCAGGGCGAGGACATCGTCAGCGGTCTGGTCGCTACCTATCCGGTTTCGGTGGAACAGGCCGAACTTGATGGCCGGTCGCAGGATAATTCTCTGGAATTGCGGTTTCCCAAGATCTATGAACGGCTGTTGGCGATCTCCCGGGAGCTGGTTTATGAAAAAAGATGGAATCCCCAGGAGATTGAGTTCACTTTTGAAGGGCCGGAAGAGGACAAACTTTATATCCTGCAAACCCGGGACATGATTACGATCAAAAAGAAGGAAAGTTTTTTTGCTTTCAAGAAGACCAAGACTCTGGATAAATTTATTCTGGGCAAGGGGATCGGGGTCAGCGGCAGCGCCTTGTCGGGGCGCGCTGTTTTTTCGGCGGCCAATATTGAGCAATTGCGCCGGGAGGACCCGGATGCCCAACTTATTTTGATCAGGCAGGACACGGTGCCCGAGGATATCAAGGAGATCTCGATGGTGGACGGCTTGTTGACTGCCAGGGGCGGCCAGACCTCCCATGCCTCGGTGGTAACCTTGCGTCTGGAAAAGACCTGCGTCGTGGGCTGTAATGCCCTGAAGGTTTATGAGACGGAAGAGCGGGCCGAGGCTGGAAATTATGAGATCAGGTTTGGTGACGAGATCAGTATCGACGGCCGGAAGGGCTTGTTTTTGAAAGGCACCCATCCGGTGAAGAAAGAAGTTCACATCCTGCCGATTTGATCAAAGGTTGATGCCCTCCACTATATTATTCTTTCGGGAAGCAAAAGTATGATTATCGGGGTGCCCAAAGAGATTAAGGACCAGGAGTTTCGGGTCGGCATGGTTCCGGCCGGGGTGCGAGGCCTGGTCGCGGCCGGTCATCAGGTGTTGATTGAGCAGGGGGCGGGTGAGGGCAGCGGAATCAGCGATGAGGAGTATCGACAGGCCGGCGCGGAGATCTTGCCGGAAGTGGCTGAGGTCTTTGGCCGGGCCGAGATGGTCGTTAAGGTCAAAGAGCCATTGCCCGTAGAATATCCGTTCTTGCGGGAAGGGTTAATCGTTTTCACCTACCTGCATCTGGCGCCGCTGCCGGCCTTGACCACCGAACTGCTCAGGAGAAAGGTCACGGCCATTGCTTACGAAACCGTGCAGTTTGATGACGGCTATCTGCCACTGCTGGCGCCAATGAGCGAAGTGGCGGGCAAGATGTCGATCCAGGCCGGGGCCCACTATCTGGAAAAAGAGAATAATGGCCGCGGTATCCTTTTGGGTGGGGTAGCGGGGGTGAAAAAGGGTCGGGTCTTGATTCTCGGTAGCGGCACGGTTGGAATGAGCGCCGCCCGGGTGGCGCTCGGCATCGGGGCGGAAGTGACCGTGGTCGGGCGCAACCACCGGCAACTCGCCAGGCTGGCTGAGGTGTTTAACGGGCAGGTATCTACCCTGATCTCAAATCAGCACAATATCGAGCAGGAAATGCGAACGGCCGATCTGGTAATTGGTGCTGTTTTGGTGCCTGGCGGACAGGCGCCCAAACTGATCAGTCGGGATATGTTGCGGGTCATGAAAAAAGGGGCGGTAATCGTCGACGTCTCAATTGATCAGGGGGGATGCGCCGAGAGTTCGCGGGCGACTAGCTATTCCGATCCGGTGTATGAAGAGGAGGGGATTATTCACTATTGTGTGGCCAATATGCCGGGTGGGGTGCCGCGGACCTCGACCTTTGCCTTGACCGGGGTAACGGCGCCATATGTTCAGGAGCTCGCTGATAAAGGACTGGCCCCGGCAATTCAGGACAATTTGCCGCTTCGGCGAGGGGTTAACGTATATCAGGGGAGATTGGTTAACTCGGCAGTTGCTGCTGCGCAGGGCCGGCAATGCGAGGAGATTGCTTTGATCTGACATTTTAAAAACCTGCTCTTGAAAAGTGTGCTCACCTCCAGTTATGACATGAAAAATTTGTGAAATTAAAAATTATGACGATGAGATTTGCATGGGTTAGGAATTCTTTTAAATAACAAAATCTCTTGAAAAACATCGGAATATACGGAGTAAATATGTTTGATCTTAAAGGTGGTCCGGCTATAAAAATTATTTTGATTTTGATTATTTATGCCTTTATATCAGGCTGTAGTTCTGATGATAGTGATTCTAGTGCAAGCATTTCTCCTCTTGATCGGGAAGGGATTTTTATTGATAGTCCGCTAATGAATGTCGAATATTCGTCAAGTTCTCACGAGGGCCGGACGAATGTGAATGGTGCATTTTTATATCGCATCGGGGAGAAGGTAACCTTTTCAATTGGTGATATTGTGCTGGGATCGGCTTTGGGACAAGAGGTTGTTTCACCCTTTGAGCTGACGCCAGGGGCAGACAGTGTCGCCCATCCTTCGATTATCAACCTTATTCGTTTTCTGCAGAGTCTTGATTCCGACGGTGATGTGACAAACGGTATCTCTATCACCAATGAGATGCATACTCTGGCCAATGGGGTCTTGATTAATTTTCATCAATTGGCGGATGAGTTTTCAGAAGATCCGGCGGTGGTCGAGTATATTGCAGACAGTACCGCAAGTAATCTGCTGCTTGATGCGACAACCGCAACTGGAAATTTTACCACGGTTATTGATGAATATCGCCTGGTACCACTGGCAGCATCAAAAAATCAGTACAAGGTTGTAAGGAACCTCGATCCTCGCCTGGAAGTACCATTTACGGCCAATAATGGTAAAGCGTTTTCCTCGGCTGATACCTTGAGCTATAATTACACGGATTCTTTTTTGCTCAATGATAGTTTCGGTTTTCCCCATACCGTTAATATGTATTGGGTAAAAGAACCTCTTGATCTCACGGACCCGCTCACTGAAGGTTTGCCGAATAGCTGGTCTCTTTATGTGGAAGTTGATGAAGGACAGAAGGTTGGCGGAACAGATATTGATGATCCGACTGATGCCCGTTTCATCTTGCGCTTTGACACCGATGGGAATTTGGCAACGGCAGAGACACTGGTTGTGAGTAACTGGACCCCGCTTTACAGCGCTGATGATTCTTCTCGTCCCCTAGGACCGGACGTTGACCATGAGGTTGTTAACGACCCTCCGACCAGTTCAAATTTCATGATTGATGTGGCGGACGTCAGGTTTGGGGAGAGTGTGGAATAGAGTCTTGAAAAATATCATTCTCAGATTTGAAAATGGCGGCTGAAAAGATTCTTTTAGTAATTTTTTCGGAAAATAAAAAAAAGGGGTTACAGCCAAATTAGCTGTAACCCCTTGATTTTTCTGGTGCCGGGACGCAGATTTGAACTGCGGACACGCGGATTTTCAGTCCTTGGTTACCTGCTGAATCATCTTCGGAAAACCTACGGTAGAACAAGGCGATAGTGTTGATGGGGTCATGGTAAGGTTCTGGTTCCCGGTGGTTGGTTATTACGCAGACGGCATTGGAAATCTTTCATGTAACTGGTCGAAAGCCGGAAAGTTCCCGGTGAAACATGTCACGATTTTTAAAGATACAAATTTTTCAAAACGACCAGAGGACGACCAGAGAGATTTTTCAGGTTATGTTTCTGCCTGCATGTTTTGGTATCAAAGTCCAGATTGTTTGATAGATGCACAGTAGATATCAACAGTTTTGAAAGTGTTAAATTTTTTATGATGTCGGGATGATATCTTCAGTTCACTAATCATGGTATTCAAGAGATATGTTAACTGGGGAACAAACAGGAGATGAGTCAAGCAAAGACGCGACCACTTTATGAACGATACAGGCAGGCGGGAAGGACTCCTTCTTCTCATCCTGCTGATCCAATAATTCATCAACCTCAACAAAGTGATTAATAATTGGGTCTGAATCCGGACCGTCAGCCCCGAAGATAAAAACCTCCATTTCTAGCTCATCAAAATGGACATCTTTGTAGAGATACAGATGGACTGCTGATAGAGAATCCTCAAGCACTTCACCGGCCAGGTCAAATTCTTCCGTCAGATACGCCATCGAAAACTGTTCTTTCATTATTTTACCTCCCTTGGTGATGTAAACGTATTATCGCGGGGTCAAATACTGCCCGTACTTGGCGATATCCGGGTAGTGAACACCTCTTGTCTCTGGAACGATAAAAGGCCAACACCGGCAAGGTGTGGGCCTTTTATCGTTAAATTTAATTGTTAAATTGGAATAGCCGCAGGTCAGATGGGACTAAAGGTTATTAGCTGGTATGTCTGGTGATCCGGCAGAGGTCCATTAACCATGGAGATTTCTGCCATGACGTTGTGGTTTCTATGATCCTTGGCGATATATTTTCGTCTGTCGGATAGTCATCTTCCGGCGGCATGGTTTTGGTTAATACATCAACCTGCCGTAGTTCCGTGGTAATTTCTTTGAAATCAAGGATTTTACTTTCATTGGTCGAGATAATCGCAGCGTTAAGCGGGTTATAAATACCAGCCGAAAGAAGTAATAAACCGTACAACTTTTGCCGGTCTTTTAAGCGGTTAACTGCCAGTAGCGGTGTCCAAAATTTAATATCAATTCACCTACGCCATTGGCCAGAACGGAGGAGTCAAAAATAACCCCGGCCTTATCTTGCCTTGAAAGCTCAACATCCATCATCATCTGATATTGTGAGACCTGTTCAAAATATTTTCCCGCCGCCGCAATACGTTTTTGCTTATCAGAGGTGAAAATGGACACAGGGCCAAGGCGTTTTATGTGTTCATTCGGTGTTGGCGCTTCGTAGACTGGCGCTTCCGGTACTTCTATGAGTTTGTTCGCCCTAACTCTGAAGTTCTCAAGGCCAGAAGGTCGTAAAAATTCTAAATGTTTAAATTCGTTTTGGAGTTCATTTACAGCCTTTGCCGTCTGATCGTCAGCAAACTCTGCCAACGAGTTAATGATCATCATGAATTCCAGGTCAAGGAGCATCATTACCGGAAGAGAACCGCTATCGATGCCACGTTTATCCAGGCAAATGGTTTTCAGGGCGGTAATAATCTCTTTGCCGTCGGACCTCATATTCATGGAGGTTTTATAATTGCTGTTGTCTTTGATGAGCATTTCCATGAACCCGTCGGTCAAGATCTCTTCCCCTTCCTCAAATAATTCTGTAGCCTCCTTTTTTATTTGGCTGAATAGCATTTTAAACTCATCGATTGTTGCCGAAATAAATCCAGGCGTTGTGATGTTGTCCCAAAAATCTGCCAAGCTCATAACCATCCTCCTGTAAGTTAAAATGAAAATGGCATGCCAGCTCGGAAGCTATACATGCCACTGTTTATTCCTGACCCTTCTGAATTTTCATATGGGTAAGGGATTTCTCTTAAGAGGATGATATTTATTTGAAATGTGGATTGTTACGCTGTGGGGTTGAGATGAGATCGTTTGACTTTTGCTTCATGAACATGCTAATCAATAGATCGGCGTGTTTACGGAAGGAAGGTGCTTGCCCTTGTTGATGTTTGGTGTAATTTGAATCATGCGTGGATATCCGAGTAGAAGCAACGCTAAATGGTATAGATTTATGTGACCACTCAGTGATGTTAGGGTATATATCAGGAAAATCGGATAACAAATTGCGGGGGCAACAAAAAAGGAATTTGAGGAAGATATATAATGAAAATTAAAAAATTGAATATTGAAGGCTTCCGTTCCTTGCGGAATGTTATCTGGTTGCCCGGAGATCTCAATGTTATTATCGGACCTAATGGTGCAGGTAAATCTAATTTGCTACGATTTATAGAATTGGTTTCCGTGTCAGCCCAAGGTAGACTTGGCAAATACATTCAATCTTTAGGAGGAATGGATCCGATAGTTTGGGATGGAGTTGCTACTTCCATAAAGTTTGAGATGGAAACAACACCCGAGGGAGGAGAGCTAGGCCCTGAAACTTACGATCTTGAATTGGCAAGGTTGGGAGCAGGAAGTTCATATAAGGTTGAGAAGGAGCGGCTAATAAACTCTTTTAAATTAAAGAAAGGTGTTGAAAGAAATCCTTTTAAATTTTTGGAACGAACTGGGAAAACTGCTGTTATATTTGATGAAAAAGAACGAACCTTTAGTACCCCTGAAGAGTTTGTATCAGACGAAGAAAGCCTCCTCTCTATAGCATCTGGGCCATTTATTAATAACCACTTCATTCCCCCTTTCCAGAAGGGGCTGGCATCTATAGCCGTTTATCACGATTTGCACACCAATAAAGATGCATCAATCCGACAACCCGCTATTGCTCGCATGGAAAAACGGGTTGACCCTGATGGGCAAAATCTTATCTCAGTTATGCATACACTATACACAGGTGATCGCGATTTCAAAAACGACATTAATTCCGCCATGCGGGCGGCATTTGGTGATGATTTTGAAGAGTTAGTCTTCCCCCCTGCTTCTGACCAGAGGATACAACTAAGGATTCGCTGGAAATCCCTTAAACGAGAACAATCAGCAGCTGAACTTTCTGATGGAACCCTTCGTTTTTTGTTTCTGTTAACTGTTCTCGCAAGCCCATCGCCCGCTCCAATTATAGCAATAGATGAGCCTGAGACTGGACTGCATCCCTCCATGCTTCCTCTGGTCGCGGAATATGCAGTTGATGCGTCCACGAGATCACAAGTTATTCTAACTACCCATTCCCCTCAATTTCTCGATGCTTTCGTAGGAACCAGGCCGACCACAACCGTTGCGAAATGGCAAGATGGTGAAACTACCTTGAAAACATTACGAGGCGAAGAGCTTGACTACTGGCTGAAGGAATATTCGCTGGGGGCTCTTTTTAAATCTGGAGAATTGGAGCAAATAGGATGAAATTTATTCTTTTTGTTGAGGGCTATACTGAAAAAAAAGCATTACCTCAATTTCTGAAAAAATGGCTTGACCCTAAATTGCCAAATCCTGTCGGAATTAAAACTGTTCGGTTTGAGGGATGGACAGAACTCGTCAAAGATGCCCCCTTAAAAGCGAAAATGCATTTGGATGGTCCTGATAAAAACGAGATTATTGCTGTCATTTCTTTGTTGGATCTTTATGGCCCAACTTTTTATCCTACTCATTTAATAGAAAGTAAAGAGCGTTACGATTGGGCAAAAAAAGATATAGAGGGCAAGGTCAAACAAGCCAAGTTTTTTCAGTTTTTCGCAGTTCACGAAGTAGAGGCATGGCTTCTAAGCGAACCAGACATCTTCCCTGTTGATGTAAAAAGAGCCTTTCCCTCCAAAATTAGTCATCCAGAAACAGTGAACTTTAATGAGCCACCAGCGAAATTACTGGAGCGACTGTACCCTTTACACATTCGTCGGTCGTATAAGAAAGTGGTGAATGGGAAAGAGCTTTTTGGCAAACTTGACCCAAGCATTGCTTACAGTAAATGTCCAGGTCTTAAAGAACTCTTGGACAAAATGCTGGATTTGGCCACAAAATTTTAATCGGAGACAATGTCGATTGTTATAGTGGGCAGGGGGGGGGGAAGCCAAACAAAATTATGAGCAAGATGACGAGAACGTTGGTGGCACTGACGCGATAAGTTTATCGATCCCGTCGCTGATCACTGGCGTAAGGAGGCGAATGTGCCAACCGCAACATTAAAAATATTTTTGGCATTTGGAGATCCCAAAAGACTTCGCACGGCTGAGCTATCTAATTGGACAGGCAAGGCGGTTTCAGGGCCTAGAAGTGAATTTGAAAAAGTTCTCGAAAGGGAAGAGTCTATTTGCCCTGGCGTATATTTTTTAACCGGTACGGACCCTGAAACAAATGAAAGTGCAATTTATATTGGTGAAGCAGAGTGTCTTCGTGACAGGGTGAAAAGTCATTTATCTAAAGACTTCTGGAATAATATTACCTTTTTCATCACAAAAGATGAAAACTTAACAAAGGCCCATATTAAGTACATTGAGGGCCGCCTAATTGATGTTGCTCGGATTACAGAACGATCTATAGTCATGAATAGTCAGGGTAGTGGCGCGAAGCTCCCAGAATCTGATCGTGAAGACATGGAGATTTTTCTGGAAAAAATGCTACAGGTTTTGCCAGTTCTTGGGGTAGAGGCATTTGTTCAAACCACCCCTGTAAAAGAAGAAACGCAACAAGAATTACTAGCCTGTAATATCAAATCTTTAAAAGCTTCCGGCTATCTAACGCCTAATGGCATAATTGTTTTAAAAGGTTCGCAGGCGGTTCTAGAAGCAAGAGCATCCTCGCAAAAGTGGCCGAGTGTGTTAGCTCAGCGGAATAAGCTTATTGAAGAGGGTAGCTTGCGCGAGCAAAACGGGTCTTATGTTTTCACAAAAAATGTAGAGTTTTCTAGTCCAAGCTCAGCGGCTGCTACTATACACGGTGGGAGTGCGAATGGTCTTACTGCATGGACAAATTCAAATGGTCAAACACTTAAGCAAGCACAAAACGTGTAAATGCGTCAAATGTGGGCGTGTCCCTCGCGCGCTTTAAGAGGGAAGTGGCAGCCTATGAATATCGTTACATGGAATTGCAATGGAGCACTAAGGAAAAAGACGGCAGAGGTCGACTCTCTGGGTGCAGATGTGTTGCTTATACAGGAATGTGAAAACCCTGCCGTGTCCCTAAAGGATTATCAATCATGGGCAGGTGACTATCTTTGGTTTGGCACATCAAAAAATAAAGGTATCGGTGTCTTCCCCAAGAATGGAAATCAGGTGAAAGCACTTGATTGGAATGGTTCATTTCAGATTGTAGGGCTCAAAAATAAAAGCGTGTCAACAAAATGGAAAACCACTGATTTAAGGTTTTTCCTGCCTTTCTCTATAAATAATCACTATAAAGTTTTAGGTGTTTGGACTAAAGGTAGCGAAGAGGAAGTTTTTGGCTACATGGGTCAATTTTGGAAATATCTGCAAATCCACAGGCATGATCTTTTAAATAAAAACACTTTGATTTTGGGCGACTTCAATAGCAATGCAATCTGGGATAAAGAAGATAGATGGTGGAGTCATTCTGATGTTGTAAGTGAATTAAAGGAATTAGGTATCAAAAGTTTATATCATTGCCAAAATAACGAGTTGCAGGGGGAAGAGACGGTGCCAACTTTTTTCCTTCATCGCAAAAAAGATAAACCTTACCATATCGATTATGCGTTCCTATCGGAAAACCTGCTACCCCGAAGCCGACTTGTCATCGGTGAAAGAGAAAAATGGATTTTAGTTAGCGATCACATGCCGTTATCGGTAAAAATTAGCGGTTAACAAAACGCAGGCGCTCAAGTAATGAAGTGCTAACGCTCCCCTGTTTAGCCTCGCGTTAATCGTAAGAAGGGAAATCTTTATGGAAACCGCATTAATTGCTGAACCATTAACGGGGAATAAGCTATATCAACAGAGGGCAAGACTCGCTATACCTGTCCTTATTCGTCAAGCACAGGCAGAGCAGCCGATAACATATGAAGATTTGGCACGGGAGCTTGAAATTCCAAATCCCAGAAATTTGAATTACGTTCTGGGTAGTATCGGAAATGCACTTAACAACTTGGCTGAGGTTTGGGAAGAGAAAATACCACCTTTGCAATGTTTGGTCGTAAACAAGGTAAGCGGTCTAAAGTGGACCCCAGAGTCAAGACAAAAATCCACGGAGTTTAAGCTACACATTCAGCGTTAAGTGCAGCTGGTCGGCGCTGCCCCGGTTTTGCTTCTGCTGGCACTTCTGCTACTGAGTCCGCGGTTGATGGAACCCATGTGGAGCGAAGCGGAACAGGGGTTCCATCAACCGCACGTGGATATTTATCCACAATCATCGCTCCACCGCCCATCGCGGTCATATATACGACATCAGGTGTCTTTTGACCCAACGACTGATGAGGACGTTCGC
>JAHJIY010000086.1 GCA_018823175.1 Pseudomonadota bacterium
AATTGACTAAACAAACTCGCAACCTTTATCATTGCTGTGCCCTCTTTGGTGTTTGTGATGTGTTTTTGGTTGGCGCTAAAAATTTACACCACATTTCACCAAGAGGGTATTCAGTTAAAAGCTATTTTGGACAAGAGTGATAATTTTTTATATAACCGAAATTGAGGTGGATATGAAGTCTTTTCGCAAGGAGTTATGGTTTGAGGTTCCCACCCGCCGGGCCTTAATAAATATTACCTCAAAAGTGGAGGATTGTTTAAGGGAAAGCGGGATCCGGGAAGGTCTGGTCCTGGTCAATGCCATGCATATCACGGCGTCGGTATTCATAAATGATGATGAACCCGGCCTGCATCATGATTATGAGGTCTGGCTTGAAAAGCTGGCCCCCCATGAACCGGTTTCCCAATATCGACATAATGGCTATGAAGATAATGCTGACGCCCATCTGAAAAGACAGGTCATGGGACGGGAGGTCGTGGTGGCGATCACCGATGGAAAGCTTGATTTTGGGACCTGGGAAAGAATATTTTACGGTGAATTTGACGGTAAAAGAAAAAAGCGGGTTTTGGTTAAGATCATCGGCGAGTAATTGCCTTTTTAATCAGCGGCCATTTTTCTGCCAGTTCATTTTGATTGACTAGTTCAATGGTCAGGGTCAGGTTGTCCTTTTCAAAAGAGGGGATGTGACTCACCTTGACCCCTTTTGGAAGATCCAGGCTGGCCGTGAGTTTATGAAAAGATTGTTCCGCTTTACTCAGTCGGGGATAACGTTTCTTGGTTAGCCATTCCATAAGGTTGGCACATATTTGCGGGGGGTTGGCCTCCGGGTGGGCAAGGATTTCATCCACTTCCGGCTCGGCCAGGATGGCCGAAACCGTGGTGCCGGATCGCCTGGCTAGTTCAATGGCGGACTGGGCCAGTTTCTTTTGGTAGCCGATACTTAATTTCAGCCGGGTTATAATCGCTAGTATTCGTTGCCGATCTGGTGGTTGAAGGTCGGTGAGAATGAAGGCCACATTCAGATCAAGATTGCCTTCGTGGAGAGCCAGGATGAAAACGTCTTCCATTTTCAGTAACTTCAGAAATTCTTTTATGTCATGTTTGTAGGGTGAAATCCCCAGCAGCGGTATGAATCTGTCGATTACTTGTTCTTCCGGCAGCCATTGCAAAGACTTTCTTAAAAAAATTGCCTGTTCAACCGGGGTTAGTTTCCTTCTAATTAAAGTGTCTTCAAGTGTTATTTCCAGACAATCCTGGTTTGAAATCTTATCTGACAGGTAAAGCGTATTGCATGATTTCAGCTGGAGATGCTCAAGGGCAATGCGCAACCTTTTTCTGCCGGTTACAATCGTGAATCTGTTTGAATTTTCCTTGACTATCGGTGGGTGCAGGATACCGTTTCTGGTTATAGAACTGACCAGGCTATCATCCTGAAACGGAGAATCAGGGAAGGGCTCAAGATTGAAGGTCTGATCGGAAAAGTCAATTTCTGCCAAGGAGATTTTTTTACATTGTAGAGTTGTCGGCATTTTTTCTCTTTAATCGGTTGAAGGCTTGGTGGTGTTTATATGTCGGCGATTATTTGCCAGACCGAGTTGTTCTTGCTAGCTCATTGTTTCCTGTGCTCACATTGCGCTAAGTTTAATGTCGGTTTTGTCAACACCCGCATCAGGGATAAATTTCGCTATTTTCCTCAAATGGTCTAAAATATATCTGATATATAACACATTTTTTTAAGGGAGATAGTATTTTGCGGGTGATAATAATTGCGGCAGTAACCGTCTGCGGCAGGATAAGCCCTGCGATCATGGGAAGTCCTGAAGATCGAACCCTGCTTGAAAGTTTAAGGGAAGAGACCGGGGCAAGTCTGATCGGGGCTTCCACCCTGCGCGATGCCGACCCTGAAATGCGTGGACCAAGGAGTCGTGTGCTTGCCGGACGGATCCGGTCGGTGATTAGTGCTTCGGGGCAGATCCCATTTAAAGATAAGAAATTTTTTTCTGAGCTTAATACTCCTCCTGTTATTTTTTGTTCAGAAGAAAACCGGGCCGCCTTGGAATCCATATATAACAGACGAGCGGAAGTGGTCGTGTTGCCGAGGTTACCTCAAGGAGGTCTTTCAATTACTTCGGCCCTTGATTATTTTAAAGGCCGGGGCGTAGACTCGCTTCTGATTGAGGGGGGTGGAAAACTGAATTATGCTGCTTTACATGAAGAGCTGGTGGATGAGATATGTTTGACCATTACCCCTAAATTATCAGGGGACCGCGGTGCTGCTGCTTTTGTTGACGGTGATTGTGTTTTGGGGACACCTTTTCTTGATCTTGAGATGATATCGTGTCAGGCAATATCCACCGGTGAGATTTTTGCCCGATACCTTGTTAAAAAGTGAGGATTTTTTATGGATGGACAGGAATTAGCGATCATGTTTTCCGGCGGGACCGACTCTCTGGCTTTGTATGCCATGGCGATGTCTGGGCGTGATCCTGGTTTGCCCAAGGCCCGTCGTATTCATCTTCTGCATATGCTAAACGGCATGAGCCGGTTTCATGATTTTCCGCGGAAACGTTTTGAGCTGTCACGAAAATTAATAACTAATCAGGTGGTTTCGCCCGATGATCTGCCTGAGTCCCATTATGTTGAACTGGATATGGGGCGATTGTTTCAGGGGTTATGGCTTGACTGGTATGAAGAACTGATGCCACGTTACGGAGGCAAGAATCTGGTTTGTGTCGCCTGTAAACTGGCCATGCATGCCCGGGCGGTTATTTATTGCGCTGATAATTTTGTGCCGTTGCTGGTTACGGGTTACACCAAAAAACAGGCATATTATCCCGAACAAACCGCGGTTTTTATGGAGAAGATTGCCGGGTTTGCCGCAGATTTCGGCGTAAAGACTTCCTTTCCTGTTTATGAGGAGTTTGATGAGCAGTCGGTCACCCGTCATGTGCTGGAAGATTTCGGTCTGCCTTCTACCGGTGGCGGGGAACGGAAATGTCTGTTCTGTCAAACCTTGACTACGGTCACCGATCAGGAGATCGCCAAGTATCTCGACGATATGATTCCCCGGGTCAGTGATTATGTTAATCATAAATTGTCCGGGCGAGTAAAAGAAGCGGCCGGGTGTTTCCCGCCCGGTCGGTGAAAGTCGAGATATGAAGTCATCAGAGGATGCGGTCGGGATTATGCAATCATCAAAAGTAAGTTGCATTATCCCGACCAGGAACCGGCGACATATGCTGGGACGGGCCATCGAAAGCGTTTTGAGTCAGGAGTCGGTAGTGCCGGAGATCGTGGTGGTTGATGATGGCTCGGTTGATGATACCATTGATTTTGTGAAAACCACTTTCCCTTCGATCCGGTTGCTCCGGTTGGCCGGAGATGGCCCCGGTCCGGCGCGAAACGCCGGAGTTGCGGCCTCGACCGGTGATCTGATGATGTTTCTTGATTCGGATGATATCTGGCGTCCCCGCCATGTCCTTGACTTGTGGGAGGTGATAAACCGCGGCTTTGAGGTGGTATACGGGGTATGTTACAATGTTGATCAGGTCAATGGTGGTGATTTTTTGATTCCTGCGTCTGGAACTGAGGTGGAGGGTGAATGTTTTGACCAGATCGGGCGCTGGTGTTTTATGGTCCCTTCGGCTATGGCGGTCAGTCGACGGGCCTTTACTGCAGTGGGAGGATTTCCCGGTGGCGGTCCTGGGGAGATCGGTGAGGATTGGGCCTTTTTTTTGAAACTGGCGGCTTGTTTCCCTTTTGGTTTCAAGGCCGGGCCGCCGGTGACCACTCGTTATCTTCATGAAAATAGTTTGTGTGCCATGACCAGTCGTGAGAAGATATTGGCCTCTTTGCGTCGTTTGCGGCGAATCGTCGAGCATGAAAAAAATGACAGGGCAAGGGTTCTTTCACGCTTTCTGGCGATGGAACAATGGGTTATAGCAAAAGGAGAGAAATGGACAACGGTCCAGGAGTGGTATCTGTCGATGAAGCAAGGGGGCTTGATATGAGTCTGGGTAAGAATATTTCCGAGCATGAACATCAGCGCGTGCTGGAATGTTGTGTTGATGTGCCGTCGGAAGAACCTTCTTTTCCGATTCATTTAGGTGAGGTTGGTATTTCTAATAAAACCGTTTGGGCCAGGTTGCCTGAGGGCTTATTGCCGTTTACCGCCCGGCTGACCGTGGATTTGCCTTCTAATCTTCGTGGCATTCACATGTCGAGAATGGAAGAGGTAATTAGTTCACTCTATGGCCTTGAATTTAATAATCTGCCGGATTATGCGGTTGCATTGGTTCGGGAGGTGATCGACCATCAGGATGGGAAAACAGGTTTGGTCAATCTGCAGGGGAAAATGCCGGTTTTGCGGGAAACTTCTGTGCCAGGGAAGCCTTCCCTTGACACCATCGATCTTGAAGTCGAGGTCGAGGTCGGTAAAGAGAAAGGGACGGTCGCGGTGGTTCGGGTCATGCTCGGGGTTGGAGTCAATCACATCACGGTATGTCCCTGTACCCAGGCCTATAACCGGGTCCTTTTTGAAAGCGAAGCTCAACCCTGTCCGCTACCCTCTCACTCGCAGAGGTCTTTTACACAGCTGCGGATTGAGACGGATGGAGAGTTGCCGCCTTATGCGGAAATTCTTAAATGTTTAGAGTCCGCCCTGCATGTGACCCAGGATTTATTAAAGAGGCGGGACGAAGCGGAGATTGTTCTTAAATCCCATCGTCATCCACAATTTGCTGAAGACGCAGTGCGGGAAACCGCTTTGACGGCAGGAAAAATGTTTGGCGGCAAGTTGGCTGATGAGACCAGAATTTATATTGAATCAATCAGTCTGGAAAGCATTCATATTCACGATGTTACTTGCCGTCTCGTCACGACCTTGCGTGAAGTGACAGGGAAGAAGTAACTCTAATAATGTAAACGAGACCGGAAGAGATGAGATTAAAAAGAAACTGGTTGGATAATTATCCCTTAAAAATGCTGACTTGTCTGCAGGAGATGTCCTCTGCTTGTCGGACGGATATTTTTTTGACCGGGGGTGCGGTCCGTGACTGGCTGCGGGGCGAGTATACCCTGGATCTTGATTTTACAGTTTCCACGGATGCTTTTGAATGCGGCCGTTTTTTTGTCAAACATCTTGGCGGCGCCTTTGTCCCTCTGGATGAAAACGAGGGGGTGGTCCGGATAGTCTGGCGGGATTTATCCCTTGATTTCGCTTCATTCAGGGAAGGGACTTCCGGTATCTCAGAAGATTTATGCCGGCGGGACTTTACGATCAATGCCCTGGCCGTTCCCCTGTATCTTCAAAACAAGAAAACTGTTCAGGCCTATGAGATTATCGATCCGACCGGTGGCCTGGCTGATCTTGAGCAGGGAATTGTGCGGGTAACCTCGGATAATGTTTTTGTCAAAGATCCCCTGCGCTTATTGCGGGCATTTCGTTTCATGGCCAAATTCGTTTACGCGATAGATCCTCGTACTCTTAAGTTGATTAGTGAGCACTCCTCCCTGATCGAGCATTCCGCCCGGGAGCGGATCACCCGGGAGCTTGATCAGATTATGGAAACAGATAGCGCCGCGCAAACTATGACCGAAATTTCGACCGTCGGTATATTGCGGCATCTTATCCCGGAACTGGAAAAAGGGCGGCAGGTGGGGCAACCTTCCAGTCATCATCTTGATGTTTATCACCATAATCTCGATGCCCTGGCCAAGATCGAAGAAATCATCAACCGGCCGGATAGTTTTTTCAAGGGATATGGCCCTGATTTAAATTCTTATCTGCAGGAAGGGAGAAGAACGGTCAGACTGAAATGGGCAGCTCTTTTGCACGATATCGGCAAGGTGGCCACCAGCCAGGTCAGGGAAGACGGCCGCACTACTTTTTACAATCATGATCAGGTCGGGGCCGGGGAAGCTGCGGTCATTGGCCGTCGTCTGCGCTGGAGCCGTGATGATATAAGATCGGTCTCCAGATTTATTGAACTTCATATGTGGCCTTTTCATTTAAATAACGCCATCCTTAAAACCGGCATTACGGCAAGGGCCTGTCTGAGGTTGGTGAAAGCGGTCGGCGATGATTTACCGGGTCTTTTTGTTTTGGCCATGGCGGATAGTCTTGCGGCCCAGGGCGAGGGTAAACCGCCGGCCATGGAAAAAGCTCTGGTGGATCTTTACGCTCGGGTGGATAGCGTTTACCAGGAGAGTATCAAGCCTGTTCTGGAAACCCGCCGGTTGCTCAGTGGTGATGACCTCATTGCCATGGGACTTGCGCCGGGGGCTGTATTCAGGGACATTTTGGACGGGTTGGAGGAAGCACAGGTTGAAGGTCTTGTTCATAGTCGCGAGGAGGCCGTGGACTGGCTGGGAGACTTTATCGATAAGAATAAGACAGCTAACGAGTAAAATAGTAACTAGTTTTTTCTCCTCTTGTTACTCTTTACTTTCAGCTTTGCCGGATTAGTGATTGCTGACGATTTTTGATAATTATTTTACATGGTGTTTTTAATTATCAACCGGTAAAATTATCTTATACTGATAAGATTAAATGAAAAACAGCGCTATTTGTGGAGCATTATGTCTGAACTGACCCCAAGAGGCCCATACTGTTCTTTTGCTGAATCAATCAACACCGAAGAACTGAAGAACACGATCAACCACCACATCCTGAGCTTCCAGGGGCGAGATCCGCAACGGGCCAATAGCCGGGATTTGTACAAAGCGGTGGCATACACCTTGCGTGATGTCTTGGTCGAAAAGTGGATTCAAACCCAGAAGAGCTATTATACTAATGGGCAGAAAAGGGTTTACTTCTTGTCGCTGGAATTTCTGATCGGTCGATCGCTTGGCAACAGCGCAATAAATTTAGGGTTGATGGGTCAGATTGCCGAAGCGGTTGAGGCCTTGGGTTACGACCTGGAAGAAGTTAGGGAAATGGAGGAGGATGCGGCGCTTGGCAATGGCGGTTTGGGTCGTTTGGCCGCCTGCTTCCTTGATTCTATGGCCAGTTTGGGGATCCCGGCCTACGGATATGGCATTCGCTATGAATATGGCCTTTTCTATCAGCGGCTGTTAAACGGTTTTCAAATGGAAAGTCCGGATAACTGGCTTCGTTACGGCACGCCATGGGAGTTTGAACGTCCTCAGCATTTACATTGTGTTCATTTTTATGGGCGGGTCCATACCTATAAGGACAGTTTCGGTCGGATCCGCAAGGAATGGGTCGATACCGAAGAGATCATGGCCATGGCCTGCGATATGTTGATTCCAGGTTATCTTAATAACCAGGTAATCAACATGCGGCTCTGGACCGCCCGGGCCTCTCGAGAGTTTGATTTCAGTTATTTCAGTAAGGGAGATTATATTACCGCGGTCCAGGAAAAGGTGGAGTCCGAGACCATTTCCAAGGTTCTTTATCCCTCAGACCAGTTACGGGAAGGACAGGAACTTCGCCTTAAGCAGCAGTATTTTTTTGTGGCCGCTACTTTTCAGGATATCTTTCGTCGTTATAACAAAAAAAATTATCCCTTAACCAAACTTGGCGACAAGATCGCCGTCCAGCTCAACGATACCCATCCCTCCATCGCCATCCCCGAGCTGATGAGACTTTTGATGGATGTGGAGGGACTCGAGTGGGATGAGGCCTGGAAAATTTGTGTCAGCACCTTCGGCTATACCAATCATACCCTGATGCCTGAGGCCCTGGAGACTTGGCCGGTTGACATGTTGGCCAAGGTTCTGCCGCGGCATCTTGAGATAATCTACGAAATCAATCATCGTTTCTTAAAACAGATTGAGCAACGCTATCCCGGTGATCTGGAAAGATTGCGTAACATGTCGCTGATTGCCGAAGGACCGGTGAAAAAAGTCCGAATGGCGCATCTGGCCATTGTCGGCAGCCATTCGGTAAACGGGGTGGCCGAGTTGCATTCATATCTGTTGAAGACCAATTTTTTTAAAGATTTCCATGAGTTTTTCCCTGGACGGTTCAATAACAAAACCAACGGGATCACCCAACGGCGGTGGCTTTTAAAATGCAACGAGGGATTGGCCGGTCTGATCAGTCAAACCATCGGCGAAGAATGGATCATCAATCTGGATCATCTTAAAGAGTTGGAGGTTCTGGCGGATGATCATGATTTTCAGGATAAATGGGATGCGGTTAAGCGGGCCAACAAAGAGAAACTCGCCGAATTCATCAAGAATGAATGCTGTGTTGAAATTTACCCTGACTCCATGTTCGATGTACAGGTTAAACGCATCCATGAATATAAACGCCAATTGCTAAACATTCTGCATGTTATCACTCTTTACCACCGAATATTGAATGATTCTGAAGTTTCGATGACCCCCCGTACTTTCATTTTTGGGGGCAAGGCGGCGCCTTCATATGAAAAGGCCAAGTTGATCATTAAGTTGATCAGCTCTGTTGCCGAGGTGGTCAACAATGATCCGTTGGTCAAGGATCGGCTCCGGGTGGTATTTGTGCCTAATTACGGGGTGTCGCTGGCTGAAAAAATATTCCCGGCCGCCGATCTGTCGGAGCAGATCTCTACCGCCGGGACCGAGGCATCCGGGACCGGTAACATGAAGTTTGCCTTAAATGGTGCATTGACCATCGGCACTCTGGACGGAGCCAATATCGAGATCCGGGAAGAGGTCGGGGAAGATAATATCTTTATTTTCGGAATGACCGCCGATGAGGTGGAGAGAGAACGGAACAATCCGCAACGTAATGCCTTGGAGATTTATAAGGCCAATCCTGAAATAAGACTGACCTTGGACAGCATTAAAGACGGTCAGTTCAGTAATGGAGATATCGTGATATTCAGTTCGATTGTGGAATCCCTTCTGGCCGATTATGACCATTATTTACATATTAAGGATTTTGAGGATTATCTGCGATGTCAGACCGAGGTCGGGGTAGCCTTTGCCGACCGGCGAAACTGGCTGAAAAAGTCGATCCTTAACGTGGCGAATATGGGGAAGTTTTCCAGTGACCGGACAATCAGGGAATATGCCAGGGATATCTGGGGGGTGGAGGTTCTTTGATTTTTTGTGAACAAATTGTTTTTCAACTCAGGAGAAAATCATGAAGGTTGTGGCTTTTAACGGCAGTGCCCGAAAAAATGGCAATACTACCAGCTTGTTGAAATTAGTCCTTAGTGAGATTGAGGCCCAGGGTGGGGAGACCGAGTTGGTCGAGCTGGCCGGTAAAGCAGTGCCGGGCTGTATTGCCTGCTATAAGTGCTTTGAAAGGAAGGACGGCCGTTGTGCCGTTGATAACGATATCATCAACGAGGCGATCGGCAAAATGCGGGCGGCCGATGGAATTATCCTTGGTTCCCCCACTTATTTTGCCGATGTCTCCGCGAGCATGAAGGGCTTGATCGAAAGATGCGGTATGGTGAGCCGGGCAAATGGCGATCTTTATAAGCGCAAGGTCGGGGCCGGGGTGGTGGCGGTGCGAAGGGCCGGCGCTTCACACGTTTTTAGTACCCTGAATAATTTTTTCCTGATCGGCCAGATGATTGTGGTCGCATCCTCCTACTGGAATATCGGCATTGGCCGGGAGCCCGGCGAGGTGATGGATGATGTTGAGGGGGTGAAGACCATGAAAGACCTTGGTAATAATATGGCCTGGCTGATTAAGAAGATCAAAGCTTGATTGGTTTGTAGCACTTGCACTTTGCCGGATCCCTGCCGTCGCTCATTCCCTCGCGAACAGTAGCTTGACAGATGTTGTCAACTGGTTGTACTTTCTCACATTGTTTACCGATAATTAAAGGCCGTAGTTATAGGCTAAATGACAACAATTGAGAAAGAAAAGAAATGAATGAATTTAGAGAGGTAGTGGCGGAATTTTCTCTTTTTTTCAGCCGGCTGAAAGAAGAATGTGACGCGGTTGATCGAAAATTCCAGAGCATTGAATGTCGGACCGCCTTTGTTAAAGAAAAAGAAAAGCAGGGGGTTTATGGCGCGATAAGTAATTATTTTGCCAAGGTTTGGGACCTGGTTAAAGATTATCCAAATGATGATCCCTGTTTTTTGTCCTGCCGAGACCATCTTCATCAAATGATTCATCGTTATATCTGTGCCGGTGGTCTTAATAATATGGTTGTTGATAAACCATTGGGTCATGCCGGCGACTATCTGACCATCTATCATTATTTTCTCGATTACTCCGGCGAGCAGACTTACGAAATATTGATCAATCAATATTCCCGGTCGATCCCCGTGGCGGTTGCCCATCGCAACCGGATTCCGTTGCTGATGAAAGAGATCGAGGCCCAGTCCCGAAACGGCGGCGATATTATGTCTATCGGTTGCGGTCCGGCCATTGAGCTTCAGCGTGCCTCGTGTGAGCCATATTTTAAGGGCTGTAATTTTACCTTGTTTGACGTGGATGAGCGGGCCCTTGATTTTGTCGAGGCTAAACTGCCGGAAAATATCTCAAATGTTGAGTCTTTTAACTCTTCGGTTCTTGGATTGTTGAAGTTGCTGGCAAGGCGAAAAGACCAGGGGCGACAGCAGGATTTCATCTATTGCTGCGGACTTTATGATTACCTCGGTGATCGCCTGGCCGGGCTTTTGCTTCAGAGTTTTTACGATAACCTTAAGCCGGGCGGCAAGATCATGGTCACCAATGTCAGTTCCGATGTTGGTGATCGTGGCTATTTTGAGTTTTTTGCCGGCTGGGACCTCATTCTGCGCTCTGATCACGATATGCTGGCCTTGGCCCGCCATTGCCCGGCGGAGGCAAAATGTCGGGTCGAGCGTGATCCTGACACCGGGGCCAATCTTTATCTTTACCTGGAAAGACAATAGACTGTTTTTTTAGAGGCTTTGGAGGAAAGGTTTCCAGGAGTGGATGTCACGATGTAACAGGGAATCGCTGTATTTTTTCAGCAGATTGATAGCTTCCAACAGGGACTGACGTGCAAATTGGAGCCGGCTGATTTTCTCCAGGGGCATATCCTGGGCTTTGTTTAATATTTTTGCGGTATTGATCGCGAGTGGAATTGTGGTTGGTTGGTGATCTTGATTGCAGGTCTTGCAGATAATTCCGTTCCGACCCAGACTGAAGCAGTATGGACCGTGCTTGACATCTAAAACTACGCCGCATGACACACAACCGGCAAGTTGCGGCCGGTAGCCGAGTAAATCAAGAAATTTGAGCAGAAATAATACGGTGATTTCAGGGGTGTGGTCTTTGGCATTTAATTTGGCCAGGGCCCAGGTTAAAAGTCTGAATATTTCCGGATCCGGATCGTTTTCCCTGGTCCAGAAAATGACCAGTTCACAGAAGAGAGTGGCGGCGACATACTGTTTGTAATTTTCTCGCAGAAAGACGAAGGGGTCAAGCAGTTCGGCCTGATCAACTCGCACCAGGCTTGAGTGCTTGCTCTCCGTGTATTCGATTTCCAGCAAGGAGAAGATCTCAAGTTTGTTGACGAAACGTTTTTTACTGCGCTTGGCACCTTTGGCAATGCCAGCCATCTTGCCAACATGCGGACAGTAGAAGGTTACGATTTTGTCTGATTCACCGTGGTCCTGGACATTGATGACCACGGCCGGGGTGAGATGCAGGGGCGGCATGATATGGGGGCAGGTCAGGGGAGATCGCGCGGGATCGAGAGCCTGATGACCTTTCCCGGTTCGCCGGCCAAATCCAGCGGGGTTCCGTTCAAGAAAAGTTTAAGGCCGGCGGCGTTACCGATGTGGAGTCTTATCTGTTCCTTGGCCTTCCATTCCTTGCTGGTGCCGGCCCGATAGGTGTATTGTCTGGGCCGTTCGCCGTCAACCCGGACTCTTAACCAGGTTGGTTCGATAAAGTCAGCTTTAAGTATGTAATTAAATTCTTCCTCAATCGGGGTTGGGTTGTCGGTTTTGGTAGTTGAAGGTTCTTCGGTGCCGCTGATCTCGGCGTCTTCTTGAATTTCTGAAATGTCAGTCTGGGGATTGTCCGGGGTGATGGCCAGGATTTGCGGTTCGTCATCAAACTCCGCGACTTGTTCCGGTTTTTCTGCCGGTTCCGGCCTTGTTTCCGCAATCGTTTCGGGCTGAAGATCGGCAATCGCCGTATCATCGTTACTGTCTGGCGTTTCTATTTCTATATTTTCCTCGGCTTCTTCTTCGGCCGCTGCCGGGATAATTTCCTGCTCGGTTGGGATTGGTGTTTTATCCTGAGCAATGATTACCGCCTTGGCTTCCGCTTGTTTGTTGGAGACTTCGGCGATCATTTCGGACTTTTCCGAGGCAAGATCCGGGGCTGTAATTTTTGTTTCGGCCTTTTCTGTTACGACCACTGGGGCAGGGCTGGAATTTTGCTGATTTGTTGCCGCCCTTTCCTGGTTTACCTCTTTTTCAACCGGGGAGAATGATGGCCTTGCCGTAATTGCTGCCGGTTCTTTAGTTTTCGTTTCGCGGACGGTCTCTTCTTCTATTTCAATGGAAGACTTGAAGATATCTTCATTGACTGCAGCCTGCTGTTTGGTCTCCAGTGAAATCTGCTGGATTGGTGCGGTCGGGAACATGATACCGAAGACGATATAGAGGAAGAATCCTACAAAGAGAAGGGCGAAGGCGGTGACTATTTTTACCCCGAAGGAGGTTTTTTCCCGGTCATCGGTATGATCGGAGGAGATTATCTCCTGATTGTATAAATTGACTTCTTTTAATGAGTTGGTGGATGTTGATACATAGTGACTTAAAATCTCTTCCTGATCTAGACCAAGGTATTCGGCGTATATTTTAATAAATCCTTTGGTGAAAACCGGGGCAGGTAGCTGGTCGTAATTGTCATTCTCTAACGCCATGAGTGAACGGAGATGAATGCAGGTGGCTGCTGCGACATCTTCAATTGATTTGTGCTGGTTTTCACGTTCCCTTTTGAAGCGGGTGCCGATGGTTTCGGATATTGATTCCTGCTCTGCGGGATTGTTCATTTCAATTCCTTGCTTGGTGCCTGTTCTTGGAGTCATCGGTCATTGTAGTTTGCCGGACTTAAGTTGACAGGTAATGGTCGGGTCCGGCATTTTTGTAAAATAATATTATACCCTGAGGGTATCGGACCATCTACAGTTATAATTGTCGGTTTCAAAAAAAACTATCAAACTTGGATGAAAGTGTCAGGTAACGAGTAAATATTAACGATTTTTCACTGCGGCTATTCGTCCTTTTTCATTATGGTTTGTCCAATTAACCGATTTTGCCTGTTTATAAAGCCATCTGATCTGCGATTACAGTAAATCCTCAATATCGGCTTGTTCCCTCAACTCTTTCAGCCATTGTGTATATTGGCGGCCTGTTTCCTGTTGATAAATGATCCCCTTGATTTCCTCCTGCAGCTTTTCGAAAGGGGCCAGGCTGATCTGATCACCCGATTTGGTCGATAATAGCATGAAAAATTGAAAACCGGCCGGGGTTTCGATAATTTCGCTAAGCTCACCGGGCTGGATCTTAATAATGGCGTCCCGCATTTCCCTGGCCATTTCAGATTGTTTCAAAATGCCGATGTCGCCGCCATATACGGCAGATGGCAGGTCGGAGAATGATTCGGCCAACTGTCTGAAATTTTGTCCTTCCAGGACCATTTTGCGGATTTGGCCCGCGCGGTTTTCCGCCTCTTCCCTGGTTTTGGAGCTGGAGCGTTCGGTTCCCCAGGACAGGCCGATCTGGAGAATATGGTAGCCGTCCGCCGCATCTTTTTTCACATATTGTTCATTGTAGTAGGCCAGGGCTTCTTCTTCCGAGATAACTATCTTGGAGCGGATCTCATAATTGACCAGTTTGGAAACCAGCATTTTGTTCATGAGTGATTCCCGGTAGTCTGCTTCATTCATTCCCGATCGGCTCAGCTCCTGGCGGAACTCTTCGATACTTTTTTTGTTCTCAGCCAGTATGTTTTCAATGTTCGCGTCAATTTCACTGTCGCTGATCGCGATCTCAAGCTTTTTAGCTTTCTGATTGATTAAAGCCAGATCGATTAGAGTAGCCAGGGTTTCCATTTCTGACTGTTTGGGTGGTGTTTTCCTTTGCAGCTCGGAAAGGGTGATGACCTGATCGTTTACGATCGCGACTATCCGGTCAACTACTTCCGCCGGAGTTAAGGAAGGATAACAGAACATAATGGTTAAAAAAATTAAAATCAGGCGATTAATAAATTTTGAATTTAAAGACATAGTTTTTATTACATGAGAAGCGAAACGCACTCCAGGAGCATTTTTCTTCGGGACACATTTCCCGCGGCTTGAAGTCTTGCGCTTCATTGCCATGGGGAGTATGCCCGGAAGGGGGCATGAAGTTGCGGATCTGATTATAATTCCACCAACAAAACGGAATCAGTATCCTGCAAAAATACTACTAAGGATTAAATGAACAGTCCATTTTAGTAGCATTCTGCAGGAGTGTGCGCAAGACATTTTTAGTTTCCGCCAGGATAAGAGCTGGAGAATCAAGTTTACTCGGCACGACCAATTTGCTGTCCGGGGTCAATCGCCAGCGATTTCCTGGTTTGGCCAGAAGTAGCATGATTTTCTCCGGACTGACCGGGGTCCGGTCGGTAAAAGTGAAGACCAGGGTGTCAGCCCCTTGTTCCAGTTTGGATATCTTGAGCTTCTGCAGTTCTTTTTTCAGTCCGATGATCTGAAACAGATTCAAGGTTTCTTCCGGCATCGGGCCGTAACGATCCCGCATTTCATCCCGCATTTCGGCGAGATCTTCGTCGGTGGTCAGACCGGTTATCCGGCGGTAGGCCAGGTAGCGCTGGTCGGTATCGGTGATGAAGCTGTCCGGAATATAGGCGGAAAGCAGCAGGTTTATTTCCGGGTCAACCTCGTCGCCGATAGTCTGGTCTTCGCCGGCCGCCCCTTTTCTTTTCAGGTCTTCGACGGTTTTTTGCAGGAGATCCAGATAAAGATCATAGCCGACCGCCGCGATATTGCCGCTTTGGGATTCCCCTAAAATATTGCCGCCGCCCCTGATCTGCAGATCACTCATCGCCAGTTTGAAGCCCCCGCCTAATTCGTTGTAATCCATCAGGGCCCGCAGTCGGCGGCGCGCGTCTTTTGACAGGCCGTCCAGAGAAGGGACCAGCAGGTAGGCGTATGCCTGTTCACTGCTTCGGCCGACCCGGCCTCGCAACTGGTATATCTCAGCCAGACCAAGACGGTCAGCCCGGGGAATGATGATGGTATTGGCGTTGGGGATATCCAGGCCGGATTCGATTATGGTGGTACAGATCAGGACATCAACTTCACGGTTGACGAAGCGGACCATGATTTCTTCGAGATCTTTGCCGGGCATCTGGCCATGGGCTACGGCCACTCGGGCTTCCGGTCTCAAATTCTGGACCTTTCGCGCCATTTCATGGATGGAGCGGACCCGGTTGTGGACCAGAAATACCTGGCCGCCCCTTTGCAGTTCCTTGGTTATCGCCTCCTTGATCACCAGATCATCGTAGCGGGCGACAAAGGTTTTGACCGCGCGACGGTGTTGCGGCGGAGAACTGATTACTGAAAGGTCGCGGACGCCCAAAAGCGACATTTCCAGGGTGCGGGGGATCGGGGTGGCGGTCAAGGTAAGAACATCGACCCCGACCCTGAGTTTTTTCAGTTTTTCTTTATGGCTGACCCCGAACCGGTGTTCTTCATCGATGATCAGCAGGCCAAGTTTCTTGAAGGAGACATCCTTTGACAGCAGACGATGGGTGCCGATCACAATGTCAACCGAGCCGTCGGCCAGGCCGCTGACTGTTTTGCGTTGTTCAGCCGGAGATCTGAAACGGTTCAGGCTATTTACCCGGACCGGAAATCCCTTGAAGCGCTCTTGAAAGGTTTCCAGATGTTGTTCGGCCAGGACGGTAGTCGGCACCAGGATTGCCACCTGGAAACCGTCTTCCATTACCTTGAAAGCGGCCCGGATCGCCACCTCGGTTTTGCCGTAGCCGACATCGCCGCAGACCAGGCGGTCCATGACCCGATCTGAAGTCAGGTCATCAATTACCTCTTTGATTGCCTTGCTCTGGCCGGTGGTTTCATCGTAAGGAAACGATTCCTCCAACTCATCAAACAACTCGCCGGGCGTGGAAAAGATGTTGCCTTTGGCCAGTTGGCGGCGACCGTATAAATCCAACAATTCCTGGGCCACTTTCCAAACCGCTTCCTTGACTTTGCTTTTGGCCGAAGCCCATGATTTGCTGCCAAGTTTGTCAAGCTTCGGGGTTTTATCGGCCAAACCCTTGTATTTGCTTACGGCATTGATCCGGTCGACCGGCACATAAAGTATGTCATTGATCAGGTAATTTATCTGCATGAAATCATTGATGATATTGTTGATCTTCATATTGACCAGACCGGCGTAGACCCCCAGGCCGTGCTCTTGGTGCACCACAATATCGTCAATCTTGAGTTCTTCAAAGCGGATGGGCTCACCGGAGGTTTTGCCGGTTACTTTCTTTCTGGCGCTGAGTCGTTTTTCGCCGAACAATTCACTTTCCGAGATAATATGCAGCTGTTCGGCCGGCAGGTCAAATCCCTGCGAAACAGGGTTGGGGCAGAGGATGACCTCGTTTTCTTTTTGTGCATGGCCAAAGGGAAGTTGTTCCGTTCTGGTCGGCAGACTGTATTGTTTTAACAGGTCACTGAGATTTGCGGCGTGCCTGGCTGAACGACAGGCGAAGATAACCGTATCTTTTTGGGCCAGCCACTCTGAGATAAAATCGGCCAGAGATGACAAAAGCCCGCGTTTTGCCCTTTGCAGCTCGATGGTCTGTTTCATCAGGGTGTGGTCGCCGGAGGAGATGTTTAAAATGTCTCCGGTCTCGGCCTCAGCGTCTGAATCGGGAAAGTCTTGCAACCGGACGATCTGTGATTTCGCTAATATTGTTGTTATTTCGGCGGGCGACACAAAAAGGTCAGTCTGGTCGAGGGCCGGGAAACCTAAGGCCTTTCCTTCATGGTAGTTGGCGTTAATTCTTTCCCAGGTAATTTCAATTGTCCGGTCGATCTCGATGGGGTCAAACAAGATGATCATCGTGTCATCCGGCACGAAGTCAAGCGGGGTGGAGGTCTGGTCGTAGAATAAGGGCAGAAAAAATTCGATTCCCGGAAAGCGGCGGCGGTTGCGGATCTGTTCGGAAATGCGGGCCGCCTCTTCCTGATCCCACTCCAGCAGCCGGGAGTATTCGGTAAAGCGGGCAATGATCGCGGCCATTTCAGCTGTGTCTTCTTCCGGGAACAGGATATCGCTGGCCGGTAAAAAGACGGCCTCGCTCAGTTCGCTGACTGACCTTTGGCTGATCGGGTCAAACTGGCGGATCGATTCGATGGTTTCCCCGAAAAAATCAAGTCTGACCGGCCCTGCACAGCATGAAGGCTTCTGATTACGGGTAGATTGAGTCTCTATCGCTTCATAGTCAAAGGCCGGCGGGAAGACGTCGACAATTCCCCCTCTGACGGAAAATTCACCGGCATTTTGCACCATGGACATAGATTCGTATCCTGCCTTGGCCAGGGCAAGGCAAAGCTGGTTTGGATCGGTATCTTCGCCGGTGATGACCAGTTCCGCCAGATCAGCCAGGATGTTTTTGGGAATGGTGCGCCGTAAAAGGGCGTCGGCCGGGATAATAATCAGGGACGGGGCGTCGGTGGTCAGTAATTTGTACAGGGTGGAGATCCGGGCCGCCACCGTTTGGGGATCAGGTGAAAGAGGGGTGTAGGGTGGAATGTCGTAACCCGGGAAAAAAAGAACTGGCAGTTCGCTGAAAAAAGCCAGGTCCTGTTCAAGCTGGGCCGCCTGTTGCTCATTGGGCAGAATGACCACGACCGGTTTTTGCTGAACAACGGCGGCGCGTGCCACCAGCAGGGCAGGAGCGCTACCCCGCAGACCGGTGACGCTGATATTTTTCCAGTCCTTTTGCTGGAGGACTTTAAGTTTATCTTTCATTAGTAAATCGGGCTAGAAGGATCCGCCTATACTGAAGTCCCAGTTGCCCTGGTCCTCTCCCGGCTCCGGATTGAGGTTGTAACCCCATTCCAGTCGCAGAGGGCCGATGGGTGACATCCACCGGAAGCCATATCCGGCGCTTGATCTGGTCCTGGCCAGGTCCATAAACTCGTCATCGTTATAAACATTGCCCAGATCGTAGAAGATTACCCCCTGCAGGCCGGTATCTTTAAGGATTGGGAAGATTAACTCAAGGTTGGCGTACCACATCTTATCGCCACCGATTCGGTCGAGAGTCTTTTTATCAACCGGGCTGATGTCGCCGTTGTCAAAACCGCGGATACTTCTTAAGCCGCCTAAATAAAATCTTTCATAGATCGGCACGAAACCATCCGGATTTTCGGTGATATATCCGACCGCGGCCTTGGGATGAAAAGTCAGGTTTTTGGAAAGGGGAAAATACCAGCTGCTGATCCCTTCAAATTTGGTAAAGCCGTTGTCGCCACCCAGAGGGCCGCCGGCATATTTTACGCTGAAACTGTTGATCGACCCCTCGGTAGGATTATAAATATGGTTAGTGCTGGTCCGGCTTAAACCAAATCTAACCGAGCTGGTGGTCGGATGGTTCATTGAGTCAACGGTGCTTTGGGCCGGCGGATTTGTGACAACCTGCGCGGTCTCTCCGGTTTTAGGATCAATAACGAGCTCATCGGTAGCAGGATCAATTTCTGTTGTCTCAACGTAGATCGGGGTTGGTAATTCCAGGGTGGTATCGTCCCAGCCGTAGCCGGTGCTGAAGCGCCATTCTTCCCAGATCGGATAACCGAAATTAACCGAAAATCCGTTGGATAATTTGGTGTACTCGTCGTACTCCCGTTCCCAGTTAAAGACGTTGGTGCTGAACGATAACTTGCTGTCGAACAGATGCGGTTCCGTAAAGTTTAGGTTGTAGCGACTGCTGGTTTCACTGATATTGGCCTGCACCGCCAGGCTCTGGCCTCGACCCAGAAAGTTGTTTTCCTTTATCTCTCCCATAAAGGAAAGGCGGTCTACCGAGCTGTAGCCCGCGCCGATACTGAAGTTGCCGGTCGGCTTTTCGGTAACTTCAACTATGATGTCGAGGAGGTTCTCATCTAGGGTCGGTTCGGGATTAATGTTGAGGTTTTCGAAAAAATCCAGTCTTCGCAGGCGCTGGTGACTTTCTTTCAGGGCCTTGGAATCGAACAGGCCGTTTTCCTTGATTTTTATTTCACGCCGAATGACTTTGTCACGGGTCCGTGTGTTGCCCTTGATGATGATTCGGTTAATATGGACCAGATCACCTTTGGTGATTTTATAGATCAGGTCGACGCTTTTCTCCATGATGTTCTTGTTGCTATCATAGGTGGTTTCGGAAAATGCGTAGCCTTTTTCCGCGTAGAAGTCGGTCAGACGCAGAATGTCTTCCCGTAAAGTTTTGCGGCTGAAATATTCTTCCTCGCCAACCTTGATTAATTTCAGCAGGTTTTCCTTGGTGTCGATCAGGTCGCCGCTGATATCAATTTTCCCGACAACATAGCGTTCTCCCTCCTGGATATCGATGGTCACAAAAATCCATTTGTCACTGACGGTAATCTCCGGTGCGCCGACTCTGGCCTCAACAAAGCCGTGGTTATGGTAAAAGGAGGTGACTCGGGCGACGTCCTGTTCCAGGATTTCCCGTTTCAGCATGCCGGAATCGGTGAACCAGGACAATAACCCCTTTTCAGAGGTTGACATGACTTTGAGCAGTTCGGAGTTATCAAAAGAGTGGTTGCCGGTGAAGCTGATCTCCTTGATAAATATTTTCTCATTTTCGGTGATCACGAATTTCAGGTTGAGGCGGTCCGGTTTAGGGTAGGTTCTCTCAATGGCGACTGCGGCATTGTAATACCCTTTTTCCCGGTAAAGCTGCAGAATATTGTCGATTGAGGTTCTGACCAGTTGTTCGTCGATAATGGAGTTTGCTCTTACCTTGATCACTTCCTTGATGTTTTCTTCCTTGACCTTGTCCTGACCGCTGATCTCCACCTGATTGACTATTGCTTTTTCGGTAATCAGGAAGGTGACATTTTTCCCTTGTGGCGAGTCAGTTACCTCGACCTGGACGTCTTTGAAGTAGCCCATCTTGAAAATACTTTTGATGTCGTTACTGAATTTGGCTGGATCGTAGAGGTCTTTTTCCTGACTGATAATGTTTTTGAGGATGGCGCCGGAATCAATTCTTTTGTTGCCCTTGATCTCGATTTTGCCAATCAGTGAATCACGATGGGCATAAGACCACACCTGATCGACCAGGGGGCCAAGGGCGGTGGCCAGCTCTTTTAGCGAATTGGTTTTCCCGTAAAAATAAACGGGGTCGGTCTCGGTTTGCAGATCAACCACCGCCAGATCAATGCTTATGGTGTCTCCCGTCTTCATTAAGCTGCCGGTGGCGGCATAACGGTATTCATTTCCGGCAAGTCTGTTCAGGTCCGGGCGGGTGGGAGGTGATGCCGGATAATTTATTTCCGCCGCCGCATTTTCCCGTGAGATGAGGGTGATATTTCTTAAAGAAAGGGTCTCCGCCAAAGCCTGGTCAGTGGCCTTGGTCAAGGTCTCCTGGTCGTGAGCGGCGTTTACCGTGAAAGGCAGAAAAACGACTTGCTGGTCAGAGCCGGCGGCCATTACTCTCTCAGGAGAAAAAATTTGAAAAAGCAGGGTGCAGATAATTATTAAATATAATGGTGAAAAATATCCTGGGCCAGGTGTTGTTGCGTAGTCGGTTTGGGTCAAATATTTCATGAGGTATATCAATGTCTGCTTAAGATTAATGGGGAAATTCGTTCAGTGGTCCTATTCGCAGAGCCGGCCATCTTCCAGGGTAAGGCAACGATGCATCTGGCGGGCCAGGTCATAGTTGTGGGTCACCATTACCGTCGATAATCCGGATGACTGGTTAATCTCCTGGATCAGTTCGAATACCCGGTTGCCGGTGCCTGGATCCAGGTTGCCGGTCGGTTCATCCGCCAGGAGTAAGGAAGGTTTCATGATCATGGCCCGGGCCAGGGCAACGCGCTGCTGTTCACCACCGGATAATTCTCCCACCTTATGATTGAGGCGGCTGGTGAGTTCAACTCTGGCCAGGAGCTCGTGTCCTGCGGCCATTAGTTCTTTTCGGTTCATGCCGGCGATGATGGCCGGCATCACCGTATTTTCCAAAGCGGTGAAATCCGGCAGCAGGTGATGGGACTGGAAGACAAAGCCGATGGTCTGGTTACGAAAGATCGAAAGCTGGCTATCGTTTTTCAGGAAAACATCTTTCCCGTCACAGAACAGAGATCCTTCTGTGGGTCGGTCCAGGGTGCCCAGAATCTGCATCAGGGTAGTTTTGCCGGTCCCTGATTTGCCGACAATGGCGATCATCTCTCCTTTTTTAATGTGGAGATCGATGCCCTTGAGAACTTCCAGCTCATGAACGGTGGAAAATGATTTTTTTATGCCGGTGGCCCGGAAATCAGTGGCCCGATTATTATTGTTAATATTTTTGCTCATGGTCTTTTCGTCTTTTTAATGTTCGTAGCGTAAGGCTACGGCCGGTTCCACCCGGGATGCCTGCCATGAGGGGTAAAGGGTGGCGAGAAAAGTTATCAGGACCGCCGAGACCGAAATCATGATGACATCAAGTGGCAGTACCTTGACCGGCAGGATCGATAGCGGATAAACATCGGGCAGTTTGATGAACTGATAATGGCTCAGCAGTTCGCACAGGGTCAGCCCGCCGATGATTCCCAGAATGGTGCCGGCCAGACCGATCACCAGTCCCTCGTAAATAAAGATCCGCATGATATTTCTGGCGGTGGCGCCCATGGATTTCAGGATGGCGATGTCCTTGTTTTTTTCCATAACCACCATGGTCAGGGTACTGACGATGTTAAAGGCCGCCACCAGAACGATCAGGGCCACGATTATCGACAGGGCGGTTTTTTCAAGTTGCAGGGCGGAGAAGAGGTTTTTGTTCATCTTCATCCAGTCTTTGGCAATATAGACCATGCCAAGTTTCTGTTCGATCTGTTCGGAGATAACTCCGGCCTGGTATATATCTTTAACCTTTACTTCCAAGCCGTGGACACTGTCGCCAATGTCAAGAAAACCCTGGGCTGTTTCCAGTGAAACATAGATCAGGGTTGAGTCGTATTCATACATTCCGGTTTCGAAAACCCCGGCTACCCGGCATGCCTTCATCTTGGGAATGACCCCCATCGGGGTAAGGGGACCGGCGGCGGAGATCAGCCGGATCCGATCATTCTTTCTGAGCCGCAGTTGTTTGGCCAGTTCACTGCCGATAATTACGCCGGGGACTCGTGGCTGTTCAGGATCGTCGGCCGGCAGGGCAAGATCCTCGATCGACCCTTGCTGCATATGCTGTTCGATACTTAATACCGAGGTGACCGAACCTGGGTCAATACCGCGCATGATTGCGCCGGTCCCTCCGGAGTGGCCGCTGATCATGGTTTGGGTGTAAAGATAAGGGGTGACTGCGGCAACTCCTTCAATCTGCATAATCTTGGGCTGTAGTTCCGCGTAGTTGCTGATGGTGTCACCGAGTTTTTGGACCACAATATGCGAGTTGATCCCGAGGATCTTGGTCCGGAAACCGTCGGTGAAGCCGGTCATTACCCCGAGCACGCAGATCAGGGCCATCACGCCGACCGCTACGCCGGCCACGGAAATAAAGGTGATCAGCGAAATGAAGCCTTGTTTGCGTTTGGCTTTCAGATAACGGAGACAGACAAACCATTCAAAATGCAAAATTATATACCTTGTGCAAGATTATTACTTTAATTCGGGCCGCTTTATCTTTCCGATTTTCGCAGATGCGGAAAAAGAATGACATCGCGGATTGAGGCGGAATTGGTTAGCAACATCACCAGGCGGTCAATGCCGATTCCTTCACCGGCGGCAGGTGGCATGCCATATTCCAGGGCCCGGAGAAAATCTTCATCCAGTTCCGGAAAGATCTCTTCGTTTTCCCCTTTTTCCGCGATCTGTTTTTCAAGACGTTGGCGCTGGTCGATCGGGTCATTCAACTCGCTAAAGGCGTTGGCGATTTCCCGGCCGGTGATAAACAGTTCGAAACGGTCGGTCACTTCCGGGTCATTTTCGTTGCGTCGGGCCAGCGGCGAGACCTCGGTCGGGTAGGCCGTGATAAAGGTGGGGTTAATCAGCTTTTCTTCCACCAGCAATTCGAAGAGCTCGGTTTTGGCCTTGCCGTGCCCGGCTTTCTCTTCCAGTTTAATTCCGTTTTCCTTGACCAGTTGCATGACTTTGGCAGGATCGTCAAGGGTCTCTCTGGCGATTCCTGCTATTTCGATTAGCGACTCGTCCATAGTGTAACGTTTCCAGGGCGGCGAAAGATCTACTTCCTGCCCCTGGTAGGGAACGGTCATCGACCCGGTTACTTCCGCCGCGATCCAGGAAATCATTTCCTCGGTCAGGTCCATCATGTCATCATAGGTAGAGTAGGCCTGGTAAAACTCAAGCATGGTGAATTCGGGGTTATGCCTGGTTGATAGACCTTCGTTTCTGAAGTTGCGGTTGATCTCGAACACTTTTTCAAAGCCGCCGACTAATAATCTTTTCAGATATAACTCCGGGGCGATCCTTAAATAAAGCTCCATGTCCAGGGCGTTGTGGTGGGTCTTGAAGGGTTTGGCCGTGGCGCCGCCGGCGATTGGATGCATCATCGGGGTCTCTACTTCCATGAAACCGCGATTGGCCAAAAAATCCCGGATCAGACGGATGATCTCCACCCGTTTTCTGAAGGTGTCTCTTACTTCCGGATTGACAATCAGATCAACATATCTTTGCCGGTATCTGGTTTCCACATCGGTCAGGCCGTGAAATTTTTCCGGCAAGGGCAGGAGGGATTTGGTGATCGGTTTAAGGGTCGAGGCCTGCAGGGACAATTCGTCGGTCTTGGTCCTGAACAGGGTGCCCGAAAAACCTGCAATATCGCCGATGTCCAATTTTTTGAAGATGGCGAATAACTCATCACCGACGATATCTTTTTTGATATAGATCTGGATTTTATCCGTCTCATCCTGAATTTTCAGGAAGGCGGCTTTGCCGAAATTGCGCATCGCGACGATCCGGCCGGCCAGGGTGTATGAGGGGCCGGTGCCGGCGACGGTATCTTTGGTTATCGTGTCGGCCATTCCCAGGATGTCGCTGATCGCGTCGGTTGGTTTGAAGTCATTGGCGTAAAGATTTACGCCCATTTCCGCCAGGCTGGCGGCTTTTTCCCGACGTTGTTTTAAGAGTTGATTAAGTTCATTCATCTTGTTTCCGTTATCTTAGTGTTAAATGGTCCGGTAAAATATTTTTATCTGATGTCCGGTTGAATAGTATGTTTGGAATATCAAGCCGGGTATTTGTGGCGCAGGGTCTCTGAGACGTCATGGGTCAGATTCAGGACACGTTGCGCCAACTCCAGCGACAGTGAGCCTGTTCCGCAGCTGGGGGTGATCATGGTCTGGTTTAAAAGAGCGGCCAGATCCCATTGGTCATTAGTTAATTGGGCGGCCTGTTTTTCCCAGAGGGTAACCAGGGAAGCGGTGGTCTCACCGGTAATGATTTCTGCATTGGCGGTCGGGACAATACCCCAGGCCAGAATGCCGCCATTATTTAAATATTCATAAACCGGTTTCTTGTCGGCGATCAGGCGATCAAAAAATCCGTAGGCATCAAAACTTAAAACATCAAGACCGATTGACAGCAGCAGGTTCCAGTCGGTGTTGGCGCAGACATGTACGCCAGCCAGCCCCCCGGCTTCCTGGATTGCGGTGATGACTTCCGTCAGGTCCTGGCTTATATCATCAAGACTGATGCTGATAAATGATGATGATCCAAGTCCGGCCAGGGCTGGTTCATCGATAAAAATTATGACCGGCAGTTTTGATTCTTTTAGAAAAGTTACCTGCCAGGCAGCTTTCATGGCCAGCGCCTTGACCACCATTTCCCTGATGGTCGGATCGTAATAACCAAGTCTTTTATCTTTGTCATGGAGACCGGTCAGCAAGGTGAATGGCCCGGTGATCTGACCCTTGAGGGCGATCAACTCATTTTTGCCGGCGACTATCTCCTTGAACCGATATAGGCCGCCCCCCCTTTTTTCGCTGACCTGAAATCGGGAAGACAGTAGTTTGGAAGGGGACTCGATAACGGCCAGATATTCTTCGAAGAAGGCAAGAAGTTCCGGCTCGAAATTTTCGGTGGCGGTCTCGAAAAAAGTGGAGTTCTCTTGCTCAACAATTCCTGGGATCCCTTCAATGAACTGACTGAGCATTCCTTCCAGAGGGTTTGACGGTAACTGCGGCCAGAGCGGGATGTGTGGCGTGCTGGCCAGGATCAGGTCGAGGGCTTTATTGTGGTCGTTGACCGGCAGGCTGCCGATCAGGGTGGCATGGCCCGCGGCCCTGAATTGTTTGTCACTAATGATTTTGTTGCTAAGATCTGACATGATAATTTTCTTCGGGAAAAGGTTATTTGTTCAGGTGGTTAAAGGAAAAATTGTTGTCTGCGCCGAAGTATTTTTGTTTCAGAGCCCCTCGGGATACGGAAAAGCGATTTGCCGATATATTGAGTTTGCGTGTTGATTATCGGGTCAGGATTTCTTTCGGAGCCGCTTACATTTAAGGCCTATTAGCTATCAGTAACGGTGCTTTCTGTCAATCAATTTTGTCGGTATGGCGGATTGGCAAAAACCGATTCTTCGAAAAACCTCCTTGCCGAAGGGTATCGACATAACTTGTTGATTTATGACGGCTTAATTAACCTATTTCAATTATTTGCGATATCTTAAATAATTAAATAATCATCCCGGCCTTGACTGCGCAGCAAATTTTGTTTATTTTTTGATGTTCATGCGAGAGTGGCGGAACTGGTAGACGCACTAGACTTAGGATCTAGCGCCCTTCGGGTGTGGGGGTTCAACTCCCCCCTCTCGCACCATTATTTAAGGTCAGATAATTACAATAGGCAAATAGCTTGAAACACGTAGTTTTTTCTGTGTTTGACGGTGTTTTTGATATCCAAGGGAAAAACAGTTTTCCGCAGTTAGCTGCGGGTTTAATGAGTGTCTGTACATAAATGGTCTTTTTCTCCGATAACTTCGTTGCTGCGTTTTTTGAAAGTGCTCACGGACACAAGTCCGCGGAGTTTATACCCGTCAGGGTGCTTTTCAAAAATCATAGCGCCTTGTTCTCGAACAAAAATCCTCATTTCTGAACAGACACTAGTGAGCAAATCTGATGATAACATCCTTACATACGAAGATTTTCCCGCGGTACGATCAGGAGTTTACCCCCCGTGAGGGGTACGTATCTGCCGCGAGAGCTTCAATGTTCTTGTAAGATATAACTAATCAAATACCTATAGAATAAAGGAAGGTCCCTGATGCAGGTTACTGTTGAAGAGGTAAGTTCACTTACCCGTAAAATGAAGATTGTTCTCTCCAAGGAAGATGTCGCCCCTAAAATTGAAGATGCGTATCGTAAACTTGCTTCCGAAGTTTCGATTAAAGGATTCAGAAAAGGCAAGGTGCCGCGCAAGGTACTTGAAAAGAATTATGCGCCGAAGGTTAAATCTGAACTGGGCGAGAAACTGGTGCAGGAAACATATTTTGACGCTTTGAGCGAGGTGAAGCTTGATGCGGTGGTTCATCCTGATATTCGGAGTATAAGCTTTGAGGACGATGGTTCATTTGTCTATGAAGCGGAGGTGGATGTCAGGCCTCAGTTTGAGCTTGGCGCTTATACCGGGCTTGAGGTTGAACAGCAAGAGATTCTGGTGAGCGATGCTGATGTTGACGCGGAGCTTGAACGGATCAGAAAAGAGATGGCCCCGCTGCGCAGTGTTGATGATCGCGGCATAAAGAATGGAGATGTTGCCGTCTTGAAGTTTGAGGGTTTTCATGAAGGCAAGGAGATGGATAAGGTAAAGGCCGATGACTTTTCCGTTGATGTGGGCGCCGGACGTCTGGGTAAAGAATTTGAAGAAAACCTTGTCGGGTTGGCCAAGGGAGAAAAAACCGAGCGCGAGATTGATTTCCCCGTTTCTTTTGGTAATCAGATGCTGGCCGGGAAAAAGGTTAACTTTAAGATTGAAGTCAAAGATATCAAGGAAAGAGCTTTACCCGAATTTGATGACGAGTTTGCCAAGGATGTGGGTGAAAATTTCAAAACCCTGGCTGATTTGAAAAAACATATTTCCGAGCAAAGACGTAAGACCATGGAAGAGGTGCAAAGTGGCGATTTCTCTGATAAAATAATGCTTAAACTGCTCGATAACCACGATTTTGAAGTGCCGCCAAGGTTGGTGGCCTATGAAGTCAATAATCTGATTACAGAGCTGGAAAATAACCTGACGAATCAGAATATGACCCTGGAGTCGGCCGGGATGAATCGGGACTCTCTGGTCGAGCAATATAAAGATACGGCTCAGAAAAGAGTGAAAGGCGATTTTATCCTGAAAAAAATTGCCGAGAAAGAAGAAATAAAGCTGGTTGATGAAGATATCGAAAACGGCTTTAAACGGATCGCTGAAAAGTATGAAATGGCGGTTGCCGATGTTAAAAAATATTTCTCAAACCGGGATGATCTTCTGCCATTTATGAATGAACTTCTCAGTGAGAAGATCCTTAAGTTTTTACGTGATGCTGCCGAAGTAAAGATAGTACCGGTCGGCTCCGCTGACGCCGCAAAAAAAGAAACCGTTAAAGGAGAAGCTGCATGAGTCTGATTCCCATGGTGGTGGAGCAAAGTCCGCGTGGTGAGCGGGCTTATGATATCTACTCAAGGTTGCTGAAAGAGAGGATTATTTTTCTCGGGACCGGGATTAATGATGATGTCGCCAACGTGATTATTGCGCAGCTTCTTTTTCTGGAGGCTGATGATCCGGAAAAAGACATCACCTTTTATATTAATTCGCCGGGCGGCGTGGTTACTGCAGGTTTAGCCATTTATGATACGATGCAGTACGTAAAGTGCGATATTGCTACTTTATGTATGGGGCAGGCCGCCAGTATGGGGGCGGTTCTTCTTGCCGCCGGGGCTGCCGGTAAACGATATTCACTGCCCAATGCCCGGATCTTGATTCATCAGCCGATGGGCGGATTTCAGGGGCAGGCCACCGACATTGATATTCATGCCAGGGAAATTCTGAGAATGCGTGAGGATCTGAATAAAATTCTTTCGATTCATTCCGGCCAGAAAATCAAGAAGATTCAGAATGATACTGAACGTGATTATTTTATGAGTGCCGAAGAAGCAAGGAAATATGGTATAATAGACAAGGTGCTGGTTAAGAGACAGATCCAAGAGGACGAGGAGGCTTAATATGCCGAAAGACCACAGTGGTGATAGAGATGTGCTTTGTTCGTTCTGTGGGAAAGGGCAGGATGAGGTCAAGAAACTGATTGCCGGTCCCACGGTTTATATTTGTGATGAATGCATCGAACTGTGTAATGATATTGTAAAAGAGGATCGGCATAAAGAGGCGGCCCATAATGAGAGGGCCGGGCTTAAGCCCATTGAGATCAAGGCCTTGCTGGATGAGTATGTTATCGGCCAGGATCAGGCGAAGAAGACTTTGGCCGTAGCCGTTCATAATCATTATAAACGGATTGATCTCCAGAAGAATGATGACGGCAAGGACGTTGAGCTGCAAAAAAGCAACATCATTATGATTGGGCCGACCGGTAGCGGCAAGACCCTGGTTGCCCAGACCTTGGCCCGGATTCTTAATGTGCCTTTCGCCATGGCTGATGCCACCACCTTGACCGAGGCGGGATATGTCGGTGAGGATGTGGAAAATATCCTGGTCAATCTGCTGCAGGCGGCGGATCATGACGTGAAAAAGGCCTCCTGCGGGATCGTCTATATTGACGAAATTGATAAAATAGCTCGTAAATCCGACAGTGCCTCGATCACCCGCGATGTATCCGGTGAAGGTGTTCAGCAGGCCTTGCTCAAGATTATCGAGGGCACGGTGGCCAGTATTCCGCCAAAGGGTGGTCGGAAGCATCCGCAGCAGGAATATATCAAGATCGATACCACTAATATTCTGTTTATCTGTGGCGGCGCCTTTGTCGGTCTTGAAGAAGTAATCAAGAAAAGGACCGGCACCAAATCGATGGGATTTGGCGCCAAGGTGGTGGCTAACAGTAAAAAGAAAACCGGTGAGGTTCTTGCCCAGATCAGGTCGGAAGATCTTTTACGGTTTGGGCTGATTCCGGAGTTTGTTGGTCGTTTGCCGGTAGTTGCCACCATGGAAGAGCTGGAAGAGGAGGATTTGATCAAGATACTGCGTGAACCCAAAAACGCTCTGACCAAACAGTACGAAAGATTGTTTGCTTACGATAATATTCGGTTGCGTTTTACCGAGGGCGCGTTGTCGGCCATTGCCCATGAGGCTCTTAAAAGAAAATCAGGAGCCAGGGGCTTACGAGCGGTAATGGAAGCCGCCATGCTTGATGTCATGTATGAACTGCCCTCCGATGTCGGAGTTAAAGAGTGCGTGATCAGTGAGCAGGTTATCCTCAATGGTGATTATCCTGTAGTTCTCTACGAGAATGAGAAGAAAAAGAAATCTGCCTGATTTCTCGTAAAAATAGCGGTAAACCCGGTTTTAATTATGAATCATATTGTTTACGAAGATAATGTTTATCCGATGATGTCCCTGCGGGACATCGTTCTTTTCCCTTATATGGTTGCGCCTCTGGTAGTGGGTCGTGAAAAATCGATCAGGGCCCTGGAAGAGGCGATGAGCAACCGGACCGAAATTTTTCTTGTTACCCAGAAAGATGGTTTGCAGGATGATCCGGGCGAGGAAGATGTCTATAGTGCAGGTACCGTGGCCAATGTCCTGCAATTATTGCGGTTGCCTGACGGGACCATCAAGGCGCTGGTTGAGGGTAAAAAAAGAGGGGTGATTGCGGCCTTTGTTCCTAATGCTGATTTCCCGATTGTTGAGCTGGAAAAGATCGCTGATGATCCCCTGTCCGAGGGCGAGGCCAATGCTTTCATGCGGACGATTCGTTCTTCTTTTAAGGAATATCAGGCCCATAATAATAAAATTCCCAAGGAGGTAATTAACTCCCTTGGCAAAATAGAAGATCCATCCAGGTTCGTCGATGTCTTGGCCTCGCACCTGCCGTTGAAGACTGAAGAAAAGCAGGCAATTCTGGGCGCTATTTCGCTGGCTGACCGGCTTACTCTTGTTTTGAGCATGCTTCACCGGGAGATCGAAATTGCCTCTCTTGAGGGCCGTATTCGTTCCCGGGTCAAGAAGAAGATGGAAAAAAGCCAGAAGGACTACTATCTGGCCGAGCAGATGCGGGCGATTCAGAATGAGATGGGCGGTCAGGATGACGGTCATTCCGAGGTTGATGAACTGGAACAGGCGATCAAAGATAAGAATCTGCCGGAAACGGTTCGGACTAAAGTAGAGAAGGAATTTAAAAAACTGAAGATGATGCCCGCCATGTCGGCCGAGGCCACTGTGGTAAGGAATTACATCGATTACATCATAAGTCTGCCCTGGAATGATAAAACCGAGAGTCAGATTGATATCAATAAGGCTGAAGTAATTCTTGATGAAGATCATTTCGGACTGGCCAAGCCTAAAGAGCGGATTTTGGAATATCTGGCGGTTCAATCCCAGGTCAAGAAGGTAAAAGGTCCAATTCTTTGTCTGGTCGGCCCTCCCGGGGTTGGTAAAACTTCCCTTTGCAAGTCTGTGGCCCGGGCGATGGGTCGAGAGTTTGTGCGCCTTTCTCTGGGCGGGGTCCGTGATGAAGCTGAGATCCGTGGTCATCGACGGACCTATATCGGGGCGATGCCCGGTAAGATCGTTCAATCTCTGCAAAAGGTGAAAGTTAACAATCCTGTTTTCTGTCTCGATGAAGTAGACAAGATGAGCATGGATTTCCGCGGCGATCCATCCGCCGCACTTCTCGAGGTGCTTGACCCGGAACAGAACAGCGCCTTTAATGATCATTATCTCGATCTTGACTATGATCTTTCGGATGTATTTTTTATTACGACCGCCAATAATCTCCCGGCAATTCCTCCCCCTTTGCAGGATCGGATGGAGGTAATCAAACTAAGTGGTTATACTGAGGAAGATAAGCTGCATATCGCCCAGGGATTTCTTGTTCCCAAGCAGTTGAAAGAAAACGGCTTTGAGCCTGGCGAAATTATCTTTAGTGAAGCAAGTCTGATGGAGATCGTGCAGCGTTATACCCGTGAGGCCGGGGTCCGTAATCTTGAAAGAAGTATTTCTTCGGTTTGCCGTAAAGTGGCCCGGGAACGGTTGAAGAAAAAATCGAACAAAAAATATCGGATTTCTCCTGCTTCCATTGCTAAATATCTTGGCGTTGCCAGGTATCGTTTTGGTTCGGCTGAAAAAAGCGACGAGGTCGGATTGTCGGTTGGTCTGGCCTGGACCGAGGTTGGCGGCGAGTTGCTGCAGATAGAGACGGTTTTAATGCCTGGCAAGGGTAAGTTGACCATTACCGGTAAACTTGGTGATGTTATGCAGGAATCGGCCCAGGCCGCGCTCAGTTATATCCGCTCAAGATCGGTAGCCTTGGGGTTTACGCCTGATTTTTATCAGAAGCTTGATATTCATATCCATGTGCCGGAAGGGGCTATTCCCAAAGATGGCCCGTCGGCCGGAATTACCATGGCTACTTCAATGGTTTCCGCTTTGTTGCAGGTTCCGGTTCGCAGGGATCTTGCCATGACCGGGGAGATCACCTTGCGTGGTTGCGTATTGCCGATCGGTGGTCTGACCGAGAAACTTCTTGCCGCTCGTCGGGGGAATATCAAACATGTCTTGATCCCGAAAGACAACGAGCGTGATTTGAAGGAGATTCCGGCCAAGATCTTGAAAAGCCTGGAGATTGAGCTGGTTGAGAATGCCGATGATGTTCTGGCCAGGGCCTTGATTTTACCCGAAGGTGAAGTGCTGTTTAAAGTCGTGCCCAACGTAAATTTTTGCGCTGAGATGGCGGACACCGTAAACAATGTTCCTCATTAACTGCTTGTTGTAAAAAAATGATTTCGGCGTAGTATTTTTCTTGACTAAGTAAGGCTATACTGTTAAAAAATCGCATCAACAAATTGGGCGGTTAGCTCAGCTGGGAGAGCATCGGCCTTACAAGCCGAGGGTCACAAGTTCAATCCTTGTACCGCCCACCACCATATTGTGGGGTCGTAGTTCAGTTGGTTAGAATGCCGGCCTGTCACGCCGGATGTCGCCGGTTCGAGCCCGGTCGGCCCCGCCAGTCGTATCAAGGGATCAGCTAGAAATAGCTGGTCCCTTTTTTTTTTCGTGATAGCTCAATTTATATTGAAACAGCTTAGAATGATATTTGATTTTTTTTTTAAATATTTTGCCCGGTTTTGTCATCTTAGATGAAAGCAGGCAGGATTAGACTCGCCATTTTTAAATTTAATCAAAATTAAGTTATAAAATTGAGAGAAAGTTTTTATATCTATTTGGCATGTTTATCGAGAAGATTGAACGTAAGCCATGATGACTAATAGCTGACTGTTACCTTTTTTCACCCGGAGACTACGATGAAACCGAGAGTAAAAATAGCTGCCGCCCCTACTCCTGATGGAGGCGAGATGGTACTTTATCAGCATGACCGCGATTTTTTTATCAAGGTTAACGGTGAGGATTTGATGCACAGTCGTCACTATGAGTCTGAATTGGAGTTGGCGCGACTTGGTTGCAGACATCTGGTCGGTCGCAAGACGCCGCCCAGCATACTTATTGGTGGCCTGGGAATGGGCTATACCTTGCGCCAGGTTCTTGATCTGCTCGGCCCTACTTGCCAGGTTGTGGTGGCAGAGTTGTTGCCGATTGTGGTTGAATGGAATCGCATGTTCTTCGGGGATCTTAACGGTCAACCCCTGTCTGATGAACGAGTTGACCTGCAGGTTGTTGATGTTCTGGAGATTATATCCGGTTCCAAGAGCAGATTTGATGCGATCCTGCTGGATATTGATAATGGTCCTAAAGCAATGACCGATGCCGGGAACAGTCGTTTATATGCCTATGAAGGAATTCTGGCTTGTTGTCTGGCGCTCCGCAAACAGGGGTGTCTGGCGGTATGGTCGGCCGGGGCAAGTAAAGAATTCGAGGAGCTCCTGATGACCTGCGGTTTGCATGTGCGCCGATACCGGGTTCCTGCCTATAAGGGGAGTAAGTCGCAGTCCCGGTTTGTATGGGTCGCTTCGGCCAGCAAGAGTGTGCTGCCGCCTGGCGGCGGTGAGCCGCGGCGGTCGGGGAAGAATGAAGCGAAGGGCAAGCGCCGCCATTCTTGACTGATTAATTCGTAGGTTTTGGGCGACGCTAAGTCTGGTCTTGCTCTCTTTCCTGTTGCTGTTTTTTGGAGAGCTGTTTTAAACGAAGTTTTGCCTCGGAGATAATCTGCGTGTTTGCGGGGATTAATTTGTAAGCAGGTACTTCCAGTTCAAAGGGGATGTCTTCCAAAATGATGTCCCGACCTAGATTTGTTTTCAGGGTAAGTTTCTCCATGGTGCTGTTAATTTTCAGCTTCACGGTGCCTGATTGCAGAACAAATTTGTTTTCATGTCCTTTGTAGACTGAAGTTCGAATAATATTTCGGGCAAAATTTGAGATACTCAGTTCGATATCAGTCACAAAATCTTCAATCTGCAGCCCGTCCAAAGTCATTTTTTTAGTCAGTTCATCATTAAACCATTTCTTGGTAAAGGGCAGCAGAATGTGTTTTGCAAAAACAGTTTCTATTTCTTCCTCGGTAATTGAAAAATAATAGGAGGCGATCTCGCCAAATAATTTGTCTTTGTGTTTCTCTTGTAAATTCAGAATGTTTCTCAGCTGGTCTCGGCTGATCACCCCTTCTCTTTGCAGAATCCAGCCGAATTTAATGTAGCGCGACATTTTTTCATTATCAGGTTGAGATTTAAAAGAGAGAGACTGACCTCGTTAATCTATTTATTATAAGGTAATAATGGCGATTTGGGAAACGGGTTGAAATATATTATTGAAATGGACTTTTCATTGATTATTCAAATAGATATTTTGCCGGCAGTTAATTGACATCCAGTAGGGAATAATTATTTTATAAGTAGGTAAAATGATTAATTTAAATATCTGAAAGGGGGTGACGTTATGTACGGTATTGTACCATTTCGTAGCCAAGGATTAGCATCGGTTTTGCGCAACATGGACGAAATCTTCAAGCGAGTTTGGCATGACATCCCACTCAATGAATGGAATGTTGATTTTGGCGGTGACTGGTTGCCGCCGGTTGATCTGACCGAAAGCAAGGATTCCGTCACCGTTAAGGTTGAGTTGCCCGGACTTGAGAAGAAAGATGTCGACTTGACCGTGAACGAAGGATTGTTGACGATCAAGGGCGAGAAGAAGGAAGAGAAGAAGGAGACTGATAAGTATTTCCATCGGATCGAGCGTAGTTTCGGTAGCTTCATCCGGACCTTCCGGCTCCCGGCCGGAGTGAAGGAAGATAAGGTGAAAGCCGAGTTTAAGGATGGTGTCTTGATTGTCACTCTGCCGAAAGCTGAGGAAGAAATCAAGAAAGTGACCCACGTTGAGATCCATTAGTCAGTTCAGTTCTCTTTCTTAACCAAAAGACCCGCGTTTTCAGCGGGTCTTTTTTTGTGTTTGCCAAAGATAAAAACTGGAATAGTCTTCAGGTAATTGTTAATTATAGGTTTGTGGGATTTGATCAATAATTTATAGTATGAGTGACAAAATTGCCTGAAAGGGATATGATTAATGGTTTCGAGATGATTATGGCTTTTGATTGTTCGGGGTGATGGGTTTTAATGTCGATTATTCATAGTTTGCAAAGCATATTGTCTGGTGATCGTAAGGGAATAACGTTTATCAGGACGCTTCTTAATTTTATGTTGATTGCCTTGATCGCTAATCTGGCGGCCTCGTTGACCTGGGAATTGGCCGGTGTTTCCGGGGGTGACGGCGCGGTGGCCTCGGTGACAACCGCAAACGGTCCGCTGAGCAAGAAGGGTAGGGTCGGCATGCGGACAGCCAAGGTTTCTGATTCTGTTGATCTGCATCTTTTCGGCAATGCCGGGAAGGTCGTAGTCCGTGATCTTAACGATGAACCGACTTCCGCCCCCCAGACTACTTTGAGTCTGGTCCTGAAAGGAATTGTTTTCTCATCGGATACGAGCAGGGGGCTTGCGATAATCGCTGAGAAAAACAAGACCCAGATCGATAATGTCTATGGTATCGGGGATCAGGTGCCGGGTGATGCCGTGATCAGCGAGATATATAATGACCGGGTCATTCTGTTGAGAAACGGGCAACCTGAGACCTTAATGCTTATTGACGTTCTGGTCTCTGAGTCCGCCCCGGTAAGAAGGTCGGTCAGTCGGGAGAAGATCAGAAGCACGGGAGATGGCAATAAGTTTGCGATAAACGGCAGTTATCTTGATGAAAGGTTGCAGGATATTCCTTCGCTGGCCAAGGAGATCGGGGTTGAGGTCTATAAAGAAGATGGTGTCTCGGTCGGCTTTAAGCTGATTTCTTCTCGGGGCAGCAAGTTGTTGACTGATTTGGGGCTGCAGGCCGGGGATGTCTTGTATGAAGTGAACGGCGTCCGGCTTAATAGTATTCATGGGGGGCTTGAGGCCTATAAGCGGCTGAAGGAAGCGTCTCAGGTCAGGGTTATGATCGGCCGAAACGGGAACCGTGAGAACAGGGTTTATTCGATTAACCGGTAGACTTCTTTTGTTTTAAAAGGGCTTGCCGCGCCCGGCAGCAAATCTTTAATTGTCTGAGCATTCGAGCGGCGGGGAAACTCCGGACCTTAGGAGTTATTAACAATCAGATCAGTGCGCGGATCGGACGGCAGGGAGATGTTTTCTGATCCCATAAGTCGCGAGGAACGCCTGCTGATCGTGTTCAAAGAAAAGTGAAAATGGGAAAAACGCATAGCTGTAAGAAATTGCTGATGGTGCTGATCGTTTCTTTTTTGATTGTTTTGCCCCGGGTGAGTCCGGCTGAGCTTGAGGTCAGTGATGAGGGCAAGGTTACGGTCAACTTCCAGGATGTGGATATCAGAACGGTGGCAAAATCGGTCGCTAAGATAACCGGCCGGAGTTTTCTTCTGGATCCGGATATTAAGGGGAATGTGACCATTATTTCATCGGAGCCGGTGTCTGAAAATGAGCTTTATCCGCTTTTTCTCGCGATTCTGCAGGTCCATGATTTTGTCGCCATTGATAGTGATAACGTAACTAAAATTATTCCTCTGGTTCGGGCCAAACATGACAATTTTACGGTAATTGATAGTGAAGGGGACCAGAGTCCGGCCGATAGTGTCGTGACCATCATTTATAAATTGCAGTATGTCGCGGCAGACCAGTTAGTGCCTATCCTGCGGCCGTTGGTTCCGGCCAAATGTTATCTTGCCGCCCAGGTGGACAGCAATATGCTGATTATCTCCGATCGCAAGGCAAATATTGATCGGTTAACCGAAATAATCAAGAAGATTGACCTGGAGGAGTCCGGCGATATCGAGATTATGAAACTTGAATATGCCGACGCCGGAGAGGTGGTCTCCGTCATCGAGGGCCTGGAAGGGAAAGCCAATCCCAAGCGCAATGATAAAAGTTTGCGGCTTATTGCCGATGCCCGGACCAACAGTATTCTTTTAAGTGGCAGCAGTTATAATATCCTGCGGATCAAAACCCTGATCACTCATCTTGACTCGCCTATTGAATCAGAGGGTACCACCCAGGTTATTTTCCTGCGCTATGCCAAGGCCAAGGATCTGGTCGATATTCTGCGCGGCGTTGATGCCCAGAGTGCAGATAAAAAAAATATCAAACCGTCATCCCAGCGGACCGATCTCATGATTCAGGCCGACGAATCGACTAATGCCCTGATTATTAACGCGGCGCCGGCCGTCATGAAAAATATTCGGGCCGTGATCCGTACCCTTGATATCCGCCGGACTCAGGTGTTGATCGAGGCGATCATCGCCGAGGTTTCAACCGATAAGGGTGCAGAATTAGGGGTCCAGTGGCGGTTGACCGACATGACCAATTCAAGTGATGACGGTTTTATCGGCGGCACTAATTTTAACACCGGTGATGCCAGTCCGGGCATTAATATTTTGAGCGGCGATCCCGTTTCCGGGGTTATGGGGCTTAATGGCTTTAATCTCGGCTATGTCAAGGGTACGGCGAGTATTTTGGGTAATACTGTACTGAATATCGGTACTCTGGTCTCGGCCCTGGCCGCCGACGGCGATGCCAATATTCTTTCCACCCCCTCGCTGGTGACCATGGACAACGAAGAGGCCGAGATCGTGGTCGGCAAGAATGTGCCTTTTGCCACCGGCAGCTATACCTCGACCGGCAGCAGTAACCCGCAAAATCCATTTACTACCTATGAGCGTCATGATGTCGGCGTCAAGCTTAAGGTGATGCCCCAGATCAATGAAGACGATACGATCAGGCTCGATATCGTGCAGGAGGTGTCGAATCTGACTTCCGTCGCCACCGATGGCGGGCCGATCACCAATAATCGGACGATTAAAACCATTGTCATGATGGATAACGGTAAAATCCTGGTTCTGGGAGGTTTGATCAGCGACGATGTCTCGGAGGTTGAGCAACGAGTGCCGATCCTCGGCAGTATTCCATTAATCGGATATTTTTTCCGTTATACCAAAACCGGTCATAATAAACAGAACCTGATGGTTTTCCTGAAGGCGACAATTCTGCGGGATGAAAACGATAGCAACAAGATCACCTTTGATAAATATGATTACATGAGACGTCTGCAGATTGATTATCGGGAAGATGGCATCTCTTTGATGCCCGATGAGGTTTCGCCGGTGATGGATGAAATCAAGAAGATTGAATAATTTATATGCTTTCTGAAAAAAACATATCGGTTAAAAGACTGCCTTTCTCTTTTGCCAAAAGACACGGCGTGCTTCTGGTCGGGGTTGAGAACGACAAGGCCCTGGTTACCTGTCGTAACGGTTTACTGCCTTCGGCCCTGGTCGAGATCCGGCGCTTTGCCGGCATGCCTCTGCAGCTTTCGAGGGTTGATCGTGAACGCTTTGATACCCTTTTGCAGCAATATTATGAAGGCGGTTCCAGCGATGCCATGCAGATTGCCGATGACCTCGGTGATGATTTTGATCTGCATAGTATCGCCGAGCAGATGCCGGAAACCGAGGACTTGCTGGAGAGCGAAGATGATGCCCCGATTATCCGGTTGATTAACGGACTGCTGACCGAGGCGATCAAGGAGAATGCCTCGGACATTCATATCGAACCATACGAGAGCCGTTTACGGATCCGCCTGCGGGTTGACGGGGTCTTGCGGGAAATTCTGCAGCCGGCTCGGGTACTGGCGCCGCTGATTATTTCACGGATCAAGGTCATGGCCCGGCTCGATATCGCCGAGAAGAGACTGCCCCAGGACGGGCGGATATCGTTACGGATCGCCGGGCGACCGGTAGATGTTCGGGTTTCGACCATCCCTTCGGCGGCCGGTGAGAGGGTGGTGTTGCGTTTGCTCGATAAACAGGTAGGGCGCCTTGATTTTCAGAATCTCGGGATGTCGGATGTAATCCTGCCGGTCATGAATCGGTTGATTAATCGGCCCAACGGTATTTTGCTGGTGACCGGGCCGACCGGCTCCGGCAAGACCACCACCCTCTATGCCGGTCTTACCGTGCTCAATAAAAACAGCCGCAATATCATGACGGTTGAAGATCCGATTGAATACTATCTCGACGGGATCAGTCAGACCCAGGTCAATACCAAGGTCGAGATGACTTTTGCCAAGGGCTTGCGGGCCATTCTGCGTCAGGATCCCGATGTGGTAATGATCGGTGAAATCCGGGATCTGGAAACCGCTGAAATTGCAGTCCAGGCCAGTCTCACCGGTCATCTGGTCCTTTCCACCCTGCACACCAATACCGCGGTGGGGGCGATGACCCGGCTGCGGGACATGGGGGTTGAGCCGTTTCTGTTGTCGTCGACTATTGTCGGGGTGCTTTCCCAGCGGTTGGTTCGGGTCTTGTGTGAGCATTGCAAAAGGCCGTATCAGGCGACCAGGTCTGAGTGTGTGAGTCTGGGAATCAGTGTCGATAATCCACCGACCTTTCATGCCGCGGTGGGTTGTGATAAATGTAAGCAGAATGGGTATACCGGTCGGACCGGCATTTATGAGCTGGTTGAAATGGATGATACCATCCGGACCATGATTCATGACGGAACCAGTGAACATGAGATTGAAAAATACGCCCGCCTCCGCTCCGCCCATATCAGACAGGATGGCCTGCGGCGTATTCTCTCCGGCGACACCTCGATTGAAGAAGTATTGCGGGTAACGGCCGAGGACCAGAAAGAAGACCCTCTGGAACCATGATGGTCAATGGATCTAAATGCTTTCTCCCCCTTTTAATTCATGCAACAAGATAATAAGGTCTCAGTTTTTGAAAACTTCAACCGAACTATCCAATGTTTATCTGCCTGATGGCAGTCGGCCTCTTTCTGGTGAGGGCGGTAGATTTTTGATCTCCAGCTGGATAATTAAATCGGATGTTGTTTTTGATCTGCGGCACTCATTAACGCTCACGAGTTCGGGTAATCTTCATGGGCGCCTTTGAATACAGCGCGGTTGATAAGGCCGGCCGACTTAAGAAAGGGGTGTTGGAGGGAGATACCCCACGGCAGGTCCGGCAGATTATCAGGGACCGAGGGTTGTCGCCGGTTTCGGTTGAAGCGGTGGCTGAACAGGGGCAAAGCGGTGCCGTCCCTTTTTTTGGGCGAAGAAGTATCAGCAGTACCGATCTGGCCCTGATTACCCGGCAGCTCGCCACCCTGGTCCGGTCTGGTACTGTTCTGGAAGAGGCTCTGCGGGCGATTGCCGAACAGGCGGAAAAGGCCAGGATTATCGGCATCGTCACGGCGGTTCGTTCCAAGGTGGTGGAAGGACATCCGCTGGCCAACGCTTTGGCCGATTTTCCATCGGTATTCTCAAATTTATATCGGGCGACGGTCGGCGCCGGTGAGCAGACGGGCAAGCTTGATCTGGTGCTCGAACGGCTGGCCGACCATACCGAATTTAATCAGCAGCTTCGGCAAAAGGTGATGCTGAGCCTTCTCTATCCAACCCTGTTGACCATTGTTGCTATTCTGGTGGTCTCCGCTCTGTTGACTTATGTGGTGCCGCAGGTGGTTTCGGTTTTTCGTAATATCAATCAGGAATTGCCGTTGTTGACCAAGGTCTTGATCGCCAGCAGTTCTTTTCTGCGCAGCAACGGTATTTTGATTCTGATCTTACTGGTTGGTTCTTTTGTCTTGTTTCGCTTCCTGATGCGAGGCGAGGGGTTTCGCCTGAAATTCCATCATTTATTGCTCCGGCTTCCTCTGGTCTCGAGGTTCACCCGGTCAATCAATACGGCCCGTTTTGCCAGGACTTTCAGCATCTTGACCGCCAGCGGCGTACCGGTCCTGGAAGGGATGAATATCTCGGCCAAGGTCTTGGATAATCTGGCCATGCGTTATGCGGTTGAAGAGGCCTCCCGCCGGGTTCGGGAGGGGAGCACCGTCCATCGGACCCTGGCCAAGAGCGGCTATTTTTCCCCGATCATGATCCACCTTATTGCCAGCGGTGAGGCCAGCGCCAATCTTGATGAGATGCTGGAGCGGGCTGCTATTAATCAGGAACGTGATGTCGAAACCCTGATCGCCGCGGCCATGGGTATTTTTGAACCGCTGCTTATTCTGGTCATGGGTGGCGTGGTTTTGTTGATTGTTTTGGCGATTTTGTTGCCGATCTTTGATCTGAATCAACTGGTGAAGTGATGCATTCGGGCTTGTCTGATCGCCGGGGGTTTACCCTGTTGGAGATTCTGGTCGCCCTGGCGGTCCTTAGTCTGGTGGTGGTGGCGGTGTTGAAGAACAATAACGCCATGATCGACAACAGCATATATTTGCGCGATAAAACCCTGGCCGGTTTTGTGGCCTCAAACAAGGCGGCTGATCTGGAGCTGGCCAATCTCTGGGTCAAGACCGGCACCGAGCAGGGGGAGGTCGTGCTGGCCGACCGGCGGTGGTTCTGGACGGTGGTCGGCAAGGAAACGCCTGATCCAGATATGCGGATCGCCGAAATCGAAGTAAGAAGCGAAAATGAAGAGGAGACAGCCCTGGCCTCTTTGGTTATTTATCTTGGTCGTCCTCCTTTTTAATGTGCAAGGTAATGGTTTGACTGATAATTATAACGGTTTGGCCGGCAAAGGTTTTACCCTGTTGGAATTACTTGTCGCCATGTCGATTTTCTCAGTAATGTCGGTTATGGCCTATAGCGGTCTGGCGACGATGATCGTAAGCCGGGAACATATGATGGGGGAGGCGGAAAAACTTCAGGCGATCCAGCGGGTCTTTACCCTCATTTCCTATGATTTCAGGCAGGTTCTGGATCGGCCGGTCCGCGATGAGTTCGGTCAGGATTTAGGCGCCATGCTGGGCACCTTTGATCTGGAAATTGCCGCCGTCGAATTTACCCGAAGTGGCTGGCGTAATCCAACCGGCGCCAAACGCAGCAGCATGCAGAGGGTTGCTTACGAGCTTGAGAACGATAAGCTGATCAGAAAAAGCTGGCCGGTTTTGGATCGGGCCTATGATAGTAAACCATTTTCAACCGTACTACTGTCCGGCGTCGAAAGGTTGGAGATCCGATATTTCAATGCCTATGATCAGGTGACCAACGTCTGGCCGCCGGCTAGCGGCTCGTTAGCTGGTTCCTTTGGGTCGCTTGCTTTGCCCAAGGCCGTGGAAATTGCGGTTGACCTGAAAGATTGGGGTCGGATTAATCGGCTATTTGTTCTGGTCAACGGATAATTGATTTGTCATATTTGTTGCGGAAAAACATGCTTGTTTATTTGAATAATCAAAAAGGGGTGGCGCTGGTTACCGTTTTGCTGATCGCCGGGATTGTTTCGGTAATGGCCCTCAGCATGACCTCAAGTCAGCAGATTGATATCAGGCGGACCGCCAACATTATTGAGTCGGAAAGGGCTCTCTGGCTCGTTAAAGGGGTGGAGACCTGGGGTGTGTGTCTACTGATGCGTGACAATGTGAGTGGCGGTAACGATAATCTGGGAGAAGACTGGGCCCAGGGCATGTTGCCGACCGGGATTGACGGGGCTTTTGTCTCGGGTGAACTTGAAGATCTCCAGGGTCGGATAAATATTAATAATCTGGTGTCGGTACTCACCGTAGGCCAGGCCACCCTTAAAGGCGAGACCTGGAGCCAGCTGACCAGATTGTTTGAGAGGTGCGAGATTGATCCTGCCGCTCTTTATAAAGTGCTTGACTGGATTGATCCGGATGTCGATGCTCAGGGCTACGGTGCGGAGGATGAATATTATCTTGTTCAGGAGACCCCATACCGGGCGGCAAATCGGTTGATGGTCAGTCCCACCGAGCTCAGGGCAGTCGGGGACATTAGTGAAGAGGGTTATCAGTGTCTGGCCCCCAATATTTCGACCTTGCCCTACGATACATATATTAATGTCAATACGGTGCCGCCCGGGGTTATTGCGGCCCTGGGTGATGACATTAGCCTGGCAGTTGCCGAGGAAGTTGTCGACGAGCGGCCGATCGACGGTTTTGCCTCTATTGCCGAGTTTCGGAATCTGCCGCAGTTCGCTGGAAAGGATATGGACATCGTGTTTCTGACCGATAGAAGTGAATATTTTCTGGCGACCTCCAGGGCCAGAGTTGGTCGGCAGGATATCGTCATGTATAGTCTGGTCGCTAAAAAATCCGATAAAGTCTCTGTTTTAAGCCGAAGTATTGGGGTATATTGAACCGATATTTCAGGGCAAATCATTTTGAAAATTAGGTTATGAGCTGATTGATCATATGAATGAATTAATTATCTGCATAGGGGCGGAGGCCCCGGAAAAGGTCTGTTGGGCGGAGCGTGATGCCACAGGATCCTTGTCCGTGGTTTGCGGCTCATTGCGTGAGGCGTCGGGCCGGATAGTGAAACGGACCGTGGTTCTGGTTCCCGGCTCTGAGGTTTTGCTTACTCGCGCCACCCTGCCGACCGGCAGCAAGAAACTGGCTTTAAAGGCTATTCCTTATGCCATTGAGGACAATCTGGCTTCCGATGTTGAAGGTCAACATTTTGCCTTTGGTCGAAAAAATTCCGACCAGACTTTAGCCGTGGCGGTGGTTGATAATCTCCGAATGGAGGCGTGGCTTTCCATGTTGCGCGAAGTAGGGATCGAGCCTGATATTATTTGTCCCGCTACCCTGGCTGTGCCGATTAATGATCAGGGGATTGCGGTGCTGATTGAAGGGGGCGATGCCTTGGTCCGGCTCGACAGTCAGCAGGGTTACGGGATTGATCAGGATAATTTGCCGATGATCCTCAATGCTGATTCTGACAAGGCGGCCGAGGGTGCGGCGCTTAAGGTCAGGATCTATAATTGTTCCGGCGAGCAACTGCCGGCCTTTGGTCCGGCTATTGAGCTTGATGAGGTGGCCGCCGGCAAGGGACGACTGGCGATGTTGTCATCGGCTGGCCAGGCCGCCTGGCATCTGGCATCCGGCTTTGATGAGAAGAAGGCGATCAATCTTCTGCAGGGTACGTACAGTCGTAATGCCGAGTGGGGAAAAGCCTGGCAGAAATGGCAATTGCCGATCATGCTGCTCGCCGTTTTAATGGTATTGCATATCTCCAGCCAGATTTCGGATTTTTATCGATTGCGGGCCGAGAGTTTAAACTTGGACTCCGCGATTGTCAATGTTTACAAGACAACTTTTCCCAAGGCCAAAAAAGTGGTTAAACCACGGGTCCAGATGGAACAAAAGCTTAAACTCCTCCAGGGTGGCGGTGATGCAGGCGGCTCTGGATTTCTTGAATTATTTGATAAGACCGGGCAGATTTTAATCCAAGGTAAAGGGGTTAAACTTTTGAACCTGCGTTTTCAGGAGGAAGTTATTGAGCTTGAATTTGAGACGACTGACCTGCAGGCCCTTGATGAATTAAAGGGGGCGTTAGTCAAACAGCCGGGAGTTGAGGTGGAAATTAAAAACGCTTCAGCGGTAAATGACCATGTTCTGGCCCGGATGCGGATTAAGGCGGTGGCCCAATGATGGCTTTCTGGGAAAAATGGAGTAATCGTGAACGATTGATGGTTGTTGGCTGCAGTTTATTCATCCTCCTTGCCGTGGCTTATCTGCTGGTCCTTGAACCTTTTTACAGTGGCCTTGACGAGTATCGGCGACAGGTTCCCGGACAAAGGGCCGAACTTGCCTGGATGCAATCGGCCTCGCTTCGGATCAAGGAACTCGGTGGGCCGGCGGCGGATATCGTCGGACAGAACGCCTCTCCGCTGGCGGCGGTCGATCGGGCGGCCAGGAAAATGAAGATTGATTCTGCGATTAAACGGGTTGAACCGGGGGATAATGAGACGGTGAAGGTCTGGTTTGATGAGGTCCTTTTTGATGATCTTATTGCGTGGTGCCGGGTGTTAAGTGTGGAGTATGGCATCAAGATTGTAAGTTTTTCGGCTGATCGGCAGCAGGCGCCCGGTTATGTCAGCGCCCGGGTCGTTTTTGGTGGCCGGACCTGATAATATGAAAAAATTCTCCAAGAGATATATTGTTTTTGGCTTTACCGCCTATCTGTTTTTCCTGGCCTTGTCTTTTCCCGCAGACCGGGCCTGGTCGATTGCCGAAAAACGGCTTGGTCCGTCGTCTGCTTTGCCGCAAGTTTCCGGAATCAGCGGGGTCTGGTGGTCTGGTCGGGTTGATGAAGTCAGGTTTAATGCGATAGAGCTGCGGAATCTGCGCTGGACATTTCGCCCATTAGCTCTGGTCCGGGGTATGGTTAAGGCGGTGGTTGCTTTTGAACCGCCGGGCGGCAACTTTGCCGGGGTTATCGCGGTCGGACGTAAAACTATTGAACTGACTAAAGTAAAAGCCAAAGTTCCTTTCGATCAGCTTAACGATATCTTGACCGTTTTTGGGGTGCAGGTAGGCGGGTTTCTGGTTGCTGATCTGCAAAAGATAATCCTGGTAGACAAATCGCTTCTTCTGGCAGACGGTTTGCTGGTCTGGCAGGATGCGTTGGTGGAACGGCCGCAAAAACTAATTTTAGGTGAGTTGAAGGCCGCTCTGTCAACGGAAAAGGAAGGGGTGCGAGCCGTAATTTCGGACAGCGGCGGGCCTTTGGTGGCGGAGGGCATTTCCACCCTGGATTCTGCCGGCCTATATAGTCTGGCGGTTAAACTCGCCTCACGGGACTCGGCGCAGCCGGATTTGGCCGATGCCATAAAGTTGCTGGGTACACCTGGTGGTGACGGCAAGGTCTCTTTATCTTATAACGGCAAACTGCCGGAATTTTGATCGCCATGTCCTAAGGGGTGAGCAAACCAAGATCCGGTAAAAAGCATGGGTGATTTTCATAGTCAAAACCTTGGGCCTTTTTTGCGGCTCGTGTTTGTAATGATTTTTTTTGTATCGTATCAGTTAATAAGGAAAACAATAATGGACAGAAAGATAATAACGGCAGGAACGGTTCGTGTTCTTGGTCAAAAAGGTTTTACCCTGATTGAGATTATGGTGGTGGTCGTAATTTTAAGTATCCTGGCTGCGATCATTGTGCCGCGCATCATGGATCGGCCGGATCAGGCCCGGGTGGTCAAGGCCCGGCAGGACATCAGGGCCCTGGAAAGCGCTCTGAAACTTTACAAGCTTGATAATTATGTATATCCCACCACCGACCAGGGGTTGGAGGCCCTTTCGGTCAAACCAACCGATGAGCCTGAACCGAAAAAATGGAAAGATGGCGGCTATATTGATCGTCTGCCGAAAGATCCATGGGGTGGCGATTATCAATATCTGAGTCCGGGTGAGAACGGACCTATTGATATTTATTCACTCGGTGGCGATAATCAGCCCGGCGGTGAGGGGATTAATGCCGATATCGGTAACTGGGACCTTGAAGAATAAGAAAGCAGGCCTTACTCAACAGGGCTTTACCCTGCTTGAATTAATTGTTGTTGTGTTGCTTATCGGGATCATTACCAGCTTTGTCACTTTGTCCATCGGGTCGCGTAGTGATAAAATCGATACGGAAGCCCGCCGCCTGGTCGCCTTGCTCAACCTGGCCGGGGATGAGGCAGTGATGAGCGCCCGGGAATATGCCGCTGATTTTACGCCGACCACTTATCGGTTTATGGAATACGGTCGTGATGGCTGGCAGGACCTTGGAGAAAACGGTGATGATGTCCTCCGCTCCCGCTCTCTGGCCGAAGGCATAAGTTTTAAGCTGGAGATCGCCGGAGAACCGGTGGATTTTGAGCGCTCTGCCCTGGTCGAGGAAAGAAAAGATCCGGTCGGTATCTTCCTTTTTTCCAGCGGCGAAGTCTCCCCTTTTGAAATTACCATCACCGATTCCTATTCCGGAGTGAGCCGAGTCGTTTCCAATCTGATCGATGGGCGGGCCAGGCTCGCTGATCCCGGTTTGTCCGTCAAAGATTAAGCCTTCCCCAAAATAGATATCTTTTTGTCCTAAAATTCTAATGGTTATTTTTTGATCGGCACCTTGGGTGACGGGAAAAATGAAGTAGATATTGACCTTAAATATTTAGTTAGTTTAGGATTGATTATTAAAATTTTGGTGGGCAAAAAAAAACTGTTTTTTTTTTGATTGTTGTAATATCATAAAAAAATGAATATCTGTTCAGCATGATGAGACCTAACAAGACTTGAATTGGAGTTTGGGCTGTAATAAGCATGAAATAAAGTTATTTACCTCTTGCTTCAAACAACCCAAAATGAGTATATTAAATGTTGTCCATTGTGGATAACATGAGCGCTTAACAACAATAAAGGGAGAAGGGTCTATGCAAAAGTTCAAGATTGGATTGCTGATTGTCCTTATGGCAATGGGGTCTGGCCTGTATGGCTGTAGCGGTGATGACGGGACTAACGGCGTCAATGGCGTTGATGGTGTCGATGGTTCCGATGGGACGGCAACACACACAGAGGAAAGCTGTACGGTATGTCATGGCGATAATCGGCTTTTGGATACAGCTGCCCTGCATACCGCAAACGCTACGGCCCTGGCAAACGATGATCTGGTTGGCACGGTCACGGGCATTACCGACGATGGTACTGGCCTTCTGACAATCGCCTTCTCCGTGGTCGACCAAGACGGTGCAGCAGTTACTGGCATTGCTCAGGGTCGCGCCTATCTGGCCGACATCGTCCCGGCCGGCGTTGGTACCAACACTTTTGGCTCCTCCTATTTGGAGCGTTGGGCCTACGAAACTAGTACAGGCACCTGGACAGATTTAGGTGCTGGAAACTACACCTATAAGTTTACTACCGCTGCCGTCCTTGGGGCCGCCGGTTTTGATGCCACGGCCGTAGATTTCGATACGACTCACACTCAGCGTCTGGTCTTGCGTCTTGGCGCTGATGACCATAATAACGGTCTCATCGTTCAAGACTTCAACCTGACCGGTGCCGGTGCCCAGACTCTGCTTGCTCCTCAACGCGTACTCGCCCCCACCGACGGCTGCAAGAATTGTCATAGCAACCAGATGGTCGGTGCCGCTCATGCCGATAGCTACCTCGACGTTCGCGCCTGTAACGTTTGTCATAGCCCCATCGGTCATTACGCTGCGTCTATGACCGAAGATGATGCCTACATCGGCCGCTTTATTCATGGTATCCATGCTGCGAAGTCTTCGACTGAGTTGCCTGGTTTTGCTGAATTTGAAGAGGGTGGCGGCCATGCCCGTTTCCCTGATGCCGCTGGCGTAGACCAAGGTTATGCGGCTGTTACCTATCCCAAAGCGATCAATGACTGTGCTGCTTGCCATACCGGCAGCGAGAGCATGACTGACGGTTGGAAGAGCAACCCGACGATGGAGATTTGTACCTCATGCCATACCTCCAGCACCGTTAATATCGACGGCACCTTTACCCACACCGCAGAGAACACTTCTGCCCCGAGCTCCACCAAAACCAACGCTCAATGTGCCGGTTGTCATGGTGCAACGGATATAGTGGGCTACCATGCGGTGACCACGCTCAAAGGTGATTCGGCAGTATCTATCACCCCGGTCTATACGGCGACCATTGCCATGACCCCCCCCGCCAACGGTACTCACTATGTAGCAGGTGAAGCACCAGTGGTCACGGTTACTACAACTGCATCCGGTGCCTACGACAGTCTTGACAACACTACCGATTATACTGCGGCCACTCTCTATGTTTATGGCCCAAGGGCTGAAGCGGTACCGGTCTTGACTCCTGGTTCAACTACTGATCCTGATTATATTTCCATGATTAGTGATGACACTGATCCTGATTATGATCCGACCGCACTTCCGACTCAGGGTCATAACATGCGCGCCAGTGATGCTGCAAGCGACGCCAATGTCCTGACCGATGCCACCGGCTTTAAGTATCAACTTCAGGCAATTCCTGCTGATCTTGCGCCGGGCACCTACATGGCTCAGGTTGCAATTGGCCATACCAGTAGCAGGACCACCGGCAGCCGTAACTACAAGATTGACGGTTGGCAGATGGTAAGCTTCCAGGTAGGAACGGCTACGACAGAGCAGAGAATTGGTGGCGATAAATGCAGCAATTGCCACGATCTGACCGACTGGACCAGCACCTATCATCGTGCTTACTTTGGTACCGACGGTTGTAATGCCTGTCATGACAAATCGGGTAACCACGCTAATCCGATCGCCAACCGGGTCCATGCTATCCATGCCTCTAGCGAAGCTGGCGATGCGCTTGGCGCTGATTGGGCGGAAATCACCTTCCCACAAAGCGATGTTGCTGAAGGTGAGCCTGAAAGCACGCTCTGTCAGGGTTGTCATACTACGGACAATACCAGCTACCTGACTAACCCAGGCGGCTTCCCTTGTCTTGGTTGTCATGGTGATACGCCAAATGCCGTGGATCATATGATCCAAAATGGTGCTCCGCTTGCAGCACACTAATTGAAAAGGATTAACTCCCATTTCAAGTAAAGTCTCAGTAAAAGGGGGCGGGCCGTAAGGTTCGCCCCCTTTTTTTGCCCAGTATAAATGACCTGTAAATCTCGCCAATAATGTAGTCGTTTCACCTCTGTAAATTTCAATAAAGTTCTTGACCACGAGCAACAAACCTAATCATATAGTAATTTGTCTAAATAATTTGAATGCAGCCCTTTAACTTTGTTGTTCAATCACCACCCGCAAAGGTCCATGTTCAATGCCTAAAAAACAATCTCATTCCGATTTTCCCCCTGGATCAGAATTAAAGTCAAAGGTTTCTCAACGCTTACCCCTCTGGCAGGCCCTTGTCCTGCCAATAGTCGCTATCCTGGTCTTTTTTCTGCTCTTGGAAGGCGGACTCGCCCTTTTCGGTCTGCAACCGACCCTGCATAATAAGGACCCCTTTGTCGGCTTTGCTGCCAATGTCCCACTCTTTACCGCCTCACCTGGAGCAAACGGCAAACAACTGCTGACTACCCCAGCCAATAAAAAGGACTATTTCAACCGGCAGAGTTTTACCAAAGAAAAAGATCCGAACACCTATCGTATATTTTCTCTCGGTGGCTCGACCACCTATGGCCGGCCTTACGCTGACAGTACTTCTTTTAGCGGCTGGCTGCGGCAACTGCTGCCCGTAGCCGACAGCAGTAAAAAATGGGAGGTGATTAACGCCGGTGGCATCAGTTATGCCAGCTATCGGGTTGCCCAGTTGATGGAAGAGTTGGTTCAGTATCAGCCGGATCTGTTCATCATCTATACCGGTCATAACGAATTCCTTGAAGAACGCACTTACCGTAAACTAAAAGAGATCCCGCCGCTGATCCGCTCAACTGCTTCGTTGCTGGCCAAAACCCGTACCTGGACAGCCCTGACCGGCGTATTAGAAAAGGTGGACCTCGCGCCGGTTGCGGAAAAGGAAACCCGTTTTAAGCTTGGTACGGAAGTTGATGCTATCCTCGATCGTACTACAGGTCCGAAAAGTTACTCGCGTAACGATACCTTGAAAAACAACATCTTAAACCATTTTCGGATCAGCCTGGAACAGATGGTTACCCTTGCCCAATCGGTGGGTGCTCAGGTCATTTTTGTCACGCCAGCCGCAAATCTGAAGGAATGTTCACCCTTTAAAAGTGAGCACACCCCTGGCATCAATGCCGCATCACTGCGACGCTCCGAAGATTTGCTAACCATGAGCAAGCCAATGGTCTGGGAAAAAAACTGGCCCATGGTTCTGCATTTCCTGGATGAGGCGGCGGCCATTGATCCGCGCTTTGCCGATCTACAGTATCATCGCGGTCAGGCTTTACTGGCGTTGGGCCGCAATAAAGAAGCCAAAACAGCCCTGCGCCTGGCGAGCGACGAAGATGTCTGCCCGCTTCGAGCTTTAACCCCGATGGCTCAAATCGTCACCGAGGTCGCCAAGCAGCACGGAGCTATGCTGGTCGATTTTATTGATCTCCTGGAGCAGAGGATGGTAAACAACAAAGAGTATCCCATCCTTGGTGCGGAGTTTTTTCTCGATCATGTGCACCCTACCATTGAAGGCCACAAACTATTGGCGGTCGAACTGCTTGAAACCATGTCTGCCCGAGGCATAGTGCATCCCGGTGCTGACTGGGGTACAGCAGCCATTTCGGCAGTCGCTGCAAAAATTGAAGCGGGTGTCGATCAATGGGTTCAGGGACATGCTTTGGCTAACCTGGCTCGGGTGCTATTGTGGGCCGGAAAAGAGCAAGATTCAGCCCGTCTGGCCAGGCAGGCATTGGAGCTCGCTGGTGATAATCAGCAAGTGGCGATCAACGCGACCACTACTCTGGCAACCATCTACATCATGCAGAAAAATCCAAAGCGGGCCGTGAAGTTACTTTACGCTGCCCTTGAAAAAGCACCAAGCGCAATCGAGCTACGCCTCAAACTTGGCCAGATCATGCTGGGTCAGAAATCCCCAAATTTGGAAGGGGCAGCCGCAAATCTGCTATTGATCACCCAGCTGATGCCCTACTATGATGTTGGTCACACCATATTCGGCATTGCCATGGCAGATCGAGGTCGTCCGCAAATTGCCTACCCGAGCCTGATGCAGGCGCTGCAGATTAACCCGAATAACAAGGACGCCAGCTTTAAATTGGCCCAAATCCGGCCCTTGCTCAAGGGGCTGGAATTCAGTCGGAAGTTCCTTCTTGTTCAGCTTGATTATTATCCTTCCACCGCCCCACGCAAAATGGTTCAGGGACGGCGTAATACCAACGGTCAATTCATCCAGGATGGTATTGAAGTGGAATTTCATGAGAATGGTCGGCTTAAAAGCTTCCTCGATATTGAGCAAGGAAAACCAAATGGGCTCGAAATGACTTGGGATTCGGAGGGCAAGGTTTTGTCACGTAAGATTTATAAGCAGGGGATTCTTGTCGATGGTTAGGGACGGGAGTAACCTTGATCCCTGTATCGCTTTAGCAAATAATCATCTTTAAATTCAGTAACGTGGATTTTGTTTGTGATTTTTTCCGATCAGAAATTGATACTGGAAGTGGGGTAATTAACCTGAAATAAAGGTTGTCAGCTTATATTATAATTAATAAGTGATCTTAGTAATGACTAATTTATTAAACTGTAATTTTTGTCTAACCGCATAAATGATCTTTAAGTACACTTTAATTATTGCATTTTATTTGTTGTTTTAGTAGTTATCTACTCTGTTTCTTTATCAAAACTAATTTGTATTGCTGGCACATCCTAGGAACTTTTACCTTGTTCAGGGGGTAGCATGATAATGACTAAATGGTCGGGCCGTTTTTTGGGGTTGGGGATAATGTCGGTACTATGTTTGCCGACAGCTGCTTTTGCGGCGGAGATAAGTGTTAAATCCGACACGATCTTCCGGGGCTTTGAACGGGATACCGCGACAGAGTCTGAAGCCATGGTGCTTCCTGCCTATGAGTATCTGCAGATTGACGTTGACACTCCAGGCGAGCCGGGACTGGCTCTTCATCTTTATGGCTGGGGGCGCGGAGATTTAGCGGATAAAGATTATTACGACGACACCACGGACGGGGAAGTCCTCTATGGTTATTTGGAATATAGCAAAAAAGAGGCGCGCTTCAACGCTAAACTTGGTCGGCAGCACGTGTTTGAAGGGGTGGCCAATGAAACCTTGGATGGCTTGCGGATCAGCTCTGATCTGGGGCGGTATTTTTCCGGATCGCTCTATGGCGGACAACAGGTCGCGATGAGCGATGAACAGGGGAGGAGTGGCGACAGTATTTATGGTGGCCGTTTGTCCCATCACCTGATCGGCCGTTATGCTCTGGGGGTCTCTTACAAGAAAATTACTAATGACAGCGAAGATGCCGAAGAGATGACCGGTGTTGATCTGGCGGCTTATCTGCCTTACGATGTAAACCTGTTTGGGAATTCCACCTACAATTTTGAAAGCGAAGACTGGGCTGAACATTCCTATGAAATGCGCGCCACCTTCGGCCAGTTGGCGGTACGTCCATATTTCCAGAAATTTAAATATGATGATTATTTCGCTACTGGCGCCAACAGCGCCGGTCCTTTCCGTTTTCTTGCCGACAGCGGTGAGGAGTTGACGGTAGGTGGTGGTGACTTCACCCTGTCGCTTGATTCCACCTGGGTTCTGGTTGGCAAGTTTAAACATTATACTTATGAAGTGCTTGATGACGCCTCTCCCTATTATGGTGCGCAGGCCACCTGGTCGGGTGAAAAACACTGCCAGATCGGTGGCGAGGTCGGTTATATGAATGGCGAGGTGGCGCAGAACGACTATTACCTGGTTAGACTTTTCACCTATTGGGACCAGTTGCCGGCAATCTTGCCGATTGGGTTTGTCAGTGCCGATGTAGTCTATGTTGGATATGACAAGCCGATTTACGAAGAAGACAACTCGCTTTTTGTCTCTCTTGGCGCCGGCAAAAAGTTTATGGAGGATGCGCTTGAGTTGAAACTTTCCGGTGACTACAGCAGCGATCCTTACTTTGACCAAGACGTGCGGGGGATGTTGACGGCCAGTTACCGCTTTGGCCATTCACTGTAATGGATTTAATTACGATCAGGAGTCAAGTGATGCGAACGAAATTTTGGATAGGAATTGGATTGTCTCTTTTGCTGCTGGCCTTGGGTGCTTGCGCAGCATTGGATAGCGGGTTAGATCTGCCGGCACGTCATCAAACGGCGGAGGATTTGGGGGAGGCCCCGAAGATGTGTACCAATTGTCATGAGGCGCGCGGGGAGAAGCTGGCGTTTGGCAACTTCAACCATACGGCGACCTGGATGCAGACCCATCGGCAGCAGGCATATCAACAGGAGGCTGTGTGTTCGATGTGTCATCAGCCCAGTTTCTGTAGCGACTGTCACGCGTCACGGGTGGAGCTTAAACCATCCTTGAAGAATCAGGCGGAAACATCCCGGCAAATGCCGCATCGAGGAGATTATCTGACCAGGCATCGGATTGATGGCCGGGTTGATCCGACCTCTTGCTTCCGCTGTCACGGTAATCCGAAATCGGCTAAAACTTGCGTCCGTTGTCACGGTTAAGAGATAAAGTTGAGTTGAGCAGCCTTTCTGCTCAAATGAAACTTATGCCCTTGCGGTATAAGAAGGAGAAAACTAGATGCTACGCTCATTTGCCTTTTTGATGTTGTTTCTTATCCCCTTCGCCCTGACCGGTTGTGGTGAAGGAAATTCTAATGCGCCTTTGGATACAGAGCCCCATCCAGAGTCATGGATTTCGACTCATTCTGCGGCCGCCATCGCTGATGCTGGATACACGGGATGTATCAGCTGCCACGGTTCAGATCTGACTGGTTATGGTGAGGTGCCCAGTTGCTATTCCTGTCACGTCTTTAACACCAGCCCGCCTTTAACGATTCATCCGGCGGCCTGGACCAATATCTATGTTAATCATCGTGGCTCAGCAGATATCACCATTTGTGAAAATTGTCATGGTGTGCTTTTGCAGGGTAGTGAGTCTGCACCCAGTTGTTATTCAAGCATTTTCGATGGTTTAAGTTGTCATGCAGCCGGCCCAGGACAGGCGCCTCATCCCGTCGATACTTCTTATTTGTCTGGTACTGTTCATGGTCCAGTTGCCAAATCGGATTTGAGAGTATGCCAGGCCTGTCATGGCCAGGCGGGTGGACCGGGAGATAATCCGCGCTTTAATGTCGGGATCAGTAGTGCAGGTGGTAATGGTTGTGAGTCATGCCATGGTACCAACTATGCCCATCCGGCCAGCTGGATGAGTGGTCATCGTTCAGCCGGGAATATCTCGAATGTCTGCACCCTCTGTCATGGGGTCGCTCTTGATGGTAGTGGCGGAGTAGGTATCAGTTGCGGAACATGCCATGGAATCCCAGGGTAATAAATATACTGGGTTATTTGTGCGGAATTACTTCCTGCCTTTGTCTTAAATACCAGGGAGTATGAAAATTACAGAATCTGAAAAAAGGCGAATCCAATTGTGGATTCGCCTTTTTTTATTGGGTGATAAATTATCTGGTTCACATCGAAATTCAGCTATTGTGCCGGCGAGACCGTGCAAGTCTTTGGGAGGAGCACCCAGCAAGGGGGGATAAACTTTGCGAGGCGGCAGATAAGCAACCGAAGGGCGACTTCGATCTTATGATACTTGTATAAAGCATGAGATTGTTTCTGAATTATTGAGATCGAAGTATGCGCTATCTGCTTCAATTAGTTCGCAGATAGCGCATACTTCGATGACTCCTTTTGGAGCTGAAGATTAATGGTAATTAGAAAATATATTACTCAGGTTCGTCTGTGGAGATGTCGGAGGTGTTGTTTTCGCTATAATTTGCGTGTGCGCCACGTCTTAGCTTTTTGAAGGTTGACTCCAGAAGCTCAACTCCCAGAAGCACGCTGACTGTAACCAGCGTCAGGGCCAGGGCCGGGGACAGCATCCCGTAACCGATACAAGCCCCAATCCCTGCCAGGACCCAGATGACTGCCGCAGAGGTCACTCCCTTGACCAGGCTGTCCTTGCCCATGATTACGCCGGCCCCGATGAAACCGATCCCGGTGACGATCTGCCCGATTATCCGGGAAGGATCACGGTTTTGAGGGCTCAGCGAGTCTGCCAGGCTGACAAAGATATAGGTGCCAAGGCAGATGAGGATGCTGGTTCGGATACCGGCTGGTTTGCCGCGGAGCTGTCTTTCAACGCCGATAATGCCGCCACAGAGAATGGTAACAAAAATAGGTACCCAGAATTCAACGGTTAGCGGGTTGAGGATGGTGTGCATTTCGTCTATTTATCTCACAAAGTAGATTGGCGGCATTGACTGCTGACTAACAGGAATCAATGCCGCCATTTAAAACTAATCTCGAAAAGGCAGATCTATTTGCCTTCTTTTCCGGTCAATTCCAGATAAAGTTTCAGTTCTTCTTCCGTCAGGTTTTCCAAGGAGACTTCGTCGTCTGAGGCTGGTTGGTAATCCTGCAATCTTCCATCTTCTGAATCTGCTTCGACAGTTTCGTTAGAGTGGTTATTTAGGGAGTTTTCCTCATCAGTGTAAGTGGCATCGGTTTCTTCCGGTAAAGATTCATTGTTCTCAATGACCACGGAGTCGTCTTCATCGCTGGCAGCCATAGTTATTGATGCATCGTGATCGAAGTCAGTGGCTGCTCCAATACCCGTGATCAAACTCAGACAAGTGATAACTGTAAACACGGAAATAATTGATTTGAGCGTTAATTTTTTCTGCATTTTGACACCTTTAAATTCTAGGATTGATAACGATTATACCTTTAAATGATTTAATAACAGATGTTAATTTCGCAACATCATGCGCTCCTTGTTGGTAATTTTTATAAAGTAACTACTTTAGGAAGTGGCTTGATGAAATTTTGCCGTAAACTATAGGTGTATGCTCCCTGGGTCGGAATCATCAGAATGTCGCCGGGTTGAATGTCACCTCCCCAATAGGAATCGCCCCAGAGATCGTGAGGGGTGCATAATGAACCGACTATCTGACATGGTTTTTCTGTCAGCGCCGGGCGGCTCAGGTTTAAAACCGGGAAATAATCTACTTCGTACCTTTCCCAGCCTACGGAATTGGTCCCGGCATCAGTTATCACCAGATCATCCATCTTTTTGTCGACCACGGAAAAAATAAGATGCATGGCATCATTGCAGATCCAGCGACCCGGTTCAAAACATATCCGACAGGAGATCCGGCTGAAGATATGTTTTTGGATCGCCTCGGCCAGTTTCTCGGCAAAGTTGTCAATAGGGGTGGCGGCAAGCCGGTATCTTTTGCCGAAAGTTTTCGGGTAGCCAAGCAGGCCTCTGATTTTGCCGGCTTCTGTTCCTTCTTCCTGCAACCATTCACCTTGCGGCGGCCAGTAACCACCGCCAATGTCGATAAAGCTGATTTCGGAACGGAAATTATCCGGCAGGGTCTGGATTATGCTGCCGAGTTTTTTAATAAAGGAAATCTGTTTCTCAGGGTCAAGATTCCAACTGGAATGAAACTGGATACCTTCTAGTTTTACGTTGGAAGCTTCCCTGGCTTTTCGCCAGAAGGCGGATAATTCTTCCGGCAGAATGCCGAATTTACGCCAGAGACCGTGCGGGTTATTGTTCAGGCGTATTCCGGCCCTGATCTCCCGGTCCAGTGATTCGGTGATTTTTTTTAGCCTTTCCAGTTCGCCGAAACTGTCGATCAGAATAATGACCCTGTCGGCATGTTCCACGGCCAGGGTAAGTTCCTGATCGGTTTTGCCCGGGCCGCTGAAAATTATATCCGTTGCGTTTAAGCCGAGCGCCAGCTCCAGCTCAACCCCGCTTGAGACGTCAAGCCCGAATCCTGATTCCAGTAAGGTATTTGCTACCTGCGGGTGGTTGTTGCTCTTTACGGCATAATAAAATGAGGTCTCGGGCAGGTTGTTGATAAAGGCGTTTTTGAATTCATCGGCTTTTTTGCGCAGGATGGAACTGTCGAGCAGATAGATGGGTGACGACTCTTTATTAAAGGCCTGTAGGTAAAGTTCTCGACAGGAGAAATGGTGCTGGACAAATTCCCAGATCTCCTCTTGTGGCATGAACGGTGGTTCTACAAGTAGTTCTCCTGGCAGATCAGCCGGCTTAAAATGAATAAGGTTTATATCAGATAGTATTTGTTCAGTTTTCATGGTTTTCAATAATTTCGATTGCGAGCTGCGCAACTATTTTATCGGCCTGGGCTACCGGGTCTAAGCCGTTGGCACATTTAAAGATGATATGGCCGAGCAGCCAGGAATCATAGTCGGCCGGCGGCATATTGATTACATGGCCTGGCGTCTTGAGGATCTGCACCTTGATCACGCCAAGTTCAGCCGGCATGTTGCCAATCGTGATTTTTTTGAGAATCCCGGGTTTGGCGGCATGCAGGCGGATACAGGCGTGCGGGACCTGTTTCTTGTCATGGAAAATAAATATCTCGCGTTCCTGGGCAAAATCAAGGGCCATGGTCAGAACGTCCAGGCCCGCGACATGTCTGAGCATGAAGGGTAGGCAGTCGCCACCCGGTCTGGGTGAAAGTTCGATAAGCACAATTTCCCCGTTTCTGACGATAAAATCGAGCATGCAGATTGCTCTTTCCAGGCCAAGGGCCTTGGCGCTTTTGACTAATATGTCTTTTAATTGTTGCGGATCAATCCCTGCCAGAACCGGTTCGGCCAGGATATAACCACGAATAGTCCCAAAAGGAGCATTTTGAGCCGGAATTTTTCGGGTCAGCCTGATAATTTCGGCCCGGCTGTTTTCAAGGATGAAATCACAACTGTATTCCGGACCATCAATGAATTCTTCGGCCAGAATCTCTGGGCTGAACCCGTATGCCGCCGCGGCCGAATTTTTTTGTTTAAAATTGTCATTAATAACCCTTAGCGCATTCCGGCTGTCTTCTCTGGTCTTACATTTGGCGACCATTTCACTGCCGGTCCCGGAAAGTGGTTTGATCACGCAAGGAGTGTGTTTGCTCTGAAAAGAGTCAATATCTTCGTCTGAATTAATCAGCGCGGTCTCAGGGCAGGACAGACCTTGCTCTCTCCAGAGTTGTTTACTGGCAAATTTGTCCCGGCAATTATGAATCGCTTTGATCGACGGATATGACAAAGAAAAATCAGAAGCAATGGTGGCTGCCAGCTCCATTGCTTCGCAATCAAAACAACATATTGAGTCAATGGTGATTTTTTCCTCACAAAGAAAATTCAATAAAGCTGTCTGGGTCTGCTGGATATCGCTAAGATCACAGAGTATTTCTTCGTCCGTTTCCGGACGCTGCTCGCGGGCCCTCTCTCTGACCGATGAGTTGGTCAGAAAAATCGCCCGGTCGGGATTGGATTTTCTGATCAGATCGATGTAGTCTGGTGTGGTGCCGACAACAAGTAGTTTGGAATTATTGTATCGCAACTTTCCGGTGCCTGTGTGTGAGATTGTTGCTGCATTTTGCAGGATTATTTACCCGTAATTCAAAAAGAGGTCGAGGTGTGAGCCGGAATCGTTCTTTCCAGCCGAAGTCGCCACAAAGAAAATCAACACTTTGCTGATGGCTGCGGCAGGCCCATTCCAGGTGATGGAAGTTTATCATCTTGGCAACGCCGGGAAATTCCGGGCTGGTGCCGCCGGCCAGCACTGTATATTGCTTGTTCCAGACCGCGCCTAGATCAATGGCTGCAACTTTGCCGCCGATAAGCACGGTGGTGATTCGCAACATTTTATTCCGGCTTAGAAATGAGATGAGTTCTTCAAATGAGAGCATGAACCGTGAATCTGCGAAATAAGAGGATTCGCCAAAGGCGTCAAGGTTCAGTTTGAATAGAAGGGCGATGTCGGCGGTCTTATTGTGGCGGAATGAAACGCCGATCTCGTCAAAGCGAGATAATTCCTTGTCTATTTTTTTACGGGACTTGTTCGGGATAAGTTCCCGGTATTTTGGAAAAGAGTAGTCAAGCGTTGGCGGATGAAACATATATCCTGTCTCATCCACCAATGCTGTAAAGCGTTTTTCCGGGAATGAACTCTTGGTCAGATATCTCAAATGAACGCGGCCGGGAGCGGCGGCAAGCATCTTGGTGAAAATATCGTTATCTTTAGCCAGGATTCTGTTTTGTTCAAGCCAGGTTTTTCCCTGCCAGGTTTCTCCCGGGAAATGAGAAAAATACTGCTCTTTTTTGAGCCAGCTCAAGGCCAGCATTCCGTTAGGTTTCCCGTTGTTTTCCGAAACAAGAAAACATGGGCGATTGTTGTAATGTTTATGGAAGGCGTAACGCACTTCCCACAGGTCAAAGAGACATTTTTGCGGCCAGAGCTCCTGCCAGAGCTGACGGCAATCATCAAGGTCCTCGTACTCTTTTATTTGCAGCATGGCTAACGCCTCAGGGATACGTTGATTATGCTGTCGCTACCGCCAAAAAAATTCTGGGTGAACCAGCGCACGACTTCAGGGGGATAAGGTTTACAGCTGAAAACATCAATGTATGCGGCATTGGTCTGGTTGGCGAAATGGCCTGAAATCAGTGAAGTCTCAATGAGTTGGACCATGGAATAGCCGGCTACTTTTTCATCTTCGCCAAAGTGAACAACCTGGGTTTCTCCGAAGCGTTTCATTTCAATGAGGTCGCAAAGTTCAACGACAAATCGACGAATTTCATCGGCATTGCGAATTTTTTCCGGATTACAGTTGTATACATCGATAGACGAGGCAATTCCCCAAACGTCAAGGGCTCTGGCTTGATCTTCTATGCTCAGGTATTTGATGTCCGTTTCTCTTGCCTCGCTTAAAACTGGTTGTAATTGCATTTGCTTTCTCCTTTCGGGTGCAGAGGTCTTGAATGTTGATTTGTTTAATTTCACATAAGCCTGGTTGTTTGTTTTATTACTCCAGGTTTGGCGTCGATCTTTTCAAACATTGGCGTTATTAGCATCTTTTATGCCAATAAGAATATAGGGCGCTAAAAAGATATAACTGTATGAAAAATGGTCTAAATGCTTGATCTTATTATTTTTTGGACAAGGGCGGAAATGTTATTGTTGAGAAAAAAGAGAATATTATTGCTTATTTTTTCAAAAAGAGAATATTATTGCTTATTATTGTTTGATATTCTGTTTTCATAAAAGGTGTATTCCAATAAAATATAATATTTACAGTAGGTTGGTTCTGTAAATTAAAAGGTATTTTTTTTCTCTTTTCAGGTGAAATTATGTTGAAACGCTTAGTTCTGGCTATTAAGAACAAGGATTTGGAGTCAAGTCTTGAGGCTGAATTTTCAGGGGTTGATACCCAGGTTGAATGTTATGGCAGCACGAAGAATCCATGGCTTAATGCGGTACAGAGTTGTGGCGATATTATTATCGTCAGTGAGAAATTTATTCCCGGGCCTATCGAATACGGGATCGCCATGATTAATGATCTGCCTGAGAAGCCGACCACCGTAGTCCTGCACGGGGTTGATTCCTCTCAGGAGCACGCGAAGATCGTCGCTGCCGGTGCCGATGTAGTCCTTTATGAAAGAATAACCATTCAAAGTCTTATTGAGGCCATTTATGCCACTCTGGAATCTAGGCAACAGCTTATACAGATGGAGCAACCGGGTATTCAGGTTATTCCGCCGCCCCGGATTAACGATTTTTCTTCTGAAAATGAGGAAATGCAGCTTTTTTTAAACCAGGTCCTGCAGGTGGCGCCAACGAATTCATCGTTGCTTCTTTTAGGTGAAACCGGAGTGGGCAAAGAGCATCTGGCTAAAGCGATCCATGCCAAAAGCAAAAGGTCCGGTGGACCTTTCGTTACCGTTAATACAGCAGCTCTGCCCGAGCATCTGCTGGAAAGTGAACTTTTTGGTCATAAACAGGGGGCCTTTACCGGAGCGGTAAGGTCTAGGCGAGGGTCATTTGAACTGGCCCATGGCGGCACCATCTTTCTTGATGAAATTGGCGAAATGCCCCTGCATCTTCAGTCGAAACTTCTTCGGGTTCTGCAGGATTTTGAGGTGAAACCAGTGGGTAGCGAGAATTCGATATGGGTTGATGTGCGGGTTGTGGCCGCGACTAATCGTGACCTGGAAGAAGAGGTGACGAAGGGGAATTTCAGAAAGGATCTTTATTATCGACTAAATGTCATGACTTTGATCATCCCGCCTTTAAGGCAGCGGCAGGAGGATATCCCCGCCCTGGCGCAGCATTTTCTCCGTAATTTCCGTTATAAAATCGGTCGGGAAGTTAATTCTATCTCAGAATCTGCAATGGAGGCGCTCTGCCAATATGACTGGCCGGGAAACGTGCGTGAATTGATGAATGTTATCGAACGGGCCATGCTTTTAAGTAAAGGGAAATCTGTTTCCATTTATGATCTGCCCAATGTTTTTCACCTTAGCAGTATCAGTAACCTCTTAACGGATAATATTATCAAGGAGGATATGCAGGTTACAGGTTTCTGGAAAGATAAAAGTCTGGCTGAGGTGAAAAATGAAATTATCGATCGGGTGGAGATCCTTTACTTCGATATGGTTCTCAAGCAGACAAAAGGCAGAATCAGGGAGGCCGCCGGGATCGCTAAAATTCACACCCGGGCTCTTTATAACAAGATGAGAAGATTGGGTCTGAAGAAAGAAGACTATAAGGGGAAATGATTTGATAATCCTCGAATAAGAGAAATCAATGAGAGTAAATTGGTAGTTCGGTAATAGAATGAAAGGGGTTGTGCTGGAATAGTCGGTCACCACTTGTTGAAGAGATAATGTACAAAAAAGACCTGTTATGTTAGTATTGCCAACTTTGGTTCGAGGGTTCTGTTGCCGGAACGAGTGGTTAATTTTTGCTGATCGTTTGATTTTGTCTGATCAGCTAATTGACTGACTACACGGAGGTATTTAGCAGAGCCCAGCTTTGACGGACTGGTTGTTTTATGGAGTTAAATATATAAATTTTTCAGATAATGTTCAGATTTCAGGAGTTAAGTAATGGGTAAAACAGTTACGGAAAAAATTTTAGAGGCACATCTGGTTGAGGGGAAGATGGCTAAAGGTCAGGAGATCGGGATTCGTATCGATCAGACCCTGACCCAGGATGCCACCGGTACCATGGCATATCTGGAGTTTGAGGCGATCGGCATTCCAAGGGTGCAGACGGAACTTTCGGTCTGTTATGTTGATCATAATCTGGTCCAGTCTGATTTCAGGAACGCCGATGACCATCGTTTTTTGCAATCCATTGCCCGTAAATACGGGCTGTATTTTTCTCCTCCCGGCAATGGTATCTCTCATCAGATTCATCTTGAAAGGTTCGGTTTGCCCGGCAAAACTCTGCTCGGTTCGGACAGCCATACCCCAACCGGGGGCGGTCTAGGGATGCTGGCCATTGGCGCCGGCGGTCTGGATGTCGCGATGGCGATGGCCGGCAAGCCTTTTTATCTTGTAATGCCAAAGGTTTACGGCATCAAGTTGATCGGTAAATTGCAGCCCTGGGTATCGGCCCGTGATATACTTCTTGAGGTGTTGCGCCGTCTTTCAGTAAAGGGCGGGGTGGGCTATATCATGGAATATTTTGGCCCAGGCGTTAAAGAACTGACCGTTACCGATCGGGCTTCGATTACCAATTTTGGGGCGGAGTTGGGCGCCACTACTTCTGTTTTCCCCTCTGATGAAAATACCAGACAATTTCTGCAAAGCCAGGGTCGGGCTGATAACTGGGTGGAATTGATTGCCGATTCGGATGCGGTTTATGATGAGGTTATCGAGATTGACATGTCCAGCCTCGAGCCGTTGATTGCCTGTCCGTCCTCGCCGGATAATGTGGTAAAGGTGAGTGAGGTGGCAGGTAAACCTGTAGCTCAGGTCCTGGTTGGTTCTTGTTCCAACTCTTCGTTAAGAGATTTGATGGTGGTGGCCAAGACCCTTGAGACCCGTGAAATCAGCCGCGATGTAAGTTTTGAGATCAACCCCGGTAGTCGCCAGGTTCTGGAAAATATGACTGCTCAGGGCGATATGCTTACGTTGGTCAAGGCCGGCGCCCGAGTGCATCAGGCCGGTTGTCTTGGTTGTATCGGAATGGGGCAGGCCCCTTCAACCGGGACTATTTCGTTACGGACCTTTCCCCGTAATTTTCCGGGCCGAAGCGGGACCAAGGATGATCAGGTTTATCTGTGCAGTCCTGAGGTTGCGGTCGCTTCCGCCATTACCGGTAAGATTACCGATCCTCGTGATCTTGGGTCATATCCATCCTTCAGTCTGCCGAAAAACTATCTGTTAGGTGATCAGCGCATTGAGGCCCCTCTGGCCGAGGGTGTGGCGGGAGAGATTGTTCGTGGTCCTAATATTACCCCTTTTCCAAAATTTGATGCTATTCCTGATACCTGGAGCGGTAAAATTCTATTGAAGGTTGGTGATAATATTACTACTGATCATATTATGCCGGCCGGTGCTAAAATATTGCCGCTGCGCAGCAACATCCCGGCGATCAGTGAGTTTGTTTTTGACTCGGTTGATCATGATTTTACGGTGCGGGCCAAAGCGTCTGATGCCGGGATGGTCGTGGGCGGAGAAAATTACGGACAGGGTTCTTCCCGTGAGCATGCGGCTTTGGCTCCTCGCTTTCTGGGCGTAAGGGTTAAACTGGTCAAGAGTTTTGCCCGGATCCATAAGGCCAATCTGATTAATTTTGGGATCCTGCCGTTGACTTTTGAGAACCCGGCGGATTCTGATTCGATCGAACAGGGGGATGATGTTCTTATCCCTGGGTTGCGTAAAGCATTGGAAACCGGTCTTGAGATAATCGCTGTCCGGATTGGTGACCGTGAAATATCGGCAAAACTTGATATCTCCGCCAGGCATCGGGAGATACTCCTGGCTGGTAGTCTATTGAATTGGGCCAAATAAGTTGTCGAGTTTTTTCGTCTTATAGTGGAAAGTTCTGACTTTGAAGTAAAAATAATTGTACTAAAAGTTTGTGGCGGCTTGTTTGGTGATAAATTAACGTTTATTTTAATGGCGGGTATAAAAATTAGTACCTCTTAATATCCTGTTTTTATTGATTAATTGTTGAAAGTACTTTGGGGAGGAGGGTGGGTATAAATAATTATATCGAATGTCGCTGTGGATGGAATGACGGTCTTTCGTTATAACTGCTTGATATTGTTTGGTTTTAGTTGAAAAATGCAATAATATTTTTTATTGGCATGGCTATTGCTCTATTACAATATCAAATAAAGAAAACTTCCCTCCTTTCTCTAAAAAGGTCGACCTCCTCCCCCTTGGTCGGCCTTTTTTCTTTTCAAGCCCAATATATTTCTCTGATCGGCAAATTATGAAGGATCTGAACAATCAGTTAAAGGTAGCGTTAGTCTCATGCAAAAATTATGAGCGGCGCTTAATGAAAGAGCAGATTGATCAAATCTGCCATGCTTTAAACTTTCGACCACCGGCCGGGAGTCGGGTTCTTCTCAAGCCTAATCTTGTTTCTGCCGGCAGTAGAGGTAATATTGCCTGTACAAATGCGGAGTTTGTGGCGGCCGTCGCCGAGTGGATGCTTGATCATGGGGCTATGGTTAAAATTGGTGATTCACCGGCTTTTGGCAGTGCCTGTAAAGTGATGGCGGCCTCTGGTATATCTGAGGCCTTGCACGGTTTGCCGGTCACTATGGTGGATTTTAGCGATAATCGTTCAGTATCTTTGCCCTGCGGTCTTGAAACGGCGATTGCCGTTGAGGCCCTTGAATGTGATCTCCTGGTTAATCTGCCGAAGATAAAATCTCATTGTCAGTTATTGGTCAGCCTGGCGGTAAAAAATTATTTCGGAGTGGTGGTTGGTTGGCGCAAGCCATTGATTCATGCCAGATATGGAGAGGTGGATAATTTGTTTGAGGCCTTACTGGTAGATTTGCCGGAGATGGTCCCGTCAGGTATCTCTCTGCTGGACGGGGTTGTTGCCATGCAAGGAAACGGTCCCTTGAAGGGGGATCCCTTTTCTCTGGGACTGCTGGCCGGGGCAATTAACCCGGTGGCCGTTGATTCCGCTCTGCTCAAAATTCTGGGGCTGGAACCGGAACAAAGTCCTCTCTGGCGTGAATGTGCGCGCAGAAAATTACCCGGGGTCAAAAATCAATCTCTTGTATATCCCCTGTTGATGCCCGATGAACTTCGGGTCAGTGATTTTGAAGTGGTACAGCCGCTAAAGCCGGTGACTTTTCATCCCGGCAAATTGTTTGTCGGCGGGTTGAAACGGGTGGCGACTTCTTTAGCTGATAGAGTTAACTATGGTAACCACAAGAGCTGATTGTATCTATTTCGGCAGAGCAGGGAAAATCTTCATGCGGTGAATTTGCACCTCATAAATGAAAGGTAGTTTTGAGGTCTGCACTTATCTGGAAAAATTCAATTACCTGTGGGTTATTTTTGGCTTTGCATGTTCAGGTGTATTATCTTGAGAATCATGTTTACAAGAGAGTATGAAAATTTTATCGTAGCCCAAACTGAAAGCTTGATGGCGTATTTATCGGGCGCCATTGTTAAATATGATTGAGACTAGGGAGTTGCATGATGTTTAATCTGGAAGGAAAAGTTGCGCTGGTGACCGGTAGTTCCCGAGGAATTGGCAAGGCCATTGTCCTGAGGTTGGCGGAAAATGGTGTGAATATAGTGGTGAATTATATCAGACATCGGCGGGATGCCGAAGATACCGCGGCCTTGATTGAGGCAAAGGGTGCTAAATGTCTGGTGGTTAAGGCCAATGTCGCTAATGATGATGATGTGGTCGCCATGTTTGATCTGATTAAAAAAGAATATGGCCGCCTTGATTTTCTGGTAAGTAATGCGGCGTCCGGGGTTTTGAAACCGGCGCTTGAGTTAAATGCGCGTCATTGGAATTGGGCGATGGATATTAACGCCCGATCATTATTGACTCTGGCCCAGCAGGCAGTGCCCCTCATGGAGGCAGGTGGACGGATTATCGCGGTTTCCAGTCTAGGCGCAATCCGGGCGGTGGAAAATTATACAGCGGTTGGCGCCTCGAAGGCCGCTTTGGAATCCCTGGTTCGCCATTTGGCCGTGGAGTTGGGGCCGATGGGGATACTGGTTAATACCATCAGCGCCGGCGCGGTTGATACCGAGGCCTTGAAAAAATTTCCAAACCGCACGGAGATTCTTGAAGGAGCCCTGGTGCGGACTCCGATCGGTCGGTTGACGACTCCGGAAGATGTGGCCGATCTGGCTTTATTCTTGTGCAGCGATCTTGCCTCCATGATCCACGGTCAGACCGTGGTGGTTGATGGCGGTTACTCGATCCGGGCCTGAGTTGAGCTTTAATGTTTAAAACATTACAGCCTTTGATTCTGGCCTCTTCTTCACCTCGGCGGCAGGAATTCCTTGTAAATCTTGGCCTTGATTTTGAGATAAAGACGGCCGAGGTTGAGGAGAACCTGCGTCCCGACGAATCAGCGCAGGATTTTGTTCAACGTCTTGCGTTGGACAAGGCCTGGGCAATATCGATCAACCATCAGGACTCGTGGGTTTTGGGCGCCGATACCGTCGTGGTCAAGGATGACCATATCATGGGAAAGCCGGTTGATGAGGTTGAGGCACGCTTGATGTTGAGAGGTCTGTCCGGCCGTAGTCATGAGGTCTGGACCGGTTTTGCCGTTTGCCGGGCAAGTGATGCCTATAAAGTTGTCGATTCGGTTAAGACCATCGTCAAGTTCGCATCTTTTTTTCCGGAGCAGCTTCTTGATGCCTATGTCCGGACCGGCGAGCCGCTGGACAAGGCTGGCGCTTACGGCATCCAGGGCCTGGGCGGTTTGCTGGTGGAAAGCATTGACGGTTCCTATAGTAACGTGGTCGGCCTGCCGGTTGCAGAAGTTATTCGCGAGTTTCTTCGACTGGGCATTGTTGTTCCCGCCTGATCTAATCTGTTCTGGTTTGTTTTAAAGAACTTATCCCTTTTATATTCGCATAGTTAAAAAAATTCCGGTCAAACTTTGCTGGTTGCGTCAAAAAGACAAGATTAGCTACCCGCCATAACATAATTATTGATTTGCCTGATCCCTTCTCCCTGATTTAAAGGCGTCTAAATGGATTGACAATTTTTTATCTTTTTAAACTATAATTATTTGTGTCGCTGAGTATATAATAATATCGAAATAGTATCTTTTCTCTGCTCGGTAAGCGTATTTGGTTGAAAAGGCGAGGAACCTCTTGTTTTTTGAGTGCGGTACGAGCTTAAGTTTTCAATTGAGAATATTTATGTTTCAAGAGCAACTGGCTAATAAGGATAATGGTAATATTTTTATTGCCCGGCAGCCTATTTTTCGAAAAAATAAAAGGGTGTTCGGATATGAACTTCTGTTCAGGTCCAGTCTTGACAATTTCTTTGACCCGGCTGAGGATGGGGTAAAGGCCTCGTCCAACGTTATTGTCGATAGCTTTCTGTTAATCGGCATCAATAATATTACCCAAGGTAAAAAGGCTTTTATCAATTTTACCCAGGAAATGCTTCGCCTCGAATATCCGATTCTTTTCCCCAGGCGGCAGACCGTTATTGAAATCTTGGAGGATGTTGAGATCACCGATGAGTTGATCTCTGCCTGCCGTTATCTTTCCAATGAAGGGTATGTCCTGGCCCTTGATGATTTTCAATATGAACCACGTTTTGATCCGTTGTTGCCGCTGGTTGATATTATTAAATTTGACATACAATTAATGAGTCTTGGTGAATTAGAACGGCAGGTCGAGATCGTCTCGCAATATAATGTGAAACTTCTGGCGGAAAAAATCCAGAATGATGATGAGTTTGAAACTACCAAAGACATGGGTTTTGATTATTTCCAGGGCTACTTTTTCCGTCGACCAAACATTATCGTCGGTAAAGATATCCCTGGTTCCAAAATGCAGTATCTGCAGATCTTGAAGGAGATTAAGGATGATAATTACAGTTTTGTTAAATTGGCCAAGCTTATCGCCGATGATGTTTCGCTGTCCTATAAACTTTTAAAGTATGTAAATTCCGCTTTTTTTAGAAGGAGGCAGGAAATTCATTCCTTGCAGAGCGCCGTGGCCATGGTCGGCGAGGATAGTTTGCGTAAGTGGTTGTCTTTTATGATGATTTCTTATCTGGCGGAGGACAAGCCCGATGAGCTGGTCAGATTGGCGATATTGCGGGCTAATTTTTGTGAACAACTTGGTGAAATGATGCCGGGGCCGGGCAAAGCTGACAAATTTCATACGGTAGGGATGTTTTCAATGCTTGAAGCCTTGCTGGATAAACCGATGCCGGTAATCCTCCAGGGACTAAATCTGTCTGATGATATTAATAACGCCTTGCTGGGCCGTAAAAAAGGGAGATTGTATGGCGCTCTTTATCTGGCGCAGGCCTATGAACGGGGGGCCTGGGAGGCGGTGGCAAAACTTTCCCGCAAACTCGGGGTGGACCAGGAAACCCTGCCGGTAATATATGAGAAGTCCCTTGAAGTGGTAAGGATGTATGATTTTCTTTAACCGTTAACCGTTAACCGTTAACCGTTAACCGCTAATTCCCTTTTTTGCTATAGCCGCCGCCTCCTGGAGTCATTATGCGGAGCCGATCACCAGGTTGGGCCACTATTTCATTTTTGCCGCCGATATCTACCGGTTCCTGGTTTTTCCGGATAAAGATGTTTTGCCCTTTAGCGCCTGGTTTTCCTCCCTTCAGCCCATATGGGTTATTGATCCGGCGTTCGGAAAGAATGGCGGCCTGCATGGGGGTGGTAAACTCAATCTCTCTGATCAGCCCCTCTCCCCCGTTAAATTGACCTTGCCCGCCTGAATTTGGGCGGAGAGAGAATTCCTTCAGGATTACCGGGTAGCGTTTTTCCAGGACCTCAGGGTCGGTGATCCGGGTATTGGTCATGTGGGTATGAACGCCGGATTGCCCATGCCATCCCGGTCCGGCGCCCGCCCCTCCACCTATCGTTTCGTAGTAGCCGAAAGAGGCGTTGCCGAAAGTCAGGTTGTTCATGCAGCCCTGGGAAGCAGCCGCTGCCTTAAAGGCTTTCAGGATAACATCGACGATCCGCTGGGAGGTTAAAACATTACCGCCGACCACGGCGGCTTTCTCGGAAGGGGCCAGCAGAGAACCTGCCGGAATTATTATTCTGATCGGCCTTAAGCAACCCTGATTCAGGGGGATCTCCTCTTTGATCAGACATCGCAGAACATAAATAATGGCGGAGTGGCTGACGGCCTTCGGAGCATTGCAGTTACCCGTGAGTTCCGGAGCCGTACCGGAAAAATCAAAAATAGCGCCCCCGGTCTCCGGGGCGATCGTGATTTTCAACTTGATCGGACTCCCGTCGTCCAGGTAGTCGACTGCTTGCAAGGTGGTTTGACCTGTGTCGGCGGCCAGTTTTTTAAGCATCTGGCGGACCGCGTGCTCGGCATTGCTCTGGACATGTTCCATATATTTTTGCACGGTATTAAGGGAATAGCGAGCCACTATTTCGGTCAACAGGGTAATCCCCCGGCGGTTGGCGGCGACCTGGGCCTTAAGGTCTGAAATGTTATCGGTAAGGGTGCGGGTGCCGATTATGTTCGGGCCGGGATCGGTGAGTAGGGTGATGATCCCTTCTTCCTGAAAAATATGGTTTACTACCAGTTTGAAGCTTTTGATGCAGATTCCTTCATCGGCAAGTTTATGGGAAAAAGGTGGCATGGAGCCGGGTGATATTCCTCCCACATCGGCATGATGCCCACGGTTTGCCACAAAAAAAACAGGTTCGCCATTCTTGATAATCGGGGAAATTACTGTCAGGTCCGGCAGATGACTGCCGCCGGTCAAGGGATGGTTGGTAAGCAGGACATCTCCTTCTTTGAGTGATGTTCCATGTATTTTGATCTGCTGGCGTACCGCTTCGCTCATGGCTCCGAGATGGACCGGTTGATGCGGTGCGTTGGCTACCAGAGCGCCGGTGTGGTCAAAAAGCGCGCAGGAAAAATCATGCCTCTCCTTGATGTTGGTCGAAATGGCGGTGCGCTGTAATGTGCGTCCCATCTGTTCGGCAATGGACATGAACAGGTTGCTGAAGATGGCCAGTTGCACCGGATCTATTCTCGACGATATTTCTTTCTTCCGTTGGTTTGCGAGGGTGATTCGGATATCACCGTTTTCGGTGATTAAGGCGGTGCACTCAGGTTCCAGCACGATTGTTGAGGTATCATGAATGATGATGGCTGGGCCGGTTAATATTTCCTCTGCGCCGAGTTCTGCTAGTTTAAATACCGGGGTGTCCTCAAATCCGTTTGCAAAATAGCAGGAGGTGAAGGCCACAGGATTTGTTGCTGTTTTCTTATGGTCGATTACCACCTTTGCCAGGTGGGGGGAAAGACCTTTGGCCTGCACCCGGACATTATCAACGATGATCGGTCGATTTTCCAGATCAAAGCCGAATTCGCGAAGATAGTGGTTGCGAAAAGAAGTTTCGTAGTCCTGGTCGTTTAATTTTTGGATCATCAGGGACGTGTCGGTGCCCTGATAGCGTAAGTTAAGAAAGAAAGTTGTTTCTATCTGCTCATCAGCAAAACCCTGGTCGGTTAATTTCTGCTTGGTCGAAGTTGCAAGTCTTGCCAGTCTGGTGTTCAGGTCGCTAAGATTATCTTGAGTATAAATTAATGCGGCTGGTTCCTGTTGATCTTCTATGACATCGGCCATGCCCAGACCATAAGCGGAAAGAATTCCGGCAAAACGGTGGATGAATATTTCTGTAATTTCTAAATTACGGGCAATGGCGCAGGCATGCTGACCACCGGCCCCGCCAAAACAGGCTAGGACGTGCTCTTTAATATCGTAGCCCCGGGCGGTTGAAATCTCGCGCATTGGCCGGGCCATGGTTTCATTGGCTACTTGAATAAAACCGTAGGCCACTTGCTCAAGGGTCATGGCCGGTATATTTTGTGTGTTGCGATATTGGTTTATCTCATCACGCATTCGACAAAAGGCTTTGCGGCTGGCTTTCAGATCCAGAGCATCTTTGCCGCCAGGGCCGAAAATTTTCGGGAAAAAGTCGGGTAGTAGACGGCCGAGCACCAGATTGGCATCGGTGATCGTTAACTGCCCGTCTTTCCGGTAACAAACCGGACCGGGATGAGAACCGGCTGATTCCGGTCCAACCTCGAACATGTTGTGCCGGAAAAAAAGGCGGGACCCGCCGCCGGCGGCGACGGTAATAATATCGAGTTGCGGGGCCTGAATTCTGGTGCCGGCTGTTTCTGTTTCATGGACCAGGGCAAATTGGCCATCATACCGGGAGACATCGGTTGAGGTGCCGCCCATGTCAAAGCCGATGACCGGTTGGGGTTTTAATTTATTGATGGTCGTGGCGGCATAGCCGATTACGCCACCTGCCGGACCGGACAAGATGGCCTTGCTGCCCGAAAAATTATCTGCTGGAGTCAGGCCGCCATCGGAACGCATAAATTGCAGATTTACATGCTGCAGCAGATCTGAAAATCCGTTCCGGAAATTTTCAATGTATTGATGAATGTGAGGCGTGAGATAGGCATCAACCACGGTGGTATCTCCACGGCTGACGATTTTAATCATCGGCATGATCTCTGAAGAGATCGAAACCTGTCTGAATCCTAATTGGCGGGCGATCAGGCCGATTTGTCTTTCGTGGTCCGGAAAGATGTATGCGTGCATGCAGACCACGGCAATGCTTTCGATTCCTTCTTTTTTGAGGCGAAGCAGATCCTTTTTTATTTGGTCAAGGTTGGGGCGGTGGATGATCTTGAGATATTCGTCGCTCAAACCCCGGACGATTTCGTCTGTTTCGTTGGGCTGTTCGTCTTTGAGCAGAACTACTCTCTCGTTGATCTCCACAACTTTTTCGTATAGTAATTCCGGTTTTTTGATTTCCAGGTCAAAGATGCGGGGCCGGTTCTGGTTGCCGATCTGTAAAAGATCACGGAACCCCTTGGTGATCAGCAGGCCGCAACGGGAACCCTGCCGCTCCAGGAGGGCATTGGTCGCCACGGTTGTCCCCATTCGGATGTACTCGATCTGGTCGGCATTGATCGCATCGGGTGGAATCGTTTTACCACCAACTTCTTCCAGGATGCGGCGGATACCTTCCCGTGGAGCGTCTGGATAATTTTGAGGGTCTTCGGAGAGTAGTTTCAGGACACGGAAGCCCGGATTGCCCGGAACTTCCGCGTAAATGTCAGTAAAGGTCCCGCCCCGGTCGATGGCGAAGCGAAATTTGTCATGAACCGGCATGGGTCATTTTGGAAAAATCACCGATCTTGAGAAATAGTTTGGAGATTGCGGTGAGCAGGGCCAGGCGATTGTTCTTTACCTTATCGTCTTCGGCCATAACCATGACATCATCAAAGAAATTGTCCACCGGTTCTTTCATCTGGAGGATGACCGCCATTGCCGACAAATAGTTTCGGTTGGCCAGAAGGGGGGTGGTGTCTTTTTCTGCTTGTTGCAGAGCGGCAAACAGTCTTTTCTCGGCCCCTTCGGTAAGGAGTTCTTCCGCTACTTTGGTGTCCTGGTGTTCTTTGATAATGTTTCTAACCCGTTTGAAAGAGCCGGCCAGAATAGGAAAGGCCGGTTCCTTGCTGATGGTGGTAAGGGCGCTTATCTTCAGATTGCATTCAGCCACATCATCAAAGCCGGTCGAGGTGACCGCTTCGACGGTTTCAATCGGGATGCCGCCGGCGATTCGATCATTAACATAGCGGCCTTTGATGAATTCCATGATGTTTTGTTTGGCGGTTGCGACATCTTCGGTGATTTTGTCCTGGTAAAGATTAAGCGCTTCGTCGGTCATGGCCGATAGTGAAAGATTAAATCCTTTGTCTGAAATGGTATACAACAGGCCAAGGGTCAGCCTCCGCAAACCATAGGGATCGGTAGTGCCGGTGGGGAGTTTGCCGATGCCGAAACATCCGGCAATAGTATCAATCCGGTCGGCCAGACTTACCAGGGCGCCGGTAACAGATACTGGCAGTTCGCCGCCCGCCCTGATCGGCAGATAGTGTTCGGTGATGGCAGCCGCTACCTCGGGATTTTCACCTTCCTGTAAGGCGTAGACCCGGCCCATCACACCTTGCAGAGAAGGGAATTCGTTGACCATTGCGGTCAACAGGTCAGCTTTTGCCAGGCGGGCGGCTTTTTGGCAATTTACGGTCAGTTCGGGGGCCAGTTTGTTTGCCAGGGTGCCGGCAAGTTTTTCGATCCTTTCGGTCTTCTCAAGCATGGTGCCAAGTCCGGACTGGAAAATTACGCCGGAAAGATCATCGATTCGATCAACCATTTTTTTGTTTTTGTCTTCATGGAAGAAGAACAGGGCGTCTTCAAGCCTGGCCCTTAACACGCGTTGGTGTCCAGCCTTTGCCACGATAGGGTCTTTTGTTTCGGTATTGTTGACTGCTACAAAATAAGGAAGCAGGTCTCCCTTGTCGTTAACAACCGCAAAGTATTTCTGGTGTTCACGCATGGAGGTGATCAGCGCCTCGCGGGGCAGTTCCAGAAATTTTTCATCAAATGAGCCACAGATCGCAAAAGGTGATTCCACCAGGTTGGTCACGGTATCAAGCAATTCTTCGTCCGGCAGGATTTTGCCAACGGTGGTAGCGGCAGCTCTGGTAATCTCTTTGTTGGCCGCTTCTCTTCTCTCGCTTGGGTCGGCCAGAACTTTTGCCTGGCGCAGGGCGTGAAGGTAAGAGGTGAAATCGGTTATTTCGATGGCGGAGGGTGACATGAACCTGTGTCCGTAGGTCAGCTTGTCGCTGGTAACATCATTGGCCTGGCACGGAACAATCTGGTCATTGTAGATCGCCAACAACCATTGGATGGGACGGGCGAAACTTGTGCGACCTGCGCCCCAGCGCATGGATTTTGGAAAAGGCATTTCCTTGATTATAGCGTTTAGGAGATCAGGCAGCAGGTTGATTGTCTCTTCCCCTTTTTTTTCGACAACCACCATGATGTATTCGCCCTTGTCGGTGCTGGCGATCTGTAACTGGTCTACCGAAACGCCGCGAGATTTGGCAAAACCTTCAGCCGCCTTGGTCGGTTTGTCGCCGGCAAAGGCGGCTTTTTTGGGGGGACCAAGAACTTCTTCTCGGCGGTCTTCCTGACGGGAGGCCAGTTCGGAGACACAGATCGTCAGGCGGCGCGGGGTGGCGACCGTGGTTATATCCTTGAAGGACAAATCAAGTTCATTAAGTTTGGTTGCCATTATTGCATGCATATTGGCAAGGGCCGGAGCAATATAGCCGGCTGGAATTTCTTCGGTGCCGATTTCGAATAATAGTTCTTGTCGCATGTTATTCCTGACGAATATTTATCTGATTTTGTTTCAGCGTAATGGTTTAGGAAAAATACAATCTTAAAAAATAACCCTTTGTCGGCGGCTAATCAATCAAAACTTGCTGGCGGAGTAAAAAGGCAAGATCGGTTAATTGAGCCAACCTAAATTTAATAAGTTAAATCTCACTGTTTGGCGGACAACATCTTTTAGCTTATATGGGAAATACCAAGGGGGAGAGCGATAAAACTTGCTGATGTTTTAGTAAATTAGCGGGATTAGCCCGGACCTTCAAGGGAAGCGAAGGTGCTTAATCCTTCTGCAAAGTTTTTTACCGTAATTGAGAACCAGCTGATATCCTGGTGGCCGGAAAATTTTTCACCCAATGCCTTGGTTATTTTTTCAACCGACAGATAGGAATCCAGGGAGTTGCTATTGTCGTTGGGCCAGACCAGATTGTGGGATGTTACCTCTTCAACCATGGTTATGATATCTTCTATCCAGATGAAATGTCGAAATCGCAGACTGATATCGGCTAAACCCCAGTGACCGAGGGATCTGGGTAAACGATGGTATATCTGGGCGGGTGCCGGCGGGGCAATCGGGACCTGAATTTCAAGGATCAGATCATCCTCTTCGACCAGAGAACCATGCATCCTGCACTGATACTTACAGATGCCGACCGTATTTGGATTACCTGATTTTTTTTTAAGGAAATAGGGAAATTCAATTTCCATATGGGCCGCTTTAGCCTGTAATCTTGTCTTCATCTCCGCAAGAATCAGGTGAAAGCTTTTGAGGTTTATTTCGCCGTGGAAATGGTTGAGAATCTCAATGAAGCGGCTCATGTGGGTGCCCTTGAATTGGTGGGGCAGATTTACGTACATGTTTACGGTGGCTACTGTTTTTTGGACTTTCTTTGACTTGTCGAGCACCGTTATGGGGTAGGAAATATTCTTGACTCCCACCTTTTTAATGTTGATGCGTCGATGATCGCGCTGGCTTTGGATATCTTTCATATAGGATTTGATTTTGCCGGATCGTGGCCCCGTTTTTTTATGAGGCAAGCAATGAAATACTTGAAGCCAATATTAATTTTTTCCCGGTAATGATTTTAGGAAGTTGCAAGGGAAAGATATTGGCGATGAAGTAAGGATAATGCCAAGTAGGCTGTAATAATTTGATTTTACGATTGTCTTGCCGTTAAGTTTTGGGAATGCCGGGGTTGGGCAACAGTGCTTATTGCCAGCGGAGAACTCCTGGTATCTGGCATGGCGGATTCTCTTACTTGAAGATAATTCGCTTCACGGCAGCTTTAAGATCATCCATGTCGGATGATTTTACGATGAAATCGTCCGAGGCCCATGACGAGAGATCCTGTTTGAATTCCTGGTAGGCGGAACTCAGAATCACCGGCATTCCCGGGTAGGTCTCTTTCATCTTCCGCAAGGCATCTATGCCGTTCATTCCCGGCATGTTGATGTCTAGAATGACCAGATCCGGCTGTAAGGTGCCGAGTATATTGAGAGCTTCCTCGCCGGACATGGCGGAATGGACTTCGTATCCTTCTTCTTCAAGTTCTTCCCGGTAAAGGAGATGGATGCTGTCTTCGTCGTCAACCAGTAATATTTTTTTCATATCGGCTTCCTATATTTCCCCAAGTGGTTTGGGGTGTTTCACCATGCGGCAAATAAGATATTTCTTAAGCAGTTTCTCTTTTACTTACATAACCTCTTTTAGATATCTGGCGGAAACTTCTGGTGGGATAGGGTTGATGTAAAAGCCTGATCCCCACTCAAACCCGGCAATCTGGGTTAATTTCGGCATGATTTCAAAGTGCCAGTGAAAGTGTTTCATGGGCTCTGCTCTGAGCGGTGCGGTATGCAAAACAAAATTGTACGGCACGTTCGGGATGCACAGGGCAAGACGCTTCATGGTCTCGCTGAAGATATTGGCCAAGGCATGAAAGGAACTATCATCCATGTCAACATATGCCGAAGAGTGGTTCTTGGGCAGGACCCACATCTCAAAGGGTGATCTCGGAGCGTAAGGAGTAATTGTGAGGAAATGGTCGTTCTGACAGACAATCCGCACATCATCTCTGATTTCCTGCCGGATGATATCGCAAAAAATGCATCTTTCTTTGTATTTGTAATAGGTAAGACTGCCCTCCAGTTCGGAAACGATCATCCTGGGCAGAATAGGCAGGGCGACCAGCTGTGAATGAGAGTGCTCAAGGGAAGCACCGGCTGCCTGGCCGTAATTTTTGAAAACCATAACATATTTGAAGCGCGAGTCCCGTCCCAAATCGACCAGCCGGTCACGGAAAGCCCAGAATATCTGGACTATTTTATTGGGCGGCAGATCGGTGAAAGATGCATTGTGGTCCGGGGTTTCGATCAGCACTTCATGGGCACCGATCCCGTTCATCTTGTCGTAAAGGCCTTCACCTTCTTTGTTAAGGTCTCCTTCAATGACCAGGGCGGGGTATTTGTTCGGAACTACCCGCAGTTCCCAGCCAGGTTTATTCGGGGCAGGAGTGGGCCGACCATAACTGAGGACTTCCGCAGGAGTGGTTCCCTCATTACCGGGGCATAACGGGCAGAAACCTCCCTTGCTCGTATTTTTTTCGATAATGAAATCAGTTGGTCTTTTGCCGCGTTCGGTGGCAATTATGATCCAACGCCCAAGTATAGGGTCCTTACGAAGTTCCGGCATTTTTAGTTATGCTTTCCCTTTTTCGTTTTGTTCTTGTGAGGTTTTACATTCAATGCAATATGTTGTTACCGGTCTGGCATTAAGACGTTCGGTGGCGATATCCTCTCCGCAACCATCGCAGATCCCGTAGCTGGAATCTTCAATCCGATCAAGGGCCGATTTTATCTTGGAAAGGAGTTTTCTTTCCCGGTCCCTGATCCGGAGCTCGAAATTCCGATCAGATTCAGCGGAGGCCCGATCGGTGGGATCGGGGTAATTGTCGCTGTGATCAGTCATCTCTGAAATCGTCTTGTCTGCCTCGGACAACAATGATTCATGCATGTCCTCAAGTTTCTTTTTGAAATGAGCCAGTATTTCTTGGTCCATGATTTTATTCTCCTGATTGAATCTTATTACGTCAAGCGCCAAATATTAAATTATTTATTTAATTCTTTTTTCTTAAAGGTCCCGCTTTTGCCGCCGCTTTTTGAAATTAGGTGAATGTTGTCAATTACCATGTTTTTGTCTACTGCTTTACACATATCATAAATGGTTAAAGCCGTAACGGAAACGGCGGTAAGTGCTTCCATCTCTACGCCGGTTTTACCAGTTATGGCCGTTTTTGCAACTATTTCTATGGTGGTTTTCTCAGGGTTAAAGTTGAAATTTATTTCAACTTTGCTGATCGGGAGAGGATGAGCCAGCGGGATAATGTCGGCGACTTTCTTGGCTGCCATGATCCCGGCAATTCTTGCAACGCCAAGGACATCGCCTTTGGTCATGGTGCCCTCCCTGACCATGTTGTATGTTTCCGGCGAGAGGGTGATTGCTCCTGCCGCCACCGCTTCTCTTTTGGTGTCGGGCTTGTCTCCGACATCTATCATGTGGGCATTGCCAGCCTGGTCAAAATGGCTAAAAGCATTTGCCTGGTTTGTTGTGGTGCTCATTTTCATATTGTCCGGATGTTATCCAAAACGATGAAATTCAACAATGTGAGGTTGAAACTTTTAAGAAGCAATGTTGAATATTTTTTGAAAAAAACCTTCTTTGTTATCGACTTTTTCATTTTCCAGTTTCTGGAATTCTGTAAGCAGTTCTTTCTGTTTGTGCGTCAGGTTGCTTGGGGTCATGACTTTTACGATTACAATCATCTCACCGCGACCTCCACCTCTTAATGAAGGGACACCTTCATTTTTCAGCACAAATTTTTCGCCGGTCTGGGTTGCCGCTGGAATTTTCAGACTCTTTTCCCCATGGATGGTCGGGATTTCAGGTTTGCAACCTAAGGCGGCCTGGGTCATACTGATCGGCAATTGCAGATAGATATTGTTGCCATCTCTTTCAAAATACTCATGGGCTTCTACATAGATGAAAATGTAGAGGTCGCCCGGCGGGCCGTTCTTGCGGCCTCCTTCTCCCTCGCCGCTTAAGCGCATCCGGGCACCGGAGTCGACCCCGGCTGGTATTTTGAGAGATATCTTTTTCTTGGATTCGATCAATCCATTGCCGTTGCAGTCGTTGCATGGATCTTTGATTATTTCCCCGCTTCCCTTGCATTGGGGGCAGGTGGTGCTGACCTGGAAGAAACCTTGCGAGCGGATTACCTGTCCCCGACCTTGGCAGGTCGAGCAGATTTCCGGTTTATGTCCAGGACGGGAGCCGGATCCTTCACAGGTCCAGCATGTGTCAGGCCTGGAGATCTCAACTTCTTTTTCAATCCCGTGCACCGCTTCCATGAAAGTTATGGTCAGGTCATATCGCAGGTCGGCACCCTTGGCTGGACCTTGAGGCTTGCGTTGTCCTCCGCCAAAGCCGAATAGGTCGCCGAAGATGTCTCCGAAACTGGAGAAAATATCTTCCGGGCTGCCGGGGCCACTGTAACCGCTGCTTCTTAAGCCTTCTTTGCCGTAGCGGTCATAGATCTTTCTCTTTTCCAGATCGCCGAGAATTTCGTAAGCTTCAGATGCTTCCTTGAATTTTTCTTCAGCCGCCGCATCATCCCGGTTGCGATCAGGATGATATTTCATGGCCAGTTTGCGGTAGGCTTTTTTTATCTCATCGGCGGAAGCTGAGCTTGAGACACCAAGTATTTCGTAATATCCACTCATAGCTGAAGAGATGCTTATTCTGTAGTGGTTTTGGTGTTGCCAGTCTCGACAGTTTTTTCCTTAACTGATTTTGGTTTGCCGAGTTCATTGATGTTGGCGAAAGTAACTTCGCCGGCGGCAATCTCCCGCAGGGTCATGACGGCTTCTTTGTTTTTACCTTTGACCAGCATCGGCATTCCTTTCCGGTGCTGCTTTACTCTCTCGATTGCCAGGTGGATCAAAGAAAAACGGTTGCCGTTACCAATCTGGGTCAGACAATCTTCAACTGTAATTCGTGCCATATTTTGAAATACTCCTCTAAATTGAAAGCATTTATAAGTAACGATCAGATCAACCTTAAATTATAATTGTTTTGGGTGATTTAGCAAACTTTTTTATTCAATTCAGACTTGAAAGTTTAAATGTCGGTGTCGCAGAAGAGTTTTTAAATCAAAATGGCATGGAAAGTGCAAATTCCATTAGTCGTATATTAACTTTTCCGGCCAGAATCCCTTGTTGTTCTTTAACGAAGGTTTTTGGGCAGCAGAAAGTTCCGGTTGCATTCCGTTGCTACTCGGAAAAATATTCCTATCACGGAAAAATGCACCCCGTTTCAGTTGTTGAAGAGGCAGACTATGAGAATGGCTTTGGTTATTTTGCTGGCGATGATGTTGAGCGGATGTTCCGTTGGCGTAAATTCTTCCTTGTTAAGTATGCGGGTCGATCTTTCCTCTCCGCTTCTGAAAATTAACCATGATTTAGCTGTGGTTTATCCTTCTGCTGATCAACCATCGCTAAATTATTTAGAACAGTCGTATGGGCCTTCATGGCGCAACATTCAGGGGAATTATCCTGAATATCGATTTAATTGAATGTTCGGCAGGAGGTGATATCTATGAACATGCAAAGCGAAACGCAACCCAAGGGCACTTCCTTCAGGGCGCATTCGCCGCAGCTCGAAGTCTCACACTGTTCGCTATCTGCTGCGGGGTTAGTGAGCGAATCTAATGATAAAATCCTTACATACGGAGATTCCCCGTGTCTCGAAGTCTTGCGCTTATCTGCCGCGGGAAGATTCAATCGTATAATGGTTGGCTTGATAACCTCAATCATCTTGAGTTCTTTTTCCATTTCAGACGGAATTTGTGGTCCGGCCAATGGAATGGAACAGGAATTTTTTTGGCAATTGCCTCCGGCTGATTTTGCGAGTGTGAACGTCGGGATTCCTTATCGAAACTATTATTATAATTATCCGCACTCGCTACCTGGTGATTATGTCTATCGTACGGCAAGGGTCTTCCCGCCGCCGACGAAGAGGAAAGGGAATTGGCATATTTTTTCCTGGTTCAGGGGGGAGCCAAGACAACCTAAAGCCAATCCTGGGCAGCAGGCGAATCAAGGGCTGGAGCTCAGGGAAAAGGTCCGGGATTTGGCAAGTCAGCTTGTTTTAAATGGTGGCGATTCTTTTGAGGAGTATGCGGTGACAGTCAGCACCTTTGTGAATCTGGATAATCTGTATCAGACCTCATCTCTTGGCAGGTATTTAAGTGAACAACTGATTACCGATTTGCAGTTATCAGGCGTTGAAGTAGTAGAGGTCAGAAAAACACCGGCCATCTTGATCAAACAGCAGGCGGGTGAGTATGGCATGTCCAGAGATATGGATGAGTTGAGTTTCGTCCATTCCTCGCAGGCGATGGTGGTCGGCACTTATACCTTTGTTGATGACCAGATTTTTCTTAATGCCAGGTTGTTGCGGAATAAGGATAAAGTCGTTCTCTCCTCTGCCAGTATGGTTTTTGGACTCGACCAGATAAGCGGTGGTCTTCTGGCTCATGAGAATACACTGTTTCAGCGTCAGGTCAAGGCTGGTCCACCAGTTCAGGTCAGATCATATATTGAGTAGGGGAATGTTATGAAAATCAGGTTCAATACTTTTTTTGATCTTATAAGTCGTGGGTTTGTTGTTTGGTTCATGTTGATTCTGTCGGGTTGCTGGTTCGGCGGGACAAGGTCAGGGGGGACGATCTCGGTGATCACCCCTGATTTTTTCGGCATCGGGGAAGAGATCGCAACCCAGCTTACCGTTAATCTGAGACGGTCGCTGGGGGTTGAGAAACGATTGCTGTTGGCCACGGTGGTCAATCTTGATGATCTTGACGAAACAACCAGCTTTGGTCGCGCCTTGACCGAGGCGTTGTCGACCAGAATGTTCCAGCATGGTTTTGAGGTGGTGGAGGTAAGAAAAGTTGCGGATCTGCTTGTCAAGGACGATGGCGGTGAACTGATGTTGAGCCGGGATGTCAAGCGGCTTGCCGCCCAGCATTCGGTGGAAGCAATTATCACTGGTACTTTCTCGCTTACCCCCAATACGGTGATTGTCAATGTCAGGATGATCGAGGCCGTCTCGCAGGATGTCTTGTCGGTTGCAGGGATCGAGATCCAGCGCAGTAATGCGATAAATAATCTGTTGGCTGGGAAGGGTGGGGGTAGTTCAATGCAGTTGTCTGCCTATGAGCGATGATGGCATCCTAAAAAAGGTGGAGTTGTATCTTGTTATTTGGCTGGTTTATTCGAGGAGATTTGGATGAAACAAAACTTTTTGTGTTTCTTTTTGATCACGGTTGTTCTGGTTGGTTGCGCCGGCAAAAATATGTCGGAAAATGTCGCGGTAAATAAAGGGGCGCCGGTGGTTTATGTTTATCCGCTGTCTGAACTGAACCAGCAGGCCATTGTAGGGGTTCTGCCTTTTCAGGTCCCGGTCAATATGGAGCAAAGTCTTGAGTTGGGGATCTCCGCTTTATTTAAGGATGCCTTGCTTGGCCGGCGTGCTTTCCTGGTGGTTAAGCAACTTGACCAGCCGTACGGTGATCATCGTGATGCGGTTAGGATCGGGCGTCGGAATGAGGTTGATCTGGTGCTGGCCGGTCGTGTAAATTACGCGATTGACGGTACCGAGCTGGGTGGGGCCCGGGTGGATGTCTCGGTGCGGTTGCTTGATACCCGGACCGGTGATACCGTTTGGTATGTGCGGCAGGCCATGGATCAGCCTATGGATTACCCTGATCTTGGTCTGGTCAACCGGCTTCTTACTTCTCTATCTCCCAACAGAATTCGCCGGTCGGCGGCAGGACCGAGTGTTCCGAACATGTTGGTGGCTATTGCCATGGATATGACCGATGTGATGGGTGGTGCGAGATATGTGAAACGTTAGGTATGGGGTGTTCGGGGTCTTTGGTCCTGGGATTAAACTTCTGTATGCTGGTCTTGATTAACACTCCGGCTTGCAGCTCAACTCAGCTTTATACCACAAGGGCATAAGTTTCGTATGAGCCGACCGGCGGCTCAACTCAGCTTTATACCGCAAGGGCACTCACTTTAGTACCCCCTTGAGGGGTATAAGTCTCGATGTCTCGTGAACTCGCTTATCGGTATGAGCCGACCGGCGGCTCAACTCAGCTTTATACCACAAGGGCATAAGTTTCGTATGAGCCGACCGG
>JAHJIY010000087.1 GCA_018823175.1 Pseudomonadota bacterium
CGGGCCCGTGGTGAATGATGGGGCATTATCATTAACATCGGTGACGGTGACGTTGATCGTCTGGTCGCTGGTCAGGCCATTCTGGTCATCGGCCCGGACCGTTACCTCATAGATATTGTCACTATTGCTGTCGATTGGAGCCTCAAAATCAGGGGCACCGATAAAACTCAAGGCGCCGGTCGCAGGATCAATATTGAACTGGGCTTGATCGGTACCACCAACGATACTATAAACAACGGTCTGGGCCGGCAGGTCGGCGTCGGTGGCATTAATTGTGCCAACCACAGAGGTGTTCTCCACCACATTAAAAGACTGGCCCGTAGTAAATAACGGTGAATTATCGTTTACCTCGGTCACCGTGACGTTGATCGTCTGGTCGGTGGTCAGACCGTTCTGGTCATCGGCCCGGACCGTTACCTCATAAATATTATCTCCATTGCTGTCGATTGGAGCCTCAAAATCAGGACTAATAATAAAATTCAAGACGCCGGTGAAGGCGTCAATGCTGAATTGGGCTTGATCGGTACCACCAACAATACTGTAAACAACGGTCTGGGCTGGAAGGTCAGCGTCGGTGGCAGTGACCGTACCAACCGCAGAAATGTTCTCCGCTACATTGAAGACAGGACCTGAGGTAAACAACGGGGCGTTGTCATTAACCTCAGTCACGTTTAGAGTCACATTCTCAGATAAAGACCAGTTTCCTGCCGCATCGCCGGCCTCGATACCATAGATGAAGCTGTTTGGTGCAGTTTCAAAATCATTCTGAGCGGCAGCAATGCCGGTAACAGTGATATGAATCTGGCCGTCAGGAGCGATAGTGTAGTAACCGTCAAAGCTGGTGTCTGTGCCGGTGGCACTGAAGCGGTAGCCGGTGACTCCCCAGGCATCGGTGGCGGCCACGGTGGCGACTACGTCCCCTAATCCCTGGTTCTCGGCGTAGCTGAATGACTGACCGACTGTAACCACCGGCGCCGTAACGTCAACACTACCGGCAGAGGTGACAACGCTAAAATTAATGTTTTCAATGGTGGACCAGTTTCCAGCGGCGTCGGTGGCCTGAATTCCGTAAGTAAAATTATTTGGCAACGCATCAAAATCGTTCAGGGCGGAAGCAATACCACTAGCAGTTATACTAATCTGACCGTTAGCAGCGATGGTAAAATAGCCGTCAGAGCTAGTGGTCGTGCCGTTACCAAAATAATAGCCGTTTACACCCACATCGTCAGTGGCGGCCACGGTGGCAACCACCGCCCCGACTCCCTGGTTCTCAGCGTAGCTGAAAAACTGACCGACAGTTACTTCTGGCGCCGTAACATCGACATTACCGGCAGAAACAACAACGCTAAAAGTTACATTCTCGACGGTTGACCAGTTGCCGGCGGCATCTGTGGCCTGGATCCCGTAGGTGAAACTATTTGGCAGCAGATCAAAATCATTTTGAGCGGCAGCAATACCGGTATCAGTAATACTGATCTGACCGTTAGCAGCGATCGTAAAATAACCATCGGAACTGGTAGTGGTACCGTTATCAAAGTAATATCCGTTTACACCCACATCGTCAGTAGCGGCTACCGTAGCAACCACAGCCCCGGCAGGTTGGCTCTCGACATAACTGAAAGACTGGTCAGCGACAACTATCGGGGCCGCTTCATCCACGTTGGTAATATTAAGAGTGATGTTCTCGATAGCGGATTGATTGCCGTCCGCATCGGTAGCCTGAATCCCGTAGGTAAAACTGTTAACCCCACTCTCGAAATCATTGACACTGGCCGCAATGCCGGCAGCAGTAATCCTTATCTGACCGTTAGCAGCGATCGTAAAATAATTATCAAGGCTGATATTCGTTCCGCTATCACTAAAATAGAAACCGGTTACCCCCACGTTGTCGGTGGCGGCTACAGTTGCGATTACCGAGCCATCAACTTGATTTTCCGCATAGGTAAAGGACTGCTCGGCAGTAATCACCGGGATCGGGTCAGTGGTATCGATCGTGTAACTCTCACTATCGTAGGCCATCCCGAGATTACCAGCTTCATCAATGGTGGTGATACTACCGTTGATGATCATATCACCGTCAGCAATCAGATCAGACCCTAATACGGCGATATTGAAAGTCATATCGGCCCTGACCTGACCCGTGTAATCAACCCCGTTAACAGTCAGGGTGACGGTGTCACCGACCTGGGCATCGCCACCGACCGTACCGATAATCGCTACTTCTCCGGCAGCTTCGGCGCTGTTAATGATGTCGTCGGACGTAATATTTGGATCAAAGGTGATGGTCGGCACCGGCGCCTGAATATCGACCGTGTAATCCTCTGAATCGATGGCCGTGCCGTTTGTGGTAACACTGGCGTCGATGGTCAGATCACTGTCGGCGACCAGAGCGGAGCCGGCAACCTCGATACTAAAGGTCATGTCGTCCTGGACCAGACCGGTAAAATAAAGCCCGTTAACGGTAAGAGTGACCAGATCACCAACCTGCACGTTGCCGCCAACCGTGCCGGTAATCGCTACCTCGCCCCCGGCTTCGGCAATATTGATGATATCGTCGGCCGTGATATTGGAATCAAGGGTGATGGCAGGATCGCTTACGGTCTCCGTTTTCTGGCCCGGTCTATACACTGTGGGCCGCGGGGTGATATACGGGACCACCGGATCCGCTTCCACCTCGAGCAGCGGGCCCATGGACTGGCTACCGCCGAGCCCCGCCCCTTTGCCGCCGCTACTTACCTTGACCAGCGAGTCCGGCGAAATAATTTGCTCAAGAACCGGCATATCATTAAAGGCAACAAGCTCATCTTCAGTGGAATACCCCAAGACATCAGGATCATCCAGCGTTTCCAACACATCGACATTTTCACTGATCACCCTCAAACTTCCGGCTTTCGCCGGGCCGGTGATCCCGACCATTTTAAACAAATCACCCAGGGTGCTCTGGTGATCACTGCTGAAATGAGCGTCATCAAAAACACTGTCGCCCTGATCAAGATAAACAACGGGCTGCAGAGCGTTACTGATGGCATCAAGGGCGCCATTGGGGATGATGACGAATGTGCCGTCGGAAAAACTCAGCAGTAGATCAACATCCGCGACATCCACTGATTTAAGCTTGGCTTCACAATGAGGAACAGTAATTGTGCCGTCCGGACCGATAAAGGAACTCACAATCTGCTGGTCCTGATCAGCTCCATCAATCACCGCTTTTCCTTTTTCACTGTCATTCGCATTTGCCATATCACCCTCTCCTGCCAATTTTCTTTAAAAACTCATAAAGAACAAAACAACCACTCGCTGCAACTTCCGACTGGCGGACTCAATAAACAAAAGACTAAAACCATCATTTAATCTGGAAAAGTAGGGGCAACCTGCATGCCATTAAAATGATACGGACTGGAAGCTATTCTTTTGTTGTTTCCCAAAGACAAACTCACTTATTCAATATTTTCATCCACCTCAACGACCAGAGGTTTTTCAATTTCCTTTGCCTCCGGCACGAGATTAACCAACAACTCAGCAATCTGGGCCGAAATCTCACCGGTACTTTTCGCCATAACATTGGAAATGGTACCGAGTTGACTGCCAAGCTGACCGCCGAGCTGCTGCAATTCATTTCGGGAATTATTATTCGCTTCGAGCTGTTCCGCAAGTCGGCGCAGTATATCACGACGCTGATCATGTGAGCCCTTGGCATCACCGGCCATCTTCACCGCCAGTTCGGAAATTTGCCGCGCCAGCTCGCCATTGCCCTGTGCCATCACACTGGAAATGGTGCCGAGCTGACTATCAAGCTGACTGCCGAGCTGCTGCAACTCATTACGGAAATTATTGCCCGCGTCGAGCTGTTCGGCAAGCCGGCGCAGCATCTCACTGCGCTGATCTTGCGAGCCCTTGGCCTCACCAGCCATCTTGCTGGTCAATTCAGAAATTTGCTGGGCCAGCCCACCGTTCCCTTGCTCCATCACATTGGCAATGGTACTCAACTGACCAGCGAGTTGACTGCCAAGCTGCTGCAATTCTTGCCGAAAGTTATTACTCGCTTCAACCTGTCCCACCAGGGTCCGTAGCATCTCACCACGCTGATCCTGCGAACCCTTGGTCTCAGAGGCCATCTTGCTGGTCAATTCGGAAATTTGTTGGGCCAGCCCGTTATTGCCCTGCTCCATAACATTGGAGATAGTGCCAAGCTGACTGGCGAGCTGAGTGGCAAGTTGCTGCAACTCAATCCGGAAACTGTTATTGGCATTGCCAAGCAGGATGTGAGATTTCTTGGCATCGGCCGCCAGATGGACCGTCAGTTCGGAAATCTGGGCGGATATTTCACCGCTGCCCTTCTCCATATTACTGAAAAAAGTACCGAATTGACTGCCAAGCTGCTGCAACTCAGTGCGGAAATTATTGCTCGCCTCAGTCTGTTCATTTAGGGTGCGCAGCATATCAGCGCGCTGGGTTTTAAAGTCATCTATTTCAGTCGCCAGCGCTCGTTGTTGCATCCGGGCCGACTCCGCCAATCTTTCTTCGATATTGTAAGAACCGATGGTATCTCTTAATCTCTTTTGTTCATCCACCTGCATAACCAGCAGTTTCTGGGTTTCCTTGGTCCCGCCGGCCATCTGCACGGTCAGTTCGGAAATTTGAGCGGACATTGCCCCGCTGCCTTTCTCCATACTATTGAAAATGGTGCCGAGCTGGCTGCCGAGTTTTTGCAACTCACTACGGAAGTTATTGCTCGCCTCGGTCTGTTCGGTCAGAGCACGCACCATGTCCGCCCGCTGTTTTTTAAAATCGTCAATCTCCGAGGAAAGCGCGCGCTGTCGCACCCGTGCCGCTTCAGCCATTCTCTCGTCGATGCGCAATAAAATATCGGTGGACAAATCTCCAGAAGACACTTCCCTGCCCCGATAACTGATGCTTTCAAAAGAAAGGGCAATCTCGATATGTCGGGCAATTTCCGAACTAAGCACGGCAAAAATATCATTTTGTAAACGACGTAAGCCGACCATCATCAGGCCAAGGATTATTGAGCCCAGCAAGCCGAACAGAGAGGCCGAGAAGGCAATCCCCATCGAACGCATCGGGGCCTTCATCCGTTCAATCATCACCCGGAACACCTCAATCGGATTGGCATTACCCATGTCGATATCGGCAAAGCTGCCGATCAGGACCGAAATGTCGTTAAGGGTGGCCAGCAGACCGATAAAGGTCCCGAGCAACCCCATGCCGACCAGCAGACCGGTCAGATACTGCGGCAAGGCATTGCGGCGATTAAGACGGGAACGGACGTTTGACAGTTCATGTTCCAGGGCCGCCTGTTCCTGATGGGAGATGGAACGATCACCCGAGGTCGCAACCATTTGCGAAAGACAGGCAAGATCGCCGGTATAACCATTAGCAATTTTCCGCAGGGTCGCCAGATCAGTTTTGGCATGGATGGCCTTGGAAAACTCCAGGAGTATTTTGGCTTCGCGCATTAAACGATGGGCATTGAACAAAATAATCAGGCCACCGCAAATGATAATCACGAAGATGGTGTAGTTGATTTGCGGATGGGGGTTACGGATGATCGTTGATTTTATCGCATCAAAAAAAATCATCGCCCCAATCAACAATGAGACAAAAGGCAGTGAGACAAAAAGGTAATAAATTTTTAGTTGTTTAAGCATGTATTTATCTCTTCAGATTTTATTTAGCGACCAGAGGTCAGTTAAACTGCATAAATCTTTAAAATTAAAAGCTTAATTGGCACGAAACGCCCCATCACGGAACTCCAGCAAAGGGGACAGAATATATGACAGAATTGTCCGCTTACCCACCGCAATGTCTGCACTTGCCGCCATGCCCGGCATCAACACGCCTGGTTGGCGTACCCGTGAGGTTAGAGTTGAGAGATCAACCTCAACATTAACCCGGTAATAACGACTGCCCCGCTCGTCGGTCAAGGTATCGGAACTGACATCGGTCACATGACCTTCAAATGTGCCGTAGGTAGCATAATCATATGCGCCAACCCGCACCCGCGCCAACAACCCACGACGCAGGTGAGCCCGATCATCGGGGTTTGAACGGGTCTCAATGACTATCCGCTGATCACTGGGCGTAATTTCCAGCAATATTTCACTTGGCCGCACGACGGCGCCAATCGTCGTGATATTCAACTTATTAATCAGACCCGCCACCGGACTCCTGACCGTATTGCGTTTGAGGCGGTCAACGCTGGTCCCGATGCCGAGACTTAATTTTTCCAGTTCCTCCCCCACCTCGGTTAACTCAGCAGAAGCCTCGGCCCGAAACCGGGCAATCGCTTCTTTAACTCTTGATTCAGCTTCCGCCTGCGCGGCCTGCAAACGCGGTGCAGTGCTGGTAGCTTCGGCGATCTGGGACTTGAGCTGCTGGATCCTCATCTCACTGTCCAGCACTTCCAATTCGGAGGCCGCATTATTTTTCCGCAGACCTTCAATCACATGATTCTTCTTTTTCGCCAAAACCAACTCTTCCAAAAGATTTTTCTGCTTGGAAGTTATTTCCGCCAGTTCATTTTTTTTCTGCACACTGAGAGATTGCAAAACCTGAACCTCTTCGGCAAGTTGGGCCTGACGCGCCTGCCAGGCCGCCGTTTCCGCGCGGATCACATCGGTGGCTTTAAATTCTTTGGGGAAAGCAATCGTCTGGTCGCCATTCAACTCGGCAAGCAAACGGATCTCGCGCCCCCGCCAGGCGTCAAGCCTTGACCGCTCCTGCTCTAAATATGAACGATTCTGCACATCCGCCAACTCCATTAACGGTTGTCCGGCCGCCACGACCTGACCTTCCTGGACCAGAATTTTTTCGATAATGCCCCCTTCAAGATGCTGGACAATTTGCGACTTGCCGGCCGGAATAATCTGTCCTACCGTCCGGACGATAACCTCGACCTCGGCATTGGCGGCCCACAAAAATACACTTATGGTACTGAACAACAGCAACATAATAAAAGTGCGCTGCGGAGATAAGCACGTCAAGAAATCACTTCTCCTGGAATGCAAGGAAGATCGCACCCACCCTCATCACCGCGACCTGACCTTGACGAGTGAGGCGTTGGCATTATTATTTCCTTCAACCACGGACACGTTAATTTTTTCCGTGGGCATCTGCATTTCAATCAGTAAATTCCTGACCGCCATCGCTCGATAAAATCCCAACCGTTTAGCCTCGGAAAATCCGGGCGGGACTTCGACCTGAATCGTTGTTTCCTCACTTTCAGCCAGAGGTTGCAAGGTTTCGAGCAGCTGATCATGCTCGGCCGGGGTAAAAGCAACAGCTTCATCCATAAAACGCACCGTTATTTCAAAACCGCCGGCGATGGTCTTATCTAGTCCTTTTAGCGGTGTCGGCACAATTGACGTTGCTTCGACAGATTTTACCAGACCACCGGACGGCGCTTTTAGGGACTCCCGCTGGGCAAGCATCATATTCAGACGCTCAATTTCAAGTTTTAAGGCCATATTCTCCGCCACCGGATCAGTTGATTCCTTGGTGGCGACTTCCGTCTCCTGTTTACTGGCGGCAAGTTGTTCAATCGTCAAATTCAGGCGCTCAATCTCATGTTGTAACGCCATATTTTCCGCCACCGGATCGTTTGTTTCCTCGACCGCGCTTTCCGCCTCATCTTGACTGGCGGTAAGCTTTTCAATCATCAGCTCCAGACGCGCAATCTCATGATGCAAAGCCATATTTTCCGCTACCGGCTCGGTTGTTGCCGCAACCTCGCTTTCCGCCCCCGGTTGGCTGACAACGACAACCGGCTGGGTTGTACCATCCTGAGTGGTTCGCCCTAACTCAAGGGCAAACATAAAAACGGCGACGATCATGATCGTGAGCAGGAAGAGAAGATTCAGTACCAGGTTGGTAGTGGCATCGACATAGCCAGGCCAGAAAATATTCGACCCATCGCTATCTTCATGACGAGTTTCCATACTGCTTATCCACCTTTAGCCATTAAGTATTTGACTTGCTTATTTGTTTTAGAGATACGGCTTAATCTTCAAACATCCATCTGTTTTTACTTGTCAACTTACTTGTGGTCGGCCCTATTTTTGGGTTTCTCATGCCAAAATCATCCCAGAATGGATCATTATAAAAGGGCGAAAGCTGATCCGGTTCTACCTCCAATGAGGTATCCTCCGAAACAGCCCAGGGCGTGCCAATCGTCAATCTGACCAACTTGGCCACGGTGTTCATCTCAAGAATATGCAAATTAACCAGACGGGAACGAACCTGATAGTAATGATCGTAAACCGTTAGCAAATCCAGTAATGACTGGTTACCGGAAAGCATCCGTTTTGACATGGCCTCAGCGGCGGTAGAAATCGACTCAAGTTCCTGATAGCCGGAGACAATCCGCGCTCTTGTTGTGGCCAGCGCCGCATAATTGGAGGAAAGAGCCTGCACCACACCGCGACGCTGATCATCCAGGCTATACTGCAATTCCCTATATCGGGCTTTGCGTTCGACAATATAATTGTAATCTCTGCCGCTATTAAAAAGATCCCAGTTCATCACCACCATGAGGCGTTTATCTCTTTGACCATTCGAACTGGGATCCCCGCCGGCGTGCAGGGACAAGGTGTCGGTATATTCCGTATCGATCCGCGGCAGATATCGGCTTTTTGCCGACGAGGCAAAGATTTCTTCCGCCTGCAACTCGGCGGTAAGCGTCGTAATTTCCGGATTGGATTGCATGGCGGTGTTAACGGCCAGGGTAAATGATTCAGGGATTAGAGAAGAGCCCACATCCTCCAGCACGGGAATACGGACCTTTTGGGGCACAAGATTTGTCAGACGAACGAACTCAACCCCGGCCGCCAAATGAGCAGACTCCTGTTCCAGTCTGGACGACATTGTTTCCTGGCTGCGAGCGCTTACTCGGGACATGTCGGAAACACTGGCGGCGCCGGCATCGGCTCGTTTTTTGATATAGCTGAGCAGCTCCGCCAGCTGGGTTTCTAGATCGCGGATAATATCGATCTGCAGACGGCTGGAAACCAGGGAAAGATAGATCTCAACCGTCGAGATATAGGCATCACCATCGCTGGCTCGATAGCTTTCTTCGCGAGCTTTTTCTTTGACTAAACGACGACGCCAATCCAGGAAAACTGGGAGATTAAACAAGGGTTGCTGCACGACCAGGGCACTATCCGTCCGGGTATGAGTATCCGAGGCGGCAAGTTTCCCGGTTGATTCATCAACTACAACTGATGGTTCAGATTTTTCATTACCGGAACTGAGGCGTACTGAGACCGAAGGGAGCAAGAGGGCAAAAGCCTGTCCGGTTTGCGCCTTTGCCTGTTCTGTTCGGGCCAAAGCCGCGAGACTCTCACGATTGAAACTTCGGCCGGCGTTAATCGACTCCAATAGATTTGCCTGATCAATCTGACTGGCATATTCCGCTTCCATTATCTGATTTTCAGCCAGATGATTTATATACTGACCATCAACATCCGCCAGCACTGAAATTTCAGAAACCCCGAACAATTCGGACAGATTCCGCTCTTTCGGCATCACAAAACTAATGGCGATTTGATCAAAACTCTCCTCCGTTTGTCCGGGAAGAGAATCCATAAAACCATCGATAATCTGGGGCGAGGAAACTGCAGAAGCGGGCAGATCAAGATCTGCGGCAGAGACAGGTTGAGAACCAGCATCCCCATCCTGCCTTTCGGCAGCGGTGAGACTGGAAGTCGGTGAAAAAACAAATTGCAGAATTAAAACGAGGAGCAAACAAAAAAACCATGCTTTTCCCCGCATTCGGACCCGGTAAGACAAATCACGTTCCATGCTACGGTAGCTATCAGCAGCCGGAAGACGCGCATACCTATGCAAAATGCAAAACAATGTTGCAGAAATACTCCCCCTCATTTTCCCCCTCCCCCTTTACAACAATGGTGAACGTAATATTTCTACTTACTCCCTATCTACCTGTCAATACCAAAGAGTAAAAAGATGATCCGGCTGCTGCCTCAACTTTCTGCACCCCGGAAGCGACAAATAAGGGATCACAACGGACCGCTACCTAGCATTAAATCACGCAAGAAAGAAGACGGAAGCGAAACTCAAACAACCACTTGCTAAAGTAAATGTTAAGCAGATTCTTGCCGATCTGCACCTCATGCAAGCAGATCCGAGACGACCGCGGCTACTGGAAGCAGATCAAGACCTCCATCCGGGACAATTCGGAAGTAGAGTTCAGTCACAGCATTTGTCCGGAGTGTGCAAAAAAACTTTATCTGAACTATCTCAAAAAAAATAACCGGTTCCGTAAATTCCGTAATTTACCCAAAACAACCTTACCTCTCGACATATAGTAAAGTCATCTGATGACTCATTCAACGCCCTCAGCCCCCGGCTTTCTCCGCCCCAACCGGTCGTCGATAAATAAATGTCAAGCCTGGTACCATTTGTTTTGACTTTCGCATCATAAAAATATCAAATTATCATAAACCCGGCATATATTGAGGCCTGATTGATTACCGCAGTTCTTTCTTTTATTGTTATCCATGACATAACCCCACGTTATAATTGTATTTAATTTTGTTCATAAAGACTCGCTTCTGTCGGCATGACTTTTGCTTTTTAAATTGATATCGTAAAATGAATATCACCCTGAATCTAGCTCCCGTCTTATCGATTATTTCCAGCGTACTTATTTTGGCAGTACCCCGGCTCATGAACTATATCGTCGCAGTGTATCTGATCATCCTCGGATTGCTGGAAATATTCGGTAATGCCAATCTATGATGGATGGTTTCCAGGCATGTCTGGAGCAACCCATAGTGTTGCCAAAGCCAGCAAACCCACCGCTTGGAGAAAACAGTTTTTATCAAGCTTTGTGCCGGGCGTACAGCGCAGGAAATCAACCTCTCCGCGCTGGGAGGCGATGCCGGGGTGTCCCACAATACTGCCCGCGCTTGGTTGTCAATTCTCGAAACCAGTTACCTCATTCATCGACTGCCGGCCTGGCATAGCAACATCCGCAAGCAGGTTGTGAAAGCGCCGAAACTTCATTTTTTGGACAGTGGCTTGGCGTGTTATCTGCTGAATATCCGGGAACCGGAACAACTGCGGCACCACCCTTTACGAGGCGCCATCTTCGAAAGTTGGGTAGTATCCGAACTCTATAAGGCCCAGGTTCATCGGGGCGAACAGCCTAACCTCTATCATTATCGAGAGAGCCGCGGACTGGAAATTGATGTGCTGATAGATCGGGGTGCTCGCCTCCACGCCATCGAAATCAAGTCGGCCGCCACGGTAGCGCCCGATTTTTTTAAATGCTTCGCACCATTTTCCGAGAGAGTCCGCAGCACAGGTCTACCTGCGCAGATTGAAAATGTCGTGGTCTATGGCGGCGAGGCGTCGCAACTTCGATCCACGGCGAGGATTATTGCCTGGAAGGATGTGGGGGAGATTCTTCGGGTCAAGGAAGAGGGCTGATTTGACGTAACAGGGACAAGGGCAGACCGTAGGCGGCCGCTGCATTTTTCCAGATAGGAGGCGCAGGGGGGCGGGGCCTGGGGCTACCCCCCACCATCATTGATGGAAGTATGGTTTCACAAACCGGTTTTTGCAGTGGGGTGAAGGAAGACTCAAATCAAAACCTATTCGGGCAACAGCCTGTAAAGATTTAACCCCTTGACCTTGCCCCAAACTCTATCTTTACGGTGATAAATATACTATATTCTACACTACACTGAACTACTGTCACGAGTCTTAGAAAACTAGCAAGCAACGTCCCTGAGGACCGTAGAGGAGATTATTTATGTTAACGCCATACAAGCTAGTGCGTGTTGAATGGGACCCTGAAGCATCTGTTTGGGTAGCCACAAGCGATGATGTCCCCGGTCTTGCAACAGAGTCCGAAACCCTTGAGGCTTTGGTCGTGAAACTGAAGGTTATGATTCCAGAGTTGCTCGATGCCAATCATAGTTATGATGATAGTATCGTCGACGTACCGTTCGAGCTTTTTGTGAGGCGATTTGATGTGGCCTCCCGTACTTCTGCTTTGCCAGGGTCATAATTAATTATGGCAGATTATAGCGATAAATTAAAAGCAATGTTGAAAGCGGCAAGATGCAAATTTGAGCGTCCTGGCAAGGGAGATCACGATATTTGGTATAGCCCGATTAGCAGGTTAAAGTTTTCCAATTGACAGCAAAATCAAGTCTCGTCACACAGCAAATGCTGTGCTGAAACAAGCGGGGTTAGCCAAGCAGTTCTGAGGGTAAAAAAACTTTTCCCTTTATCTGCGCGGGGATAGCCATTAAGTATGATGTCCCCAGAACCGAAGCCGTCGTCGGTGGGTGGGTCAATTGAATTTATTAAGAGCGTCCCGACCCCACGTTGCCAAAGTAAAAACCAGAGGTTACATCTAAGGGGGGCAGCTTGACAAACCCCTTTAATGTGTGTACATTTTGAATGCGTACCAATATTATAGGAGGTGTCACATGCCAAGAATTGCCGTTGAAGATAATAGCCGAATGTCTCTGCGAATCCGTCCGGCTGATAAGGCACTGTTGTTGCGTGCCGTTGCCTACGAGCATACCGATCTTACAAATTTTGTACTGCGGAATGCCATGCAGGCGGCAAAGGCTGTGATTGCTCAGGCTGAACAGGTTTTACTGTCAGAGCGCGACAGTCTGCGCGTATTGGATGTTCTGGAAAATCCTCCCGCTCCGAATGCTAAGCTGCTAGCTGCGGCTCATGCGTTGCCTACACAACCATGACCATCCCCCCCTGGCACGAAGAGCCGATTTGCAAACGGCATAATCGAGAAACATTTGATTGTGGTGATACTGCATTGAATGATTTTTTGCGCCGTCATGCGCGTCAAACCCATGAACAAGGGGGGGCTAAAACTTTCCTTGCGGTTAGGGATGATGATGCGTCACTGGTTCTTGGTTTCTATTCCCTCAGTCCTGCCTCTGTAGAATATTTCCGCGCCCCTGCTGTCATTAAGCGAGGCCTGGCACGGCACGACGTGCCAGTTTTTCGCCTCGGTCGGCTGGCTGTAGATCAGTCTATGCAGGGCAAGGGGCTTGGCGGTCAACTCCTTCTGTCTGCCGGTAGACGCTGCCTTCGCGCCTCTCAAGACGTGGGGGGTGTGGCATTGTTGATTGATGCCAAGAATGACGGCGCAGCCAATTGGTATACCGACTATGGCGCGTTGCCGCTTCTGGACACGCCGCTGTCTTTGCTTATGTCCCTGTCAACTATCCGAACAAGTTTAGAAGCAGCCGGAAAACTGTAAATCCATCGTTCAACAATAAGCTATGGTTTCTCTCCCCCACAAGACAGATGAGACATTTTGGGGAAATCAGGGACATTCAGATTATATGTATCTGCCTATTGTCAGAAACTTATAATCTAAAAAACACCATCCTCTTTACCTTTATTAAGAGCGTTATACCGCCATCCCCAACCCGCCACGCCGCGCCTTGTCATAAAATCGCCAAATAACCAAATCACCGATCCACTGTCCTCAGCGCACACATCGGACATAGTAGCTGTCCGCCTTATTGTAGTAGCTGACGTGGCCAAGGTAGAAGAGCACGCTCCAGGCGAGGGCGGTGTAGCTCGCGTAGGAAGTGGACGACCAATAGCAGGACGCACCCACGCCGGGAAAAAAGGCCTGATCAATGGCCGGATAGAACCGGGAGTCATCGGTCAAGGACTCCAGTTCCTTATGGTTCGGCAGTCGCCAGTCGGAATAGGCGGAGAGGGTCAGACCCTCGCAATAGGCCAAGGCGGACTCCCAATCCATCGCCCCGCCTTCGGTCTGCTGCCACATGAGCCCGGTGGCCCCATCGGTGACCGTCGCGTCGCCATGATCGGTAAAACTGCCGGCCAGGGCCGGCGCCCCCGGCAGCAGGCTGAGCGCGGCCAGCAAAAACAAGGTCTTTTTCATCGTTGTTCCTCCATGATATTTATAAAATCTTGATCGGGTCGAGCATCACCCGCAGTTTCATTTCTTCACTCTTATCCCGTAGCGGGTCAGGACCGGGACCTTGTCCCGGCGGGAGTTGGCGGCAATAACCAGCACCGCCAGCTCCCGGGCCTGATTCCGCAGGTCGGCGCCGAGCGCATACTTGTGGTACCTGGGAAAATCGCGAACCGCGTTTTCCAACAAGACCACCAACTCCACCGCCTTCCGGTAGATGGGAAGATTCTCATACCGAGCCATACCCCTTTACCTTTCCTCCTGTACCCTTGTTCATGGAAAAGGTGCGATAACAAGGAGATGGTGCGTGGGACGCACCCTGCCTGGCTGCACCCTTATTAAAATCACCAAAGGGCCAAATAACCAAATCATCGATCCACTGTCCTCAGCGCACACAACGGACATAGTAGTTGAACGTCTTATTGCCGTAGCTGACGAGGCCACTGTGGAAGTACACGTCCCAGGCGTAGGCGGGGTTGCTCGCGTAGGAGAAGTGGACGACCAATAGCTGGACAATTCTGTCCCAGGGAAAACGACCGCATTGATGGCCGGGTTATAAACATCCAGGTCGAGAATAGAGACCAGTTCTTTCTTCGAGGGCAGCCGCCAGTTGGTGTAGCCGGCCAGGGTCAGGTTGCCGCAGACATCGGTGGCACCACCGGGGTTAGAGGTCGCCTCGGCGACGCCGTTGGCCTGGTACCAGTTATGGGCTACGGCATCGTTCCCCTGCTGCCACATCAGGCCGGTGACGTTATCGGTGACGGTGCCGTTACCATGATCGGTGTACGAGGGCGGGTTGATGGTGTAGTCCGAGTCCTCGCCGAAGGTAGCGGTATAGTCGCCGGTCTGGCCGGTGTCAGGCAGGGAGCTGGCGGCAGGAAACCAGAGCAGGTCGGCGCCGGAGCAATCCTGATCGATCCCGTCATTAGGGATATCCGTAGCGCCGGGGTTGATCGCGGCGTTGGCGTCATTACAATCGCCGGCAGTAGCCGTCAACTCAACTTGGTATGAATATCCGGCAGGTCGAGAACAGATGGGACCCTGGGTTGTTCCATCTGAATAGCCGTCGCCGTCAGCATCCTTGTACCAAGTGGTATTGGGGCTGATATTCGCATTGGTGTCATCGCAATCGCCGGCATTTTCTGTATATCCATCACTATCGTTATCCACATCATTCGGATCAACAGGACAGATCAAATCGGCGCCGGAGCAATCCTGGTCGATCCCGTCGCCGCAGTTTTCAGTGGCGCCGGGATGAATCGCGGTATTGGCATCGTTGCAATCGCCGGCATTTTCGGTATATCCATCACTATCGTCATCCACATCATTCGGATCAACAGGACAGACCAAATCGGCGCCGGAACAATCCTGGTCGATCCCGTCGCCGCAGATCTCGGTGGCGCCGGGGTGGATCGCGGCATTGGCATCATCGCAGTCGCCCTGGTTCTCGGTCACCCCATCGCCGTCGTTATCGGCATCATTGGGGTCAACAGGACAGGTCAAATCGGCGCCGGAGCAATCCTGATCGATCCCGTCGCCGCAGATCTCGGTGGCGCCGGGGTGGATCGCGACATTGGCATCATCGCAGTCGCCCTGGTTCTCGGTCACCCCATCGCCGTCGTTATCGGCATCATTGGGGTTTGTGGCGGCAGTCACCACCACGGTGGCGGCCGGGCTATTGTCTGCCCCGTCATTGACCACGAGCTGCACCGTATAGGTTCCCACCAGATCGGGGGTAAACGAAGAATATGGGGCGGAAGGCGAGATCAGCGCCGCGCTGCTGCCCGCCGGACTGGTCAAGATCCAGGCATAGGTGAGGCTATCGCCATCCGGATCAGAACTCCCACTGCCGTCAAGACTGACAACGGCGCCCGTTTCAACCGAGGTGGTCGGGCTGACGCCGATGTCGGCAACAGGCGCACTATCGGCCGGAGTCGGGGTGGTCGCCTCGGAACTACCGCCACTCCCACCGCCGCAGCTTGTGATTAACATGGCCAACAGACCCATAAGCAGCATCGTGATTGTTCTCTTCATCCCTTTCTCCTTTTCCCCTGTCAATCTGACGAAATAGTTACGCGGAAAGTCGGCCCACCGCCTACGAGTTAGTTAAAAGTTAGAACCTTACCACAAGGGGGGGGGGGGGGGTCAAG
>JAHJIY010000088.1 GCA_018823175.1 Pseudomonadota bacterium
AAGCTGAGTTGGCCCGACATTCGGGCCAAACGAAACTTATGCCCTTGTGGTATAAAGCTGAGTTGGCCCGACATTCGGGCCAAACGAAACTTATGCCCTTGCGGTATAAAGCTGAGTTGAGCCGCTAGTCGGGTCAAACCGATAAGCGAGGTTACGAGACATCGAGACTTATGCGCCCCGCAGGAAGTGCCCTTGGGGTGCCCTTGCGGTATAAGAAGAAAAAATAGATGAAACGGATTGTTCTTGCCGGTTCAGCAAAGTGATTGAGAAAAAAATGATAATGCCTTTGGATAATAAGCCTGAGTTATTGGCGCCGGCCGGGACGATTGAAGTATTTGAAATAGCCGTTGAGAAGGGTGCCGATGCTGTTTATGTCGGGGCACCTGATTTTAATGCGCGGGCCCTGGCTAAGAATTTTACGATGGCCGAGATCGGGGCGATGGTCGATCATGCCCATAAGTCCGGGGTCAAGGTCTATATTGCCATGAACAGCCTGCTCAAGGAGGCTGAGGTGCCTCATGTCCTGGAGACGCTGGCCGTTCTGGAATATTTACAGGTCGATGCGCTGATTATTCAGGATTTGGGCATCTATCATCTGGCCAGAAAGTATTTTCCGGGTTTGCGTCTTCACGCCAGTACCTTGCTGGCCGCCCATAATTCTCTCGCTGTAAAACAGTTTAGTCAGATGGGGTTTGAACGGGTCGTTCTGGCCCGGGAACTTACCCTTAAGGAAATCGGGGAAATTCATCGGAAGGTCGCAGTTGAGCTGGAAGTCTTTGTGCATGGCGCGATGTGTTTTAGTTATTCAGGTCTATGTTTGTTCAGCAGTTTTCTTGGCGGCAAGAGTGGCTTGCGCGGACGGTGTGTTCAGCCATGTCGTCGGCGCTATACCTGGGAAGGATCTGCGAAGGGGCTGAAGTCCGGATATTTCTTTTCGATGAACGATATGTCGGCCTTTGAAACGGTTAGCCATTTGACGGAAATCGGAGTTAAATCTTTAAAGATTGAAGGCCGGATGCGCAGTGTCCAATATGTCGGCAATGTGGTGCAGGCCTATCGGTTGATGTTGGATGCGGACCCTTCTGATCGACAGGTTCAAAAAGAGGTTCTGGCGCTCTTAAGGGAGGACATGAGCCGTCGTTCCTTTGGAGGATATTTTGCCGGGCCGCAGCCGGTGGATGCCCTTTCACCCAAGTATTCAGGGAATACCGGTATTTTTGTCGGCAAGGTTGACGAGCATCGGGGGATGGAGGCTTCGCTCACCTTGAAAGGCGAGCTTAAAAAGGGGGATCGTCTTCGTTTGCATCGGGAAAAAAGCGGCGAACGACATGCTTTCACTCTGAAGTCGATTAAGGTAAAGGGTAATTCTGTTGAGCATGCCGGCATAAAAGAAAGGGTGGTTCTTGAACTGCCGGTATCCCCCGATCCGGGGGACAGTCTGTTCAAGGTAGATGTCAGTGAGAGACGCACCGGTGACAGTCGGGCCGGGAAAATAGATCCTGCCCCCTTTGCCCGGGAGATCAGTAAATTACCGATCAGGCATCATGTCGATAAAATACTTGGCCATTTAAGTTATGGGAAAAAGGTAAAGGAAAAGGAAGAAGCATCGCCGCAACCAGAGAAGCGGTCGCCCGGGAAAGGACAGGGCAAGGGGCCGCGTAAGGGCAAGCGGCTTGAGTGGTGGCTGAAGGTGGATGAGCTGCAGATTTTTAAGCAGGCTCTGCCCCGAGAGGTGTCGAGGGTGATCGTGGTTTTGAGCCGCGAGACATTGGAACGGATTCCCAAAAGAAAAATGCCTCCGGTTATGCTGGACAAAATAATCTGGGCCCTGCCTCCGATCATTGCCGAGGAAGAATGTGCATTTTATCAGAGTACGATCAATAAATTGATTGATCGTGGTTTTAGTGAATGGCAAGTGGCCCACCTCGGCCAGTTGCAGTTTTTTAGTCGGCACTCGATATCCAGGCGTGCTCCAGGCGACGGGAAGAAGGGGAAACTGATCAGTGGAAAACGTCCGCCCGGAATTTCTCTTTATGGTGATTATACCTTGAATGCCTTGAATTCTTTCGCCTTTTTGACCCTGGAAAAATTTGGCCTCAGAAAGGGGCAGATATCCATTGAAACTGACCGAAAAAACATGGAGGCGATGATCGCAGGTTCCGGAGCTGTGGTGCCGGGGATGACGGTTTACGGTTGGCCTCCTCTTTTTACCGCCCGGTTGATCGACCGAGGTATGCTTTACAATCGGCCATTTGTCAGCCCCAAAGATGAAACCTTTATCCTCAGAAAAAAATGGGGCCTGACCCTTGCCTTGCCTGGCAGGCAGTTTTCTCTTTTGCCTTGGATCGATGAGTTGATTACGATGGGTGTCCGGTATGGGATATTGGATTTTTCCACTCAAAATATCAGGTCGGGTGATATTGCCGCAGTCTTTCGGGAAATAAATAAACCAAACAAAGATCGCCGGGCCTCTTCTTTTAATTATAACGGAACGTTGTATTGAGCAGTTTTTCAGGCGGTTATTAAGAGGTTTTGGTTGTTTGTTTACTAAAGACATGAGGTTGTTTCTGGCAGATTTTTTTGCCGGTGGCGGGATATTAACTCTTGGGTTATTATCTCTGTTATAATCGCTTCTTCAGGGAAGGTGTTTTCCCGTGAAACCGATAACTATGCGAAAAGGAAAATGAATTGATTGCTTTTATCCGCACCGTTTTTGTTATCTGCCTGGTCGCCGTGGTCGGAGGTATCGGCTTTGTTTTCTATAAGCTGGAGAGCAGCCTGCCAAACATCAGTTATAATGAATTTCTGGCAACTTTGGAAAATGGCGAAGTTGCCGAAGTCCATATCAAGGGAGGGGAAATAACCCTCACCGATACTGCTGGTCGAAAATCTGCCACCTTTTCGCCGGATATCGCAGTGCTGACTCCGAAGCTTGCGGCCAAGAATGTCGCTATTTACGGAGAGTCGGACCAGTCTTCGCATTTTTGGGATTTTCTCACCCTGACCATGCCGATCGGCTTGATTCTGGTTGCCTGGTTTTTTCTGATGCGCCGGCAGATGAAGTCGGAAGAATCCTCTGAATTTGCCAAGGGCAAGGACGTTTCTTTTTCCAAGACCGGTAAACGTGTTACCTTCCTGGACGTGAGTGGTATCCCGGAAGCCAAGGGGGAACTGCTTGAAATTGTTGATTTTTTACAGAAGCCCACCAAGTATAGCAAGTTGGGGGCGATTATTCCGAAGGGGGTCCTTTTTCAGGGGCCGCCTGGTACCGGTAAAACTTTGTTGGCCCGGGCGGTAGCCGGTGAGGCCGATGTGCCTTTTTTCAGCATCAGTGGTTCCGATTTTGTTGAAATGTTTGTCGGGGTCGGGGCCTCAAGGGTCAGAGACCTGTTTAAAGAAGCAAAAAAACATACCCCCTGTATTATTTTTATTGATGAGATCGATGCGGTGGGAGGGCTTCGCGGTTCGTCCGGCGCAGCCGGTGGCCAGGATGAAAGGGGCCAGACCTTGAACGCCCTGCTCGTTGAAATGGACGGCTTTGGGTCTGATGATAATATTATTGTGATCGCCGCAACCAACCGCCCGGATATCCTGGATCCGGCTTTGTTACGGCCCGGCCGATTTGATCGGATGATTTCCGTTCTGCCGCCTGATGTTAAGGGCCGGCGTGAAATCCTTGAGGTTCATGTTAAAAAAGTTAAGGTTTCGGAAAGTGTTGATCTTGATGAAGTTGCTAGGAGTACACCAGGTTTTACCGGGGCGGAGCTTGCCAGTCTGGTCAATGAGTCGGCCCTGATTGCCGGGCGGACCAATAAAAAGGCGATCGATATGCGCGACTTTGAAGCCGCCAAAGATCGTATCTTAATGGGGGTCGAGCGTAAAGGTCTGGTGATCAGCGAAAAAGATCGGCGGACCATGGCCTGTCATGAAGCCGGCCATGCCATTGTTGCCCGTTTTTTGCCTGGAACCGATCCGCTGCATAAAATTACCATCATCCCTCGTGGTCGGGCGATGGGGCAGACTCAGCAAATGCCCCTGCAGGACCGGCATGCCTATTCAAAGGATTATCTTAAGAACCGGATCTCAATTTTGATGGGGGGACGTGCTGCCGAGCAGGTTTTTCTTCATCAGCAGACAACCGGGGCTGAAGGGGACCTGGCCCAGGCCCTTGAGATCGCCACCAATATGGTATGCCGGTGGGGGATGAATGATTTGATCGGGCCGATGGCTTACGTTCAGAGTGATGGCGGGTTTCTCGGTGGTCATTCCAGTTTCAAGAATTACAGTGAGGGAACCGCCTGTCTGATCGATAGTGAAATAAAAAAATTGGTGGAAAATTGTTATCAGGAGGCGCTGCAGATTCTTGAAAAACATCAGGGCTTTATTCACCAGTTGGCGGAAACCTTGCTGGAGGCCGAGACTTTGGATCGCGAGGAGATGGAGATAATCTTCGAGTGTTCTTTAAAAAAGGAGAATGAAGCGAGCGGGGCAGCGGGAAGCGGCGTTTGTTTTAATAATCCGGATAGTTGATTTGACTTTGTTTCATTAAAATTTGAGGACGAATAGTTGACGAAAATTGCTGACTTCTTCAGAGCTTTTGTAAATGGGATCTCGCGCAGCAGGATCTCGGTGATCGGCTCGATCATGACCACGATCATTCTGCCGGTGTTGCTGGTCTCGGTGACTCTTGATATGCAAGGGGTAATCAAAAACCCCTACTTTGGGTTTCTGATTTATATGGTAATGGGCCCCATGTGCGTGATCGGGGTGATCTGTATCTTTGCCGGGGTCTTTTTATTTAAAGGGAATGAGGATATCGGGCTTTTTGCCATTGAATATCTGAAGGAACAGTTTAATCTGCCCGGCCGGTTTACCCGAATCAGACGGCTCATGTTTCTGGCCGCTTTCCTGACACTTTTTACTATTTTTCTGGTCGGGATTATCGCCTATACCGGATTTCATTATACCGAATCGGTAAGTTTTTGCGGCCAGTTTTGCCATAGTGTCATGGAGCCGGAATATGTCACTTATCAGAATTCCCCTCATTCCAGGGTTTCCTGCGTCAAATGTCATATCGGCGAAGATTCCCAGTGGTTTACCAAAGCCAAAATTTCCGGCGCCCGCCAGTTGCTTGCCACGGCGCTTAATAATTATGAGCGGCCGATCATGACCCCGATCGGAGGGCTCCGGCCAATGCGGGAGGTCTGTGAACAATGTCATCGGCCAGAGATGTTTCATGGCGATAAACTATATGTGAAAGATAAATTCCTGCCGGATGAACAAAATACTCACCTGCAGACCGTCATGGTGATGAAGGTCGGGGCCGGCGGTTATCTGGGACATGATGCCCAGGGCATTCACTGGCATGTATCCCCAACCCATAAAATCTATTACACGTATAACGATCAGGCCCGTGAGGATATCAGTAAAATAAAGTTGATTGATCATGACGGTTCCGAGTCTGTTTTTGCCCGGAAAGATAACTCCGCCGATAAGGAAGGCGCTCAGGAAAGGGAAATGGATTGTATGGATTGTCATAACCGGCCGACCCATATTTATCTGGCGCCGGAAGAGGCCCTTGACCGGAAAATGGTGTCAAATGAGATTCCGGCGGAAATTCCCTATATAAAAAGGCAGGCCTTGGCGGCGATTACCGGAAAATATCACACCGTCAATCAGGCCAGACAGGAAATAAGCAGCAAGTTGCGGTCATGGTACAAGGAGCATTATCCGGAATTCATCGGGGGTAAGGCGGAATTGCTGGAGCAGGCCATAAATGGTGCCAGTAAAGCTTACGCGGAAAATGTTTTCCCGGAAATGGGGGTGTTATGGCGAACCTATCGTAATTTCATTGGTCATGAGGGTGGCTCGGGATGTTTCCGTTGTCATGATGAAGAACATTATTCCGCGGATGGCAAGGTTATTTCCAAGGATTGTCAGCTCTGCCATATTATTTTAGTTGAAGATGAGCCGGCCCTTGATATTACAGAGCTTCTTAAAAACAGAAAACACGGGCCCTGATCTGCTGAGGACGTCTTTGGTTATTTTAAGCCGGCTTTGTAACGTTTTGTTCAGATTTTAAAACAGCTTTTTCCAGACTGCGGCATATTTATGAATATCATCAGAATACCCAAAATAACTATTGTTTTTCTGTCATTCTTTTTTCTGCTTTCCTGGGTCAATCTTCTGTCTGCCGCTGAATCAAAAAGGGTTTTCATCGTTGCCAGCTATGAAAAAGAACATGTCTGCGGCTGGCCGCAGGAAACAGGGGTTATGAAAGGGTTGAGTAAGGACGGGTGGTTCGAGGGAATGAATCTTGAGGTCGGCCGTTATTATATGGATACCAAGAGAAAGAACACCTCTCCTGAATTGATCAAAAAAGAGGCTTCTCTGGCCCTGGCTGCCATTGCATCGTTTAAGCCGGCGGTGGTTGTGGTTCTTGATGACAATGCCTTTCGTGAAGTTGCCTTGCCTTTAGTTGAGCGTGAGGACATCCAAATTGTTTTCTCCGGCATGAATGGTCAGCCGGAGACTTATAACCGGGAAAAACACTTTATGGTCTCCAGGCAGCGGCCCGGGGGGAATGTTACCGGTGTTTACGAGAAACTGTATGCCTCTCGTTCCATGAAGGTTTTGGCGGCGGCGTTACCTGATTTTAATGGGAAAAAGATTGTCGGGATCACGGATTTTTCTCCTACCGGGAATGCTGTTACCCGGCAGTTTGAACTGGAAATAGTTGACCGCCCGGCGCAGATCGGTTGGGAATTGAAGCGGGTCAGGAACTGGCAGGAATATACCGACTTGATCAAACGGCTAAATGATGACGATGAGGTGCTGGCGATCTATCCAGTGGCTCTTAGTCTGAATGTCTCTGATTCCCTCACCTATTCGGCCCCTGAGATATTTAAGTGGACCATCGAAAACAGTAAGAAGCCCGAGATGGCCCTTAATTATTTTTTTTCCGAAATTGGTTTGTTCGGCGGCGCAGCGGTGGATTTTCAGTCTATGGGCTTTGTGGCGGGACGATATGCCGGTCGGATTTTGAATGGGGCAACCGCCGGGGAACTGGCAATTGTTGATGCCCCGTACTATGCGATAGTTTTTAACCAGGGCCGGGCCCGCAAGCTTGGGATTGATATCCCGACCCCACTGTTGACCGCAGCTGATCATATCTATCAATAATTCAAGAAACGTTATTCCGCCTTATGGAGTAAAATTTGTCTTATGATTAGCTATTTCCGAGAGTTTTCATTCAAGAAAAAACTGACGTTGCTGGTTACTGCGGCGATTCTTTTGCCCCTTTGTATCGCCAGTATTTTTTTTGCCTTTATCCTTGATCAGCAATTGAAATCCATTTATGCCAATCGACTTGCCGCCGGACTTCAGCTTTTTTCCCTGGTTATTGACCAGCAGGAACATGAATTGACCATGGGTCTTGCCAAGGCGGTAAATGATAATACTCTCCAGATGACGATGGATCTGGAGATTGTGCCCCAACTTCGTAAATATCTCGCAACCCAGATTAAAGCCCTTAACTTGTCCTCTCTGGCGGTCGCCAACGCCCGTAAGGAGGTTATTGCCTCCGACGGGATAAGTGTTTCCTGTTTTACGGAAAATCACAAAGTACAACTTGCGGTTCAAGGGGAGAATGTTCTGCTTTGCAGTATAACTCCGGTCATGCGCGGTGATCAGCATCTGGGTTATGTTGCCGGGGGAGTTGATCTTGCGCATAATGATTTTATGCCAAAATTAAGATTGGCGATGAGTGAGCATTTTATCGTATGGATTGAAGGTGTGCCGGCCTTGTCTGATTTGTCTTTTGTTGCCGATGGAATCAGGCCGGATATGCCGCCAATCGGGAAGATCAGCGATTTCAAACTGGCCGGGGTATCCTACAAAATTTTAACCAAAGAGTTGTCTGTCGGGAATCGTTTAAGTACTGTGGGGATTTTCTTGCCCAGCGATGAACTGACCCAAGGTCTGCAACAGATTTTTTTTGTTGTCGGTATTCTGGTCTTTGTTCTTTTTGCGGTAATCATGATTGTCTTACAGCTGGTGATCAGAGGTCTGGTCAGTCCTGTGCGGCAGTTGATCGATGCCTCCTCTACTCTGGAAAAGGGCAACTATCATGTCCCGGTGCTTGATTATAAAAGGAAGGATGAATTCGGATCATTGAACCGGACTTTCAGGGGGATGGCGGTTTCCTTGCAGGGGCATATCGAGAATATGGGAAGAATGGTTAACTCAAGAACCGCTGAGCTGGCTGCGGCCAATACCGCCCTGATGAACGATATGATTAAGCGGGAGAAGGCAGAAAAAGAGAAGTCCCAGTTGGAAGAACAGCTTTTTCAAGCCAGAAAGCTTGAGTCAATCGGCATTTTGGCCGGCGGAATCGCCCATGATTTCAATAACCTTCTTACCGGGGTGCTTAATAATATCTCCCTTGCCAAAATGTATCTTAAACCGGAAGACAAGGCGTTTAAGACTCTGCATAAATCTGAAGAAGTAACGAGACGGGCCAGTGATTTAACCCAGCAGCTTTTGACCTTTGCTAAAGGAGGCGTGCCGATCAAACGCAATGCCTCGGTTTCCGAGTTGATTAAGGAGTCGGCCTCATTTGTGTTGCGAGGATCAAACGTGAGTTGTGAATATCAGATGCCGGATGATCTCTGGACGATTGAGGCGGATATCGGTCAGATCAGTCAAGTCGTTCATAACCTGGTGATCAACGCGGATCAGTCTATGCCCGATGGCGGCAAAATAGTGATTACGGCGGAAAATATTGAACTGGATAAGAGTCACATGTTACCCCTGGCCGAGGGGAGATATGTGAAGGTTTCTTTTGCCGATCAGGGAGGGGGGATAGCGCCGGAAAATCTCAGCAAAATTTTTATCCCTTATTTTACCACCAAGAAGCAGGGTAGTGGTTTGGGCCTGGCTACCAGCTTTTCGATTATCAAGAACCATGGCGGGTTTATTACCGCCGAATCGGTGCCCGGCTGCGGGGCGACTTTCCTTTTTTATCTGCCGGCCGCAAGTCGTGATGCCGCTGATCCCGGACAGGTGGTAAATGGATTTTGTCATGGGGGCGGCAGGATATTATTTTTAGATGATGACGATACTATTCGAGAAACCATGGATGATGCCTTGTCTTTTTTGGGCTACGAGGTCAAGTGTGTGGCTGACGGGGCAGAGGTAGTAGCGGCTTATGAACAGGCCTTGACCGACAATAGACCTTTTAACGCGGTCATCCTTGATCTGACTATTCCCGGGGGCATGGGTGGGGTTGAGACCATGGAAAAACTGCTGGTTCTTGATCCGGGAGTCAGAGCTATCGTCTCAAGCGGTTATTCCGAAGATCCGGTGATGGCTGATTTTAAAAAGTACGGATTTACCGGAGTCGTGCCTAAACCTTATCGGGTTGAGGAATTGAGTCAGGTTTTGCATGACATCTTGCTATGACCTCGACGAGGGATTAATTATGCCAAGGGTATTTGCAGCGCAGCGCCTTTGGGATAACCTTTTAACTTGAAGTTTTTGGATTTTTGTTATCTGCTGGGTGTGATGTTGACCTTGGGCCGTGGGTGTTTTCCCGCTCCACATTTATCGATTCAATGGGAGAGATTATTATGAGCAAGATTATTACCATTGCCAGTCAGAAAGGTGGGGTTGGCAAGACTACTACCGCTTTGAACCTGGGTGACAGTCTGGCCCGGTTCGGTGAAAAGGTGCTGGTGGTCGATGGCGATCCGCAGGGCGGGGTCAGCATTGCATGTAATCTGAAGATGATAACTTCAAATGGCTTGGTCCAAGCCCTCAGGGGTGAAATATTACCCAAGGATACCTATGTTTTTTTAGAGGAGGGTTTGCTGGCCGTCGCCGGTATCGGGGTTAATGAACCGGAAGATATTATGTTTCTGGAACAGGAGGCGGCCAAAGGTAATTTTTCCAAGCTGTTACAGAACATGGCGGTTGATTTTGACTACGTTATTATTGATGCGCCGGTCGGGATCGGCCAGGTTGTGACTGCCTTATTGGAGGCAAGTAATAGTTTTATCATGGCAGTTAATTGTCGGGCCAGCACGGTGAAATCCATTCCCAAACTTCTCAAACTCAGTCAGTGGGTGAAGGCCAATGTCAATTCCAAACTTGAGCTTGAAGGTATTCTGGTTACCATGCTGGATGAAACCAGTCAGGCGGAGTTGAAAATTTATAACCACTTCAAGGCCAGATTGCCCGGCACTGTATTTTTTGATACGGTGATTCCTCTTGATAACAGTTTTGAACTGGCAAGTATCAGATCTATTCCCGTATCTCGTTTGGTGAATGGGGAGAGGGCGGCCAATGCATATCTGGAATTGGCTAGGGAATTAAGGTCACGGTCGGGAGTTGCGGCGGGTAAAACTGTTGTTCCACAGCCTTTTGCGGATGAGCCGGGCGGGGCGGGGGATATTGACGGTCTTGGTTTGTACAGTGATCAGATGGTGGGTATTCTTGACCGAATGTGCAAACAGGGCGGCGCTTATGGCGGGGTGGTGGCGGACGAGATGGGTTTTCCGGTTGCCTTTAATAAAGTGCCAGTCGATGTTGACTCTTTCGCAGCCTTTGCGCCTTTACTGGGGGAGACCTTGACCAAGGCCATAGATATTATGGAATTGCAGGAAGCAAATAATATCTCAATGGAGATTAATGAGACCGATAAAATTATTTTCCGGCGATTTGAAATCACCGGCAACACCTATTATTTGCTGGCCATCTCCCCGCAGGAGGCTGATATGGTTGGGGAAATGATTGTTGCTGAAATAGAGATTATTAATGCCTTGGGATGATCACTGATTTTTTATAGTCCTTCTTCCTTTAGTTTCTCAATTAATTCTTTTTGAGTTTTTGAGAGTTTCTTGGGGATTTCAACCAGAATTTTCACGAACAGATCGCCGCGGGATCCTTTGAGGCTGACCGGCAGACCACGTTCTTTAAGACGTAATTTGGCCCCTGAGTTACTCCCGGCCGGCACCTTTACTTTTAATGACTTTCCGCCCAGAGTAGGAACTGCAATCTCGGTCCCCAGAGTGATAGAGCTGAAGGGAATTTTTTGTTCCACGATAAGATCGTTACCGTCTTTTTCAAATGTGTTATGCGGCAAAACTTTAATCTGTAACAGCAGGTCCCCTGGTGGACCGCCATTTGGCGAAGGTGAGCCTTTGCCCGTTACTCGAAGTTTTTTGCCGGTTTCTATTCCCGGCGGGACCTTGACCGATACTTTCTCCGCTTGACTTCCCCGGCCCAGGGAAATGGTTTTTGTCGAACCATTTAATACTTCCTCCAGGGTTACCGGCAGTTCGAGGATCGCGTCACTGCCTTTTACCGGCCTGGCCTGTTGCCCTTGAAAGGAATGAAATCCCTGGTCGGCACCCCCCGTGCCTCCGCTTTGATGAAAGAAAGACCCGAAAGGACTTCCGCCTCCGCCACCGGATCGGATGTTGAACCCGCCGCCCCCCCCCAGATTGATGCCGAATTCCCGCAAAATATCATTAATGTCGACATTACGGAAAATGTCTTCCTGCGAATATCTCTGGCGGAAGTCGTCTGATCCGTAAGTGTCGTACTGTTTGCGTTTCTCCGGGTCGGAAAGAACGGCATAAGCCTCGCTGATTTCTTTAAACTTTTCCTCAGATTCTTTGTCGCCCTTGTTTTTGTCCGGGTGAAATTTGAGCGCCAGTTTGCGGTAGGCTTTTTTTATTTCAGCGGCGGTGGCGGTTTTTTCAACGCCTAATACCTTATAGTAATCCATTAACGGTTGTTGCCTTTAAAGTTAGAACGGGACATCATCGCCCATCGAAGGTTCCGGCATCGGTGGTTCTTCATTAAACCCGCTGCCTGCTGAGCTTCCCCCACCCTTGGGACTGAGCATCTTCATCTCTCGGGCCACAATTTCGGTGGTATAGCGTTTGTTGCCGTCCTTGTCTTCCCATTGCCTGGTCTGGATGCGTCCTTCAATATACACCTTGGAACCTTTTGAAAGATATTCACCGCATATTTCGCCCAGTCGGGCAAAGGCCACGATTCGGTGCCATTCGGTTTTTTCTTCCTTGTTGCCGTCCTTGGTCCAGGTCTCGGTGGTTGCCAGATTAAAGTTGGCCACTGCGGTGCCGCCCTGAGTATATCGTACTTCCGGGTCAGCCCCCAAATTACCGATTAGAATTGCCTTGTTGATCATTTCTTGTCCTCATTTTGAAAATTTGATGATTTTCTCGCAAGGGCCATTTCCGATGTCGCACGGCAAGGGGCCATGGACTTGAGGGAAGTTTGGTTAAGTGTTTTTTGGGAACTTAAAAAAATGCAATGACTCTACACCAAACCATGGTCCCCCTTGAAGCGGTAATAGACGATGCTTTGCTTGGGGTCTTTCTGAAAGTATTAATAATATATGAAAAAACAATATGGAATAATATAAGGTGAAAGTCACTAAAATAAAGGGAAAATTTGAAACAAAATTTTGTTGCCCCGGAGGTGAAAACAGTTCTAAAGGGGAGCAGCTATCTTGCTGCTTTATTACTCTGTACTTGTGACAGGTCGCTGGGAAGGCCTAATTGAAAGAGGAAAGAGTTTAGGGTCTTTTCCGGGAGTTATTGTTCATCCAATACTCGGCGGACAATTTTAGCGATATCCTTTCTCAGCAGAGGTTTCATTGCATATTCCCGGACCCCTAAGGACTTTGCCTTTGCTTCATTTATTATTTCGCTGAATCCGGAACATAGGATGATCGGGATATCGGGCCTGATTTTGAGAAGTTTTTGTGATAATTCGGCACCTGTCATGGTCGGCATGGTCATATCGGTAATGACCAGATCAATATTGCGGGGGGCTTCCTTAAAGAATTCCATGGCCTCAGTGCTGCTGGTCAGGGCGGTTACCCGGTAGCCGAGATTTTCCAAGATCGTCTTCTCCAACTTAACGATCGCCTCTTCATCATCTACCAGTAATATGCTTTCGGTGCCGCCGATAATTTCTCCTTTTGCCTCTGGTTGTGCCGCAAAAGCGGTAGTAGTGATTTTGGGTAAATAAATATGGAAAGTTGTTCCTTGGTTTGGTTCGCTGTAAAGGGTTATATGGCCGCCATGATTTTTGACGATGCCATGGACCACGGAAAGCCCCAGACCGGTCCCTTCCCCATGGGCCTTGGTGGTGAAATATGGCTCAAATATCTTCTCTTGTAATGTCGGGTTTATTCCCGGTCCGGTGTCACTTACTTCCAGCCGCAGATATTTGCCGGGTTGTAAATTAATGTTGCCGACATAATCATCGGGGCCAAGTTCAATATCACTAAGTGATACCGTTAATTTACCGCCATTATTTCGCATCGCTTGATAGGCGTTGGTGCAAAGATTCATCAGGATTTGATGGATTTGGGTCGGGTTTGCCAGAATAGGACTGCAATCGGGGTCGACGTTTTCATGGATTTTTATGGTTGTGGGCAGGGATGAGCGTAATAGTTTTAAGGATTCTTTGATAATGGGCTGGAGGGCGACGGGTTCTCTCTCTTCCCCGGAAGAGCGGCTGAAGGTGAGAATCTGTTTGACCAGATCTTTGGCCCGGAGTCCCGCATTGAGAACTTCACGCAGATTGATCGAATTTTCCGAGTCAGCGGGAAGGCTTTGCATGACAATTTCCGTATAACCGAGAATTGGGGTCAGGATGTTGTTGAAGTCATGGGCGATTCCCCCGGCCAGGGTGCCGATTGATTCCATTTTTTGGGCCTGGCGAAGTTGGGAGGCCAGGATCTCTCTTTCCTCTTCCATTCGTTTCCGCTCGGTGATGTCCTGGATCGTCCCAACCATCCGGACCGGCTTGCCTGATGATTCATCAAAGGTAATGACGCCTTGTTCGGATACTATGCGTTCGCAGCCGTCCTTTAGGATGATGCGGTGGTCAATGTTGTAAGTTCCGCCGGCGGTCATCGCCTTTTCAATGGATTTTACGACAAATTCTTTGTCGTCAGGATGGATATGGCTCAAAAACGATTCATAGGTTGCGGCAAATGCGTTGGGCTCCAGTCCTAAAATGCGATAGATCTCATCCGACCACCATAATTCATCGGTTATCAGATTCCAGTCCAAGTTGCCGAGATGGGCGATTTGCTGCGCCTTTTGCAGACTGTCCTGTGTTTTTTTAAGTTCCTGTTCGATCTGTTTGCGCTTGGTGATGTCATGGGCTATGCCTTCGACGGACAGTACTTGACCCTGCTTATCAAAGACCGGAATCTCTGATACTTCCAGATATCTGAGACCGCCATTCCGATGGTGCGTCATAAGTTCGTAAGGAGAGATTCTCTCCCCTTTGAGTCTATTATGTTTTGCCGGGTCATCGGTAAGATATTCGGTGTATTGGACCAGGAATTCTTCCTGGGAATAGCCCAGGACTTCAGTGATTGAGGGGCTGATATAGAAAAATTTACCGTCCGGGTAATGGGCGTAGAAAAAGTAGTCGTTGCGCAGTGCTTCAACCAGTCGTCGGTATCTTTCCTGACTCGTCTTCAGTTTATGGCTTTCCTCTTTCAGGTCGTGAACTTTTTTGTCGAGTTTTCTTGACAGGATAGCGGCATGCCCTATCTGCAATTCGCGATCATTTTTCAGCGGTTGTTCGGGAACGGTCAGTCTTGCGGTTTGGTGCTCTGCCAGTACCTTCTTGATCTCTGTTAGAAACGGCTCCATTTCCATAGGTTTGATAATAAATCTGGAGGCCCCCAGCTCCATGGCAAACCTTTCATCGGAAGGATCGGTATACGTTGCGGTATAGAATATAAAGGGGATGGTTCGCAAAGCTTCCTCCGCCTTGATTGCCCGGCAAAGGGCATAACCGTCCATCTCCGGCATCAGGATGTCGGAGATGATCAGGTCGGGCGGTGTAAGTTGAGCTATTTCTAAGGCTAATCTGCCGTTTTCAGCGCTTACCACTTCGTAACCACTGGCCTCCAGGGCTGATTCCAAAAGAACCCTCGAATTTTCGTTATCCTCAACCACCAGAACCTTCATGAAATTTCACCTATTACTTTTTGAATCTGGTTCATGACCGTAAGGGGATCGATTGGTTTTTCGATATACCCGTTGCAGCCGGCAGCCAAAAGTTTTGCGCGGTCGCCGGCCATGGCATAAGAGGTCATCGCGATTACCGGGATAGTGTCACCAATTTCTGAGGCCCTGATCATGCCCAGGACTTCGGTACCCATAATGTCCGGCAATTGGATGTCAAGGATTATGAAATCCGGTCGTTGCTCTATTGCTAAGTCAAATCCTGTTTGTCCGGTTTCAGCTCTTAATGTCTGATAGCCATTGGTTTCCAGGATAAAAGTGATTAACTCCATATTGTTGTCATTGTCTTCGATGACCAAGGCTCTTTTCATGGGGCTACCTGTTCCGGATGGTTTGTTTTATTGCCGAGTGCGTTAAGATCTTTGGGAACCAGCAAGCCAAAGGTGCTTCCCTCGTATTCCTGACTGGTTACCTTAGTGCTGCCTTTTAAGATCTCGGTTACCAGTTTACGGGTCAGATAAAGGCCCAGTCCCGTGCCGCCTGCCTTGACCCGTAAATGTGACTCTAGTCGCTCGAATGCCTCAAAGAGTTTGGGCATATCCTGCCTGGCGATGCCAATACCGGTATCCTTGACTTGAATTTCAACCATCTCGTTGATTTCCCGGGCCAAAACTGTGACGGTCCCTGTCTCGGTAAACTTGACTGCGTTGCTTAGATAATTAATGATGCACTGCAATAATCGTTTGCGGTCCGTATTCATCATTAGATCGGTCGGCACCTTAACCTTCAAGGTCAGATTTTTTGCCTTTAGTTGGGGTTCAACATTGATGATAGCCTCATCAATAATCTCCGCCAGGGTGAATTCTTCCGGAAACACATCAATTCTTCCGGCCTCGATTTTTGAGATATCAATAATATCGGTGATCAGGCTTAAGAGATGTTTGGCGGAATTGAAGACGCGGCCCAGGTGGTCCTTTTGCTTTTCGTTGAGCTCTCCGGTCATGCCCTGCAGGATGATGCCGGTAAAACCGATTATCGAATTTAATGGGGTCCGCAGTTCATGACTCATCGAGGCAATAAACATACTCTTCAGCTGGTCAAGATTTTTGAGTCCTTTGTTGGCTTCAGAGAGTTTTTCTTCGATCTTGATACGTTTATTGATCTCTTTTTTCAGGCGATAATTCCATAATAAAATAACAGACAGCACCAGAAGGGCGACTCCGGTTATTTCCAGCATGTAACCCCAGACCACACCCGGCGCAATGCCTGGTTTGTAATCGATATTTACCCAGCGTCTCCGGATCTTATCTTCTTCCTCCCGACTGATCGAAGCCAGACCCTTGTTGATGATATTCACCAGTTCCGGCCAGTCTTTACGTACGGCAAAGTACAGGTTTTCGGGCTTTTGAGAGACCGGGGCGGCGACTTTAAGGTTGGTCAGGTTGAGTTTTCTGATCCAGTAGGTTGATGAGGCGATGTTGCCGATAAAGGCATCTGCATTGCCGTTGGAAACGGCCAGGAGGGCCTTTTGCAACGTTTTGTATAAAATTGGTTTGATCCCGGTATTGTCTTTCAGGTATCCCTCGTGTGAGCTGTCTGCTTGTACCGCAACCTTCATATTTATTACGTCGTCAAGGTCGGTGAGAAATGGGGTGTCCGTTCTGGTGACAATCACTCGATGAAAGTTAATATATGGTTTGGAAAATTTCAGATATGCTTGGCGATCCAGGGTAATGCCGACGCAGGGCAGGATGTCAATTTCTTTGGCTTTTGCCTTCTCAACCGTCTTCTTCCAGGTGAGGTTTTTGCTGACCTGCATGTTGAGGTCCAGTCTCTGGTTGAGTAGTTTAATATAGTCGGAGGCGATTCCGCCATAGGTGCCATCGGTCTCAAAATATTCAAAAGGGGCAAATTCCGGGTCAGCTCCTAGCCGGATGGTTGGGTGATTGTGAATCCATGTTTTCTCAGCGGAAGTAAGGGTTACCTTTTTACCTTGTTCACCCTTGGCTGGCGTTGATAAAATAAGTTCTCTGGGCAAACCAGACAGATATACATAGACAGCCTTGTTATAAATTGAATCCGGGATTTTTTTCAGTGAGGAAAGATGGTGGTCTATTTTTTCGATCAGGTAATGGTTAAGGGGGGCGCCCTTGGGGAAGGCAAATTTGAGATGGCTGGGATTGAAAATTATTGGTGTTTGTTGCAGGTTGTATTGTTCCGCCAATAAAGAACCGAATATCCTGTTTGCAACCCCGGCATCGGCTTGGCCGTCGGCTAATAATTTAAAGACCTCCTCGTAGCTCTCGACCTCAATATAAGTGCAGGTAATATCAAATTTGGCCGCCAGTTTTTTGATCCCGCCCTCACCCTCGGTATGGATACTGCCTTTCATTACCGCAACTCTTTTGCCGTCCAGATCAACCAGAGATCCCAGAGCATGTTCTCTGTCGGTGTAAACCGTTGCCCAATTTACAAGCAATGTTTCGTTGGAAAAATCATATTTTTGGTTTCTCTCCTCTGAAAAGGCGACATCGACCATGATGTCGATTTCTTTTTCCTCAAGCCTTTGTAAGCACTGGCTCCACCTGCCGTGGACATACTCAATATTCCATCCTTCCTTTTGAGCGATATAATTGAGGATTTCCGGGAACAAGCCGACAGTGTTGCCTGCTTCGTCGGTATATATCTTGGGATGATTTTCGTATGAGCCGACGCGGATTGTTAAAGGCGTATCAGGGTTTATATCGGCAAAAATAAGGGTGGGTAACAGAGCGGAGAGGACAATTTGCAGCAGGCATAGGCCGACGGTTATGGTCAGGCAAGTACTCAATATTTGCGACAAGCGGGATAAAAGAAGGCGTGTCATGATTTTCGGTGACATACGGTCATCTCGGCTTTTTCCCTGATAATTGTTTAATTTAACCCTGATAGGAAAAGTATAGTCATAAAGAAGATTACATGTCAAAAAAAGTTAGGTTTTTTGTAATGGTTGTATGTTGTTTTCGGCAAAATCAGTTGTGATTGATTGCAGTCGCAGTGATAGATCATTTTAGAGTAAGGGATTGTTCAATTTACGATCGGGGATACCTTGGTAAAGGTGGAGTTTATGCAATTTGTATGTGGATCTTCCGAGTTTCGGGTAAAAATAGTTACTGCGAGTTTGAAGCAGAAAATCTTGATAGCGATCGACATGGTTGATTAAAAAAGGGGGATGTGAGAGGCGCAGAATTAGATTTTTTAAATTTAATTAACCCTTATTTTGTTCCTCTAAAATAATTCATGCTTCTGGTAATGTGATATTATTATCTTTATGACTTATATAATTTGAAATTCGAGGAGAATGCGCTGTGCGAGATGATCATGGAAATGTCGTCGGTTCGGCTAAGGAAGGTGACCACCGTTTCCCGGCGATCTTTGCCGAAATAACCGCTAGTGTGGGGCGGGTCATTCTGGGAAAAGATGAGCAGGTGCGGCTTGCTTTGTGTTGCCTGTTCGCCGGAGGACATTTACTGATTGAAGACATTCCCGGTATCGGCAAAACTACCTTGGCCAAGGTTCTGGCCGGGGTGCTTGGTTTGGAGTTTCGTCGGATTCAGTGTACCAGTGATATGCTGCCCGGCGATATTCTGGGCGTTTCCGTCTTTGAGCAGAAAAACAGTGTGTTCACCTTCCATCCCGGCCCCATTTTTACGCAAGTTTTATTGTCAGATGAAATCAACCGGGCCACCCCGAAGACCCAGAGCGCCTTGCTTGAGGCAATGGAAGAGCGGCAGGTAACAATTGAGGGAAAGACCAGGAGTCTGCCCCGGCCATTTTTTGTCATTGCCACCCAGAATCCTTTTGAACAGGCCGGCACTTTCCCTTTGCCCGAGTCCCAGCTCGATCGATTTTTAATCCGGATTGAACTTGGTTATCCTGATCGTTCCTCGGAGCATGATCTTTTGCTCGGCGGCGGTACCCAGCAAGAGCTGGCCGCAATAAAGCCGCTCCTCACCCCGGAGGAGGTGGTGCATTTTCAACACCAAGCGGCCGCGGTCAAGGCCTCGGACACCCTGATCAATTATATCCAGAACATCCTTGATTTCACCAGGAACGACCCGGCTTTTTACATGGGGCTGTCGCCACGGGCCGGTCTTAACCTGTTGCGAGCGGCTCGGGTCTGGGCCTTTACTGATCGCCGCAATTATGTTCTGCCCGAGGATATCCAGCAGATCATGCCCTTTGTGGTCGGTCATCGCCTGCGCCGGGCGGAGGATCAGGCGGAAATGGGCCGGGATGAACTTATCGCATTACTTAACACCGTACCCGTTCCTTCATGAGTGGTTTTGTCCGTTCTTCATATAAATTTGTATTAAGTCGTTTCGGCATCCCTGAAGGATTTCGGGTTGCCGGGCGGATATCTTTTGTCCCGACCCGTAACGGATATATTTTTTTTGTGATGCTTCTGGGCATGCTGTTCGGGTCGATGAATCATAATAATAATCTGGGCTTCATTCTTACCTTTCTCCTGGTCGGCATGGTGGTTGTCTCTTTTATTCATACCTGGCGCAATCTTTCCGGTCTCACTCTGCTTTTTATCCGGGCGACCCCGGTTTTTGCCGGACAGCAGGCCGCCTTTGAAATCCTGACGAGCTGCCTTGACCATTTCCGGTATCGCCTTGAATATAATTTCCCCGGCGGCAAAACAACCATCGTTGATCTTGCCAGGCAAGAGACTAAAAACGTAACGGTTTTTCATGATACCGACCGGCGTGGTCTGCTCACTCCCGAGGTGGTCGAAATCTCGACAAGTTACCCCCTTGGTCTGTTCCGACTCCGCAAAGCATTTATGGTGGATGGTTCTTGTCTGGTTTTACCAAAGCCGGTTGCCGGGCCGATGATTACTGCCCGGCGCAAAGGGGAGGAGAGGGGCGAGGGGGAATCAGGCGGAGCCGGGGTCGAAGATTTTGAAGGTCTGGCCACCTATCAGTATGGTGATTGCCTGCAGCAGATCTCCTGGAAGGCATCTGCCCGAGGCCAGGGTCTGTACACCAAAAAATTTGAAGGCCGGCGGGGGAGATTGCTTTTTTTCAGCTTTGACGTGATGCCGGGCCATGATCCTGAGTTGAAGTTGTCCCGGTTATGTTTCATGATTATCAGGGCGGAGGCCCTCGGGCTGTCTTATGGGCTGCAGATCGGTGAGATGGTGATTGAGCCGGGGTCGGGCGCCGGCCATCAGCGGCGATGTTTGCGTGAACTTGCCCTGGTGAAGATATGAAGACCGATAGTAAAAGGCCTGCCACTTCATATCACATGGCGCCGGATTCAAGGCGGCCGCCAGGCCTGCGCTTTGTGAAGTCTGCCCAGGGTCATCCCGCCAGCGGCTCTTTTGCCGACCTTTCTCTGCTGCCTATTCTCTGGGCGGTTATCGTTTGCACCCTGCCCCATTTTATTAATGTTGCCTGGTGGGTGGTTTTTGCCTGTCTTTTCCTCTGGACCTATATCGCGCTGGCCGCCCGCTATGTCTGGCCGCTGCCGGGCAAGACCTTCTCCCGAATGCTGGCCGGGTTATTTTTTGTCGGGGCGATGACCACTCATGAGGGTTTTACGATTGAGGCCTTTGTCGCCCTCCTGTCCCTGATGGTCGCCTTGAAACTATTTGAGTTGCGCAGCGACCATGATCGCAAGCAGACCGTCATCCTCTGTTATTTTCTGATCGTCGGCGGTCTGTTTTTCGGTGATACGATCGAGGCCACCTTGTATAAGTTTTTTTCGATTATTTTTACAACCGCGGTGTTGATTCACTTAAACCGGCCGGGCCGGGGCGGACCTTCGCCGTTAAAACTGGCCCTGCTTCTGATCGGCCAGGCGCTGCCCATTATGGTGGTTCTCTTTTTGTTTTTCCCAAGGATTCAGGGTGGGCTCTGGGGCCGAACCCATGCAAATTCGGCCCGCGCCGGCTTTTCCGAGGAAATTAATTTCGGTTCATTGACCGATCTGGCAAAGAATAACGAGGCGGCCTTTCGGGTTGAGTTTGCCGGAGATATGCCGCTGCAGAAATTTCTCTACTGGCGGGGGGTGGTTCTGTGGGATTTTGACGGCAAGACCTGGCGTCGCGGACTTAGTCATCATACGACGCCGGCCAAGCGGATCAAAGGTGAACAGCCGGTTAACTATATTATCACTCTCGAACCCCATAACAAGCGCTGGTTGTTTAGCCTGGATCTGCCCCGTAAAATTGATCTGCCGATTACCTGGCTGCTCAACGATTACAGCTATTATAGCTGGCAACCGGTGAATCGGCGTTTGACCTATAGCGGTTTGTCCTATCTCGACGGGGTGGATGATTCCCTGCCGGCATTTACTACGGAAATTGCCCTGCGGTTACCGGCCGGTGCCAATCCCCGGTCCAGGGAACTGGCCGAGAGCCTGCGGCGGGAATCTTCTTCGGAAACGGATTTTATCGGGCTGACGCTGGCATATTTTAAGGCGCAAAACTTTTTATATACCCTGAATCCGCCGATCTTGACCACCGCAGCGGATGATTTGGATCAGAGTCAGATCGACCGTTTTATTTTTGAGAGCAGGCAGGGATTCTGTGAACATTTTGCCGGTTCATTTGTTTTTCTGATGCGGGCGGCGGGACTGCCGGCCCGGATGGTGGTCGGTTATCAGGGCGGTAAGCGTAACCCTTACGGCGAATATCTGGTGGTCAGACAATCAGATGCCCATGCCTGGTGCGAAGTATGGGTGACCGATCAGGGTTGGCAGCGGATTGATCCGACCGGCGAGGTGGCGCCCGAGCGGCTATTAGCCAACCCGGCCCAGGCCCTGCCTGCCGGTGAAACAGGTCGCTTTCTTTTCTTGCCTGATCTTGGGGTGTTTGGAGAATGGCTCGGCCCGGTCCGTAACTACTGGGATTATCTTAACAGCCGCTGGAATCGTTTGGTCATCGGTTATTCGTTTAACGAGCAGACCGGACTTTTTTCCCGCTTCGGTTTCTCATTTGCCGGCTGGCAAGGTTTTGGCACCGCCCTGTTTACTGCGGTGGCCGGTGCTGTTTTGTTGGTGGTGCTGTTGGGGTTTTTTATGCACCGTCCGCCGGCTTCAGTCAGGGACGAGGTGGCCGAGGCCTGGGTTATCTTCGGCCGGAAACTGGCGGCGATCGATTTGCCGCGCAGGCCGGGGCAGGGACCGATCGATTTTCAGGAATATGTATTGCGACAGCGCCCTGATCTGGCCGGGTCGGTGACCGAAATTGTCGCGGCCTATGTTCGATTACGCTATGCCGCCACCGGTGGATCGTCCTCTGATCGCTCTATATTAAGGGCGATGGTTAAGAAATTTTCTCCCGCTAAGCAAGAAGCGGTTTGATCTGGTAAGCACCGAAGCCCGATAAAAAACCGCATTATCAGACTTCCCTTACCCTGTAGCCGTAGGTCATTAGGGCTTGGCTATCTGCTGGGGAGGGAATCGGTTTTTGCCTGGTTGAACATGCAAAGCGAAACGCACCCCAGGGGCACTTCCTCTGGGTGTACCCCAAGGGTATTTGCTGCCAAGTTAGTGAGCAAGTCTAATAGATAGCATCCTTACATACTGAGATTCACCATGGCTCGGAGTGTCACAGGATCCCTTACCTGCCGTGGGAAGCTTCAATTGTTCTATTGTTGAGGTTTAATATGGGTAAAATGCCAGTAAACCCTGGCACTTTGCACCGCTGCCCAGGGGATTGTTACTTCAGGGATCGACAGTTGTACTGTCTTTGATCCATAAACAGTTTCGGTTATCGGCGACGAATACTTTCGGCCATTATTGAGCATTTCTTGCAGAGTGATCGGTGCTGTAGGCTGAATACCGGAGTCACCGATTAGCGATTCATACCCAGTCTTATAACCTGACTCAGCAGGAGATTCATACAGTGAGCATTGATCTCCGATATAAGTGCGTAATAATGACGACCATGAAAGGTCAATACTGTCAACTCCCCCCAAAACTGCCTTTTTGATGCTACTGATCGCAAAGCCTGAGCCCTCCGGACTATAAGTGCCATCGACCGCCAGATTGATACTGGCCGATTGCGGCGTGGAAAACAGTATGAACTGAGTAAATCCATCAGGGCAGTCGCTATTAGTAATCGTCTCTCGATATATGGTTTCCGGCATCGCAATCTCAACTATATCATCGCCGGTTAACGTATAAACCGGCGGATCAGTGTTGCCTGCGGTAGACGGATCGGCATATAACCGGACATCATGGGTTTCGGTCCAGGCACCGCCACCTTGGTTAATGAATTCAGATAGACCCGGCAAGGATCCGGCCAGATTGAATGTTACGTTAATTTTACCAAGCCACGGGTCGCAGGTGTTGATCGCGTCTCTAACCTTATCCAGTAACTGATCAAATAATGTTTCGGATCCACCCAGGGTCTGGATCTGAGCCGCCGACTGCAACATTTCGCGAATCCGCCCACAGCCTGGTTCTGCTAACAGATCAGTGCCGATATTTTCGGCAATGGTCGTTGCTTCATTCATCAGTTCGTCGAATGTCCCGTCGTATCCACTTACCAGAGCGCTTACCACTGCTGCATCTATTAGGGCAAATTTACCGGTCTCATCGCGTTGATGATTTGCTGCGTACTGCTGCGCCATGCTCACGTATTGAGCTGCGCCCTGGGCCATTATCGTTTCTCCGGTGTTCACCAAATCATCATCGCCGGCTCTTTGGCCCTGGGCGGAAATCGCCATTCCGTAACGAATATTGGCCTTGGCTTGGGCTCGGGTCGTTGCATTGGGATAAGGCATGGTCGGTTCTCCGTCGGCAGTCGCCGCCACTCCGGCGCCGGTAGCCGCCGCTCCGGCCGCGCCCCAGACCGAAAGATGGGGAAGATTACAAGTGACATGGGTTGAATCAACCAGGGTACAGATGTTTGCGACCTCCTGCCATTGACCGCTGGTTCCATCGAAATAGGCCAGCGGTGGAGGCGTGCTAACCGCTGCAGGCAAGGTAATGGTAACCGGGAGATTTTGCCCGGTCACAAAGGTGGCCGGAACGCCATCGGCGTCTAGCGCCGTAATCGAGAAGGTCCGCAGGAAAGGACGGAATATATCGGTGCTCATCAGGGCATAGGAGGCGTCCATATCCTGTGGCGGAATTTCGGTCAGTTCAACCGTGGTCTTCGCGGCAAACAAACTGTCAGTCAGCTCAATACTTATATTATTATGAGACAGGCTCTTGGCGGTTCCAGGTTCAAACTCGGTCGAGGCGCCCAACGGGGTGAGCCGGGTTGTGAAGATATTCACACTGTTCACCGTGCCGAGAGACTTGGTATAGGTTTCGGCATAACCGTCGGCTGAAACCCGCACCCAGCCGCTTGCTTCCGTACCCATCTCACCGTAAAACGCCCCGCCCGATGAGGTCGATTGAGTTGAAGCACCGGCAACGCCGCTGCTGTCGTCGCCGATCACCGCAAAATCAATCGGCTGATCAGAGGTATCCGTTATCAACCCCAAGGCATTGTAGGTGCCCAACGAAGCTGGACTGCCGGTGCCGCCCGTATCATCTGTCGTGTCGTCGGTTGTGGTCGGGGTGGTGCTTTTTCCGGAACCACTGCCGCAACCAAAAAGGAGCATACATAAAACGGCGCATGCGATTATATTCCTGACCGATAACAACCATTCCCGATTAGGTCCCGTCAAATTAATCTGTATCATTTCATACCTCCCTTATCCTGACCATTTATGCTGCGATCAACCAACTAACTGTTAGATTTTATGGGTAATTTTCGGCAAGCAGTACAACCTGTTATTTTGAGGTTACAATTAATATGATTTTGCAATCAGCCCAGTGCGTATAAATGTACTCAATTGCCGGGACATCGGGACTGGAAGTCAGATAGGGTTAGGGGGGCTGAATCTAAGTTGCCCTTTTCTGAATCTGCGGACACAAATATGGCCGAAAATTTACCCTCGTTATTGTCGAGAAAATGATAGATGTCTCAATGGAGTAAATATAAAACATTTGACGATTACTCGCAACAACCGGATTTTTTGCATCAGTCCTGGAAATTGTGGACAAACCGAGAAGTTGTCAAATTGAAAACTACCGGTATTTTTGTCAGGTCATTCGGCTTTTTTAACGGATCAAGATTTTTTTGTTTTATGCCATGTTTAGTTGATCTCTCTGCCGGAAGTATGAGAAAATCCACTGGGTAGTCTTTTCGGATTTGCGGGCCAAACTTTTCCCCGGAGGAAAAAAAGATGAAACAAAAAGATTGTGCCGTGATGAGACACGAAAGAATGCTGGTTGCCACCGATGGTTCAAAACATAGCGCCGCCGCCCTTGATCAGGCAATCGGCCTGGCTAAGGCATGTCAGTGCAAACTTTTCATCCTGCATGCCATTGACATGAATCCGGAGTATCTGGCCATCAGCCCGAAACTTGAAGAGTTGATGGAAAAAGATGCGGCGCTTATTCTTGAAAAAGCCAAGAAGAAGGCGACGGAGGCCGGAATTGTCTGCGAAACTATTCTCGATATAGCCGACCCGCCTTATAAGGCTATCGTTCAGACGGCAAAGAAACAGAAAATCGATCTGATCGTCATGGGCACCCATGGGAAAAACGCCCTGGCAAAACTTGTGATGGGCAGTGTGACCAGGCAGGTTATTGGTCATATCCCTTGTGCGGTGATGGTTGTTCCGGTCTGATATTTATCTGTCGAAAATCAGCTGGTCCTGAAAGATCAGGATGGAGGGCGCAATGAACCGCCATAACTTTTCATCTTCGTTGTTGCCGTTTCTGCAATGGTGGCCTCGGGTCACGCACCGCACTTTTCGTGATGATCTGCTTGCCGGGCTAACGGGTGCGGTTGTCGCCCTGCCGCAGGGGGTCGCCTTTGCGACCATTGCCGGAATGCCTCCGGAGTATGGCCTCTACGCCGGGATGGTGCCGGCGATTGTCGCGGCGCTTTTCGGTTCTTCCTGGCATCTGGTATCTGGCCCGACCACGGCGGCCTCCATTGTTTTGTTTTCAGCTTTAAGCATCCATGCGGTGCCGGGCAGTGCCCAGTATGTGCAATTGGCCCTCACTCTTACGATGATGGTTGGACTGATTCAGTTGGTGATGGGACTGGCGCGTCTGGGCTCTTTGGTTAATTTCATTTCGCATTCGGTCATTGTCGGTTTCACGGCCGGGGCCGCAATCCTGATTGCCGCAAGCCAGTTGAAGCATTTTCTCGGCATATCTCTGCCGCGTGGCGGCCATTTATATCAGACCCTTTACGCCGTTTATACCCACTGGTCTGAGATTAATCCTTACGCAACCGCCATCGGTCTGATCACGATGATTTCAGGTCTGTTGATCAGGCGCTATCGGCCGAAATTTCCATACATGATTGTTTCCATGCTGGTCGGCAGTGTTGCCGCTGCACTATTTTCCTGGATTGTGGGGCCGGAAAAGCTGACGATTCCGACCGTCGGCGCTCTGCCATCTTCGTTGCCGCCCCTGTCGGCCCCGCATCTTACCCTTGAAAATATCAGGATGCTGGCGCCGGTCGCTCTGGCCACCACCCTTTTTGCCTTGACCGAGGCGGTATCCATTGCCCGTTCTCTGGCTGCCAAGACCGGTCAAACACTGGACGGCAATCAGGAATTCATTGGGCAGGGTTTGTCAAATATCGTCGGGTGTTTTTTCTCCGGCTATGTGGCGACCGGATCGTTTAACCGAAGCGCCTTGAATTATCAGGCCGGGGCCCGGACGCCTCTGGCCGCCGTCTTTGCCGGCGGATTGTTGATCATTCTTGTCCTGCTTGTTGCACCGTGGGCTGCCTTTTTGCCTAACGCCGCCATGGCCGGGATTTTGTTTCTGGTCGCCTGGGGATTGTTTGATTTAAAACACATTTCGCGGATTCTTAAAACCTGCCGGTCGGAAAGTGTGATCATGGGCACGACATTTCTGGCCACCCTGTTTCTGGAATTGGAATTTGCAATTTTTCTGGGGGTCCTGCTTTCCCTTATTCTGTACCTTAATCGTACTTCGCACCCCCATGTCCTCAGTCGGGTCCCCGACCAGCGCCAGGAAATGCGCTCATTTACGACCGATCATTCCCTGCCGGAATGCCCGCAACTAAAGATTATCCGGATCGATGGCTCACTGTTTTTTGGCGCCATCAATCACGTTAACGAAAAATTGCAGGTTGAGCGGAACCAGACCCCGGGCCAGAAACATTTGCTGATCGTCTCTTCCGGGATAAATTTTATCGACATGGCCGGGGCCGAGTTTCTGGTCGAGCTTGCCAAAAAACAGCGTGCCATGGGGGGAGGTCTCTATCTTTATGATATAAAGGCTGGAGTCTGTGATCTTTTTACGCGCTGTGAATATTTAGCCGATATCGGTAGCGAAAACATTTTCGCCTCCAAAAAGGAAGCGTTGGCCAAGATTTTTGAGCTACTTAACAAGGAAATTTGTGGCCCTTGCCGGGCAAGGATTTTTCTTGAATGTCGATCCCTACCTCAATCTTGAGTGGACTTCTCCGGTGTAGGGCAGCCCTTTGAAATAAATTTTGGCTGGGCAGGCATTTCGGCCATCGGGGCAGGCTTTGGTCAATTGACTGCCCGGTCAAGCATGGCTGGCAGGCCACCTTTATCTTCCGGGCTGAAACCGAAGACCTCCTGCCATATCTCATCACTTTCCATACACAGGTAGATGCAGGTTCTGGCGTTGGCATTTGCTCGGAGCAGGTCATGGATCAACTTGTACATTTCCACTCGTAGCGGCCTGAAATAGCGTGATTTATTGTCGAGGCCGGTGATGAACTCTTCGTGAAAAAAATTGGAGTTGGGGAACCTGGTGGTGGCGATGGATTTCAGGGCAGGCAGGTAGCGCAAGGCCCCGATACTGATCCAGACGATTTTTTCGGGCGGCACGGCGGCAAACATGCGGGAGATGGTTTCGGCGTAGCCTTGTTGCCAGCCGGGATGAAAGATCACCGGATCAAAATGAAATCCGATCTTGTAGCCCATCTCGGCGCAGCGACTGGCCGCCTCCAAACGCTGGTTGAGAGATGCGGTTTTCAACTCCTCTTTTTGCATGATCACCGGACTGTTCAGCGACCAGGAAACAACGGTCCGTCCTTTATGGTCAATGCCCTGCAGGTTGTCGATAACTGCTGTTTTGGTTTTCAGTTCCAGGACCGCAGTTTGTTTGCCGCTCATGTACTCAACCAGGATGCGGCTCAGCCCGGTCAGGCGATCCAAGGCCATGCTGTCGGTGAACTCGCCGGTCCCGATTCGGCGAAAGGTCTGCGGTTCTGATCGAAAGGCTTCATCGAGTTCGGCCAGAAGATCATCCACATTTACATAAAACGAGAGCCATGGATTGTTCATGTACGCCTGGAGAATGCAATATACACAATCCATCGGGCAGTTCATGCCGATGTTCAATACCTGGTAGTCGCAGCAGCGATATTCCCGGGTCGCTGGACAGGCTTTTAAGAAGCGGCCCCGGTTAAGGCTGAGAAACAGATTTTGTTTGCCGAGGGTCAGATTCTTGATATAGCCTGCCATGCCGCCTTTTTGTTGCCCTCCCGGCAGATCGGGGACGCAACGGTCTTTGATAATTTCAACTGGAATGGGTTTGGCTTTGGTCAGGATCTCTCTGGTGTATGGCAGATCAAGGATGCTTTCTTCCACGTAAATTCGGCGGATTAATTCGGAAGGGTCACTAAATGGAGAGGGGTTTTTTGAGGGTTGTTTTTTTAGCATGGCAAGAACATAACGTAAAGTTTTCGCGCAGCCAACGTCAAATAAACCGGTTTTTCAAAAAAAGATTTATTAAAGAAAATATGTGACAATAAATAAGAGTTTTTTCTTGACATTGATTGTTGAAAAATGATGATCTGTATTTAGATAGATATATAAAAATCTGTAATAGTGTTTTTTGTGAATCCTCCCCAATAACCAAATGAAGATGAGGGGTGCCATGCAAGCGAAGGATTTTGACAGGATCAGAGACAGATTAAACGGAGTTTCGCGTCGAGATTTTATGAAATTCTGTACGGTGATCGCGGCAAGTTTGGGGTTGCCCCTTGAAATGGCACCCCGGATAGCAAACGCTATTACTTCTCCCAGGCGGCCATCGGTCATCTGGCTCTCCGGTCAGGCCTGTACCGGTTGCGTGGAAACATTGCTCAGGCCTTCTCATCCTTCCCTTGAACATCTGATTCTTGATCTGATTTCCCTTGATTACAACGAGACCCTTAATGCCGGAGCCGGTCATCAAGCGGAAGAAGAGATGCAAAAGGCGATTAATGAAAACGCCGGCAAGTTCATCATGGTGGTGGACGGCGCTATCCCCCTTAAGGATGGTGGGATCTATTGCATGGTGGGTAATCGTCCCTTTGTGGACATTGTCCGAGAAGTTGACGCCAAGGCCGGGGCGGTAATCGCCATTGGCTCCTGCGCTTCCTGGGGAGGGATCCCCTCGGCGGCTCCTAATCCGACCGGCGCAGTCGGTTTGCCTGAAGTCTTGAAGAACAGAACAGTGGTTACGGTGCCGGGTTGTCCGCCAAATCCCTATAATTTTTTATCAACGGTTCTACACTATCTCACTTTCAATAAATTACCCGCCCTCGATAGTTCCGGTCGTCCTAAATTTGCTTATGGTCGATTAATTCACGAAAACTGTGAGCGGCGTCCTCATTTTGATGCCGGACGATTTGCGAACAAATTTGGCGATGAGGGGCATCGGTTAGGCTACTGTCTGTACAAACTTGGTTGCAAGGGACCGCAGACCTACGCCAATTGTCCAGCTGTGTTATTTAGTGATGTGGGTGCCGGGGCCTGGCCGGTAGGCACCGGACATCCCTGTTTTGGTTGTACCGAGCAGGGGGTAGGTTTTACGATCCCGCTTTTTACTCAGGCTATAATTAAAGATCCAACTCCGGCCGCCGGTCAACCACCTATCTCCGACGAGAAGGGCACTGGGATTTCGGTTGGCTCCGCCGCTCTCCTGGCCGGCGCTGCCGGGGTTGCTCTGGGCGCCGGGGCGGTCTTTACCAAGAAACTCGGGCAGTATGGAGATGATGATCAGGGAAATTCTGCCGGGGGAGAGTAGACCATGACGATCAGACGGAGAGATTTTCTGAAAGGTATTGTTGCCGGCACCATCCTGGCATCAACCGGCAAGCCTGTCCCGGCGGCGGCAGAAAGAGATGACCGAATGCCTGCCGCGGCGGTCGGCATTCTTTACGATGCGACCCTTTGTATCGGTTGCCAGGCTTGCATGGTGGCCTGCAAAAAAGCCAATGATATGGAATATGAACATTCAGGTCCTGACGAGATCTGGGATAATCCCCGCGATTTGTCTTCAAAGACCTTGAATGTTATTAAGAAATTTCAACACGGCGATGGTTTGACAAAAGATAGCGATCCGGGATACGCGTTTGTCAAAAGACACTGCATGCACTGTGTTGATCCTTCCTGTGTCTCGGCCTGCCCGGTCTCGGCCATGACCAAGAGTCCTGTTAACGGGGTGGTAAATTATAACAAGAAAGCCTGTATCGGTTGTCGTTATTGTCAGATAGCCTGTCCGTTTAATATCCCTAAATTCGAGTGGGATTCGCCTTTCCCGACCATCGTTAAGTGTCAGCTTTGTTCTCATCTTCTGGCCAAGGGTGGAATCTCCGCCTGTTGCTCGGCCTGTCCGACCGGGGCCTCTCTTTTCGGTCCGGTACAGGAACTTATGGTCGAGGCCAAACGTCGTTTAGGGATGAAACCCGGCGTTTACTATGATTTTCCGGTGAGTAATATTGCCGGGGGCGCCGGGACTGGTTCCTTTCAGTCACATAAGGCGGCGACTTATGTCCCCGAGTTGTACGGCGAAGATGAAGTGGGGGGCACCCAGGTGCTCATGTTGTCTGGAGTTCCTTTTGACAAACTTGGACTACCGGAGTTGCCCGACCGGTCATATGCCGCACTCTCGGACGGGATCCAATACGCGATTTATAAGGGTATGGTTTATCCGATTGTGGTCCTGGCCGGACTTATTTACATGGCCCGGAAACAAGATGAACCTAAAAAATAGTTTTATTTCCCTGTAAAGGAGATTTCTCATGAGCGAAGCAAAACCGATAGGAGGCAGGATCTTTACCTGGCCGTTTATGGCATGCCTGGCTGTGGTCTTGATCGCTGTTTATTTTTTGGCCCAGCGGTTTATCTATGGTTTGGGGGCGGTAACCAATATGAATGACGGTTATCCCTGGGGTATCTGGATCGCCTATGACGTGGTGATCGGCACCGCTTTGGCCTGCGGTGGTTATGCCATGGCCCTGCTGGTTTATGTTTTTAACAGGGGTGAATATCATCCTCTGGTTCGGCCGGCGATGATGGCCAGTATGTTCGGATATACTCTGGCCGGTGTTTCAGTTTTTTTTGATATCGGCCGTTATTGGCAGGGTTATAATATTTTCCTGCCGGGGTTCGCGAATTTTCGTTCAGTCTTGCTGGAAGTCGCTTTATGTATCGGCACCTATGTTCTGGTGCTCTGGATTGAATTTGCCCCGGCCATTCTGGAAAAATTGAAGGCTGATCGGCTTAAGGCCCGGCTGAATCGGATAATCTTTGTTTTTATAGCGCTCGGGGTCCTGCTGCCGACCATGCATCAATCATCTCTCGGCACCATGATGCTGGCGGCCGGTTATAAACTGTCGCCCTTGTGGCAGACCGGATTTCTGCCCTTGCTGTTTCTGGTGTCGGCCCTGATGATTGGCTACGCGGTGGTCATTTTTGAGTCAACTATTTCCTGTGTCGCCTTTCGTCGGCCGCTGGAAACGGATTTGCTTGGCCGATTGGCGGGTGTCATCCCATGGATTCTGGTTATTTACCTGATTATCAGAATCGAAGATGTTAATCTCCGGGGATATTTGCCTCTGGCCTTTAGCGGGGATTTGCGCAGTAATATGTTCCTCCTGGAGAACACCTTTTTGGGGTTGGCCCTGCTGATTTTACTTTATCCGGCTAATCGCATCAAACCCCGTCTTCTTTTTCTTTCCGCCGTGTTTATTATGTGCGGTGCCGGGTTGTACCGGATCAATACTTATCTGGTTGGTTTTGATCCAGGCAATGGTTGGCAATATTTCCCCTCGGTGCAGGAAATTACGATTACCTTTGCCATTATTGCCGCAGAAATTATGGCCTACATCTGGTTTGTCAAGAAATTACCGGTACTTGCTGATTTAAAGCACGCTTGACCTATAATAAATTGAGGAGACATCATAATGGCTAAGCGCATAACAGTTGATCCTGTAACCCGAATTGAAGGCCACCTGCGAATTGACTGCGAAGTGGATAAGGGGAAAGTGATTAATGCCTGGTCTTCAGGGACCATGTGGCGTGGAATTGAGACCATCTTGCAGGGTCGTGATCCACGTGAGGCGTGGATTTTTACCCAGAGGATCTGCGGGGTCTGCACCACGGTTCATGCAATTGCCTCGGTGCGGGCGGTGGAAAATGCCCTTGCCCTGGAAATACCCTTAAACGCCCAATACATTCGGAATATGATCATTGCGGCTCATGGGATCTTTGATCATATTGTTCATTTTTATCATCTTTCGGCTTTGGATTGGGTTGATATCGTTTCCGCCTTGAAAGCCGATGCCAGAGCGGCGTCAACCTTGGCCCAGAAGTTATCGCCCTGGCCGAAGAACAGTTACAATGAATTGAAAGCGGTACAGGATCGCTTGCAGAAATTTGTCAATACCGGTCAACTTGGTGTTTTTGCCAGTGGTTATTGGGGGCATCCCGCCATGAAGTTGTCGCCGGAAGTGAATTTGCTGGCTGCGACTCATTATTTCCAGGCCCTGGATTATCAGCGTCGGATCAATAAAGTTGTGGCCATTTTAGGTAGTAAAACACCCCATATCCAGAACCTGGCAGTGGGCGGCGTGGCCAACCCCATTAATCCGGACAGTCAGTCTACCCTGACCATGGAGAGACTCTATTACATCAAGACCCTGATTGACGACGTCGGGGATTTCATCAAAAATGTTTATATGATTGATGTGGCGGCGGTCGGGGCTTTTTACGCGGAATGGACCGGCTATGGCGCAGGAGTTACCAATTATCTTTGTGTTCCTGACCTGCCTCTTGATCGGGCAGGTGTAAGGTTTGACCTGCCTGGCGGCTATATTTCCGATGGTGATGTCGGCAGCTTTAAACCGATTCATTCTTTCGGCGATGATTTTTTCCGGCAAGGGGTCAAGGAGTCGGTCAAACATTCCTGGTATGCCGGCGATCACGATCTCCATCCTTTTGAAGGGGAGACGGTTCCTAAGTTTACTGAGTATAAGGATGACGGAAAATACTCATGGGTCAAGTCTCCTACCTTTAACGGTCGTCCGGCCCAGGTCGGACCGTTGGCTAATGTCCTTTGTATGTATGCGGCAGGCCATGGGCCGACCAGGAAGTTTACCGATCAATTGCTTGAGACGGTAAGCAGTCTGGCCGGGGCCAAGGTAGGGATTCCCGCCCTCCATTCCACCATCGGTCGCCACGCAGCCCGGGCGGTGCGCTGCGCGGTGCTGCACGATGCCCTTGGCCGGCAATGGCAAAGTCTGGTGGATAATATCGCCACCGGAGATTATGAAACCTTTAACGAGCCGATTTTCCCGAAAGGCGAGATCCGCGGGATGGGCTTTCATGAGGCGCCGCGCGGGGTCTTGTCCCATTGGGTGGTGATTGAAAATGGCAAGATCAAAAATTATCAATGCGTGGTCCCGTCCACCTGGAATGCCGGGCCTCGCAATAGTAACGATGATCTTGGTCCTTATGAGGCCTCGTTGATCGGCAACCCGGTGGCCGATCCGAACAAACCCCTTGAGATATTGCGCACCGTACACTCTTTTGATCCATGTCTGGCTTGCGCGATCCATCTGATGGATCCGGATAAAAATGAGATTGTAACGGTCAGGACCCTGGAGGGTCCATGACTGAACCGGAAGATGATTTCAATGTTCTGGTGCTTGGCGTCGGCAATCTTCTTTTGTCCGACGAGGGGATCGGACCCAGGATAATTTCAGAACTTTTGAATTATTATCATATCCCGGCTGGGGTCGAGGTGGTTGACGGTGGCACCATGGGCTATGATCTTCTGCCATATCTCGCCGGCAGATCGCACCTGTTTATTGTTGACGCATTTATTTCCGAAAAGATACCCGGCACCGTGTCCAGGATAGAACTGGAAGATGCCGGTGCTTTTTTTCGTAATCGCATGTCTCCTCATCAACTTGGGATGGCCGATGTCCTTGCCGTCGCCACCATGACCGATGAACTGCCACCCAGCGTCATTCTGTTCGGGATTGAACCCGCCACCCTTGATAGCGGTCTTGAGCTGTCGGCCGAGGTCAAGGTCGGGGCTGAAAAATTGCGCACTATGCTCCTGGCTGAATTGAAGTTCCTGGGGGCGGATTTTGTCCGCAAGGAACATCGGGTCGCAGACATCAACGCTTTTCCGCTGGAAGTCAATCCTGTTCAAGGGTAAGATAAGAGATGCACGAGATGTCTCTTGCCATGAATATCGTGGAGATGGCGGTTGCCGCCGCGTCTCGCGAGGGGGCGGTGAAGATCAATGAGGTCGAGTTGGTGGTCGGTGAACTCTCCGGGGTGCTGATTGATTCCCTCGAGTTTTGTCTGGAAGCGGCGGCCCGGGACACAACGGCCGGGACCGCGGTTTTTAAAATAATCCCGGTTAAGGGGCGCGGTAATTGCCGAAATTGCGATGCTTCATTTGAGCTTGATTCCCTGGTCAGTTGTTGTCCCCATTGTGGTGAATATACGGTCGAAGTTATCGGGGGCAAGGAACTTAATCTGCAGGCCATAACCATTGATGAGTAATTGATATGTGTGATTCGTGTAGTTGCAGTCCGACCGATCAGATAGTGACCATTCATAAGCATGGCGTCGAGCATTCGGAGTTGCATGCGCACCATGCCGGGTCGGCTGGACATGATAAGTTTGAGGCAAAGGGTCGGAAGGTTGAGATCGGGCAGGAGGTTTTAGCCCGTAACGATTCTCTGGCCGCACAGAATCGGGAATTGTTTGCTTTAAAAAGGATACTCGCGCTTAATCTGGTCAGTTCCCCTGGTTCCGGCAAGACCACTTTGCTGGAGTATACTTTGCGTAATTTTAAGGAGTTCCCGGTGTCGGTTATTGAGGGAGATCAGCAGACCGCCCGGGACGCGCAGCGGATCGCCGATACCGGAGTGCCGGTCGTCCAGGTCAACACCGGGGCCGGATGTCATCTTGATGCGGCAATGGTCAGTCGGGCGGTCCATAAACTGGAACCGGGTGATGATTCCATCCTGTTTATTGAAAATGTCGGCAATCTGGTCTGCCCGGCGCTTTTCGATCTGGGTGAGGCGGCAAAGGTCGTGGTAATAAGTGTGACCGAGGGCGAAGATAAACCCGAAAAATATCCTTATATGTTCAAGGCCGCCCGTTTGTGTTTGATAAACAAGATCGATTTGTTACCATATGTCGACTTTGATCCGGTCAGGTGCAGGGAAAATGCTCTGCGGGTGAATCCGGACCTGGTGTTTTTTGAACTTTCCGCCACCAAGGGGGATGGGATGGATGAATGGCTTGATTGGTTGCGACATCAGCATAGGTCGCTTGATTAATCTTTTATCCATTAAGCCTGGAATAATGAGGCCTGCAAGTAATAAATGGCAACTGACCAGTTACTAGTGTCAAGCTGATAAACCAGTTACTTGTCACTTTTATCTAATTCATCTGAGCTGACAGGATTATGCCCGAAGAGAGAACCAGGCGCAGGATCACGGTTAACGGTATTGTGCAGGGTGTCGGTTTTCGTCCTTTTGTTTATTCTCTGGCTCAAAAACATGGTCTGTCAGGGTTTGTTGAAAATGCCAGTTCCGGCGTGAGAATTGAGGTTGAGGGTCGGAGCAAGGATCTTGATTGCTTTGCCGCAGCCCTGGGGCGTGATTTCCCGCCGCAGGCCCTTTTGAGTACAATTTCTGCTATTTCAATTCCTTCCACCAATGATTGCAGGTTTTCCATCAATCTTTCCCGGAAAAGTGGGAGTGTCGATACCCTTATTTCCCCTGATATCGCAGTATGCAATGGCTGTTTGACCGAGATGTTTGATCCGGCTGACCGGCGTTATCGTTATCCCTTTATCAATTGTACCAATTGCGGGCCCCGGCATACCATTATTGAAAATATTCCCTATGATCGGCCTTATACCGCGATGCGCGGTTTTAAGATGTGCGCCTATTGCCAGGCGGAATATGATGATCCGGGTGATCGACGTTTCCATGCTCAGCCCAATGCCTGCCCGGTTTGTGGGCCAAGGCTGACCCTGTACGGGGCAGAGCGGGAGATTGTGGCCGGGGCCGAGGCAGCGGTTGGCTTAGTGGCGGATTTTTTGAAAAAGGGAAAGATCGTAGCGCTTAAAGGGTTGGGCGGATTTCATCTGGCGGTCGATGCCACCAACGAGGAAGCGGTGCGGGTGCTGCGACTAAGAAAGGCCAGGGAAGGGAAACCTTTGGCGGTCATGGTCCGTGATATTTTGATGGCGAAAAGTTTTTGTTTGATCAAGGAAATAGAAAGACAGGTTCTTTTGAGTTCGGCCAAGCCCATACTTCTGGCTCGCAAAAGAGCTGGGCAAGGTCTGGCGCCATCGGTGGCCGGTGGTTCAACCTTGCTCGGCCTCATGTTGCCTTATACGCCGCTTCAGCATCTGTTGTTTGAGCAACTGGATATTCCTCTGGTCATGACCAGCGCCAATCTCTCCGACGAACCGATCTGTAAAGATGATGATGAGGTCTTTAAACATTTAACCGGGGTCGCCGATTATTTTCTGAGTCATGATCGTGATATATATTTAAGAAGTGATGATTCGGTGGTCAGTTGTCTGGCCGGCAATAAGGCCAGGGTGATCCGGCGCAGCAGAGGTTATGCGCCGGCGCCGATCCCGGTAAAAGATGATGGGCCGCAGGTATTGGCGGTGGGGGGGGAGCTCAAGAATGCCATTTGCCTGCTTAAGGGTAAACAGGCCTTTCTGGGCCAGCATGTCGGCGATGTGAAAAATCTGGAAACCTATGGATTTTTCCAGGAGACCATTGCTCATCTGTGCCGTATCTTTGAAGGCAAGCCTGAGCTTATCGTTTACGATCAGCATCCTGATTATCTGCCGAGCCGGTGGGCGGTTGCGCAGGGTGAAGTCCCGACTCTGGCGGTGCAGCACCATCACGCACATCTGGCATCGTGCCTGGCAGAAAACAGGGTGAACGGGCCGGTGATCGCTCTGGTGCTGGATGGCACCGGTTATGGGCTTGACCGGACGATCTGGGGCGGTGAAATTCTGGTGGGCGATTACCGGTTTTTTGATCGTTATGCCTGTCTGGAACCAATGCCGCTGCCGGGCGGTGATGCAGCAATCAAAGCGCCATGGCGAACGGCGGTTGCTTATTTGCATGAAACCTTTGATGGACGGCTACCTGATCTGCCGTTTTTAAATGACCATGATTTCGGGCCGGTGCAGGAAATGGTCAGTAAGAATTTGAATTCTCCCAGGACCAGTAGTTGTGGCCGGTTGTTTGACGCGGTGGCCGCGATGATCGGCGGTTGCCAGGAGATAAAATACGAGGCCCAGGCCGCCATCGAACTGATGCAGTCGGCAAGTTGTCTGGCGGAGCGACCATATATTTGTGATATTGAGGATCAGGGAGGACTCCGGATGATTATGGTGCGGTCGATTATTAAAGGGGTTGCCGGGGACGTTGCCTCCGGCGTCGCTCCGACCCGAATAAGTGGCAGATTTCACCGGACCTTGGTCGAAGTGCTGGTCGAGGAAGTTACCCGGGCAGCCAGGGAATTGGGCATAAAAACAGTGGCTTTAAGCGGTGGTGTTTTTAATAATTATCTGTTGTTCAACGGTCTGATCACCGAGTTCGGCCGTACCGGGCTAAATGTCTTGTCCCATTCTTCGGTGCCGACCGGCGATGGCGGGATCGCCCTGGGTCAGGCCATGATCGGCAGATATCATCTGTTGGGCTGAACTGTCGTTTTAGTCTGCCGCTCGCCTTGTTTATTGTTGAAGAATAATACAAAATATTTGTCCATAGTTAATTATTTTGGCCGTGGAGTTTATTTACTCTTTTGAAGGATATGAAATATGTGTTTGGCGGTGCCGGGGAAGGTCATTGAAATATTTGAAGAGGCTGGATTAAAGATGGGGCGCCTTGATTACGGAGGCACGGTCAACAAGGTCTGTCTGGAGTATGTGCCTGAAATTGAGCTTGGCCAGTATACCGTGGTCCATGCGGGTTTTGCTCTTTCGGTTATTGATGAGGAAGAGGCACAAAAAAGTTTTGAGGCCTGGCGGGAGTTTAAGGAGTCGGCGGCCCGGGCGGGGATGGATGTTTTTGGCAAGCCTTTATAAGCATTGCTTGCTTGTATGAGTTTTTATTAATGGGAATGGGAGTTTGTTGATGGCGGCAGAGATTGATATCTTCGAACATATCAATGAATTGATTAACCGGAACAACGTGCAGATCAGATCGTTGGATGTCCTGGATCAGGATCTTTATGCCCGGTACCTGGTTGGTGGTAAAGCGATATTGATTCTTCGTGCCAAGGTTTATGAAAAGAAGGTCCGGGTGATCACTGAGGAGATGCTTGAGATAGAAAGTAATGAACTGGCCGGTTATGTAAAGTCTGGAGACAAACTTATCGTTGTGTTGCCTGGATCTGGGAAAAAGCGGTTTGTTCTTCAGGGTCAGGTGCAAAATATTTTTGTTGATCGATTCCGGGTGACTATTCTTGACCCAAGATTCAATCAGAGGTTTTCCGGTGAAACTTCTGGAGTGAGCAGGTTTTGGGAGGTGCCGGAGGTGGTCTTGTTGAAGTTGCAGAATCGGGAACTGCGTCTTTTTAGACGGGAAAACGGTACGGTGATTGAGCATTTGTCCGAGTCTGAATCAGGAACAGATGAAACTATTGATTGCGTGAAGTTGCTGGCAACCAGCCCTATTTCCGGGGTGCTGATCGATATCTCGTGCGGTGGTCTTTGTCTGCGGGTCGGTAGTGGTAACTGTGAGCATCTGGCCAAAAGCATTGTTTATGTGGGGCTTGATTTCCAGGGCCACGTTGAGGAGGGAGATGAAGTTGAGGCAGCAGGAATGTGCATAAAGATTTTCGCCATAGTCCGTAAGTTTCGACATGCCCCGGAAGGAGATTATCTGCACATGATGTTTGTGGCTCAACTGCCCGAGGCCTGCGAAAACTTTTTTCCGAGACTGGCAGGTCAAGAAGAGCAGAATGATTAAATATCTCTCTGAATATCGAGACCCGGTTAACGCCAAAAAGATATTGGCTCAGATCAGAAAGGTCGTTACCAGACCCTGGGTGATTATGGAGGTGTGCGGCGGGCAGACTCATGCCATTGTGCGAAGTGGCATGGACCAGGCCCTGCCGGCCGAGATTGATCTGGTGCATGGGCCGGGTTGTCCGGTCTGCGTGACTCCCTTGGAGACCATTGACCGGGCTCTGGCGATTGCCGCAAAACCGGAGGTCATTTTTTGTAGTTTCGGGGATATGCTCCGGGTGCCTGGTTCTGGCAAGGATTTGTTGACGGTCCGGTCGGCGGGGGGAGATGTCCGGATCGTATATTCCCCTTTGGAGGCCCTGGAACTTGCCCGGCAGAATCCGGAACGGCAGGTTGTTTTTCTGGCTATCGGTTTTGAGACTACGGCTCCCGGTAATGCCATGGCCATTGTTCAGGCCGAGCGCGAGGGATTGCATAATTTCAGTGAACTTGCCTGTCATGTTCTGGTGCCGCCGGCGATAACCGCTCTACTCGGGTCGCCGGAAAATCGGGTGCAGGGCTATCTGGCAGCGGGACACGTCTGTACGGTAATGGGTTTGACGGAATATGAAGAGATCTCCCGCCGGTATAAGGTGCCGATTGTGGCGACCGGGCTGGAGCCCAATGATATTCTGGAAGGTTTGTTAATGCTGGTCCGGCAACTTGAGGCCGGTCGCTTTGAAGTGGAAAATCAGTACAAGCGATCAGTTCGTCATCAGGGTAATGTCCTGGCCCGGCAGATGGTCAGTGAGGTCTTTGAGGTGGTTGATCAGAAGTGGCGGGGGATTGGAGAGTTACCCGCCAGCGGCTTGCGGATTCGGCAACGGTTTGCGGTTTTTGATGCGGCCCGGAAGTTTGGTTGTGAGTCGCTACAGGTGGAAGAGTCGAAAATCTGTATTAGCGGCGTGGTTCTGCAGGGGTTGAAAAAACCAGGTGATTGCCCGGCATTTGGCCGGGAATGCAAGCCGGAACATCCTCTGGGTGCGACCATGGTTTCCGGTGAGGGTGCCTGTTCCGCCTATTATAAATATAAATTGCCGATTATTCTTAGTGTATGAAAATTAATCTAAACGATAATGAACGATAAAAAAAATATAATGCCGCATGGCCAGATGAGTTGTCCGGTCCCGATAATGAACCACGATACGGTGCAGTTGGCCCATGGCAGCGGCGGCAAATTATCGGCCGAATTGATTGACAAGATGTTTCTGCCCCGATTCGACAATGAAGTCCTGGCCCGGATGGAAGACCAGGCCGTTCTTGACTGGCCGGGAGGACGTCTGGCCTTTACGACCGATACCTTTGTCGTTGATCCTGTGTTTTTCCCAGGCGGCAATATCGGAGACCTGGCGATTAACGGTACCGTAAACGATATCTGCATGAGCGGGGCGCGGCCGCTTTTCTTGAGTGTGGCCTTTATTATCGAAGAAGGGTTACCGATGGAGACCCTGCACCGGATCTTATTATCGATGGAGGCGGCGGTCAGGGAGGCGGGGGTCAAGGTGGTGGCCGGCGATACCAAGGTGGTCCCGAAGGGCGGCTGTGACAAGATATTTATCAACACCTCTGGAATTGGTCTGGTGCCGGCCGGGATTGCGATGTCGGCCGCTGCTCTGCGGCCGGGAGATAAGGTGATTTTATCCGGGACCGTAGCCGATCATGGGATGGCGGTCATGACCAGCCGGGAGTCCTTGTCTTTTCAATCAGACATAAAAAGCGATACCGCTTCACTGCACGGGCTGGTCGAGAAAATGCTGCGAGCCTCCCCTTCGATCCGGGCCATGCGTGATCCGACCAGAGGAGGGGTTGCCGCCATCCTTAATGAATTTGCCAAGTCATCGGCTACAGGCATAAGAATTTCTCGTGATCTGGTGCCGGTACGATCTCCGGTGCAGGCTGCTTGCGAGTTACTCGGGATCGATCCCCTGACTGTGGCCAATGAAGGAAAATTGGTGGCGGTTGTTGAGGCCGGTGCGGCGGAAGTTGTTCTCGCTGCCATGCGGGAGCATCCCCTGGGGGCCGAAGCGGTGCTGATCGGTGAAGTGGTGTCGGACCATCCCGGCATGGTTACTGAGGAGACCGCATTTGGCGGAACCCTTATTCTGGATATGCCGGTTGGCGAGCAGTTGCCCAGAATCTGCTAGTTTATTGTCTTTATTTTTTGACTTGTTTTTTTTTATGTTGTATAAAATATTAATTTAATTATTTGGTTAAATTCTTACCTGAAAATTTTTTGATTATTAACTGCTAAATTTAGGGGGTTTTTTGTGAAAGGACGTCTTATTTGTATCGTGTCATTATGCGCGATGATGTTCTCGACCGTTGCTTTTGCAGCCGACGATGCCGGGTTATTCCTGCAGAAATGTGGCTCTTGTCACAAAAAGGGTGGTCAGGCGGCTCCTGTCAACCCGGCAGATAAGGCTGGTCTGGTCTGGGAAAAGTATTTTACGCGAGACCGTCATCCTGTTGATCTCTCCGTCAGTATCAATGAAGATGAGATGGGAACCATAGTCGAGTATCTTAAAGATCATGCAGCGGACAGTGATCAGCCTGAATCCGCGACAATGCCTAAATAACATGAATATGCAGAGAAACAGTTATATATCAGGAGGAGTAAAAGTGAGACGAATATTATTGACCCTGGCCGTATTGCTGGCATGGACATGTTATGCATCTGCCGGGGAAATTGTCGTAAAAATTCCCGTTGAGGAATATCAGTCCATTAAGAAAAAGTTGGAAGATATGGAGACGCAGATTTCCGATCTTGAAAATCAGATCAAGGCCGGAGCTGGTGAAAGTCAAAGTTTCTCAACTTCCCGACTAAAGAAGATGGATAAGTCCATCTCCGATATCTATGATACCCTGGACGAGGTTGAGACCAAGTCTCTGTTGGATCGGGTTAATATCGGTGGCGAACTCAGATTCCGGATGGATAATTATCAGGTTAAGGATTTTGATGAGCCGGGGATGGGGATGTTTTATGATTCGATGACCGGCAGTTGGAATACGACGCCGACGGCCACGGATGAACGCAACGATGGCAACTGGTCCAGTCGTTTTCGTTTGAACCTGAAGTCGGAAATCTCCAATTCTCTAACCTTTCATGGTCGTTTGTCCCTGATGAAAAACTGGGCTGACAGTATGGCCAGTTATTCCGATGACACCATGCGGTCTCATCGGGCCAGTGGTGATGCCGATCTTAAGGTAGATCGATTTTATATCGACTGGGCCCCTAAATTTTTCTTGCCTGTTGCTCTTACCATTGGCCGACAGCCCACTACTGACGGTCCTCCATACGAATTCAAGGAAGATCGTGAGCGGCAGGCCACTTATCCGGCCCTGATTTTTGATGGCGAGCCTGATGGTTTGGTTGTTACCCTTGGTCTGGAAAAGATCACGAAGTTGAAATATGCCGGGCTTCGATATTTCTTTGCCATGGCCTATCAGTATGATGCCGACACCCAGTTTTATCTGGACGGTGTTTATAAAGATACCTTTGATGACGTGAAAGTCGACGCCGTGTTTTTTGAAGCCGAGCTGCCGAAGTTGCGGGATAGTCTGTTGGTTTTGAGCTATATCAAGGCCCGCGATTTTTTCGCGGCTGATCCGGCGATGACCGGCAGCATGGCTACCGTTGGTGATATGGAGATTTGGGGGGTGCATCTGCAGCTGCGTGATCTGTTTGGTTCAGGTCTTGATCTGTTTGGTTCTTACGGTCAGAATCAGAGCGATCCCAATGGCAAGACGGTGACCATGAACGGAATCCCTTTCAGTATGATGGACGGAATCGGGCGGGCCCAATATGTAGGGTTGCGCTATGAACTGCCGATTCATTTCCTGAATCTGCCCAAGATCGGGGTTGAGTACAATAAGGGATCGGAGTACTGGTTCAGCTTTACGCCCGGCTCCACCGAGATATTCAACAAACTGGCTACCAGGGGCACAGTCTTTGACTACTACTATATTCAGCCTTTTAACAAAAATATATTCATGCGGACCGGGTATACCGAGATCGAGTATGATTATACCGGCACCGCAAATCCTCTGGTCATGACCGGTGGAACTCCTACCGACTATGAGGCAACATGGGGTAAGAAACCAAAGTTCAGTAATTTCTATGTGTTACTTGACTGCCATTTTTAGCAGGGCATGAAAGCGTAGGCCTTTTTAGGCTGACTGCTTGAGAAATATATAAGACCCACGGCTTCGGTTGTGGGTCTTTTTTTTTGATATTCCATCGTTGCTGAATGGCATAAGGAGATGCAATAAAAAACGTGAACGGGTATAATCGGCGGCCATGATTAATCGAAAAAAGACACGACGGATAATGGTTGGTGATGTCGCCATCGGCGGGGATGCCCCGATCGCAGTGCAGTCGATGTGCAATACCGATACCCGTGATGTCGAGCAGACCGTGGCCCAGATCGGTCGTCTGGTCGAGGTCGGTTGCGAGATAATCCGGGTCGCGGTCCTTGATCTTGAAGCAGCGGTGGCCCTGAAAAAAATCAGGGAACAGATTGCCATTCCCCTGATCGCCGATATTCATTTTGATGCCAGATTGGCCGTGGCCTCAATGGAGAACGGCGCCCAGGGCATCAGGGTCAATCCGGGAAATATCGGTGGGCCGGATAAATTAGCCAGGGTGGTCGCGGCGGCCAAAAGTCACAAAGTGCCGATCAGGGTAGGCGTTAACTCCGGTTCGGTTGAAAAGGATATTCTAGCCCAATATGGTCATCCCGTTCCCGCCGCCCTGGTCGAAAGCGCTCTGCGCAATATAGCCCTGCTTGAAGAGCAGGATTTTTACGAGATCAAGGTGTCGATCAAGTCATCTGACGTTCTGGCCACCGTCGCCGCTTACCGGGAACTTTCCGGCAAATGTGATTATCCTTTGCATCTCGGGGTGACCGAGGCTGGAGGATTGATTCCCGGTACGGTCAAATCAAGTGTGGCCCTTGGTTTATTACTCAATGACGGAATCGGTGATACGCTCCGGATTTCCCTGACCCGTGATCCGGTTGAGGAAATCAAGGTGGCCTATGAGTTGCTCCGCGCACTGCATATCAGGGAACGGGGCCCGGAGATTATATCCTGTCCGACTTGCGGTCGATGTCAGGTCGATCTGTTCGGACTGGCCGCCGAGGTTGAGAAACGGGTCCAGGCCATTGATGTTCCTTTAAAGATAGCGGTTATGGGTTGTGTGGTTAATGGTCCGGGCGAGGCCCGGGAAGCTGATCTCGGGGTGGCCGGTGGGAAAGGGCTCGGTATAATTTTCAAAAAGGGTAAGTTGTATAAAAAAGTGCCGGAAGAAAAGTTGCTGCAGGTTTTTCTGGCTGAACTTGATAAAATGGTGGATGAAAAGCGAAAGCAGCTGTCGAATACCTAAAAAGATCCATGGTGTATTAGCCTTTTATGGGTTTTTACGGTTGTGTTAAAAAAACCAGTTTTGCTGGCTAAGTTTATAAAGGTAAAAAAATGCGTTATTCCCAATTATTGCTCCCCACATTGAAAGAAACTCCGGCCGAAGCGGAGGTGGTAAGTCACCGATTGTTGCTGCGGGCCGGATTTATCCGGAAACTGACTTCCGGGGTTTATACTTATCTGCCTCTTGGTCTTGCCGCCATTCGAAAGGTTGAGCAGATCGTGCGCCAAGAGATGAACCGGGCCGGCGCTCAGGAGGTCTTGTTGCCGGTAGTCCAACCGGCGGATCTCTGGATTGAGTCGGGGCGGTGGGTGAAATACGGCCCCGAATTGCTGCGTTTTAAGGACCGGCACGAACGGGAAAGTTGTCTTGGCCCGACCCATGAAGAGGTCATCACTGATCTGGTCAGAAAGAATGTTCATTCCTATAAGAACCTGCCGCTGAATCTCTATCAGATTCAGACCAAGTTCCGGGATGAGATCAGACCGCGGTTTGGTCTGATGCGGGGCCGGGAATTTATCATGAAGGACGGTTATAGTTTTGATGGGACCGAGGATGCCGCCAATGCCACATACAATAAGATGCATGAGGCCTATCAGCGAATTTTCAAGCGGTGTGGTTTGTCTTTTCGGGCCGTTGAGGCTGATACCGGATCGATCGGGGGAAGTTTTTCCCATGAGTTCATGGTGCTGGCCGAGACCGGGGAAGATACGCTGGCCATCTGCAAATCCGGCAACAAAGCCCCGAGCGGCGAGATCTGTAATTATGCGGCCAATATGGAAAAGGCGGCTGGTCAGCCCCCGGCACCTTTGGTCAGTGAACCCCAATTGCTACCACTGAAAAAGATTGAAACTCCCGGTAAGCGTAAGGTGCAGGCCGTAACCGAGTTTCTCGGGATCGCGCCGCAAAATCTGGTGAAGACCATGATTTATGTGGCGGACGGCAAGCCGGTGGCGGTGTTGGTGCGTGGCGATCATGAAGTCCAGCCGGTAAAGTTGAAAAATATGTTGGGCGCGGTCGATGTTGAAATGGCCGACGACAAACAGGCCTTTGGTTTTACCGGGGTGCCGACCGGTTATCTTGGGCCGGTTGGGATGAAAATCACAGTGGTAGCTGACCGCGAGGTTACGGTGATGCGAAATTTCGCGATCGGCGCCTCGGAAAAGAACTATCATTATCTCAACGCCAATCTTGGTCGTGATTTTGAGGTGTCGGCGGTCGGTGATCTGCGGATGGTCACCGAAGATGATTGTTGCCCGGTTTGTGGCGGCGAGCTGGAGTTCACCAAGGGGATTGAGGTCGGCCATATCTTCAAGCTCGGGACCAGTTATAGTGAAGCTTTACAGGCAACCTTTCTGGACGGTAACGGCAAGGAACAATTCTTTATCATGGGTTGTTACGGGATCGGGGTGAGCCGGACCGTGGCCGCTTCTATTGAGCAGAACCATGACCAGGACGGCATTGTTTTTCCTTTGCCCATCGCGCCGTATCAGGTTGTGATTTTAAATCTTTCGCCCAAGGATGAACAGATCACCCAAGCGGCGGAGGATATTTATCAGGGGTTATTGGCGGCGGGAGTCGAAGTCCTGCTTGATGATCGTGACGAACGACCCGGCAGCAAGTTCAAAGATGCCGATCTGATCGGTATTCCTTTTCGGGTCATGGTCGGCAAGAGTTTTACCCAGGAAGGATTGATTGAGATAAGGCGCCGGGATAACGGTCAGAGCATTTCAGTGCCTTTGTCCGAAGCGGTTGATAATTTGGTCGCCACCATCAGGGCCGAACTGAATGAATTGAGCGCCTGATCGCTGCTTTTGTTTTCGGGAATTGTCGCCATCCTGGAAGTTTGATCTTTACGTTTTATGTAAAATTCAGGTTACAGAATTAAATGTCCCAGATTGAAGAAATAATTACAATGGTCAGCGGTTATTTGACCCCGGAGGATATAAGCCTGCTGCGAAAGGCCTATATCTTTGCGCAGAAAATTTACTCCGGCAAGCACCGACTTTCCGGCCGCCCCTATATTTATCATGCCTTGTGTGTCTCCAATATTCTGGCTCGCTTGCAGCTTGATGTCCACACAGTCATTGCCGGTCTGTTGCATGGCGCCCTGAAGGAATCGGCGGCCTGTTCCGAGAAGGAATTAAGTAAAGAGTTCGGGCCGGAGGTGGCAGGGATCGTTAGCGGCGCCACCAAGATTACCAACGTGCAGTTTGATAGTCGTCTGGCCTATCAGGCGGAAAATATCAGGAAGATGTTTCTGGCCATGTCGGCTGATATCAGGGTTTTGATTCTCAAACTAGCCGACCGCCTGCATGATATGCAATCCCTGGAGTTCGTCTCAAAAATCAAGCAAAAGGAAATGGCGCGGGAGGCCAAGGATCTTTATGCCCCTTTGGCCAGTCGTCTTGGAATCGACTGGGTCAAAAGGGAGCTTGAGGACTATTCTTTCATGTACCTCCATCCGGAGGAATATGCCGACCTGGCCGGCAAGATAGATACGACCTTAAACGAGCGCCAGCAATATGTGGAAGAGGTTAAGGAAATTCTGACTGTGAAGTTGAAGGAGCAGAACCTTGTCGATTTCCGAATCCTGGGTCGGCCCAAACATCTCTACAGCATCTATAAAAAACTTATCGCCCAGAATATTCCTCTGGAGAAGGTCTTTGACAAGGTGGCCTTTCGGATCATCACGAAAAAGGTCGGGGAATGCTATGAGACCTTAGGTCTGCTTCATTCTTTATGGCAGCCGGTGTCCGGTCGGTTTCGGGATTTTATCAGCACTCCCAAGGGTAACATGTACCAGTCGCTTCATACGACGGTGGTCGGGCCGCGCGGCGAGTTTATGGAAGTTCAGATCAGGACCGAGGAGATGGACCAGATCGCCAATGACGGCATTGCCGCCCATTGGGCCTATAAGGAAGGCAAGCAGATTACCCAGAAGGACGCCCGGCTGTTTCAATGGTTAAAGCAGCTTGTCCAGTCTATTCAGGAATTGCAGGATCCCCGGGAGTTCATGGAAGCGGTCAAAGGGGAACTGCGAGAGATCGAGGTTTATGCTCTGACCCCCAACGGTGAGGTCAAAGAGTTTCCCGATGGCAGTACGCCTCTGGATTTTGCATATGCCATTCATACCCAGGTCGGCGATCATTGCGCCGGCGCCAAGGTCAACGGGCGGATCGTGCCGCTGAAGCATAAATTGAAAAATGGTGAACAGGTTGAGATTATTACCTCGGTCAACCAGAAGCCGAATCGGGGCTGGTTGTCCCTGGTTAAAACCAGTCGGGCCAAGAGTCGAATCCGTCAATGGTTGAAGCGTGAGGAGCAGGAGAGGGCTCTGAAGGTCGGGCGGGAAATTTGTGAACGCGAACTGCGAAAACACAATATCAATTTAAAGAAGCTGGTTAAGGCCGGTCATCTTAAAGAGCTTCTACAACAGTTTTCCTGTAACTCTCTTGATGATTTGATCCGTGGGGTAGGCGCCGGCAAGATTAAAGTCAAATTGCTGGTTGAAAAAATTCGGCCTGAAGAGTTGCAGGAGGAATCAGAGCTGCGGGATGCGCAGGCCGCTGAACTCACGCAGAAGGCAAAAGATGTGGCGTCCCGACGCCGGACCGATCGGGAGAGTGCAATAACGATTGACGGGGTTGACGACATGCTGGTCCGGATCAGTCAATGCTGCATGCCGGTCCCCGGAGATGAGATCATGGGCTTTATTACTTCCGGTCGCGGTATTTCAATTCATAAGGCCGATTGTCGTAATTTTTTGGCAACTGATCCCCAGAAGCATATAGAGGTCGACTGGTCAATCAATTCAGCGACCGTCCATCGGGTACAGGTCCAGATTGTGGCGCAGGACCAGAAGGGGTTGTTGGCTGCATTGGGCAGCAAGATCAGCGCTGAAGATGCCAATATCATCAATCTGGAGGCTCATACTTCAAGTGCCAACCTGGCGATATTTAATCTCGTCCTTGAGGTGGCAAGTCTGGGGCATTTGGCCAGATTGTTGCAACATGTCAGGAATATTGATGGGGTGCTGGAGGCCAAGAGAAGATGATCCGGTTGGCGAACGGTCCGGATCAGGTCAGGGCGTTATAATCCTTTGTGAACTATCGAGGATAGATCGGCTGGTTTTATATGGTTGTGGATTGGACAAAGAAAACCCCACGGAGTAATTTATCCGTGGGGTTTTTTGTAATCAAGATAAAAGATGGAGTAAGCCCTGCAGGATCAGGCCGATACAGACCTGACGACCGGTTTAATAACCGAGCCGGAGCGGATGCAACGGGTGCAGACCCGGACATGCTTGTTGCCGGAGTCGGTTGACATTCTTACACTTTGCAGGTTGGGCAGCCAGCGACGCCTGGTTTTGTTGTGGGCGTGGCTTACATTATTTCCGGTAGCGGGTTTCTTGCCGCAGATCGCACATTCTTTTGCCATGATTAAAACTCCTTATGATATTTGCTCGCGGCCATTCTTCCCGGCCTGGGGCTGATAATTAATTTAAAATTTGAAACAGGAATATATACTGCTTCCTGGAACGGATGGCAAGTATTTATTTGATGAGTTTTTGGGGTTGACGGACGTTACATTGCCGGATGCAATTTCGGGTGTCGATTCGTCATGACTATCCGGTAGTCAGCTCTGGACAGTTGTTTTTTTGTTTTGCCGCCAATGTAAGATTGCAACTTGTCGGAATTCCGCTTATAAATATTGTCGGTATGGTTCAAGAATGAAAATCGGGAAAGGGATTAATACTTTTGCGGATAATTAATTTATATATTTTGCAGATAACTCCTAATGCATAGAATCATTACAGCGTTAACTCTGATCTTTTATATTTGCTCATCGTTGTCTGTTGCGGCGGAACCGGCAGTATGCATCGATCAGGAAGAAATGCATATTCTCGCCCAGGAACAGTTCTCTCTGGCTGACTGCCATTTGTCTGGGGCAGTTCAGGCCAGGAGCGACCTCCAACCAGACATTATTTTGACTGCTGAAGGGACTCACGAAACATCATGTTATGATATTTATTTTAATTCTTTTGACTCTTCAATAGTCTCCCATCAGACCAGAAAACTTCTGTCAGGCAAAATGGTTGAGTTGTTTATTGCCTGCAGCTCATTTTTTTTGACGGCAAAATCAAGTTGGTTCGATTTTGCCGTTTATTTCAAAACATATCAGTTCCTCCTCCGTCTGGTTTCACTCCAAACCGTAGTGCTTCTCATTTGATACCATCTTTGTCTTTCCCCGGTTATCAGTCACCTAAATAACAAGAAAGGTTCAATTCCCTGCGTCTATTGTTTTTCGTAATCGGGTTGCCCTTTTATCCATTACTTAATTTATGGGGAATATCGGCGATGTCTCAGTCTGATCCTCAGTCCAATTTGAACATGCAAAGCGAAACGCACCCCAAGGGTTCTGTTCAATCCCCCCTTGAGGGGGACACTTCCTGCGTGGCGCACCCCGAGGGTATTTGCTACGCGGAACATTCCCCGTGGCTTGCCGCGGGGAGCTTCAATTGGACCATTCTGTTTTTCTGTTGGCTCTTGGTAAGTATCTCAACCATGGGGAGTTTGTTCTTCAGTTATGTTATGGAGTTTGCCCCTTGTGTTTTGTGCTGGTATCAGAGGATATTTTTATTCCCGTTAGTCATAATTCTGGCGGCAGGTCTTTTCCCTTTTGATAATAGTGTGGTCAGGTACGCCTTGCCTTTAGCGGTAGCCGGCTGGCTGACTGCGCTATATCATAATCTGCTTTACGCGGGCATTATCCCGGAGCAGATTAAACCTTGCGCTCAGGGAGTTTCATGTACGGAAGAATATATTGATCTGTTCGGATTTTTGACTATTCCCATGCTTTCTTTCCTTTTATTTTCAATGATTATTATCCTGTTAATTCTCTTAATGAGGAGGATCTCTAAATGCAAAAATATATAATTTTCGGGATTTCGTGTTTCGTATTGATTTCGGTCTTTGTGTTCACCAGTTACCAATACAAAGGCAAACAGGTTGAAAAATTTGGTTTTATGGCCAAAGAAAATGCGTCAATCTTTGTCAGAGATTATTCGCAAACTCTTGGTCGCGATGAGGCAAAGGTTTATCTTGTCGAGTTTATGGACCCTGCATGTGAAACCTGCGCCGCTTTTTCTCCTTTGGTCAAGCAGATGATGAAGGCTTACCCTGGCAGGATTAAACTTGTTCTGCGCTATGCTCCTTTTCATGATGGGGCGGATTATTTTGTCAAGATTCTTGAGGCTGCCAAGAAACAAGGGAAATACTGGGAGACCCTGGAGGTGATGTATAAGTCGCAACCGAACTGGGCCAGTCATCACAACCCGCAACCTGATAAGATCTGGCAATTTCTGCCTGAGGCCGGACTTGACCTGGATAAAATCAGAAAAGAGATGAATGACCCAGTGATTGCAAAAATTATTGAACAGGATCTTTTTGATGCCAAAACGCTTAATGTCAGAAAAACTCCGGGCTTCTTTGTCAATGGAAAACCTCTTCTGGAGTTTGGTTATCAGCAATTAAATCAATTGATTCAATCTGAAATAAGGGAGAATTATCCTGATTAATTGGTAGCTACTCAGCTGTATCCCATCTTCGAACGATCAGGACTGCTCACATGGTTGGGCTATAGATTCGCTGGCCTGCTTGTCCAAATCCGTGGTGTACCTGAGCAGTTACAGTATGGGGCGGCGGCACTTTTCTCACCTGAGCGGGATAGTTAGATTAATTGCTTAGCCCACGTGGGTTAATTTTTATGGAGATTATTGTTTGTTATGAAAAAAATATTTCTTTTAATCTTGGTGTTTAGTTTATCTTTGATCTTTCTGGGATGTGGTCAGGGACCAAAAGTGGCTGAAGTTGGCAAATCGGCCCCGGATTTCACCTTGGTTGACTTAAAAGGTAAAGTCTGGACTCTTTCTGAACTTAGAGGGCAGGTTGTATTTGTCAATTTCTGGGCAACCTGGTGTCCTCCATGCCGCGAAGAGATGCCTTCAATGCAAAGGCTTTACACCATGATGCCGCAAGACAAATTTAAAATGCTGGCGATCCTAAACAGGGACGATCCTGCCTTGGCCAAAAACTTTTCGTTAAAACTGGCCACTACCATGCCGATTCTTGACGATCAAAAAAACGATGTAGGGCTGAAATATGGCTTAACCGGAGTGCCGGAGACTTTTATTGTTGATAAGCAAGGTGTGTTGCGGAATAAATTTATCGGACCGGCCAATTGGGATTCCCCTGGGGTTGTGCAGATGTTGATGCAATATATTAATCAGTGACGGCAAAAGATCTTGATTTGCGAAGGGTTCGCGTGTCTAAATTCAGAAAATAGAATTTCGTGATAACCGTAATTCTATTTTTGCATCAATAGTTTTAGAAGATTAATTTTTGATTGCTTCTGATTTACCCGGCTAGAAATTATCCTGAGTGTTAGCAAGCAATTTGGCCTTTTAGACAGTCGGTGACAGATGTTGCTTGCCCTCTATAATGATTGACATTTAAGTCTGACGCATGGTAAGTATTTTTGCTTTAATTGGCTTTTGTCTCCGGATAGTTTTGTTGTTTCTCCTCTATCATTAACATATAAAAGAATGTGGACATGAAAAAAAACACAAATGAAGTCTGGGCATTTTTTTCGTCTGTAAAACTGGCCCTTTTCACCTTTTTCACTTTAGCGATCACCTCGATTATCGGGACGATAATCCCCCAGGGCAAGGAGTATGAATTTTACGTTCAGGCCTTTGGAGCAGGGACGGCAAAGCTGTTTCAAGTCCTGAATGTGCCGGACATGTATAATGCCTGGTGGTTCATTTCACTGCTTGTTTTGTTCAGCATCAATCTGATGGTCTGCACCATTGATCGGTTCCCCATTATCTGGCGGCTGGTGGTGATGGACAATCTGGCCTTGGGTATTGACCGGATTATTAAAATGCCCCAGCGGCATACCTTGTATTCCGGTAAATCCGTGGCCGAGGTTGAAAAGTTGGCAATTGGAATCATGGCGGCCGGTGGCCGGAAGGTTACGCAGGGTTCCAACGAGGGCGGTTCTCTGTTGTTTGCCCAGAAAGGGGCGTGGACCAGGCTTGGGGTAATCGGGGTCCATGTCAGTATCCTGGTTATTTTTCTTGGCGCCATAATCGGTTCGACCTGGGGTTATAAAGGTAGCGTGATGATTACCGAAACCAAGTCCACCAACCAGGTCTATGCCTATGACGGCAAGAGTACCCCGATCCCTATGGATTTTGAAGTAAGGTGCGATCGGTTTGAACTTTCTTTATATGATAATGGGGCGCCCAAGGAATATCGTTCTAATTTGACCGTACTTAAAGATGGCCAGGAAGTTTTGCAGAAATCCATCGTGGTAAACGACCCTCTGCAATACGGCGGGCTTACTTTTTACCAATCGAGCTATCAGGCTTACGACAATACCTATGTGATTGAGATTGAGAATAATAAGACCAAGGAGATGAATAAGTTTATTGTTGCCGCCGGCAAGGAGGTCAAGTGGCCGGAGCAGGGTTTGGAATTTGGGATTGTTAATCAGCGCGGCCCCTTTATGGGCGGGATTTATGAATATAAAATCTGGTTCTCCGACGGAAAGGGGGAGCCGTCAAAGTTCTGGATTCTTGACGGTAGAAAGGCCCAGGTTGAGAGGGCTGATGCCGAATATACTTTTTCTCTTCGGCAGTTGTATGCCACCGGTCTGCAGGTCACCAAGGATCCCGGCGTCTGGTATGTTTATGGCGGATGCACCTTGATGCTTCTTGGTTTGCTGGTTGCATTCTTTCTTTCCCATCAGCGGATTTGGGTTTATATTAAGGAAGAAGATTCACGCACCAAGATAGTTCTGAGTGGGACAAGCAATAAAAATAAAGTAGGTTTTGAAAATGAATTTGCCGGACTTGTTGATCAGTTCGAGCAGAATGAAAGTCTTAATTTAATAAAGGAATCGTCATGAACAGTTCCCAACTTCTGGGTTATACAACATTTGGTTATCTTTTCTGCTCTTTCCTTTACATCGCTATTTTCGTGTTTAGGACTAAAAAACTGGGGGTTGTCGCCTCTTCCCTGATGGTGCTTACCTTTCTGGTGCAGACTACTGGTATTGTGCTGCGCTGGGTGGAATCCTATAAGATGGGGATTGGTCATGCGCCCTTATCCAACATGTATGAATCGTTGGTATTTTTCGCCTGGTGCATCATCCTTTTTTATATGTGGCTGGAGTTCAGGTTCAAGAACCGTTTGATTGGTGCTTTTGCTGTACCTTTTGCATATTTGAGTATGGCTCTGGCCGGGTTGACCGGTGACGAGATCAAGCCGCTGGTGCCTGCTCTGCAGAGCAACTGGCTGATTGCCCATGTCATGACCTGCTTTGTTGGTTATGCCGCTTTTGCCGTGGCCAGCGGATTGGGGGTGATGTATCTGCTTAGAGCCAATGTCAGGAAAGGTGCTGATAGTCTGCTGTCTACTCTGCCTGAGTTGAAAGTCATTGATGATGTTACCCATAAGACCATCGTGTTCGGGTTTTTGTGGCTTTCCGCCGGGATTATTACCGGTGCCATCTGGGCCAATTCCGCCTGGGGAACTTATTGGAGTTGGGATCCCAAGGAAACCTGGTCGTTGATTACCTGGTTTGTCTATGCCGCGGCCCTGCATGCCCGGTTTACCCGGGGGTGGGGCGGCAAGCGCATTGCCTGGCTGGCGATTATCGGTTTTCTGTCGGTTGTTTTCACCTATTACGGGGTTAATTATCTGTTGTCCGGTCTGCACAGTTACGGCGGCAGTTGATAAAATAATGATGATTTGTTGACTTGAAATATATTATTCTGGTCGTTTATGACAGGTAGTTGCCTCAGAAAAAAATAAATAAGTTTTGAGTAAATAATTTTTATTCTAACTTCTTGACATCGTTTTTAGGAAAGAATATATAGATCGCTGAAAAACTGAATTGTAATTCAATTTGTAACAATTCTATAAACAAAGGAGATTTAAAAATGATCAAAAAAACAATGCTTTGTGTTGCTGCTCTGTCCTTCGTCTTCAGCTTCGTAGCTGTTGGGCTCAGCATGGCCGATTCCGGTCCTGCCGAGATGACTCTGGTAACTGCCGATGCCAAAAAACCTGCCACCTTCCCGCATAAAAAACATCAGGATCTGATGGGTTGCGGTGAGTGTCATCACACCAAAACCGATGATGGCAAGCAGGGTCCTTATGTCGCTGGTCAAGAGGCAAAATGTATCAGCTGCCATTCCGCTAAAGACGAGTTCAAGAACAATGCTCACAAAAGATGTAAAGGCTGCCATAAAGATGGATATAATGGCAAAACTGGTCCGACCAAATGTGGTGATTGCCATAAGAAGTAATTAATTGAAAGGGTGTAGAGCCTTTCAGTCGTAAGTTGTAAAAGGCTGCTCTTTTGAGCAGCCTTTTTTTTTATTTTAAAAAGCGGGTATAAATGGCTAAACCATCCCCCCCTGCCGTTAAAAAGTCATCCCCCCGAAAGCCTGGCTCCAAGACCGATGTTCAGAAGGTCTGGAATTGGGACCATCTGCATCTCTGTATTTTTTTGTTAACTATCACCCTGCTTATCTCCGCCTGCCTTGGTTTTTTCCTCTACCTTTTTGTGATGCTCGATATTCCGGGCATTCAGTCATTGTCCAGCTATCAGCCGCCCGCAACTTCTTTGTTGCTTGATGATCGAAAGCAGGTTGTCGGTCGTTTTTTTGAACAGAACCGTTATGTGGTTCCGGTTTCCCGGATGCCTGAGCTGCTGCCCAAGGCATTTATCGCAGCCGAGGATGGCAGATTTTATCAGCATAAAGGGATTGACGCCTGGTCGATTCTGCGTGCTTTTATCCATAACCTCAAGGCCGGCGGCAAGGCCCAGGGCGGTAGCACTATCACACAACAGGTTGCCCGCTCGTTGTTGTTATCTCCGGAGAAGACTTATACCCGTAAATTTAAAGAGGCGGTCCTTGCTTATCGGATAAATAAGGTTCTTTCCAAGGAAGAGATTATTCATCTCTATCTCAATCAGATATATCTCGGTGAGGGGGCATATGGAGTAGAGGCCGCCGCTCAAACCTATTTTGATAAACATGTGGAGGATTTGAATCTTTCAGAAATCAGTCTTCTGGCCGGTCTGCCACAGGCTCCCAGCCGTTATTCGCCTTTTAGAAACTATAAACTGGCCAAAGGACGCCAGATGTATGTCCTTAATCGTATGGCTGAAGAGGCTTATGTGACTCCGGAAGCCGCCCGTCAGGCCTATAACAGTTCTTTGTTCTGGGCTTCATCAAATAAGGACAACAATGCGGACAACGGTTACTTTGTGCAGCAGGTCTCTAATTATGTTGAGCAAAAATATGGGGCGGAGATCCTTAATACCGGAGGAATCAGTGTTTACACCTCACTTAATCAGCCTCTGCAAAAGATTGCGCAACAAGCTGTTCAAAAGGGAGTTGCCGACTGGCAGAAAAGAAATGGACAAAGTGACGGGGATATGCCGCAGGTGGCATTAATCGCCATCGAGGTCGAGAGTGGTCGCGTGAAGGCGATGGTCGGGGGAACGGATTTTTCGGAAAGTCAATTTAATCGGGCCATCCAGGCCAGACGGCAGCCGGGATCTGCTTTTAAGCCGATCATTTATGCCACGGCCCTGGCTGAAGGAGAGACTCCCGCCACGATAATTGTTGATGAGCCCCTTGTACTGCAAGGTATTTCCGCCCAAGAAACCTGGGAACCCCGTAATTTTAGTGGGGAATTTTATGGTCCGACCACTCTGCGCACCGCCCTGATTAATTCTCGCAATATTGTGACCATTAAACTGCTGCAGAGGCTGGGGATTGCCAAGGTGCTCGAGAAAGCTCAACAAATGGGCATCACTTCTCCGCTGGCCCCTAATCTTTCCCTGGCCTTGGGTGCTTCCGGAGTATCTCTTCTGGAATTGACCTCGGCCTATACGGTCTTGGGAAATGGCGGTAAATATAACCCACCTTTTTTTATCGAAAAAATAGTTGACCGGCACGGTAAAGTTATCGAAAGACAGGCCGAATCCCCACGGCAGGTTGTTGATCAAGTTACCGCCTATCAGACCATTAGTTTGTTGAAAGGGGTAATTGAAGAGGGTACGGGCCGCCGGGTAAGGGGGATTGGAATACCGGTGGCCGGGAAGACCGGAACCACTGATTTGAATATGGATGCCTGGTTTATTGGCCTGACCCCAAAGCTCGCGGTCGGGGTCTGGATGGGATTTGATCAAAAAATTTCATTGGGCGCGGCGGAAACAGGTAGTGTGGCTGCCGCTCCGGTGTGGCTTGATTTTATGGAAAGGGCGAGAAAGCAGATGTCGGGGGAGCGAAAATCGCTGCTGGCCGGCGAGGATTTTGTAGTTCCTGATGGGGTGGTCTTCCGGCCGATGTCCGATGCGGTCGGTCAGGTTGAGGGACTGGCATCTGACCAGTCCTGGGAAGCGTTTAATGAAAATAATCTGCCTGTACCCCATCGTCTGTTGGCAGAAGACGCAAATGATAATTCGGATCCAAAATAAAAAAACCCCGTTTTACTACCTTTTTCCGGTCAGGTCGCAAACGGGGTGATTATGTTTGTTGTCTTGCGGCGCGGTTAACTTTTAGTGGGTAGACTGCTGAGGTCGTCACGACCGTAGTGGACAATCTTGATTTCGCCTTCAAGTTTGGCGGTTAAATCTTTCAAGTTGCTGTCGTCGATGGATGCGATCCTGATCGAGACCCTTTTCATCCCTTTTGGGGCATCTTCAAAAGAAGTAAGGATACTGATGATACTGGCGTTGTTTTCCCGTAAGATGCCGGTAACCTTGGTGACTGAACCAGGCTTGTCCTCAAGGTCGAAAACAAAGCGGATCGTGCCATCCTTAATGCCGGTACTGTGGATGAAACCCCTTAAGACATCTGTCTCACTGAGCAGTCCGATCAGATGACCTGAACCGTCAACCACCGGCAGCCCGGAAATTTTGCTTTTCAGCATAATGATCGCGGCTTTTTCCAGAGTGTCTTCGCCGATCAGGGTGAGGGGCGCGGCGGTCATCACGTCCTTTACCTTCATTTCGGAGAGGAGGTAGTAGAGTTCATGGATGTCAAGCGAGGTGGTTTTAGAGGGAGAGGCATCTTTCACGTCACGATCAGTGACGATGCCGATTAATTTGCCATGGGAAACTACCGGCAGGCGCCTGATATTGCTTTCTTTCATGATCCTTGTGGCGCGCATTAGAGAGGTGTTTTCGTCCACTGTCATGACTTCTTTGGCCATCCAGTCTTTGATTAGCATATATCCCTCCGTGGGGTCTTTAGGGCTGAGAACATGCCATGCGGACATGTTCGATAAATATCTATAAATGAATGATTAAATGAATTAAAAATTATAAAATATTCTCTCGGTTCTGGCAAGAAGTAGTGAGTGCCTTCACGACAAATAGATTATATCATAATTTCCTTTGGTTGATTATTTATAAACTGATTTTTATGCCCGTTTTTTTGTTTTGCCGATTATCGGTTAAATTATTAAAAGTAATCCACATTTTTTGGTCATGAAAATCTATTCTCCAGATGGGAAAAATGTCTGCTGCGGCACCATTAACTGATAAAGAATTGAAGGTTTTGCTGGAAGCTTTACAAGGAGAGGATTCGTTCGTCTTTCTGGAGACCACCAGGGCAACCAGTGAAGACCGGCGTTCGTTGCTTTTTGCCCATGAGGTTGATCGCCTGGTTTGCGGGGTAGAAGACTCTCCTTTTGATTTTCTGGCCAAGGCCTCATCCTATCTTGCAAAGGGTTATTACCTGGCCGGTTGGTTTTCCTATGAATTTGGGTATTTTCTGGAAGATAAACTGCGGTCGCTTTCGGCGGCAATTGAACCAAAATTTTCCCTTGCCGAACTGGGGGTTTTCAGGCGTCCTTATATTTATGATCATGTTGCGAACAGTTTTCTGGGAGAAGCTTGGCCTGTCGCAAATGAGGAGCCGGCGGCGGCGGATTATACTCTGGGGAATATCCGCTTAAATCAGCAGCATGATGACTATATCCTGAAAATTAATGAGATAAAAAAGTTTATTGAAGCGGGTGATACCTACCAGGTCAATTATACGCTGAAGCTTCTCTTTGATTTTTCCGGATCGGTTGATGCCCTTTATCGAACGTTGCGTCGCAATCAGAGTGTATCTTACGGGGCCTATCTCAAAAGGGGTGAGCGGCGGGTGCTGTCTTTTTCGCCGGAACTTTTTTTTAGAAAGAAGGGTGATACCTGCTGGGTCAAGCCGATGAAGGGTACCGGCGTTCGGGGCCGGAACAGGCAGGAAGATTCCTTACTTGCCGGTTTTCTGCGCAATGACATCAAGAATCGCAGCGAAAATGTAATGATTGTTGATCTGCTGCGTAACGATCTTGGTCGTCTCAGTCGGATGGGTTCGGTCGAGGTGACCTCTCTGTTCGATGTCGAACCCTACGAAACCTTGTATCAGATGACTTCCAGCATTAAAGGGGAGTTGCGCGACGGGGTGACTCTGGCCGAAATTTTCAAGGCCATTTTTCCTTGCGGATCGGTCACTGGTGCGCCCAAGATTCGGACCATGGAGATCATTCGGCAGCTTGAGCTGGAAAGTCGTGGGATATACACCGGCGGCATCGGCTACCTTTCGCCGGAAGGGGACGCGGTTTTTAATGTTCCGATCAGGACTGTTGTTTTGGATGGCGGCCACGGCGAAATGGGACTGGGGTCCGGGATCGTCTATGATTCCGATCCGGAAAAGGAGTGGGAGGAATGTAAACTGAAAGGACGTTTTCTGACCAATCCCTCTCCGGTTTTTCAGCTGATCGAGACCTTGCTCTGGTTGCCACAAGCAGGTTATTGGTTGTTTGATTATCATCTTGACCGGCTGCTTGCTTCCGCTCAATATTTTGGCTATCCGGTTGAGCGTCATCAGGTAATCGAGCGCCTGGCGCAGATGTCATCAGAGGTCTCCGCCTTGTCTGAGATCGGTCAGACCGGCTATCGGGTACGTTTATTACTGCATAAAGACGGGCAACTTGAAGTTACGGCGACCGCCTGTCTGCCTCCCCTTGTCAAATGTCTGCCGACTATCGACGATGGTCCGGTTGACGATTTGCCTCGGATCGTCCTTTCCAATCAGCGGACCGATTCCTCATCGCTGTTTCTTTACCATAAAACCACCTGCCGGCAACTGTTTGACCGGCAAAGGGAACAAGCCGTGCAAGACGGTTTTGTCGAGGTGGTTTTTTGTAATGAAAAAGGGGAGGTCACTGAAGGCAGCATCACCAATATCTTTGCCCGTAAGGGCGATGTCCTTTATACGCCGCCGTTGACGAGCGGGTTATTGGCCGGGGTATTCAGGCAATATTTATTGGCCGGCTGTCCCGGTTCTGCCGGCAATGATGAAGAAAAGATCAAGGTCAAGGAGTCGGTCCTGACGATTGATGACTTGAAAAATGCCGACGCGCTGTATGTCGGCAATTCGGTCCGGGGACTGGTCCGGGTTTCTTTCTGACCTGAGTTGTCTTTTTGTGGCAGGCGGCGGGGAACTTCAAAGACTGGCCGGCTGCTATTTTTTGATCAAGGTCAGGATAATATCTGATTTGCCGACTACCCCGACTAATTTCCCGTCACGAACAACCGGCAGGGTATGAAGTTTCTTGTCGGACATGATGGTGGCAATCTCATCAAGCTGCGTATCTTCGTTAACGGTGACAAGTTTGTCCGAGCAGATATCCTTAACGGTGGTGCCGGTCATCTTCATTATTTCCTTATCTATTTTATCCGGGTTCTCCAGGTAGATGACCGAGTCGAGGAAGTTTAAGACGGTAGGGATATGGACTTTCTTGGTCTGGTCAACCAGATCGCTTTCGGTGACCACGGCAATTAATTTGCCGTCAGCGTTAACCACCGGCGCACCGCTTATCCGATTTTCCCATAAGATAACGGCTAGTTTGTCCACCGGCATATCCGGGGTCACGCTGATTACTTCCTTGGTCATGATATCTTTGGCGGTGAGCATATAACGTGTTCTCCATTAAGGTGTTTCTGGTAAATAATGTCGATTGACTATACAGACACAGGGGGCATCAAGATATTTTTGACTTTAAAAATGGAAAATTTCCGTGTCTATATGATTGAAGTAAACAGGTCTATTTATTTTAAAGACCTAAATTAACATGCAAGCTTGGTTAATACCATCGGTAGTTTTGCCGCCAGCTCCGAGGCCAATAGGCCGAAAGAACTTTTCTGCGTGGCGGCCAGGCGGTCACCGGCCAGGCCATGGGCATAGACCCCCAGACATGAGGCCTGCCAAGGCGTAAGTCCCTGGACCAGCAGTCCGCCGATCAGTCCGGCCAGGACATCTCCCATCCCGCCGGCGGCCATTCCTGGATTGCCGGTCTTGTTGATCGCGATTCTGCCGTCGGGAGAGGCAACTATGGTGTCTGCTCCTTTTAAGATCAGAAAAACCCCGTTTTGTTTGGCGAATAATTTGGAGATTTCAATTCGGTTTTCCTGGATTTCTTTGGTCGGGATGCCGGTCATCCATGACATTTCACCGGGATGCGGGGTCATGATTCTGGGGGCCATCGGTTTGTGGATTTGCGATTCTTTTAAGGACAGGGTGTTTAAGGCATCGGCATCAACCACCATCGGGATCTTGATCTTGTGGTAAAGGTTGTTGACCAGTTCGGCGGTTTTCTCATTGGTTCCTAGCCCCGGTCCAAGAACCATCGCCTGTTTGTTGGCCGCCGCTTTGGTTATTTGGACCAAATCCTGATTAACCGGATAGCCGGCGTTAGATTTTTCTAAAGGGATAGTCATCGCCTCGATCAGGGATGTTTCTAATATTTCATTGAGGGTGGCGGGTACGCAGATGGTGACCAGGCCGGCCCCGGAGCGCAGGGCTCCCTGGCCGCTTAAAATGGCGGCCCCGGTTTTGCCGCGGGAACCTGCCACGATTAACAAATGACCAAAGGTTCCTTTATGGGCGTCATTTTTTCGTTTCGGTTGCCAGTTTTTTACTTCTTGCTTATCCAGGACAGTACACTCAAGGTCTGCCATTTCAATCGCGTCCGGCGGGATTGAAATATCAATCACTTCCAGAATGCCGGTGAATTTGGGACCCTGTTCGATAATCTGTCCAACCTTGGCCAGACCGTAGGTCGTGGTCAGGGTCGCCTGGACGCAGATGCCGAGGGGATTGCCGGTGTCGCTGTGCAGGCCGGAAGGGATATCCGCCGAGATAACCGGACAGTTGGTCTGGTTGATCAGTTTTATGCAGTCCGCGAAATGACCGCTTATATTGCGGGTGAGACCGGTGCCAAAAATTGCATCGACTATCAGATGGCATTTTTTTAAATGAGAAACGGCTGTCGCCAATTCTTTTGTCGAGCGAAAATAATAGATCGGGATCAGAAGATTCTGGATTATTTTATGGTTGGTGGCGGCATCCCCTTTTATCTTGCCGGGATCAACCAGCACGCAAACTATGGGATCGCCGCCTGCCTGATGGATATGGCGGGCGATCACAAAACCATCGCCGCCGTTGTTGCCTGGCCCGGCAAAAATTACTATTTTTTGACCACGTAAGTTCCCGAAATGTTGAACAATTGCTCTGACGGTCCCGGCCCCGGCATTTTCCATGAGAAGCATGCCGGGTATTTCGTATTCGTCGATGGCGACGGCATCCAGTCGGCGCATCTGTTCGGCGGTTGCCAGTTTCATACTTTGGTGGTCCTTTTTTGAGAGACGACAGTAGTGGTCTGACTAGAGATTTTTATCTGACAGAGACAAGTAACGAGTAAATAGTAACAAGTTTTTTCTCTGGTTGCTCGTCACTTTTTTACTCGGATGTTTACGTCCCCGACGATGCGGATATTTTATGTAATCTTCAATTTCGCTTTCTGTCAACTTGAAGTACAAACTGTTGGGCACCTTCTTTTCAGAGTTTTGTCTCAGGTTAAATGCTTTTCCACGGTTTCTCGCAGCACGTTGATTCTGATCGGTTTGCCGATATGGTCATCCATGCCCGCCTCCCGGCATTTTTGACGGTCCTCTTCCAAAACATGGGCGGTAAGAGCGATGATCGGCACATGTCGGCCGGTTTCTTTTTCCTTTTTTCGGATCGCTCGGGTTGCTTCAAAACCATCCATTTTGGGCATTTGGATATCCATCAGGATCAAGTCGAAGGGGTTGTTTTCATAGGCTGCCAGGGCCTCCACTCCGTTTTCCGCCTTTATTATTTTCCAGCCTTGTTTTTCCAGTACCTTTTCAATCAGGATCCGGTTTACATAATCATCCTCAACCAGCAGGATGCGAATACTCGGTTGTTGTTCTCTGATTGAGTGTTTGGTGATCGGGAGATTGCCAGTAGAGTTATCCTTGCCGGCTATTGATTTTTTGATTGCCTCAAATATCTCAGCTTCAATGAACGGTCTGCTCAGATAGGCGGTAATTCCCAATTCCCGGCATCTGGCGGCATCGCCCCGTTCGCCGTAGGAGGTCAGCATTATAATGGTGGGTCTGGTATTGATCTCATTTTGCTGTTGGATCTTTTCGGCTATCTCAAAGGCGTTGTCGTCGGTCTTATGGTTGTCGAGCATGACCAGATCAAATAATTGTTTCCCCATTGCGGCCAGACCTTCGGGGCCGGATTCGGTAACTTTCAGATTCCTGGTTCTTTTTTGCAGAATGGTTGTCAGGTCCTGCCGGGAGTTAATATTGTCGGAGATCAACAAGATAGATAATTCTACCTGGTCTGGTGTGGTCGGCAAGGATTCCGACGCGGGATTCTTGTATCTATTGAAGATGGCATTGAAGTGAAAAGACGATCCTTTGCCCGGATCGCTTTCCACCCATATCTCGCCACCCATCATGGCGCAGAGTTTGGCGGCGATCGACAAGCCAAGCCCTATGCCGTCATGGGCCCTGGTCATGGAACCATCCGCCTGCGTAAATGAGTCGAAGATCATTGTCTGATTCTCTGGTGAGATCCCGATCCCGGTGTCCTGAACGGTGAAAATCAGTTCAATTGATTCCCTGCCTTCCCCTCCTCTCAGTTCTCGTAATTTCTTGACGGTAAGTTGCACCCCGCCTATTTCGGTGAATTTTATCGAGTTGTGCAGCAGGTTAGTCAGGACTTGTCGCAGGCGGCCGGGGTCTCCGGTAAGGTGTTCCGGAATGCCGCTTTCGATTTTATGATCAAGTGAGAGTCCTTTTTTGTCAGCCTCTATTTCGCTGAGTCTTATCAATTCTTTTATGAGCCGATGGAGATCGAAAGGGACATCGATCAGTTTTACTTTGCCGGCTTCCATCTTTGAAAAGTCTAGAATATCGTTGATGGTATCCAGTAGTCGATAGGAAGATGTCTGGATCAATCCTAGATACTGCCGTTGTTTTTCCGGCGAGGCCTCGCTTGATAACAGCAGGTCGGTCATCCCCATGATGCCGTTCATCGGGGTTCGTATTTCATGGCTGAGGTTGGCGATAAATTCGCTCTTGGTCCGGCTGGCGCTTTCCGCCGCAATTTTTGCTTTTTCCAGGGCCTTTTCGACTTCTTTGCGCTGGGTGATGTCCAGGCTGTACTCAATGACCTGCGATACCTTGCCGTCTTGGTCGAAGATCGGATAGGCGTGAACTTCGTGGAACTGTCGCTGTCCGTCATGGCTGTAATGAATGTGTTCGGCAACTGCCGGTTTTTTTGTTTTTTTGACCTCCATGATTGAGCAGGGATGGTCGGCGCCATTGCATGGGCTGTCACTGTTGTGGGTCACCTGGTAGCAGGTCGGGTTGGGGCCGGAATTTTCCAGATTAAGTGCTTTGTTGGCCAGTTTGATTGTGAAATCGTTGGCATCGATCACATAAAACGGGTGGGTAAGAGAATCAAGGATGTTTTGCAGAAACTTGCTCTGCTCTTCGTATTTTCTTGCCGTCTGCTCATGATTGGCTGACACTTCTCCCATTTTTACATTTACTTCCGTCAGCTTTCTGGTCCGTTCTTCCACGATTTTTTCAAGCTGATCGTGGTAACTTTTTAGTTCTTCCTGGGCATCGTCCCTTTCCTTGATTTTTTTAGCCAGTCCCTGAAGGGCCAGCCACATGATAATCAAGCCCCAGAACCATAAAGAGATAAAGGAAACTCTCTGGGAAAAGATCTCTTCTCTTTCATCTTTCAGGTACGGTTCCATCGGAATGGAGATTGAGGTGCCGCCTCGCAGGTCGCCTTCCTTATATCCCTGACCTCCATGGCATTTAAGACAGGGTTTTTTGATGATCAGCGGTGTAATGAGTCGAAGATATTGATCGCCGTTAATTTTGCTTATTTCCCTGAATTCCTTCCGATCTTCTTCCAGGATTTTTAAGGCCTTGCTTTCCCAGGGGTCGGGATTGTTTTCGGGGCGAAAAGGTTTTAAACTTGTTAAGTGACCGATAATCCCGAGTTTAATGAAATGTTGCTCATTGAACTGGCGGTTAATGTAGGCCGGGTTCATCAGAGTCAGTTTCTTCCCTGACAGAGTGGTGATATCCCGTTCGGGAATGTGGGCCAGATTAGGGTTGGGCGGAGTTTTTTCATCGATTTCCACATATACGCCGCCATGGGATGTTCCCCACGCTCGAAGCGCGTTTTCGATCTGCAGGCTGATCGTCGCATCGTGGTTTAATCTTTCCCGGGTGTGATTTTTTATGTTTAAGGTGTTTCGATAGAGCAGACCACCGACCGTGATGGTCCAGAGCGAAAGCATCACCCAGATAAACATCTTGAAGTTTTGGAAACGGTTGGCGGCTTTTAATAACATGGTTTTTGCATCTACCAGGCAAGGGTTATTTTTTGAACCGGAAAACAGGGCCGTGTTTTTTACGGCGGGATTTGGTTGGTTCGGTATCTTTAACTGAAAGTGACAAGAAACGAGTAAATAGTAACGAGTTTTCCCCCTTGTCACTCGTCATTTTCCTGCTCGTGGGGATGGAGGTTAATTCGGTTTATGTTGTATTTCGGAGCTTGAGCAGCGATTCTCCGGTGACCGTCAGGCCGAAGGTGAAATCCTCGATGATATATTCCCATTTTTTAAGCGAGCTGGTATTTCTGGAACAGTCGCCGACACAGATTTCCGGCACCCCAAGCTTAAAGCTGGTGTCTTCCGGCAGGATGTCGCTCATAAATCTTCCGACCACGGTGTTGAGAATTTCGGCCAGCAAGTCAAAGATGTTCTGGTCGGATACCTCCGCCATGACCGGGCCATAGACGGTGTCAGCCAGCATGGTTATTAAATCCCGGCCCATGAAAAGTTCAAACTCGCCCTGGACCGGATCATGGACCAGCAGCGAAACACAAAGACAGTCTTTTTCCGGTTCATGACTGTCGTCCGTTGGGATAACTTCCATAAAGGCCATACTCTCGATGGTTTCGGAGATGGCGCTATACATGATGTCGTCCCATTTTTTCTGGGTTTCCGTCATTGCTCTTCCTCCTTGTCCTTCATAAATGGCGCTAAAAAGGTATTGAGTTTTGCCGGTGAGATCGGTTTAGGCAGGACGCCGATCGCGCCGATTTTTATCAGTTCCGATTCCTTGGCCGGGTTGCCGGCGCTGGTGATGACCAGTACCGGGATTTCACATAGTTTGGGATTTGATTTGATCCATTTCAGTAAGGTCTCGCCGTCCATCACCGGCATGGTCAGATCGGTCAGAATCAGGTCGACCGGCGTTTTCTTGATTTTTTCCAGGGCGTCTTTGCCGTTGTCCGCCTCAATAAAATTAGCTTTAGAAAAGCCTACAATTTCGAGACATCGACGAATGAACATTCTGGCTGTTTCCGAATCATCAACAATGGCAATACGGATCATTGTTCCACTCCTTCTCTGCCTAAAGAATTCCTTATCCGGTTGAACTCTTCATTAACCTCAATAACAACCAGGGCCAGATCGTCGTTGTTCAGGTCAATATAGTCGACATATTCCGGGACCAGGCCATGGAACAGATTGTCGGAGCCGGTGCCGCCGCCGCTGAGCATGGCGATTATATCGCCCAGATGCACCACATAGGCCAGCGGTTTTATTTCCGACGGTGCCTGATCGGGCTTGTGGTGATATCCGATAACGCTGGGCAGCGGTTCCGGCAGCTGCCAGTATCGGGCGAGTTCCAGGCCAACTTCGGCGTGGTCCAGTCCCAGAATTTCCTGCTCGGCGGCGGAGTAGTTGTTGAATTTGCCTTGCGCGATGGCGGGGATTATTTCTGCCGGGGTATTTTTTAAATAATCGGAAATAATGGCCTTGCCCAGATCGTGAAGCAGTCCGCAGGTAAATGAGGTGTCTCCGTTGACCCTGGTTTTGGAATAGGCGGCAATCTTTTTTGCGGCCACGGCGCTGCGCAGGTTATGCTCCCAGAGGTCTCCCTTGGCTCCGCCGTATCCTTCAAGAGAAGAATCAAAGAGGTGTGAAGCGGCATCAGCCAGGACCATACCGACCACCATGTCTTCGCCCAGAAGGGAGAGGGCCCGGTCGATGGAGGTGATTTCCGCCCGGCGGCTGAAGGCGGCGGAATTTACTATTCGTAGAAGCTGGGCGGTTAGCGGGGCATCGTGCTTGACGATGTTTACGAGGTCGACCAGACCGTGGTCCGGGTCGTTGGAAATTTCCAGGAGTTGCGAGGCGGAAGGGGAGATGAGCGGTACCTCCCGGATGGCCTTTAATATGTCGTCTTTTATGCTTTTGGTCATAACGGCCAATCCTTTTTGCCGGGGCAGGAAAGGGTGATTTTGCCAGTCTTTACCGGGACGGTCACTGTGCGGCTGAAGGTGCCGCCCAGATCTTCGGTTGTCGGACCCATCCCCAGACTCCATAGTATTTTTTTGATACTTAAGATATTTCGTTTGCCGATGTTGAAAGTATTATTGGTGTCCATGACCGAGGCGCCGCCGGCCAGTTTGATGATCATGTTGTTGCCGCCGGTAACGCACCCTTTGGCGTTCATCGCCTTAAGAATTGCCGGGATGCCGGTGTCGGCAAAATAGCCCGGCATGGTTACAGCCTTTTCCGGTTTGATCCGGGACTCCGGCAATGCCACATGGACCATGCCGACCGTGCGGCTTGTCTTGTGCAAGAAGATTATTGCGACACAAGAGCCCAGAGCAAAGGTCTTTATTATATCTTCAGGGTCGTTTGAGACAGCGAAATCTCCTACCCCTACTACCAGATTAGCCAATTTATCTTTTCCCTGTAATCAATCTTTGGCCGATAGTCCCAGCTTCTTTATTTCGGCCAGTAGCTTGTCTTTGTCAATCGGCTTGATCAGGTATGATTCACAACTGCCTTTTATAAAGGCCCGCATGATGTTCTTGCTGTCGGCCAGGGCCGTGGTCATGATCACCTTGACCATCTCTTTGCCGCCGATATTTCTTTCCTGCTCGATTTTTCTGATCTCCTGCAGGACTTGTTGCCCGTCCAGACCGGGCATCATGATGTCAAGGCAGATCAGGTCAAAAGGTTTGCCGTCTTCCAGTGCGTTGCGGTAAGCGGCCATGGCCTCAAGACCATCTACCGCCACATGGCATACTCCCTGTTCGGCAAGGATTTCCTGCAGCAGGGTACGACAGACAAAATCGTCTTCAGCGATCAGGATCTTCATGTTCGGCCTCTCCTTTATCAGAGGTAGTTTACTTTGAGATATTTTTCAATCCGGTAAAATTCCAGTTCCAGTTTTGCCAGTGTTTCCGTGGCCTGATCCAGTAGATTTTCCTTCCCCATTTTTTCCAGGGCGAATGCCATTTCGTGGGCCTGTCGGGCACCAAAATTACTGACTGTTCCCTTTAGCTTATGGGCGGCTTCTCTGAGTTTTTCCGGGTCGTTGCCCACTATTGATTGGCGCATTTCGGCAATCTTTACCGGATATTCTTTGAGCAGATGTTTGATCAGAAGGGTGATCATCTCCCGGTTTTCACCGGCGATCTCGGTCATGATCGAAAGGTCAACCGGTTGTTTTGCGGTTTGGCTGTTTGGCATTGTCAACGATCTTATTGGTTGAACTTGTCTAGATCAGGGACCCGACGTCTAGGATCAGGCAGACATCGCCGTTGCTTAAAATCGTGCAGCCGGAGACCCCCCTGGCTTCTCCCATCTTGCCGATATATTCGGAAAGACCTTTGATCACGGTTTGTTGCTGGCCCATAATCTCGTCGACAAACAGGCAGGTGGTATTATCGCCATCTTCCAGCATGATCAGAATCCCCTCCGATAACTCCCGACTATCCGGTTCTATCTTGTGGATTTCGTGGAGACGGATGACCGGGTATAATTTTTCCCGGATCCGGACAATCTCATCTCCTGCCGGCGAGGTGGTGATCAGTTTTGGCGTAGGCCGGAATGATTCCTTGATCGAAAGGATCGGCACGATGTAATGGCTTTTGCCGACTCTGGTCAGCATGCCGTCGATGATCGCCATGGTAAGAGGGATGCGGAGTGTGGTTCGGGTGCCGCTTCCCGGGCGGCTGTCGACAATGATTTTTCCATCTATTTTGGCCAGGTTCTGCTTGACCACGTCCATCCCGACCCCTCGCCCGGAAACGTCGGTTATTTTGTCGGCCGTCGAAAAGCCGGGCAGGAAGATCATGTTCGATACCTCCCGGTCATCAAGGTCGGAGCCGTCTCCGTCAATCAGGCCGCTGGCGATGGCTTTTTTGATGATTTTGTCCCGGTTCAGACCGCGGCCGTCATCCTCAAGGGTGATCCAGACCTCGCCTTCTTCGTGGCTGGCCGAGAGCTTAATAATGCCGGTTTCCGGCTTGTTGTTTTTCAGCCGTTCATCGGGAGTCTCAACCCCGTGGTCGAGAGAATTGCGCAGCAGATGGACCAGGGGGTCGGTGATTGTCTCAATGACCGTTTTGTCCAGGTCCGTTTCAGTGCCGAATAACTGTAGGTCCACTTTTTTGCCGGACTTTCGGGAAAGGTCGTGGACCAGTCTGGTCATGCGTCGGAAAAGACCGGCGACCGGGATCATTCGGATGGTCACCGCCACTTCCTGCAGTTCCTTGATCAGTTTACTCATTTGCTGGGCTGATTTCTGGAAGTTTTCCAGTTCGAGACCCTTCAGGTCAGGGCTGTGGACCAGCATGTTCTCGGCAATGACCATCTCGCCGATCAGATTAATTAAAGTATCGAGTTTGTCCAGATCAACTCGGATGTCCTGCCGTTTGATCGCCGTCGGTGATGTCCGGTCAAGATCCGGGCTGGGGGCTGGTTTTCTTTTTTTATTTTGATCGGTTAAGGCGTTATCGACCTCAACCTCGGAAGCAGCCCCCATATCGATCAGTATTTTACCGATTGGTTTGTTTTGAATGTCCAGCGCCTGGTCAAGGGTCTCCTCGCTGATTACGCCCTGGTCGATCAGGATTTCCCCGACCCGGGGAGGCTTTTCGGTCGTGGTCTTTTTGGAGGAGCCCCAGCCTTCTGGAAGAAGGTCCTGCAGGAGATCGATATAAAGTTCAACCCCTTCGATTTTACCTTTGCCGTTTTGGGAAATATCGCCCAAGGCCTGTTTGAGCACATCCAGAAGACTCAGCAAGGGATCGGCCGGTTTGGCCTTGCCGAAGTCGGCTTCTGATTTGATCGCGTCAAGCACGGTTTCCATCTGGTGACTCAGTTTTTCCATGTCGCCAAAACCCATGAAACCGCAATTGCCTTTGAAACTGTGGATATGGCGATATAATTCACCAAGGGTTTCCGGGTCGGCCTTGTTATCGGCAAATTTTAATAGCCCTTGTTCGACCTCCTGTAACTGTTCGTCCGCTTCCTGGGTAAAACGTTCAACCATGTCCGGCGTTATTGTAAACTCAAAAACCGGTTCTTCTTTTTTGACCGGCTCCGGGGGAGGCGGCGGGCCGTTCTTTTTTTTCGGAGGGGCGGCTTTTTTGGCAACGGGTTTTTCCGATGCGGTGGTTTTTAAACTAATCGCGGTGCGCAGCAGGGTTGTCAATTCTTCGGCTTGTGTTTCCATCCCGCCGTCGCCCAGATTGGCAGCCACCAAGTCGAGGGCTTCACGGGTGAAGTCGATTGTCTTGCAAAACAGGTCCACATGGTCATGGTTCAACAATATTGAGCCGGTTCTGATTTCATCAAGAAGATTTTCCGCAGCGTGGGCGGTGGTCGAGATATTGCCCAGTGCCAGGAAGCCGGCGCCGCCCTTGATCGAATGAAACAAGCGGAACACTTCGTTGATCAGTTGCCGGGTATCTTCCGAAAGCTCAAAGTCCGACTCCTTTATGTCATTGCCCATCTCAATGATACTTGGTTCCAGCTGATCAATCAGGTCGGTGCATTCCTGGACAAATTCTTCTACTATCTCGCGTTGTTCTTCTAAACTGTCGTTTGTCATGGCTTACCCGTACTCAATTTTTTTGGGTTAGAATATTCACGGTTTCCTGGGCAATCTTGTCAAGGGGGACGATTTTTTCGGCGCCGCCTCTTTCAAATGCCTCTTTGGGCATGCCGTAAACCACACTGGATTTTTCGTCCTGGGCCATGGTCCGACCCTGGGCTTTCCGCATGGCTTTCAGGCCGTCTGCCCCATCGGCTCCCATGCCGGTCAGGATGATGCCGACCGCGTTGGCGCCGACATGTTTGGCCACCGAGTTCATCAGGACATCAACCGAGGGACAATGGCCTGAGACCCTTTCGCCGACCTGGCAAATCACCTGATAGACCCCGCCTGAACGTTTAACCGTCATATGTTTTTCTCCCGGCGCGATCAGGATCCGGCCGGCCATTACCCGGTCGCCGGTCTCTGCCTCCTTGACTTGCATGGCGCATATTTCATTGAGTCGGTCGGCAAACATTTTGGTAAAGCCTGAAGGCATGTGCTGGACGATTACCACCCCGGGAGTCGTGGCGGGGAAGCGGGTGATCACCTGCTTGATTGCCTCGGTGCCGCCGGTGGAGGCGCCGATGGCGATTACCTTGTCGGTTGATTCAGCCAGGGCCGCACTTTTGATCAGGTTAGCCGGAATCAGGGATGGGCGCTTGTTTTTCCAGTGTGAAACATTGGCGGTTGAGGCGATTTTGATCTTGGTGAGAAGTTCCATAATCATCGCGTTAAGTCCCCGGGCCAGGTCGGTGGCCGGTTTGGAGACAAAATCCACCGCTCCCGCGTCCAGTGCGTCGAGGGTGATTTGTTTGCCTTTCTGGGTCAGGGCGCTGACCATCACCACCGGTAGCGGATACTGGGGCATCAGCATTCGCAGGAACTGGACGCCGTCCATCTTCGGCATTTCCACATCCAGGGTCAGGACATCTGGTTTTTTTAAGACAATCATGTCCCTTGCCGCATAAGGGTCTGGGGCGGTGCCCACCACCTCAATGCCGGGATCGGATGATAATCCCTGGCTCAGTATATTTCTGACCAGAGAGGAGTCGTCAACTATCAGGACTTTTATTTTTTTTTGGGCCACGGAGAATCCCTTTAATTTCCTGTTATATTCTTTGATAGACTGCCGGCATCAGATATCGGAACAGATTTTGTTGCCGGCCTAATGTTTCCGAATGTCCGATGAAAAAATAGCCGTCCGGTTCCATCGCTTCATAAAACCTGCGTACCAGTTCGGTCCTGGTTATTTCGTCGAAATAGATCATCACGTTGCGGCAGAAAATGATCTGGAAAGGTTTTTTGAAGGGAAATGTTTTGTTCATCAGGTTAAATTTTCTGAAGGTCACTTCTTTTTTAAGCCGTTCATTGGCCTGCCACCTGCCATCGTTTTTCTTAGTAAAATATTTACCGGTCAGATATTTTGGAATTTTCTTTATCTGTTCCGCTTCATAAACTCCCTCTCTGGCCTTGCTCAATACCCACTCCGAAATATCAGTCGCCAGGAGGCCGCCGTCCCAGAAACCGTATTCATTGCCGAAAAATTCACAAATCAGGATGGCCAGCATATAAGCCTCTTCTCCCGAGGAACAACCGGCGCTCCAAATTCGTAAGTCGCGGCGGCCGAGGGCTTTTAATTTTGCGCTGATCTCCGGCAGAGTCTTTTGCTGCATCAGGTCAAAATGGGCTTTCTCCCGGTTAAAATAAGTATAGTTTGTGGATATCCGGTTGATTAAACTGACCAGGGCCTGATCTGACGGGTCACTGATTACATGGTTGTAATAATCCTGGAAGTTTTTGAAGCCGGTGTCCCGTAAAAGCTTCTGTAAACGTCCGACTACCAGTGACCTTTTTTGTTCGGTGAGATTGATCCCGAATCGGTCATACACCAGGGTGCGGATCAGGTTGAATTCCCGGTCGGTAATGGTGGCGGATAAACAGTTGTCTGGTGAGTTTCTCGGCATTTCGGCGCGATCAAAAACCTGAAGGGACAGAGTGTGAAACTCTGTCCCTTCTCGTTAAATTTAATATTTGCCGAACTCCGTGTCATCCAGGGCAATGACATCGCTTGGTTTAATCTGCTTGGCATCTCTGGCTGAGGCCTCTCCCCATTCGTCGTGACCGGATCGGCGCGGAGTTTGCGGTAAAGCGGCTTGCTTATAGGGTGTGAACTGCTGGCGGCCTCCGGTATCGTTTTTAAGGATGAATCGGCCAAGCATTCCCCGCAGCTGGGCCGCCTGGCTGGAAAGTTCTTCGGCGGCGGCGGCCGATTCTTCGGCATTGGCGGTATTCTGTTGGGTAACCTGGTCAATCTGGGCCAGTCCTTCATTAACTTGCGAGATTCCCTGGGCCTGCTCATTGGAGGAGGCGGCGATTTCTGCCACCAGATCGGTTACTTTGGATACACTGGAGACAATATCTTTTAATGCCTCGGCGGTACGGTCGGCAATTTCGGAGCCGTTTTCCGTCTTTTTGACCGAGCCTTCAATTAGTACGGCAGTTTCCCCTGCTGCCTTGGCGCTGCGGGCCGCCAGATTTCTGACTTCCTCGGCGACCACGGCAAAGCCCTTGCCATGGCGGCCGGCCCGGGCGGCTTCAACTGCCGCGTTTAAGGCCAGCAGGTTGGTCTGAAAGGCAATCTCGTCGATTACCTTGATTATTTTCGAGATATTCTGGGCTGATTCGCTGATCTCACTCATTGCCTTGACCATTTCTTCCATCTGCTTGTTGCCGCCTTCGGCCGCGTCACGGGCCTGGCCGGCCAGTTGGTTCGCCTGGTTGGCGTTTTCGGCATTCTGTTTGGTCTGGGAACCCATTTCGGTCATTGAACTGGTGATCTCTTCAAGGGAACTCGCCGATTCGGTTGCTCCTTGCGATAATGACTGGCTCGCGTCGGAAACCTGGCCTGAGGCCGAGGCGACTTGTTCGCCGGCCAGGTTCATTTGGGTCATGATATCGTTGAGATCATCGCCGGTTTTCTTCAGAGCGTTTCTGATTGCGTCTTTGCTGTCTTGCGGGATGGCCTCAAAGGTGAGATCGCCGTTGGCCAACTTGACCAGGGCGGCCACCAGTTCGTTTTTGAGACTGTCGGCAAACTCATCCATATTTTTGGCCATGATGCCGATTTCATCATTCAGGTCAAGATTAAGCCGCATGTCAAGATGGCCTTTGCCCATCTCCTTGAGCATCTCAACGGTTTTGTTTAAGGGCGTGGCGATCATGCCGGCAATTAAATAGCCGAAGGTGATCGCGATAAACATCCCGAGCAGGACCGCGACCAGCGCTGTGATTTTACTGCGGTTGGCGGTTTCTTCTCCGTCTATCATGGCTTGTTCCGCCGCCTTTGCGTTGAGTTCGAAAATTTCATCCAGGGTTTTCATGGTCTCGCCGAAGGCTTCCCGCTCACTTCCAAAACCAATCTCAATGGCCCGCCTAAGATTTTCATCATAAGAAGCTACCACGCGAATTGCTTCATCGAATTTTGCTTCAATGCTAACCAGGGTTGGCACCACCTCATCAGTGAAAAGTTTTTTGGCTTCGCCATACTGGCCTTTGGCGATAAGTTCGTTTATTTTTTCCCCGTAATTATGAAGACGACTGTGCGGGTCATGGAACTGGCCGAGGATGGCGTTAAAGGAAGGGTCTTCTGATGAATATTTTTCCAGCCACTTGCCCAGTCCACAGAGGGCGGGATTAAGTTGACCGGTGAATTTCTGGTGTTCAATGACCGCTTTATCAAGCAGGCCGACCCATCTGATGTGATCAAGCTTGCGGCCGACCAGAATGGCCTCGAGCGACTCGACATCGGCGATTTTCACCTTGTCGGCCTCTTCCGTCAGCTTGCGGTGTTCCTTTTTCCAGGTTTCCAGGATCGGCAGAAATTTTTTCCACAGGATTGTTCCCTCGGCGGTCTTGGGGAGCGGTTCAAAGAGATTGAAGCCTCGGTCGAATTCAGCCCAACGGGTGACCAGATTGTCAATTTCGTGCTGCCGGGCGCTTCCGGAAATGCTTGAGATGATCATGGTCCGTTCAGCAGACTTGATGGCGTTCATTGATTCCATCATCAGACCAAGTCCTTCAATGGCGGGAAGTCTTACTTCCGCCACCTCATTCAAGGCGTTTTCCGTTTGCCTGATTCCATACCAGCCAACGGCCCCGACAATCGCGCAGATCAGCGCCACGACAGAAAATGAGCTGATCAGTTTCCCAAAAATTTTCATGTTCTTGAAGTTAAGCATGTTAGATCTCCCCTCGTGCTGTTAATTACTTGATGGCGGCGCCGATTTTTTCCAGTTCCTCATCGTAAAGAAGCTGGTCAACATTCAAGATGATCTTTACCTCATCGTCTTTTTTGCCCAATCCCTGAATAAAACGACTGCTTGTTTTTTTGCCGCTTTTGGGCGGCGCCTCCACCTGGTCTTCGGGGATGTCTGCTACCTCGCGCACCTGGTCAACTACCAGCCCGATGGTGGTGTTGTTGATATCAACTACCACGATGCAGGTTCGTTCATCATATTCACGAAAAGGCAGCTTGAACCGAATCCGAACATCCATCACCGGGATTACCTTGCCACGCAGATTGATTACCCCTTTGACGAATTCCGGCATGTCCGGCACCTCGGTGATCCGCTGGATCCCGATGATTTCGGTGACATGCCGGATCTCGATCCCGTAGTCTTCTCCAGCCAGATGGAAGGTCAGGTATTTATCCTTCTGGGTGTCTTCCTCTTCGTCGTAAATGTCGTCGTCGATTTCATCGCGTGTTTTTTCTTCTGCCACCATAGTTCTCCTTACTTATTTAAATTACTCAATCCAAATAAGTTTTCCCTCCGGCAAAAAATATTTGTTCAAGAATCTGCCTGGCAGGCCCCTGGAACAAAGGCGGGCAGGTTAGGTTCCTTTTTTTTATTATGCGGGAACATTTTTGCGCAAGTCCAGTTATTTTAAAAAATAATGACCCAGGTTTTATTTTTCCCCCAAGTCTGAAAATCTCTCTCAAATTATTATTAAGGCTATTTGGGAAGATTAGAAAATCCTCCTGCCCGGGCAAAATGATTCTCAAATCGTAATTGCCTTTTGAATCATTGACCGTCGGTTAACCGTGCAACCAAGTTGGTTCAAAACATTTAAAGGGAAATCGGATCGTCTGATTTGACTTGGGGAATATTTTCCCATAGGCTCTTAAGAAGAAGGAATGATGATTGAACATGTAAAGCGAAATGTCCCCTAATGTTACTCCCTCTGGGTTCATTTTCTGCGGCTCGAAGTTGCATGTTGCTCGTTATCTGTTGCGGGGAGTATTAATTTTTACAAACCTGAAATGCCAGGAATAACTGTTTTTATCTCTGACGATATTATGCCAAAGAACTTGCCGGATAATTATAAGGACAGCCAGATTCTGGTTGTGGACGATGAATCGCCTGTCATAGATCTCATGGGCAATTTTCTGTCTTCCATGGGGTTTACGGCATACCATCTGGCCCGTAATGGTCTGGAGGCCATCGAGGTCCTTGAAAGTCAGGATATCTCCGTGGTTATTTCAGACATGAACATGCCGAAGATGGATGGCATGGCCCTGCTTAAATATGTGAGAGATCACTTTCCACATATCGATGTGATTATTATCACTGGTTACGGGATTGAATATTCTTTTATGGATGTCATCGAAGCCGGGGCCATCGATTATATCCGTAAGCCTTTTTCCAGTGAAGAGATGCATGCCAAGTTGTTGCGGGTTTTGCGGGAACGGCACATAATTACCTCGCTGCAGGATGAAATCGCCAGCCGCAAAAAACTTGAGCAGGATCTGGAAAAGGCCATGCATCGGGCCGAAGAGGCGAACCGGGCCAAAAGCAGTTTTCTGGCCCATATGAGCCATGAAATCAGGACCCCGATGAATGCCATAATCGGCATGAATCACCTGGCCCTTGATTGCGCCACAACTCTTGAACAAAAAAACTATCTGGAAAAGGTCGGGAAATCGGCCGACCATCTGCTTTGCCTGTTAAACGACATTCTGGATCTTTCAAAGATTGAGGCCGAAAAGATCGAACTGGTTGCCAAACCATTTGATCTGCGGGATGAATTGGCCGGTGTCATGCAGATCTTTGCCCATAAGACCCATGAGAAAAAAATAGAAATGTATGGTGATCTGCCGCCTCAGCTTCCCGACCTGTTGATCGGCGATTCGTCCCGGATTCGTCAGGTCCTGATCAACCTGCTTGGCAATGCGGTTAAATTCACTCATCAGGGGCATATTGTGGCCCGGGCCTGGGTTGAATCAGAAACCGATAGTAGCGTGCAACTCCGGATCGAGATTGAAGACACCGGAATTGGTATTGCCCAGGACAAATTAGATTTGATTTTTGACAGTTTCAGTCAGAGTGATTCCTCCATTTCTTGTGATTATGGCGGCACCGGCCTGGGACTGGCTATCTGCCGTAAACTCGCAGGTTTGATGGGTGGCACTATCTCGGTTAAAAGCACGGTTGGCAAAGGCAGTTGTTTCAGCTTTACCGCCCAATTTAGCAAGAATATGGTGCCGTGTGAGCAACTTGCCCGTTTTCAGGACACCCGGGTCTTGCATGTCTGCGATAATTCTGATCTGCGCCGAGTTTTTACCGAGCATCTCGAATTCTGGGGGATAACGGTCCGGGGCGTAAGCCTGTCTGAGATCAGTGATATTCTGGCGGATCTGGAAATAAAGGATAAATATCAACTTATTTTATTCGATTCCGGGATGGAACCGGAAATGGTTTTGCAGACCATTGATGGGGACTGGAAAAATTTAAAATTGCCGCCGATTGTCCCGATATTTAATAGCAATGACCCCAAACCATGTAAGGTTTGTACGGATAAAGGGATTTATTTCTGTCTGACCAGATTGACTTGCATGAAGGATGTTCGGCGGGCAATTAGCGCGGTTCTTAATCAGGAAAGATGTACTAATTACAACCTTTTTCAACCAAATAATACCAGTTCGCCAGAGCATGGTTGTTCCCTGAACCTGTTGCTGGTGGAAGACAATCTGTTTAATCAGGAGCTTTCCCAGATACTTCTTGAAAAAGCGGGTCATGTGGTGTCTGTCGCCAACAATGGCATTTTCGCTCTGGAAATGATGGCTGTTAAATCCTATGATCTGGTGTTGATGGATGTGATGATGCCGGAGATGGATGGGCTGATTGCCACCAGGATTATCCGGCGTTGTGAAAAGGAAGAGGCGCCGGGCGCCAGAGATTATCAGGATCTGGTTGAAAAACTGCATAACAAAATCAAAGGGACGCATACCCCGGTTATTGCAATGACCGCTCAGGCCATGACTGGTGATCGCGAATTTTGCCTTTCGGCCGGCATGGATGATTATCTGACCAAACCGATTAAACTTGAGGAACTTTTTGCTGTTCTCAAGCGGTTTAACGGTAAAACCGCTTGTCGATCGTGTGTTGATGAGACTTCCCCCCAGGCGACTGTAGTAGCCGATAATGGCCGGACCCCTTTAAACATTGACCATATTAAGGAACACCTGAGAATTAAATTTTTATTAACCGATGAGAAAATCAACTTTTTGATTAAAGGGTTGAAGCCGGTTGCCATCAAGCAACTCAGTGATGCCGGTCAGGCCTTATCGGTCAATGATATGGCAATGATGGCCATGACGGTTCATGCGCTTAAAGGGTCTTTGGCCAACCTCGGCGCGACCGAGTGGGCTGAATTGGCCCAACAAATAGAAACCGGCGCCAAAAATAACCTCGGGTCGGAGAAACTTTCTGTCTTGCTCTGTGAATTACGGTGCGGCCTACAGTCAATCCTGTAACCTCCTGGGTGTGTCAGGGCAGGAGAAGTGAAAATGTTAATGAGTTGTAATACCACAAGGGCATAAGTCTCGTTTGAGTCGACAAGCGACTCAACTCAGCTTTAAGTGTGAAATTAGAGGGATGGTCAATTATGCTTTTCATTACTGATTTAAATAAACGGGTTTAATATGGAAACGGGAGCGGAGATCTTTAGAAATGAGGCCTATGAGTTACTTGAGGATGCGGAGCAGGCATTACTGGAATTAAGGGGCAGTCCGCAAGATCCTGATCTGATTGCCCGTCTGTTTCGGGATATCCATACGGTCAAAGGTTCTGGCGCGATGTTTGGTTTTGACCGGGTGGCTGATTTTTCCCATAAATTTGAGACGGCTATTGACGCGGTCCGCCATGGTGAGGCGGTTTTAACCGAGAACCTGATTGATAATCTGCTGCTGGCCCGCGATCATATCCTGAAATTAATCGACGCCGGCGATGATGATCTGCTAACGATGTCCGCTGATTCCGAGAGAATTATTGCCGGATTAACCGGCGGCGGAATTATTGGTGAGCCGCCACCGATGGAGGGGCAAGCGGCTGTTGCAGATGGGGAGCAAGAACAACTTGCGCTTGAAAAAGGGGTAGGGGGTTTAAAAATTCTCATTGTCGAAGATGAGTTTGTCTGTCGTTATATGCTGCAGGAATTTTTGATGGGATACGGGGTAACGCATGTCGCGGTCAACGGTTTTGAAGCGATTATTGCCTTTAAAAGGGCTCTGAGTGTGAATAAGCCTTATGACCTGATTTGTCTGGATATCATGATGCCCGGCATGGATGGCAGGGCGGTGGCCACTGAGATCCGCCGCCTGGAAGCGGAACGTGGTTCAGGTGCGTCATGTCGGATCGTAGTGACTACCGCAGTTCATGATCCAAAGTTTATTGCCGAGTTAGTTGAAGGTAAATTATGTGATGCTTATCTGGTAAAACCATTTGAACTCAACAGCATGCGAGACAAACTCAGGGAGTATTTTGGTAAATAGTGTGGCGTTGTTTCCTTCACCGAGTGACCAGGGGAGTGGGAGATTTGTCGTCTATTATTTTATCTCCTTATCTTCTGGTCCTGCAAGGTTGTCCAAGGATTTCCGGCATGTTTGGTCTGGAACTTTTATTCAGTCCTTTCCCTTCTTGATATTCTCCGGTCGGCATGATATAAAGTACCGCGAAATAATGAGTATTTCTTTTGGTATTTTGCCCTCGTAGCTCAGGGGATAGAGCACAGGATTCCTAATCCTGGAGTCGCGCGTTCGATTCGCGCCGAGGGCACCATTGCCGTGTGGTGGTGTTGAGAAGGCATCTACATACATCTACACTTTAAAGCCCCGGTATAATGCCGGGGCTTTTTTTATATAGTCACTTCAACCGCTTTCTTGGCAGTTTTCATATTTTTGTTTCCGTTGAACTCTACCTCGTTAATGCTTGGCGTCCAAAGGTCAAGCAGAGACCCCTTTCACTTTGTGATGTTTCAGCTATGAAGCGGTCGGAAAGGCGGCGAAGCGGAACGCCCTTACTTCGTCTCATTTTCTGGGTAACGTGGGCTGATTTGGTTTGTTTCGATTTGGTTTAAGCGTCAGGGTGGAAGCAATAGTTTTAAACATCATGTCCATTCCATAGCTGGTGCCGGCGCTGCTAACCGCCACCAGGCGGTAATGGTACGTCGAGTTAGCCATCAGCTTCAAAAGAGAAGTGGACACGGGGGCCGAACTTGTTGAACTTCCCGCCGATTGAGGTGTTGCGGGGGCTGTACTCCCATAGGCCGTAGTGGGACCATACTGAAAGTAGTATGTGGTGGCCAAACCGTTGGGGTTGACAGTTCCGCTGATCTCGGCTGATGAACTTGTTATTTTGCGAGTTGCGCTGGTGTTGACCACGGGTGCCTTGGATAAATCCGATGTTTTGAAAGATTTATCCTGCCCTTGGGCACTTCCTTTGATGTTGTTTACCGAGATGCGGTAATAATATGTTGTATTGGGAGCCAGGCCGATGAGGTCGGTTGAAACGGCAATGTCGTTCTTTCCCGTCAATCCGGTTTGGCCGGTTGTGTGGGATGTGTACTGCGTTGATGTTCCATACCAGAACCAGTAAGAGGTCGGCGTATCATTGGGATTGACAGTTCCGGTGACGGTCGCGGAGGATTTGGTCACATTTTTTGCCGTGCCTGTCGAAGCGGTGGGCAAGGCAAGGGCGGCCGTCTTGAATGTCTTTTCCGCGCCCGTTGTTGTGCCGGCGCCATTGGTGGCGATGAGTTTGTATGAGTATGTGCTGTCCGGGTCCAGACTCCAGATTTTGGCGCTTATGTCCCAGTTATTTTCCACGCTGGTTCCGTTATTGTCCGTTTTTTTCCATACCGCCGTGCCGGCTTTCCGATATTCGAAGTGCCACATGGTCTGAGCGTTATGTGGGTTGACTACGCCGTTGAGTGTCGCGGTGCTGATGGTTATATCAGTCGCGCCTCCTGTCGTAGACGAGGGAGTGGCGAGTTTTTCCGTGGTAAAGGTCTTGTCCGCACCATAACTCACTCCCAGGTTGTTGCTGGCCACTATTCTGTAGTGGTAAAGTTTGCCTGGATTGAAATAGTTGGGCAGGTCCATTGAAACTGCCGAAGCGCTAATACTCTTACCTGCGTATACCTTGGATTTCGTTATCCCGTAGGAAGCGGTTTCGCCATATTCAAAGTAGTACATGGTGTCGAGGCCGGAGGGGTTGACGCTGCCGTTGAGTGTTGCGTCGTGAGTGCCGATTTTGGTTGCGTCATATGTCTTTACAACCGGCTTGTCGGGTGTGAAAAAAGTTTTATGTTCGCCATCTGATTTTCCCGCAGGGCTCGAGGCGCGCAGATAATAGGAGTATTTTGTCCCGGGTGTCAGTCCGGTAATTTTGATGTTCAACGGTACCGGGCTGGTGCCTGAGCCGACATTCTGGCCGGCAGGGGTACCGCCGGGCGAGTAATAAAGGTAGGCATCGGTATTGTTCCCGTTCGGATTCGCTGTGCCGTGGAGCATTGCCGAAGTAGGTTTAACGTCCGTCGCATCACCTGTAGTTGCTTTGGGCGGATAATGCGTGGAGAAGGTCTTGTCTCCACCTCCTGCCAGCCGCCACTCATTGAAATTATCGTTCCAGTATTTGACGATGAGACGGAAATGGTAAGTCTGCTGCGGCGTTAGATTGACAATAGGTTTGTGCACGTCACATACCGTGTCCCAATCATATTTCGCACATTGCTGAGGCGGATGTACTTTTGTTCCGTAGCTTGTGGTTGTGCCGTATTCGAAGTAAACACTATCTATCTTTACGTCACGTGGCCTGAATGACCCTTTGAGTGTGGCTGAAGTCGGAGTAATATTTATGGCACCGTTGGTGTCTACTTGGGGAGAAGCTGCCCACGCTTTATGTGCGCTACCGATGCCGGATAACAGAGCCATTGTTATGGCGATTGTGATAACGATGTAATATTTTGATCTCATTTTTCGCGTCTCCTAAGATAATTCACTTAGTAAATTTTACTGTGCTCCCAAAACGTTTCGACCGCTGGCTTTTGCGATGTCTATATATTTTAGATTTTGCCAGCATTCATAATATCTTCAGTCATTCACAAGTAAAAGGTCTCGTCTGAAATTACTACGAATTAAGATCATTCAACCATTCAATAGCTTCATTTCTATTCCGGAAAGTTTTGTGGCTGGCATTATGTCCTGTTACTTGTTTGATTTGCAGTGCTGTTTTGAACTCCGTTTCTTGTTTATCATTACAAGAAAGTAGGGCCGTTTTCTTTTGAAGAGGATGAAGTCCGATGTCTCTAGCTCCTTCAAAGGAATGGGAGAATGAATTTTGGGTATTAACAAGTAGTCCGAATGGTTCTTTGCGCAATCCATCCCAGAAGTGCCAGGCCTCCTCTGCACAATTTTTATCTATAACGATTCCTTCTTTACTAACCACCTCAAAGATGTTTTCTGAGATTTTAGTAATGTCACAGTATGATAGAGAATATTTCATGCATGATCTCTTGAGTTTTTAACAGATTGTTTTTAGCGGTGCTTCAATTTGTTGCTAAACGTTAAAATCACTAGTTGATTCGGAGCATCGTATTGTTACGAGAAGTATTAATTTATCTTAAAGTCTTCAGAGGAGTCAATAGTCGATTTGATCCCTTTGTTTTCAGTTGGAACATGCAAAGTGAAACGCACCCCAAGGGTATTTGCTGCGCGGCACATTCTTCGCAGCTCGAAGTTTCATACTGTTCGCTATCTGCTGCGGGGTTAGTGAGCGAATCTAATGATAACATCCTTACCATACGGAGATTCCCCGCAGCTCGAAGTCTTGCGCTTATCTGCCGCGGGGAGCTTCAATTAAGTAATGTCAAAAGAATTTTTCACCCAGACTTATTCAGCAAGTGAGATTCCTCTATGCTATGATAGAATAAGGAACACGTTGGCTTCCATTGAGCCAGAAAGATAGAGGCATTCAGCCCAATTTTTGGAGGATTCGTATGTCAATTCTTTATTCAAAAATCGATCTTGGACAACTACAATTAAAGAACCATCTGGTCATGTCGCCAATGACAAGATGCCGTGCGACCGGCAATATTCCGACCTCTCTGATGGCCAAATACTATAGCCAGCGTTCTACAGCCGGCATGATCATTACCGAGGGGACTTCTCCTTCACCCAATGGCCTGGGTTACCCCCGGATACCCGGGATATTCTCAGAAGCCCAGGTTGAAGGGTGGAAACAGATAACCGCAGCCGTTCATGATAGGGGGGCAAAAATATTCGTCCAAATCATGCATTGCGGGCGTATTGCCCATCCATTAAATCTGCCGGCCGGCGCTGTAGTTATGGCACCTTCCGCCATTGTCGCCGCAGATGAGATGCATACCGACAGTGCGGGCAAGCAACCTCTTCCCGTCCCCAGGGAGATGACCGGGGAAGATATCAAAAATACCATCGCTGAATTTACCCGGGCCGCCAAGAATGCGGTTACCGCAGGCTTTGACGGCATTGAGCTGCACAGTGCCAATGGTTATCTGCTCGAACAGTTTATCCGCCCGAACACCAATCAACGTCTTGGCAACTATGGGGGGAGCATCGAGAACCGGGCCCGATTTGTCCTGGAGGTGGCCGATGCGGCGATTACCGCTATCGGCAAAGACAGGGTAGGCATCCGGCTCTCACCTTACGGGGTGCACAATGATATGACTTTGTATGAGACAATGGCTGATGATTATACCTATCTGGCCCAGCAACTGAATGATCGAGGCCTTCGTTATATTCATCTGGTCGATCACGCTGCCATGGGCGCGCCGCCGGTCCCCGAGGCCATCAAAGAAACCTTTCGCACTATATTCAAGCGGACCTTGATTCTTTCCGGGGGGTATGATGCGGCAAGGGCTGAAAATGACCTGCGCTTGGGCAAGTGCGACTTGATCGCCGTCGGTCGGCCTTTCCTTGCCAATCCGGATTTGCCGGCCCGCTGGAAAACCGGGGCCGCTCTCAACGAGCTTGATATGGCCACTCTCTACTCCCCAGGCCCAAAGGGCTATACCGATTACCCGACCTTAAAATAAAACGGGAAATCTCAAAATAAAGACCTGGGGAATCCAGAGATCCACCCCCTGATCTGTTGAAGGGGGTGACTTTAAGATGATTATCAAGTCCGTCTTTGGCTTTTTTAGGAGTTAAAAGCAGACTTGATAATCATCTGCCACCATGCGTCCTTCGGTTGATAGCGCCTTTGTTGACTGATCAGTCCCTATGTTTGTTTATTCTTCCACTTTATTCGTGAGAGATCTCACCCGCCCTACGCTTTTTTCTTATATTTGCGTTTTTGACCATAAAAACGTCATTCTAACCCCTAGAAATTCCTGTTTCCGGCAATGATTATTTATGATTTCAGATAGTTATCGTGGCTTGATAAGATCATTAGATTGACTATGTTCTGATTGACAGCAGCCACGACAATTTGTTATTGAACAAGTTGCCATTGTGAATTTGTCAGTCAGTAATTGAGAGGATCCCGGGGCGGATATGGGTAATCGCCCCTGATTTTTTTAGCAAGCGCGGAAAAACAATTTTTTATCACCTCACCCCATCACCGATATTAAGGAAGAAACCATGATTAAACAATGTATTGTATGTTTTTTATACGGTTTTATCGCGGTGTTAATGACAGCCAACAGAGTGCTTGCTGAAGAGACAGCCGATACCAGCTTGTCAGGCGGTGACGGTAATGCCCGTCTGGAGTATGCCGGCGATCGTACCCGTTTAGGCCTCGGCATCAATAACGACGGCGATCTTAGCGGTGAAGTGCTGCAGGTGTTCAACGAAACCGACACCTCGGCATTTATCGGTGAAGCTTGGTTTGGTAATATCGGTGGCGGTTTGAAGCTGAATTATCACTGGCTGGTTGGGGATGAAAAACAACCCCATTTTGTTTCCAAGCTGTTTGCCGGTGTCGATCAGAATGCCGATTCAGATCGCAAAGTCAGCGTTGGCGCGGGTTTTGAAAATGAACATTTTTTCGGCGGTGCTTACGTTTCCAAAGGTATCAGTAATGCTCGCGAACTCAGCCCCAGTACTTCCACGCAAACAGAAACATTTACCGGTATGGACAGTGTTGGTTCTTGGCAGCAAGACCAGACCACAACCATTATAATCCGCCGTTTTGCTAAGCCTTACGACTACGGTGTAGGGCTGCGGGCCGGCAAATATATGGAGCAAGGACTGTGGCGTCTCCGGGTCGGTGCCGATTATGAATGGGGTGACTATAATGCGGAACAGTATACCTATAGCGCAGGCGTGGAAAAATTCTTCTCCGGCACCCCCTATGGCGTCGCGCTGAATATTCAACTTTCCGAAAGATCCGGTGATTTCGACCCAGACAACAGCGATACCAGTGCCATGTTGGTGTGGCGTTATACATTTGGTGAAAATTATCGTCCCGAGTCATCTGGTAAAAATTATCGTCCCGAGTCATCTGTTGAAAATTATCGTCCCGATGTCGAAACCCAAGAAGCACAACTGGAGGTCAGCGAACCAGCTTCTGAGGCATCCATTTCTACCGAATACAAAATTATCAAACACGAAGTAGACGTGAAGGCGGATGCGTTTTTTGATTTGAATTCCTCAAATTTGCGTGAAGAGTTTCTGGGCGATTTGGAGAAACTTGCCAAGATGTTGTCTGAAAAACGTATTCTGGGCAAGATTTCGCTGGTTGGTCAATCTTGTGATCTCGGCCCGGAAAAATATAATCAGGTTTTGTCGGAACGGCGGGCTGCAGCTGTTAAAACTAAGCTGGTCGAATACGGCATCCCCGCCGAGCAAATTATTACCGAAGGCCGCGGCGAAAGCAATCCGCGTTATCCCAACGACAGCGAGGAAAACCGGAGTAAGAACCGCCGCGTCGATATTCATTTCTTGTTGTTGGAAGAAAACCGCGTGGAAATTCCCGCCAAAGCGCCCAGCGAACCCATTGAAATGGTGACCGAGGAAATTTCTACTAAAGCGCCCAGCGAAAGCATCGAAATGGTGACGGAAGAAGTCGTACAACCGCCGATTTGGCATAAGCGCGCGCTGGTGAATCCGATTCAGCATAAACGTCGGGTCGATGTGTATCACTACGAAACCACCGAAACCACGACGGAAACAGATGATAAAGTCTACCTCAACCGCTTCCCGGTTGCCGAGGATGATACTGTCAGCGTGAACTGCGGTGGGGGCGCCAACTTATTCGACGTACTGGCCAACGACCGCGACGACGACGGCAACCCGCTGACCATTGTCAGCGTGACCCAACCCGCCAACGGCACGGTGGAAAATTTCGGCGATTTGATCAGCTTTACCCCAGCGCCGGGCTTTACCGGAGAGACCGAATTCACCTATACCGTCAGTGATGGACAGGACGGTATCGTGACCGCAACTGCCGTTAGCGGGCAGAACGGTCAAACGACCGCAACCGTGCGTGTCACCGTTATCAGCAATCCATTAACCTTGGCTGACGATAGTGCGAGTACCAATACGGGGCAGGCCGTCAATATCGATGTATTGGCCAACGATAGCACTCCTAATGGTGGGGCGTTGAGTTTGACGACTTTGGGTTCACCGTCAAACGGCAGCGTGGAAATTCGTGATGGCCAGGTAGTTTATACATCCGATGCTGGTTTCTCGGGTAACGATAGCTTCAGCTATACAGCGACTGATGCGGTAGGTGAAGTAGCTATAGCGACTGTTACCGTGACGGTGTTGCTGCCGCCTCCCCCCAACAAACCGCCGGTTGCCAATGACGATAGCCTGGTGACAGGTTATGCGGCAGAATATAGTGTGAATGTGTTGATGAATGATTCCGACCCGGATGGTGATTCACTGACCATTACAGGGTTGAGTAACTTGCCACCGGAAAAAATCGGTACATATACTTTCAACGGCCCGAATATTATCTTCCGCCCCGGTAGCGGCTGGAACCGTGGTCTGGTTACGGTTACCTATACGATTACTGATGGGCGCGGTGGTTCGGATTCAGCGGTGTTGAGTATTCTTGATCCTTGATGTGGCAGACCTGCCACAGGGTTGCACAAAAGGGGTCATCTATTAAAAGGTCCTTGTCAAGAGATAGTCTTCTCCCTTGGGATGGGCCTTTTAATAGATGACCCTTTTTGTTACTGATGCGACCGGCACACCGGTCCGGGTTCGGTGCGCGACTGGGTCGAGACATTGACCCCGAACCTCAGGAAGTTGTATCACAAGCTCAAGACTGGTTACTTGGTGACATGCGACCGGCATGATCGCCGCCCCGTCGATCATCCAGGGAAAATCCATGTCGATACTGCGTCACAAACTGATCTTTGCCGGGTTACTGTTGGCCGCCGTTTTGATCGGCGGTTCCCTGGGCTACTACTGTCTGGCGCTCCTGGCTCATCGCCACCCGTACTGGCCGATGGTCGATTGTTTGTACATGACCATCATCACCCTGACCACCGTGGGCTTTGGTGAGATCATTGATGTCGCCAACGTGCCGGGTGCCAGGTTATTTACCGTCTTGATCCTGCTTTGCGGGCTGGGCATTTCGGCCTATTTCATTTCGACCCTGACGGCTTTCCTGGTGGAGGGAGAGCTGAAGAACGTGTTCTGGAGAAAGCGTATGAAAGAAAAGATCGGCCGGCTCAAAGGACACATCATCCTGTGCGGCGTGGACAATGTCGGCGGCAACGTGCTGACCGAATTGTTCTCGAAGCGGGGTGATTTTGTGGTCATCGACCATGACGAGAACCTGATCCTGCGGTTGCAGAAAAAGTACGGCAATTTCCCGGCCATCATCGGCGACCCCAGTCATGACAATTGTCTCCGGGAGGCGGGGATTGCGGCGGCGGCCGGGGTCATCACTACTCTGGGGGACGATAAGGACAATCTCTGTGTGGTGGTGACCTGCAAGGCCTTGAACCCTAATTTACGGATGATCTCGCGGTGCAACAGTCTCGATTTTGCCGGCAAGCTGGAACTGCTCGGTGCCGAAGTGGTGGTGCCCAGTTTCATCGGCGGGTTGCGGATGGCCTCGCAGATGATTCGGCCCCGGGTAGTGCGCTATCTGGATGCCATGTTGCGGGATCGGGAATGCGTGTTTCGGATTGAAGAGGTCCGGGTGCCACCTTCTTCCCCGGTCGTGGGCCAAGCCATCGATAGTCTCAACCTGGATGAATTCGGCAACCTGTTGCTGCTGGCGGTGATCAACGAGGGTAACCCGCATCCGGTTTATAATCCCCCCCGCAGCTACATTGTCAAGGATGGTGATACCCTGGTGCTTCAAGCCGAAGTGGAAGCGGTCCGCCGTTTCCAGGAGCGCTATGCCCCGGCCCGGAACTGAACTGCCGCGATCGGAAGCGACCTGGTCGCCGCGATAAAGATCCTCAGTTTTATTACTGATGAAGAGGTGATTGGTAGAATTCTTGAACATCTCGATCTATGGGAAGAGAGAACCACATTCTCTTCGCAGGCTCGGGCGATCTTCCGACTTGAGGCAATCCCACGGGAATATGCGAACAATACGATTTTTAAAAGTAGCTTCGGAGCGTAAGCAGGAGCACCGGCTTCGTCATTATTGAATCGTGAATCAAATATTGACAGGTCGAGCTCGTTGTCGATCAGGTGGCTCAGGGTGTATTCAAAGGTGCCTGGTTGGATTTGATGAGCAAAATGGACGGGAACAAATGCCCCTTGTGAAGTGGAATACGGTTTGTATTTAGCCATGATGAATCCGGTGCAGAGGTTAAGCTGTTTAGCTTCAGTAATGCTCCGAATTATACAGTATTTTTTGTCAATATTTACAGCAATTTAACCTTTTCCTACAGACTCAACGCTTTTGGTGAGCTGCCGCGCCCGGTGGATACAGAATTTAACACCGCCCCGTTCTCGCGGTCAGCTCTACCTGTTTGTGTACGCCCGACATGGGCATAAACTAATGAGGTGAAAGTCCTCTGTAGGAAGATCACGGTCATAGTTGTTTCCTGAATGTTAGGAATATGACCATAACTACTAGCAAATGGCAAGGGCTTTACTGCGAGGTATGGTCCGGAG
>JAHJIY010000089.1 GCA_018823175.1 Pseudomonadota bacterium
TCGGGAAACGAAAAATCCGCCGCGCCAGTTGTTCCTGATTTTCCCGGATGATTTAGTCTTTGAAATCTATGGCGAGTTCACCTGGGGAAAAGGGTTCACATCCGAAGGATATGAAGGGATCATGAGTTCTGAAGGAGACGGAGAAACCCGGCTGGTGGAATGTGATGTGAGGACCAGCAGATAACAATGAAGCAAGACATTTAGGATCGAGGGTCAGAGGCTTGACAAATGGCGTTCTTCCAGGCGATATGCCCATTTGTCAAGCCCGAGCTCTTGATTGAGATAACCGGGTTTGAATAAAATCTTTACCCGCTACGTCATTACGATTAATAAACAAAGGCAGGCGATTGATCTTGCCGCAAAATAACGGACTAACGGCCGCACCAGCAGTATCCGGGGACCTCACCGAATGAATGTTTTTAAGGGGTAATTGGATAGCTGATAATTGGGAATTATGTCACCGTGGCTCTTGCTACAAGAATAAACAGACAGACCTGATGGTTGCGAATGAACCTGGATGAGCTGCAGAATCTGATTGCCACCGGCGAGGGGCAGTTGCTGGAATTCAAACGTGCCGGTATTGCCCATCTGGGCCGGGAAATCTGCGCCTTTGCCAATTCTCTGGGCGGTCGCATCCTGATCGGCGTGGATAACGACGGCAAAATTCGCCCTGTTCTTCCCAATAACAATCTGCTCTCAGAAGTGCAATCCATCGCCCGCAACCTCGAACCTCCCCTGATGGTGGAGTGTGAAGAGGTGGCCGGCGTTCTGATCGTCTCTGTTCCTGCCAGCCGTTTCAAACCGCACAGTACCGCCGGCCGATTCTATCTGCGTGAAGGGGCCACCTGCCAGCAGATGAATCGGGATGAGATCCGGGAATTTTTCTATCGTGAGGGGCTGGTCTATTTTGACGAAAAAACAAATGAACGCTTTAACTGGCCCTCGGATTTAAACCGTGCCGCCTATGAAGAAATAATCCGGGTCTGCGGTATTACCCCGACGCTGGACCCCGAGCGGCTGCTCGAAAACCTGGGCCTGCTCAAACAGCGGCTGATGAGCTATGCCGGCTCTCTGCTCCTCTGTTCAACCTCCTCCCTGGTGGTGCCGGGTTCCGCCGTCAACTGCTGCCTGTTTCAGGGCAAGACAACCACCCGCATTCTCGACCAGAAGGTTTATGATGCCGATTTCTTAAGCAATTACCAGGCGGCGGCCAATTACCTGTTGGCTCATCTCAATACCGCCTATGAAATCAGCTTTGAACGTAAGGAACGTCTGGAACTACCGGAAGGCGCCCTTCGTGAAGCCTTGCTCAACGCCATGGGCCACCGGGATTACCGCAGGCCAGGAGACCTGCAGGTCCACATTTTTCAGGACCGGGTGGAGATCGTCAACCCTGGCGGCCTGGTCGGTGGTCTTACCTTGGAAACTCTGGGGACCAGGAGCATTCCTCGTAACCCTCTGCTCTTCGGCATGATGCACCGTATGAACCTGGTGGAGAAGGTTGGCTCAGGCCTGCTGCGCATCCGCCAGATGTGTGAAGCCTACCCTTGCCCATCGCCCCGCATTGAAGCCGACGTTGATTGGTACCGGATCATTTTCAGTCGGACAGAGGCTGAGAATCTAACTACTACTGAACAAGTTGGGACCAAGTTGAGGCCAGAGTCTGGGCAAGAGTCAAGGCCAGAGTCTGGGCTAGAGTCAAAAACTGCACATTCTATTTTAAAAGCCTTGGAAACACAGCCGCTTCAGCGAGCGGAAATTGCCAAAGCGCTTGGCCATGGCAAGGTTTCAGGAGCGATAAATCGGGCAGTAAAAGAACTGCTGAACAAGAAACTCATTGAATATACTCTTCCCGAAAAACCAAACAGCCGCCTGCAGAAATACAGGCTGACGGAAAAGGGAAGACAGGTTGTGAAGCACGATAGTTGAACACACATGATGATATTATTGAAAAGTTGATTTTACCGTCATAACAAGGAGAAACACATTGGCCGTACCTGATTTTCAGTCATTTTTCCTGCCGTTGTTGAAGTATAGCGCTGATGGGGAAATGCACAGCACAAAAGAGGCTTATGCCGCCATGGCTGATTATTTCAGCCTGAGCGTAGAAGATATGCAAGAGATGTTGCCCAGTGGCAAACAGACCACCTACAAAAACAGGGTGGCTTGGTCCAGGGTCTATCTTTCGAATGGCGGGGTCAGGCTTGACAAATGACAAATGGGTATTTTGCTGTTACTGGCTAAGTCATAGTGGCGGGGGCAAGCAGCGCGATTTATCCAGCTTGAGTCAGTCAGCTTCTCGTCTGGTAAAGAAAATGAAAGATGACGATCATTTACGCGAAAAAGTGAATAAAATCAAAATGTTGATTGGTTGATACCCATTTGTCAAGCCTGACCCTCGGATGACCCTCGGACCAGGAAAGACAAAAATCGAAGAATATGAAGCTCTTTTTGAACTTGCCTACAAAAAATTAACAGGCAATTAAAAGCGAACAATCGGGTTAACCTGACCGCGAGAACGTCGCCGGCGCTGACGCGGCAAGCTCATTGGCGCGGTCAGGTTACCCGTGGCGTTAAATGGCTACAGGAACTATGTCGGATCTACAAAATAACGGGATATTTCAGGGTGTGGTAGCTGCGATCATTTTCGCTATCATCGTGTGGTGCTATAAAAAAGCACATTTCTGGTTAGACGAGCGAAAGATATATACCTTCATCAAAGACTCAAAAGATACATTTCGTAGCACAGAAGCAATAGCCTCAAAAACTAATTTAGAATCTAATCGTATCCAGCACGTTGCTGCTAAAAGTAAGAAAATAAGACGAAACGCCAAAGAGAAAGAATCATGGTGTTTAGTAGAGTAAAGCCATTTAACAAGCCGCCAGATAAATGAAGAAACCAAAGAAAAAGAATTTGCCCAGACATGCAGCAGGTTCATTTACCCTGAAAGAAGGTACTGGGCCTATTACTGCAATGTGCTCATGTGGCGAATATCTTGAAATGTACAAAAAAGATAAAACCTTTCGCGTGCGCTCGCCAGAAAGCATAGACCCTGAAGAAACAAACCCAAATGCTCTTTGGGTAACCACCCCTGTTGATGATATTGGTTCAAGTAACCCGATAGTTGCGAGAGTGTTTTTGCAAAGCATTGATATGCTGAATTTTGCAATTTTTGATAGTGAAATTAAAAAAGAAGAAGTGATAGCAAAGCTGCACTCTTGCAAAGAATTACTAGTTTCATGCTTCAAAGTGGCCACAAAAGTATCTGAACAAATCAAACAAAAAATATCAGAGATTGAAAGCAAGGGAATCGAAAAAGATAACCATGGCAGGGGGCTTAATCCTTTTCCACATATATTGAACCTTGAGGACGAATGTGGGACGTTTCTTGTTAGGCTAAATAGAGCAATAAAAGCAATATGTGAATTGCCCAGTCTTTTTTTTCAACTAGATCGGACTGATAGCAATTTTGACTATTTAGGAAAAAGACTGGAAGGCAAGTTTGGCTCTGAATTTATTCTAACAAAATTTGTTCAGGATAATGCAGAAACAGTAAGATACCTAATTGATTTAAGAAACTACCATGAACATCCGGGCGAGACTAAGACCATAATAGAGAATTTCTCATTAACACCTGATTCTAAAATTCAAATTCCAATGTGGGGATTAAGCTCTGGAGAGCTACGTTCAATTAAAGAAGAGATGTTTGGGTCAGTTAATTTACTCATGGAAGTTGCAGAAATCATGTTCATTCATTGCATTATGGGGACAGTCTCTAAAAAATTCCCCTTTATTATAGAAAGAATCCCAGAGGACAAAGTAGAGAAAGACAAACCAATATACTACCGGTTATCAATTGATACGGGAATGTTAAGCAAGAACAAATAGCATTTAACCAAACGCTTGAGTGGACGCGAAAAGGAAGGGGTCAAGGAAGGGGTCATGGAAGGGGTCAAATGGAAGGGGTCAAGTCCGCTTTTGACCTTTGAGGATTGATATGGTATGAAGGAAACATGTCCAGACCATTGCGCATAGACTATCCCGGGGCCTGGTATCATGTGATGAACCGTGGCCGGTGGAGTGAAACAATCATCTTTTCGGATGCTGACCGGCGGGAGTTTATCAGGGTTCTCCGGAGTGGTGTCAGGCTTGACAAATGGGTGTTTACGGTTCTGCGTATGAATGGCCCAAAAAAAAGCCCCAGTCTTAACGGCGACGAGCCTGTAAAAAATTTTGTGTAAATGGCCTCTGCCGGTTACAAAAAGTAACCAAAGGAGGAACCAATGACCATACCCAACGACCTGCTCGATGCCCTGATGAAGGATTACAAGAATCCAGA
>JAHJIY010000017.1 GCA_018823175.1 Pseudomonadota bacterium
AAGCTTCCGGAGCATCAGGTGATTATCATCCAATCTTCTAAATTCAATTACTTTATTCAATTTACCCAAGGTGCCGATCACCCGAGGATCTTTCTGGTCGGTTTTGTTGTTGTCATTGGTCTCAACAACCCTGAATTTGGCTACGGCTTCGGTATTCACAAAATTGGTGAAAAAGCCTAGCCGTCTTGAGGCTCGCATGAGCTTGTTGTGATATTGCCCGGTCGGTTCGCAGATCACTCTCAAATTCTTCCGGCCATTTTCTAATGCAATAGCTTGATATTGCCCTTTCTTCCCTGCGGGCAAGAAGAAGTAATTATGGGGAGATATTATTTAAAGAAGGGGTGGTGAATATAGTGTTTAATCTTACGAATCGCTCTTGACAATTTGAATAGCAATGTATAACATTGTTTATCATTGTTGACGAGCTCAAGACATCTGTAACAAGGAGAGGCATATGGATAAATTACTTACAATAAAAGAGGCCGCCTTATTTTTGAATGTCTCAGAAATGTCTCTCAGGCGTTGGACGAACGCGGGTCAACTTAAGTGTTATCGAGTTGGCGGGAACAAAGAAAGACGTTTCGACCGGCAAGATCTGATTAATTTCCTTAATCCAGGCCAGAGGGGAACAACCCCACTAGGCCTTGGCGATCACAAAGTCGATAACTCTTCACACATTGTCCAATTTTACCAATCGCTTGATGAAAGCCTGGCCACAGGAATCAACTATATAAGCAAGGGTTTATCTCTGGGCGAGAAAGCTCTAGTCGTCTCAACCGCAGCGAGACTACCTTTGCTGCTTGAAGGGTTGGGAAATAGAGGTTTTCCGGTCGAAAATTTAATTGGCGATGGCTCGATAATAACTGACACCGGCCGATCGATCCCTGCTGAACAAATACAATTTATGACAAAAGCGGTTTCAACCACCAGAGGGTTCCGCCTTCTTGGCGATATGGCCTGGGCCTTGGAGAAAAAGTGGAGCCTGGATGACTTAACAATCCTTGAGAATTACACGAACAGTGCATTGGCAGATAAAAACAAACTTTTTCTTTGCCAATATGACATCGAACAATTTCCAGCATCTGTTGCCATGATGGCATTGGACACTCACCCCTTGACCTCTTACCGGGGTGAGTTAAAAGAAAGCCCCTACTTTGCAGGGACGGCATAATCAAAAACACTACACTAGGAGAACAGACATGAGCGATTTATTGCATGAGGAAGATGCAACAGGGAAGGCAAAAGAAGTGTACGAAGATATCCAAAAAGCATTCGGCATGGTGCCAAATTTTTTTAAGGCCCAGGCTGCGGTCGACCCGAATTGGCTTGAACTGAACTGGCTGAGAGAAAAACAGATCATGATTGCGGACAGCGCACTTGACCGTAAAAGCAAGGAGATTATTGCCTTGGTCGTATCAATGGTAAATGGCTGCGAGTACTGTTCACTTGCCCATGAAAGTATGGCCAGAATGGTTGGGGCCAGTAAAGCCGAAATCAATGAGGTCAAAAAAGTAGTGGAATTGTTTTCGAGCTTCAACTCAATAGCTGACTCACTCAAAATCCCCTGCGATATCATGCCACCTACTGAGTAAAAGATGGACCGGACTGGATGAATACTGATACGCCTATAACCTTGGTTGCCTGCGAAATATTTGCGGACGAATTGCCGGCATTTTTGCATAAAAATGGCCGCAATTATGAGGTGGTATGGCTTGAGGCGGCCCTCCATACCGACATTACAAAACTTAAATCGAAGCTTGAATGTACCTTATCTTCGCTAGCCGACGCGCAAAAAAGAACATGCATACTTTATGGCAACAGCTGCCTGCCTGATGCAAAAGAACTATTTAGCCGCCATGGCGCGCAAAGTTTTTCAGCATGTAACTGCATAGAGGCTTTTCTTGGCCGGGAAGAAAAACAAAAATATGAGGCCGAGGGTTGTTTCATTATGACACCTGGGTGGGTCCGGGCATGGCCATCCATTATCACTTCTTTAGGTTGGGATGCAATTGATGTAAGGATGAACCTCGGCCGTTATACAAAAATATTGGTTTTTGATCCCGTAGTTAACCCGCTGACAGATGAAGAGGTAATAAATTTTTTTGATCTTACCGGTCTCTTTGTGGAGACACTTCCTCTTAGCCTCAGCCATTTTGATAGATTAATAACTAACCTCCTCTCAATGGCAAGCAGATAACACCCCACAAGAGGGTATAAGTGACTTATAAATTGTTTTCTGAAAAGCAGAAGCGTAGACTTCGAGAAAACAATCTGTAAGTCACTAACATCAAATAACAACTTAAGGAGAATCATGGCTCGTCTTGCCGATTTACCGGAACCCCTGCGCACCCATATTGCTGATTTGCCCTGTCCTACATTTAACACTAATCCCTGGCAAGAAGGCCCGCCCTTAACCGCTAGAAGAATAGCGATTATCTCGACGGCGGGCTTACATGTGCGGGGTGATCGCCCGTTTACGGTCATGTCTGGTGATTATCGCATAATCCCTGGCACCGTAAGCGCAAATGACCTGGTCATGAGCCATGTCTCCAGCAATTTTGACCGCACCGGCTTTCAGCAGGATTGGAATGTGATCTTCCCTCTGGATAGACTTAAAGAGCTTGCCAGTCAAGGAACCATCGGGAGTGTCGCCGATTTTCATTATTCATTTATGGGGGCGACAGACCCTCTGCAAATGACAACGGCAGTGCGCAACCTGGCCGACATCCTAAAAAAAGACGGCGTCAATGCAGTCCTGCTTGTCCCGGTCTGACCATTTTGTACGCGCGCAGTTGGCGTGCTTGCCCATTTTCTGGAAGAAGCTAATCTTCCCACCACCCAGATAAGTCTTATTCGCGAACACACTGCAACCATAAACCCACCAAGGGCTTTATGGGTACCTTTTGAATTGGGTCGACCTCTTGGAATACCCAATGATGCCGCGTTTCAATCCACGGTGTTATTGGCTTGTTTGAGACTTTTTGACGAAAAAGAAGGACCTGTCTTAGAGGATTTTGGAGAGAATGTGCCCTCAACTCCCGCCCGAGAAGACCAGGGTGGCGCCTGTCCAATAAATTTTGTCCAGCATACAAATTTTAACAGAACTGTGGCAGAGCAATTGGCCATAGCGCTTAGGGAAGAAATTCTCCAACTTAGCCCTTGGTACGATCTTGCCTTAAATAAACATGGCCGTACTACAGTCGGGGTGAGCGGGATTGATCCGGCAGAATTGGCAGATTTTTTATGCGCATTTCTAGAAGGACTTCCCGCTAATCCACGAGAAGATATTACGCTTACCGAGACTCTAAAACTTGCGGTTGATGATTTAAAGGCCTTCTATTCTGAAGCGATGGCCGCTCAACCAGGACAACCTCCTACCAGCAGTATGCTCACCAAATGGTTTTGGCATGAAACAACGGCGGCACAGGTTTTATATGATATCCAAGATGTTTGCCTGCATAGTAATGATGATATGATGCGACTATTGGGGCAATTATTGCTTATCCCGATGAGACCTGAAGCAGATAAGCTTGCTGTAGTTTAATATAATGGAGATTAATGGGCCGAGATATCCACTCACCACAAAAAGGCTCCTTCATTTTGTGATGATGTCTAACTTTAGCCGGAGTAAATAAATAGCTGATTTGTACAATTATTTTTTCCGTACTAAATTCCCAGGTAGAGCATTTCCCATTCTTTCATAATAAATAATCGTTGGACCGAAGAGCCAAACGGATGCCCCCTTCACCTTGGAGTACAATCAGGTCGCGAATTCATCCATTAAGTACAATTTTTCAAGTTAAAAGAGAGACAGATTGATGGTTGAATTCGCGAACACGACAAAGCAAATATATACTTCTATGAATTTATTTCAATTAGATCCGTTTTCATCAAATCCCATTGTTTCTCATATTCCATTATGTAAGCGACCTTGTCTACAAAATCAACATCATAGCCAAAGCGCTTAAGAAGGTGAAAACCGACTTCAATTCCAGATGTAATTCCACCACCGGTTACAATACGGCCAGTGTCAACAACTCTATGCCGATCAATTATGCATTTCGGGGCAAGTTGAGCCAAACGATCAATGGGCACAATGGGTTCATTGGGATCACCATTTTTTCGGTTAGTCGCTTTGATGCCATCAAGTAACCCGGCAACCCCATAGATCCATGATCCTGTACAAACACTAACGAGTAATGTTTGCTGCGGTATCGACTTTACAAAATTCAGTAACCTTTGATTATGGATTTCTGGCCTTGTGCCGATCCCGCCAGGAATAAGAAAAGCATCCATACTTGGATTGTCATTTAAGCCATATTTGGGAATTACCCGTAACCCGGCCGTGGCGACCACCGGAGTGGTGGTATCGCCAACAAGAAATGTCTCCAGTTCGGGGTCCATTCTCTTGGCAACCGCAAAAACACCGGTTGGTCCCGCCCAGTCAATGACCTCTGCATTGTCAAAAATGTAAATACCTAATCTTTTGTTCATAACTACCTCCACATATCATTATTGTTTACAGACCAGTCTGTCTGCTATCTCACGGTTTTTCTGAATACTTTTTTCTAGCCACTTGCTTCTAGCGAACAGACAGGTCTGTCTTGCTGGGCTTAAAAAAATTATTCCGCCAACAAAATTTCTACAGTTTCCTGAGCGGTTTCAATGGGCCAGATTGCATTATAATTTTGACTGGAAACAATGGCACCTTCCACCAAAACATAAACTGTCTTAGCCAATTTATCCGGATCAATATTGATCCGGCCCTGATCTGAATCAAATATATCATCTATTGTTTCTTTGATATATTTTTGTAAGCCATTTTTATGACTGATAACTTCATTTCTTATTTCTGAGTCGGACCGGGGCACTTCTGAAATTATGTTCAAAAATGCACACCCACGATAATTACTTTCTTGCAGCCATTGCTTAAGAAAAGAAAAAATCCCTAAAAGTTTCTCTTTTGGCGTTGCATTGGGTTGAACGCTGTCCGTTAACCAACCCATCCAGATGGTATGGCGAGCTTTGAGGTACGCGATACATAATGCTTCTTTCGAAGGAAACTGCGCGTAGAAAGTAGCTTTTGCAACTTGCGATTCTGCAATAATTTGATTTATGCCTGTAGCAAGGTAGCCCTGTTTATAAAATAAATTAAGGGCTGTCTCAATTATTCGATCTCTGGCAGTATTTTCTTTGATTGTTGACATGAACGGAGAATAAACCAGACAGACTTGTCTGTCAAGAAAAGATTATTGGAAAGTGTTTTTGCGAAACCAAAGCCATATCCCGCCACAACCCAGCCATTATTTTTTTCCTATCCCAAAAGGTCTTACGGGATTCTCCCGTCTCTTCTCGAAATTTAAAATCCGGTATTTACAACGGATTTCCTACCTTTCGCTCTGGGTTCCAGGCCCCAGCGGCTTAAAAAGCATCAGCAGTTTGGGCAGCATGATCAGGTCGCCCAGCAAGGCGACCAGCATCGCAAATCCGGTAAACAGTCCGAAATAGATGGTCGGGATAAAATTGGACAAAACCAGGATGGCAAAACCGATAATAATCGTCACCGTCGTGTAATACATCGCCCGCCCGATACTGCGATGACAGCGATAGACCGTCGCCAGATAATTGCGGTCCTTGGGGAATTCATGCTGGAAACGATGAATGTAATGGATGGTATCATCAACCGAGATACCGATAGTGATCGAGGCAATGGTGATGGTCATCATGTCGAGGGGGATTCCGAACCAACCCATGCTGCCCAGAATTACCGCCACCGGCAGCACATTGGGAATGATCGCGATCAGCGCCAGATAAAAGGAACGGAACAGGATCAGAAACATCAGCATAATCCCCAGAAAAACGATACCGATCGTCATGATCTGGGAGTGGAACAGACTCTGCAGCATATTGTTGTAGAGCACGAACATATTGGTGAAGTGGATCTGCTCATCGGCAAAACCCATCTCCCGGACCAGAAAGTCCCTGATCCCGGACATCAACACGTCCCTGGCCATATTATGGCCGGTCTCGACAATCCGCATGGTGAAACGGGTCTGGGTAAGATCCGCCGTGACAAACGGCTCGACCAAAAGTTCTTTAATCGCACCAGGCATTTTTTTATGAAGAATCGAAAGTTCATAGTTTTCCAGCGGCATGTTGCCATTAAGCCTGGTTGTCACCTTGCCAAGGGTGGCAAGGGACAAGACCTCACCGGTTTCAGGCAAACCATCGAGATAGTCATGGATCTTTTCGATCTGCTCCATGGTATAGACATCGCCAAACCAGTATGAGACGTTGGCCTCTTCCTCCTCCTGATCAAACAGATACTCTTGGTCAAATTGATCCGCCGCCTCCCCGGTCGCCTCCTCGTCCGGCAGGACGTTGTCCGGCTCGACCTCCCGCCGGAAATCAATAATCAGATCAAAGGGCGTGGTCCCGCCCAGCTTTTGATCGATCAGACTCATCCCCCGGAATATCTCGGTCTTTTGCCGGAAATAATCAATAAACCGGTTCTCGACATTCAGACGCTCCATGCCGAAACCACTTAACACCGCCAGAAAAACGCAGAACAACAAAATCTTGCCGCCATGCCTTTCGGTGATTCCGGCAAAAATCAGGGTGAAGGGCTTGGAAAAATCCTCCCCCGCGCCGGAAGTGTCCTTTTTCAGCAGAACCACCGAGGCCGGAAACAACACAAAAGCCAGCACAAAAGAAACGACCAGCCCCATGGCCATCATCATCCCGAAATCAATGACCGGCCTGATCCCGCTGACCAGCAGGGAACCGAAAGCGACCGCCGTGGTCAACACCGTATAAAAACAGGGCAAGGCAATGGTCCGGACCGTTTCAAGGACCAAGGCCCGCTGCTCGGCTTCCGGCGTGCGGGCATGGATCTCGAGATAGCGCTCGGTCAGATGGATGGTCAAGGCCATGGTCAGGATCAGCATCAGGGAAATAAAATTTGAGGAGATTACCGTGACCCGCCAGTCCATCAGCCCGAGATAACCGATCATGGTCAGCACCGCTGCCCCACAACAGAACATGGAAAGAAAGACCCAGCGTTTTTTACGGAAAATGACCGACAGGGTAATAATCAGAAAAACAAGCACCCCGACCCCGAAAACGACCAGATCGTTCTCGATAAAGGAGATCATATCAGCCACAATCATCGGCACCCCGCCCAGGTAAAGATCGGCCTGGCCCAAGTGCCGCGCCATAACCTCCCGCACCATCTCGACCAGCCGCTCCTCCTCGTGCTGGAGGATGGTCAGCCGGGCACGATACTTGGCGGAAACCTCAGCCAACTCCATGGTCTCAGTCTGAGAAATTTCCCCGCGGTATTTCTTCTCCCGTAGTTCATAACGGCGGTTCAACAAAGACCGGTAAACCGGGTCGTCGGGCAAAATAAGCAACAAGGCAGTAGTCTTATCGTCAGGCCCCAGCAACCGCCCTTTATACAGGGGATTTTCATGAAGCTCCCGCAGGACCAATTCTTTCGGGACCGCCGACTTTTCTAGGGTCTTGATCTTGGCCACCTCCGCCACATCACTCAAGGAAAGATCAGTGGTGTAAAGCAGCGGAATATCAAGGATGGTGGTGACCGCTTCCACCCCGGCAAGTCGGGCCAATTCATCCCGGAGCGACTTAAGGTCGGCTAGAACGACCGGGGCAAACAAATCAGCCTTCGGGACATAGGCCAGGAGCAACACGTCTTTGGAGCCATAACGCTCGGTGATCTGCCGGTGATAATAGAGATCGCGGTCGTTTTCCAGGACCAACGAGTCACCCGAGGCATCGAGCTTGAATTGGGGGACATGCCAGGCAAAAAACCCGATCACCGCCACGGTGAGCAGAAGCGCCCTGACCGGCCGGGCCAGCACAAATTTATCGTATATCCGTAATAAAATCGAACTCATCGGTCTGTGCTTCCCCCTCGGTTGATGATCACTATCAAAATCTTACAACAGCCGAAGCGGAAAAGAAAAGGGCAAACTTATCACGCCGTGAAATCCCGGTTTACAAGTCTGAGTCCACCGAAAGTTTTATTATTGGCAATTGACAATCGAATCAATTTTTAGATATCTTGAATGTCAGGGATTGGACACTGGACAATTTACGAGTTAGTGCCTGTCCATAAATGGTCTTTTTCTCCGATTACGTCGTCGCTTCGTTCTTTGAAAGTGCTCACGGACAACAGTCCGCTGCGCTTTTCAAAATCCTAGCTCCTCGTTCTCGAATAAAAATCCGCATTTCTGGACAGACACTAGTTAACCGGCTGAATGAAAAATTATTTCGGCACAAGGGGAAAACAGACATGAACAAAACACAACTTACATCTGCGGCAGCGCTCGGCATCATTTTATTTATCATGCTCTTCAGCAGTAATGGCCGGGCCAACTCGTTCCCCTTCCGGTCGATCAACCCCGGTGACCCGCTCCCCGCCATTACTCTGACCGACCCCGTATCAAATAAGGCCCTGACCCTGGACCAGACTAACAGTAAAAACGCGATGATCATTTTCTGGGCGGCCGACAACGACACCAAGAAAAAACGGGTGATCAAAACCATGAAGGACATCAGTAAATTACATGATTTTCTACTCAAGAAGAATATCACGCTTTATATCGTCGACTCCGGCAATGACTCCCCCGCCGTGATCAGTGAGGTAATGACCGCGGCCGAACTTTCATTACCGGTCTACTTAGATACTGATCTTAAGGCATACGGCCAACTCGGCATTTTTGTGATGCCGTCCATCATGTTGGTGGACCAGCAGGGGAAAGTCACGGCCGGATTGGGCTATAGCCGCGACCTGAGACACCGGTTACAGGGAGAAGTTGAGATCATGCTGGGTGAAAAGGACCGCGCCCAGTTTGAGCAGGAAATGCGTCCCGAAACCGTTGAAAAATCTTCCGAAGAAAAAAATGCCCACCGCCATTTAAACCAGGGCCTGGCCATGATTCAGCGCGGACAAACCGAAGCGGCAATCACGGAATTCGAAAAAGCTATTGCCTTAGATCCGGGAATAACCAAGGCCTATTTCCAGATCGGTTGCCTCTATGTCGATATCGGCAAAATTGATCTGGCCAAAAAGGCCTTGGATAAAGGGCTGGAAAGCGAGCCGGATTCACTGGACGGCCAGGTCTGCCGGGCCCGGATCAAGGCCAAAGAGGTGGGAATCGCCGAGGCGATCGATGATCTCCAGTTTCTCCTGCTGCGCAATTCGCGAAACGCAAACCTGCGCTATGTCCTGGCCACCTTATTGGCAGAACAGGGCAAATTTGAAAGCGCCACCAAGGAATATCACAGCGCCTACAACCTGCTCCTGAAAGAAACCCTGCATAAATAAGTCAAATAATTCCGGCCGGAACGATAATCACTCCGGCCGGCTGACCGCATGGGCCTGCCAAACAATATTCCCGTCAATGGTGAGGCCCATGGCGGCGGTGGTCTTCAGAATAATCAACAGATGATCTTCGGCGATTTCCACCGGCAGCTCGCCGGAATTCTTCCCGTTCAGGATCAGATCGGCCAGACTCCCCGGCACAAAATAATATTCAATTTCTGACCCAGCTTCGAAATCAAAATCCGCCGCTACTTCCTTCATCATCCGCTCCGCCCCTCTTGCTTAACTTTCTGCCGATCATTCACCCTTGACATTCCTTAACCCTCCATCTGATAATCAAACATATGATGACCGAAAATCAGGAAACGGAAGACCGCCCCATGGAAAAACCAGATAAAATTCGGGTATTGATCGCGGAAGACAATCCTGTCGCGGCAGAGACCATGAAAAAATCTTTCAAAAAGATCGGCTTGGAGCTGGCCGGCGTTGCGACAAACGGGATTGAAGCGATCAAGCTGGCTTTATCCCTGCAACCCGATGTGATTCTGATGGATATCATGATGCCTGAAATGGACGGTCTTGAGGCCTGCCGGCGGATCCAAAAGCATGAAATGTGCAGAAATGTCCCGGTCATCTTCATCACCGCCCTGGCCGATACCGAAAATATCGTCAAGGCCTTTGCGGCCGGCGGCGTCGACTATATCACCAAACCATTTATCAAGGAAGAAGTGCAGGCCAGAATCATGGTCCATCTTAAACTCAAAAAGGCCATGGATAAATTAGCGGAGATGTCGGTGACCGACGAGATGACCGGGGTCTATAATCGCCGCCACGCCTTTCAGGTCCTGTCCCGGGAAATGAGCCTGGCCAAACGAAAAAAAAAGAGCTTTGTGATCTGTTATGTGGATATCGACAACCTCAAGACCATCAACGATGCCTACGGCCATAATGCGGGAGATCAGCTGATCACCGAGGTGGTCAATGGCTTCAAGAAAGTCATCAGATCTTCGGACTATCTCTTTCGGATGGGTGGCGACGAATTCATGCTCGTCTTTCCCGAGTCGGAACTTGCCGATCTGGATTCCCTGGTGAACCGACTGCGGCAAGAGTTGCATCAAAAGAAAATCCGCCGGATCCCGATTGATTTCAGTTTCGGCTTTTCCAAATTCGATCCCACAGATAATATCGCGCCGGAAAAATTAATCAAAAAAGCTGATCGTTGCATGTATGTGCAAAAGATGAACAAGAAAAATACCGATAGCAAACATGAACATTAGCTCTGCACGATGTTCGGTTTATTTGTAGTCGTTCAGACTTGATCCGGGGATCAGGTCATCCCTTTGAGGTTTCCACGGTGCTTTCATGAATTTATTAAAGAATCTCAGCATCAAGACCAGACTCCTTTGTAACTCAGGGCTTTTGATTGTCCTCTTCCTGCTTGCCCTGTTAATCTATGCTGCGGCCATACGCCAGGGGGAAAGCTCTTCCGCCCTGATCGTTGAATACGAACGTGCCATAAGTGATCAGGCGCATCTGGTCAACAATCTCATGGACCATGCCCGTGGGGCGGAAAAGGATTTTCGCCTCTACAAGAATCCGCAATATGTTGATTTGGTAGAAGATGATATCCAGAAAATTTTTACCGCCCTGACCAAGATTGAGAAGTTCGCCAAAGAAAATGGCGAACCGGAGATGTCCGAGATGGCCCAAAAAGTCAGGGCGCATGCTGGCGGCTACCATACGGCCTTCAAGGAGCTGGTCGCAGCCTTCATCAACCAGGGGCTGAGCCATGAGGATGGTCTGCAGGGCCGGTTCAGAAAGACGATTCATCTGCTCTCCGGCGAAAGGACCGCAGAACATCTGATCGCTCCCCTGTTCATCGCACTTGGTAACCTCTCGGCCGCCGAAGCCGCGCTGGACCGCCATCCTTCCACCGAAGGACGGGAACTCTTCAAAAAGAGAGTTGCCGATTTCCAGGAACTTTTAGAAAATCAGACTCTCATTAATCAAGAAAGAATGAAACTACGGGAAAATTTTACCGAATATCAGAGGTTGGCGGCCCGTCTACCCGAAACCATTGCTCAGGCCGAACACGATCAATTGCAGCAACTGGCGGCGAAAATGCGGACCATTCTGAGCAGTCTTTACGTCCCGGACCTCAAGGCCATGCTCCTGGAGGTTCGCCGGGACGAAAAAGACTATCTGCTGCGCCGGGAAAAACAATACGCCGATGGTGTGCGTCAGTCTATTGCAAACATTATTGATAACTTCAACAAGGCCGGCATGAGCAAACGGCACATCAACAGCATCACCCAGGACCTCAAGGAATATCAGAGGGACTTTGACTTGCTGGTTGCGGAAGATAAGAGAATTGCCGATTTGGACGTAAACCTCAAAAAACAGTATCAAATTATTGAAAATGATCTCCGGTTGATTATTAATCAGGCGGAGCAGGTCACCGAAAAGATCCAGGAACAAAGTACGGCCCTGACCAAGAGCGCAGAACGGCTTGCCTTGCTGATCAGCGCTCTCGCCCTGCTGACCGGCATCGTCTTTTCCTTGCTGATCATCGGCTCAATCGCCAAGCCGCTGCAGGCCATCCTCGAGGCAATTATCAAGATGAGCAAGGGCGATTATTCGGCACGGATCAAACACTCGGCCAAGGATGAAACCGGCGTACTCAGCGAGATGTTCAACCGGATGGCCGAGATCATCGACAAAAACAACTGGCTGGCCGAAGGAAGGCGAGGTTTGGGAGAGGTGCTGCGCGAGGACAAGGAGTTGGACGTTCTTGGCCAGGGCATTATCGTCAGCCTCTGCAAACATCTGAAGGCCGAAATCGGCACAATCTTTGTCAAAGAAGAGGGCCAGCGCCTACGTCTGGCAGGCAGTTATTGCTATACCAAAAGAAAACAGCTCAATACCTATATTGAACCGGGGGTAGGACTGACCGGCGAGGCGGTGCGCGAAAAGGAACTTATCGTCATCACTGAGGTGCCGGCAGATTACATCCAGGTCGAGTCAAGCCTGGGCAGTTCACCTCCCAGAAATATTATTGCGGTTCCCGCCCTTTGGCAGGGGGTTGTCCTGGCGGTCTTTGAGATTGGCACCTTTCTGCCTTTAACCGATGAGCAGATCACCTTTTTGCGACAGGAATCGGAAGCCATCGCCATTGCAATCAATTCTACCCGGCAGCGCAACAAAACCCTGGCCCTGCTGCAAGAGACGCAGCGACAGGCCGAAGAACTCCAAACCCAGCAAGAAGAACTGAAAACGGCCAACGAAGAACTTGAGGAACAAACCCAGTCCCTGCGTCAGAGTGAGGAGGAATTAAAAAGCCAGCAGGAGGAACTGCAGGTAACCAATGAGGAGCTAGAAGAAAAAACCGAGACCCTTGAACGCCAGCAGATAGACATCAAACAACGGAACCGGGAGCTGGAGGCAGCCCGGGCGGACATCGAAAATCAGGCGCGGGAACTGACCGAAACCAACCGCTACAAGTCGGAATTTATGGCCAACATGTCCCATGAACTACGCACGCCGTTAAACAGTCTGCTCTTGCTGTCCCGCAATCTGGCCCGCAACAAGGACGGCAACCTGAAAGAGGGCCAGGTTGAATCCGCCCAGGTCATATACAACAGCGGCATGGACCTGTTGCGCCTGATCAACGACATCCTGGACTTGGCCAAGGTCGAGGCCGGCCGAATGGACCTTACCATTGAGGAGGTAGCGCTGCGTGATTTTGCCGACTGGCTGGAAGAAAATTTCAGACACCTGGCCGAGGAGAAAAAACTCGCCTACTCAATTGTTCTGGAAAGCACCGTGCCGGAGAAAATTAAAACCGACCGCAAACATCTCGAACAGGTACTGCGCAACCTTGTCGCCAATGCGATTAAATTTACCCAGCAAGGTGAGGTTACCGTGCGCTTCGCCCTGCCGGTCGCAGAAGGTCCTGCCCTCGACAACTTTGATCCCCGGAAAACCTTGGCCATTTCAGTCTGCGATACCGGGATCGGCATTCCCCTAGAGAAACAACATCTGATTTTTGAGGCCTTCCAGCAGATGGACGGCAGCACGGCCCGCAAGTATGGCGGCACCGGTCTTGGCCTGACCATCTCCAAAAATCTGGCAACTCTCCTCGGTGGCCGGATTTTACTGACCAGCGAAGAAGGCAAAGGCGCGACCTTCACCCTCTATCTTCCCTTTGATCGGATCGCCCCCCCCGCCATCGAGGCCAAGGATAGCACTCCGCCGCTGACCAAGATTCAAGGGAGAAAAACTGCCGAGCCGACAGAGGCCGCCCCGGTCCTGCCGGATGACCGGGACCACCTGAGTGTCGAAGACAAGGTAATACTGATCATCGAGGATGATCTAATTTTTGCTGGAGTCCTCATGGGTTTAGGACGGGAAAAGGGCTTCAAGTGCCTGGTGGCGGCAACCGGCGCCAGCGGTCTTTTTCTGGCCGAAAAACATCATCCCGGCGCCATAATTCTGGATATCCGCCTGCCCGACATCAACGGCTGGCTGGTGCTGGAGACCTTAAAGAGCAGTCCGGCCCTGCGCCATATTCCAGTGCACGTCATGTCCGCCGAGGAAAAAACAATCGAGGCCTTCAAAAAAGGGGCCATCGGCTTTTTGTCCAAACCGATCAGCGAAGAGGAGCTGCAAAACGCCTTTGCTCTGCTGGAAAATGCCTCTTCCAAACAGATGCGGGACCTGCTGGTGGTGGAGGATGACCCGGTCATGTGCCGGGAAATCATCGAACTGATCGGCAATGGTGACGTAAAAGTGACCACCGTGCAAAGTGGGAAAGAAGCCATCAAGGCAGTGGTTGCAAAAAAATTCGACTGCATGATCCTTGACCTGGGGCTACCGGACATGACCGGCTTTGTCCTGCTGGACAAACTTGCCAAGAAGAGCGAAATCGAGATGCCGCCGGTTATCGTCTACACCGGCCGGGAACTCACCAGGGAAGAAGAAGTTAGTATCCGCAAATACACCGAAACGGTGATCGTCAAGGGGGTGAAGTCCGAAGAACGGCTTCTGGATGAAACCGCCCTTTTTCTGCACCGGGTAGTCAGTAAAATGCCCGAGAAAAAAAGACGGATGGTCGCCAGTCTCTATGACCAGGACGCCATGTTCACCGACAAAAAAATCCTCCTGGTTGACGATGACATGCGCAATGCCTTTGCCCTGTCCAAAATACTCGAAGAACGGGGCATGAAGATAATCATTGCCCATGACGGCGGTCACGCCCTCAAGTGTCTGGAGAAAGAACCGGAGATCGACCTGGTGCTGATGGATATCATGATGCCGGTGATGGATGGTTATGAAACCACGCGACGAATTCGGGCCCAGGAGAAATTCTGGAACCTGCCGATCATCGCCCTGACCGCCAAAGCCATGGCTGATGATATGGGGAAGTGTTTGGATGCCGGGGCCAATGACTACCTGGCCAAACCGGTTGAGGAGGGGAGACTGCTCTCCATGATGCGGGTCTGGCTCTACCGCTGAACGCTGAGATATCGGAACAAGATGGGAAAAAATGATCTTGAGACCATCGAATTTGATCTGCTGCTAGAAGCGATAGTCAGGCGATATGGTTACGATTTCCGCAACTATGCCAGGGCCTCGATTGAGCGCCGGGTTAGGCAGGCCATGGCCAAGCTGCACCTGGAGCGGATTAGTGAATTGACTACCCATCTGCTCCATGACCCGCAATTTTTTCAGGACCTGGTCGCTAATTTCTCGATCACCGTGACCGAGATGTTTCGCGACCCCCAGGTCTATCTAGCTTTACGGGAAAAGGTAATCCCCTATCTTGCCACCTACCCTTTTATCAAGATCTGGCACGCCGGATGTGCTACCGGCGAGGAGGTCTACTCCCTGGCCATCCTGCTCATGGAAGAAGGGCTTCTGGAAAGAACCACAATCTACGCCACCGATTTTAACGAAGCGGCCCTGGAAACTGCCAGGGCAGGAATTTATCCCATTGAAAAAATCAAGGAATATAACGAAAACTACCTGAGGGCGAAGGGTAAATGCTCATTTTCCTCCTATTACCATGCCCAATACGATTCGGTGATCATGAACAAAGGCCTGAAAAAAGCCCTGACCATCGCGCGACATAACCTGGTTACCGACCAGGTCTTCGGAGAGATGCACCTGATCATGTGCCGCAATGTCTTGATTTATTTCAATCGTGAACTACAGGAACGGGTGTTCACCCTTTTTGACGAAAGCCTGGGGCACGGCGGTTTTCTCTGTTTAGGCACTAAGGAAACCATTCGTTTCTATCCGATGGCGGAAAACTTTACCGAATTTGACCCGCAAAACAAGATTTATCGGAAACGGAGCAAATCGTGATTCGAGCGGAGTATGAGGCTATGGTGATCGGGGTATCGGCCGGCGGCATGACCGCACTTGGTACGATTCTGCCACAACTTCCGGCTGATTTTTCCCCGGCGGTAATTGTTGCCCTGCATTTGCACCCCAGAAGCGATCTTTTTCATGTGGATCATTTTGCCAAGCTCTGCGCCCTGCCCGTTTATGAGGCAGAAGAGAAGGAAGAAGTGCGCCCCGGAGCGATCTACTTTGCCGCACCCAATTACCACCTGCTCATCGAACAGGACAAAACCTTTTCCCTTTCCGTGGACCAGCGGGTAAGATATGCCAGGCCATCGATCGATGTACTTTTCGAAACCGCGGCAAGGGCCTATGGCTGCAAACTGATCGGGGTCATTCTAACCGGGGCCAACAATGACGGGGCGTCCGGACTTGCCATGATCAAAAAGGCCGGCGGTCTGACGATTGTCCAGAACCCGGAAACGGCTGAGGTCGCTTCCATGCCAAAGGCCGCCATTGCAGCCTGTGCGGTTGATTTCATCCTTGACCTCCCGGACATTGTCAAACTGCTCTGCGCTGGTCTTGGCCACAAAACCTCATTGCCGGGAGTATAACTTGTCAAACATGAGCCAACACAACAAAGCAAAGATCCTTATTGTGGATGACCATCCGGAGAATCTTCATGCCTTGCGGGAGGTCATCTCTCCGCTGAAGGCCGAGATTATCAGCGCCCTGTCCGGCCAGGAGGCGCTGGCCCTGATGGTGCAGCACGAATTTGCCGCGGTGCTCCTGGATGTTCAGATGCCGGAAATGGACGGGTTTGAGACCGCAACCCTGATGCAGAACAATAAAAGCACCCGCGGGGTGCCGATCATCTTCGTAACCGCGATCAACAAGGAACAGAAGCACATATTCAAGGGCTACCAGACCGGGGCGGTGGACTACATCTTTAAACCGTTTGACCCGGACATCCTGCTCTGCAAATTACAGGTCTTTATCAATCTCTACAACATACGGGTTGACTACAGTCGCCTGCAGGAAGAGCTGATGAAAGCCAGAAACCTCGAATCTCTCGGACTGGTGGCCGGCGGCATTGCCCACGACTTCAACAACCTGCTCTTCGTGATCATGGGCAGTGTCGATATGGCGCAAGAGGAGTTTAGCCGTTTCGGTTATTCCTCAAAGTTACTTGATGAGGCGATGAACGCCTGTAAAAAGGCCAGTGATCTCACAAACAAATTGATAGTTTTTTCCAAGGGCGGTCATCTGGAGAAGGTATCGGTCTCCCTGCCGGAAATAATTGAATCCATCGGCCGGGAACTATACAACGGTTCCGGGATCGAATTCACCCTGAAAAGCGCCTCGGATCTATGGCCGGTCAAAGGAGACCGTTTCCAGTTAGAGCAGGTTTTTGCCAACATTCTCAAGAATGGCAAGGAAGCCCTCGGTTCCCGGGGCAAAATGGTGGTCAGAATAGAGAACTACACTAATGAGGCCGACTCGGCCCTGACCTTGGCAAAAGGGCCCTACCTCAAAATTACCTTTACGGATGATGGCCCCGGGATCGCGCCAGATATTTTCCACAAGATCTTTGATCCCTATTTTTCGACCAAGGATATGAGCGCCAATAAGGGGCTGGGGCTAGGGCTGGCCCTCTGCCATTCGATTGTCGCCAGACATGACGGACTGCTCACCGTGGACTCAGTATCTGGTGCGGGAGCGAGTTTTACCATCTACCTTCTGGCGGAGCAGACCGCTGCCGACCGGGCAAACAATTGACTTAATTACGGGATTAATCCTGCCGGACACTGACCAAGGGAGCCGAGGACGACATTTTGCCGACAAACAACCCCGTTCTTAACAGGACTATACTGATCATGACATCGGCGGCAGAAGCGGGGATGGCGACAAATTACTTGATCATACCCAATATTTTACTGACCCTGACCGCTTTCTCCTGATCAAGTTTCGGAACTATCTTGGCAACAATATCAGTCTTCATCGCCCTGAGGACCTCGGAGACCTCATCATCTTCCATCAGGTTGAGGAGCGGCGCCAACTTTGAGGCGCTCATGGCGCTGTAAACCTTGATCAGATCACTAAAACGCTTGTCCTTTATTTTCTTAAGCTCGTCGAGCTTGTTTTGCAGATCTTCCTGCAGACTGATCAGGACCACCAGTTTATCGTCAACTTCCTTACTAACCAGGGCCAGATCCTGTTCCTTTTTATCCAAAGCCTGTTCTCGGGCTTTCAAGCTGTCTTCTCTCTCTTTAAACTGGAGCATCAACCTGGCCTCCTGAGAAGAAACCTTTACCGGCTCTTTTCTGGCGGCAATCACCGGCCCGACCCAATATCCCTGCATAATCACAACACCGAAAAGCACCAATATCGACTGCCGCAGATAAATGTTCATTATCTCTTCACCATCGTTTGCTCAGCCTGAAATAATATCCCGCCCAAAGCGCAGGACCGCCATTTCATCGGCCTCTTTTTGCTCCTGCCGCAACTCTTCCTGCAGGTAGATTTTATAATCTCTTTCCCTGGTCTTCTCAATTATCTTCCGGTCCTTGACCCTGACCAGCAACTCGGCTCTCGACTTTTCAAACACCTGGCGCTGCGACTCTACAACCACAACCTGGGTCAGAATCTCGCCTTCCTTGTTATTGACCGACTCGATATAAAAAGCAAAAAGAGAGGCCGCCATTTTCTGCCGCTTGCGCTCCTCAAACTCCTCAATCAGCCGAACCCGATCCGCCCTCAACCGCTCCAGTCGCTCAATATGGTTATGCAACAACCATTGCTCCTTGGCCATTCTCTGCTGGGCCAGTTCAACAAGGTTGCGCCGGTAGCTCAGTAATGTCTCAAATTTAAACTTGTAACCCATCGCATCATCCTGAAAATGACGATCCTATTACCCGCCGGGCGGAAACATCTCCAGCAAAGAGGCGGCACTGTTTTTCAGCGGAACCTTCTCGTTGACCGTCTGTCGCAAATAGCCATTCATCCGGTCAATCATCCTGATCGAATAATCAATCTTGGGATTACTACCCTCGGCATATGCGCCGATATTAATCAGGTCTTCCGATTTCCGGTAAATTGCGAGAGTTTCCAGAAATTTCTGGGCGCTCTTCATATGCTTGTCGGCAACAACATCGGTCATGCAACGACTGATGCTGCCGAGAATCTCAATGGAGGGATAATGTCCCTGACTGGCCAGATCGCGGCTGAGGATAATATGACCGTCAACGATGGACCGCACCGCATCGGCAATCGGTTCATTCATGTCGTCGCCCTCAACCAGCACTGTGTATATGCCGGTGATGCTCCCTTTGCCCTTGCAGGCCCCGGCCCGTTCCAGCAATTTAGGCAATTGCGAAAAGACCGATGGCGTATATCCTCGGGAGGTAGGAGGTTCGCCAATCGCCAGACCTACTTCCCGACTCGACATCGCAAAACGGGTGACCGAGTCCATCATCATGATCACATCCCGACCCCGATCGCGGAAAAACTCGGAAATCGCCATGGCCATATAGGCTCCGCGCATCCGGACCAAGGGCGGCTGGTCGGAGGTGACAACCACCACCACCGAACGGGCCAGCCCTACCTTCCCCAGATCCTTCTCGATAAAATCCTTTAACTCCCGTCCCCGTTCTCCAATCAGGGCGATGACGCTGACATCCGCCGCCGTATGCCGGGCAATCATGCCCATCAATGTACTTTTTCCAACCCCGGATCCGGCCAGGATGCCAATCCTTTGGCCTTTCCCCAGAGTCAACAGACCGTTAATCGCCCGCACCCCCACATCAACCGGCGTTAAAATACGGTCCCGTTCCATGGGATTAAGCGGCTCGGCATAGAGGGGATAGGACAGCTCAGTTTCCAGAGGCCCTTTACCGTCCATCGGATTGCCCAGCCCGTCAATAACCCTGCCAAGCAGGGCCTCAGATACCGGCACCGATGCCTGATTGCCGACCATCCTGATCCCGCTGCCCGGTTCGATCCCCCGCATTTCGCCAAGCGGCATCAACATCACCCGGCCTTCCTTGAAGCCGACCACTTCAGCCAGGACGGTACTCTCACCCCGATTAAGATCAACCTCACACATACTGCCGACCGGCAGGCCCGGTCCCTGGCTCTCGATGACCATGCCGATCACCTGATTGACCCGGCCCCGGACCGAAATCAGCGGGGTTTGTGCGGTAATCTTTAGACAATCGGATAGATTCATAATGGATTATGGATAAAGGAAGCAATTTTTGTCGGCCTCACCCCGATCATACTTCCGGCGGAGACGAGAACAACGAAGCTTGAAAGTGAAGAGTGACCAGGAAAAAACCTCTTCACTATTTACGAGTTATTTGTAACTTTTAAATAAATTCTGTACTGAGATCAATTAACTTAACCGGATCGGTCTTCAGCCAGCGAGACCATGAAGGACCGTTCTACCGCATCATAAAGCAGAGTGCTGCGGTGTTCCAGAGTGACATCAACCTCGCCATAACCGGTCGCTAAAAGACAGCCGCCCTCCGAGATGCCGGGATCCTCAACCAGCTGAATCCGGTTTCGCCCCTCAAGCAACGACTGACTGTCCAGGCCAGCCTCTTTAAACCGGTTAAAATCTTCGGGATTGAGACTTACCTTGACCGTGGTGTTTTCGACCACAAATTCCATGGCCTTTGCCAGACATGCCTTGATCACCCTGGGATTGACCGAGACTTCATGATTGACCAGTCGGTCCACCATGGCCTTGACCAACTCAAAGAGCTCGGCGTCAAACTGCCGGTCTATCTTTTGGCATTTCTCTTCAATCGACTGCAAAACCCCTTTCAGCCGGCGGTTCAAATCATTATATTCTTCAAGTCCTTTTGATTTCCCTTCCTTTTGCCCGTTGGCAAGACCTTCCTGATAGGCCTGTTTTTTTATTTTCTCTGCCTCCGCCCGGGCCTGCCGGAGAAACTCAGCGGCCTTTGCTTCCGCCTCAGCCATCTCCGTTTTCAGCATTTTCTGCGGATCAAAGGTTGCATCAACCCCGTCATCATCATTCTTCCGCCAGAGAGAATCAAAGGGCATAAACTCCTTATTGCTCGGCGGGGCCGAAGAATCCCCATTATGATCAGGCAATGAATCGCGCTGCACCTTAATGACCTTAGACAAATTCATCCTCGCCGCCGCCACCCTGCATAAGCTGGATCTTCCCTTCCTGTTCCAGACGTTTTGCGATCTTGATGATTGATTGCTGGGCCGCCTCAACATCCTTGACCCGCACCGGTCCCATGACCTCCATATCCTCCTTGAGCATCTCAACCGCCCGCGAGGACATATTATGGAAAATTTTCTCCTTCAAATCGTCGGAGGCCGTGCGCAGAGAGATTTTCAGGTCGTCGGTACTGACCTCTTTGAGAATCGCCATGATCCCACGATCATCAACCTCGACCAGATCTTCATAAACGAACATCAACTTTCTGATCTCATCGGCCAGACTCTCGCGTTGCTCCTCCACCCCTTCAAGGACCGCGGCCTCAAGGGCCCGATCGGCATTGTTCAACACCTCGGCCACCGCTTCCACCCCGCCAAGTCTCTGACCTTCCATCCCTTCAACCGATAAAAGCTCCTCCTGAAGCACCCGGTCGATATCAACCAGAATCTCAGGACTTACCTTATCCAGCTCCGCCATCCGCATCACCACCTCAACCTGGGTATCTTCCTTCAGCTCGGCCAGAATCTCCGCCGCCTGGACCTGATCAAGAACGGCGAGAACCAGGGCGATGGTCTGGGGATGCTCGTTGCGCAAAAAGTTAACCAATATTTTCGGTTCAAGTTTCCGGGCTTTTTGAAAAAGGGTCAACTTCCAGTCGGAACGGATTTCATCGAGGATTTCGTTGGCGCTGTCGGCGGTAAGGGCCCGGCGCAGCGCCCCCTCCAGCATATCGTCGCCGGAAAGGAAAATATCGTGATCCCCGGAATCCGTCTTGAATTCACTGAGCAAGGCGGCAATATCTTCCTTGTCGACATGGTCGACCTTGGCCATGTGCCGCCCAACGTTCTTGATCTCTTCCGGGTCCAACCGCTTGAAGACCTCGGAACAGAAGTCCTCACCAACGGTCAGCATAAAAATAGCCGCTTTCTCAGGCCCGGTTAAATTTTCGGCTGAACCTTCTTTTCTGCCCCGTGCCATATATTATCCACCTGCCCTCAACCAGCGTCTTACCAGATCGGCCGCCCGATCCGGATCACTCTGGGCCAGCTTGAAAATCCTTTCCTTATCGGTCATCCCCTTGGGACTCAAATACAACTCTTCCTCAGTGAGCATCTCTTCCTCCCCGCCCACCGTCACTCCGGCAAACCTGGTGCCGGCAACTCTGCGGACCGGAGCACTAGGCGCGGAGGCCAACATCTTGAAGAAAGGCTTGATCACCAGAAAAAACACAATCAAGCCGATGAACAGATAAAACACCGGTCGCGCAAATGGCCGCAAAATATCACGCCATTCGGCCAAAGGATCAGGCTTGACTTCCGGTTCTTCGGTAAGGGCAAAAGCCATGTTGGCAACCTCAACTCGATCGCCCCTCTCCTCATCATAGCCTATGGCATTTTTCACCAGTTTGTCAAACCACTGCATATCTTCAGGAGTGCGCGGTAAATAGGCCATGGTCTCCTTGCCATCTTCCATTTTTTTCTCATAGGTGCCATCCACCATAACCGCCACCGACAACCTTTTAATCACGCCGTAGGCCTCCTGGACATGGGTGGTTTTATGGCTGACCTCATAGTTGCGGGTAATATTATTGCGTTTGAAAGTTCCATCAGTGCCGCCCTCGGTCGACGACCCGGCAAAACTTGCCAGTTCACCTTTGGCCCCGGGAATCCCCGCCGGATTGAGCGCATCACTGGAATCGCCCTCCATTGACATCTGCTCGCTTCTAACGACCTGCCCTTCAGGGTCAAAACTTTCCTCGGTCGAATTAACCCGGTTGAAATCTAGTTCGGCGGTAACCTGGGCCTTTACTTTACTGAGGCCGACGACTTCTTCAAGCATGGCCTCAACCTTGCGGCGCATACTGTTTTCCAGATTAACCTGATATTCAAGCTGGGAAGCAGACATCATACTGTCCGGGTCCCCACCCTTCCGATAAAGTAAACGGCCGGAGGTATCGACCAGGGTGATATTCTCAGTTGATAAGCCCGGTACGGCGCTGGCCACCAGGTTTACGATGCTTTGGATCTGCGATTCCGATAATTTCTGACGACCATCAAGTTTTACGCTGATCGAGGCAGTCGGCGGTTTTTCATCTTCGATAAAGACCGATTCCTTGGGGGTGGCCAGATGGACCCGAGCCTCACGGACCTGCTTAAACTGTCTGATCGTGCGGGCCAACTCACCCTGCAGGGCCCTTTGGTAATTCAGGCGCTGGACAAAATCAGTGGTCCCGAAACCGGTTTTGTCAAATATCTCAAAACCAACGCCGCCGCCTCTGGGCAGACCCTCGCCGGCCAGAGACAACCTTGTCTCATATACCTGTTCGATCGGGACCTCGATTGTCGTGCCGTTGGCGCTCAACTTATAAGGGATCAACAGCTCTTTTAACTTAACGATAACCTCAGAGGCATCCTCTTCCTCCAGACCTGAATAAAGTACCTTGTATTCCGCCCCCGCCCCGGACATGGAAATAGTCAACATCCCGGCCAGTAATCCCAGGACCAGCAACCCCCCGACCACCTTCTGCCAGGTTCCCATCGCTGAGAGATTTGCCCCAAATTGGTCCATCATTTCTTTATAAGTCGCCATAAAATCTTCCTTATCAGAGATAAAATAATCACTGACTTATCCTTTTTCACACCCCGGCAGATAAACCAGGCAATCAGTTGACTCCGCCCCCTCTACAATTGCATCCTCATGATTTCCTGATAAGCGGCAATCGCCTTTGCCTGAAACTTGGTCAACAACCGGAAAGAGACATTGGCCTTTTCCATGGCAATCATGGTTTCATGAATGTTGGCATGCTGTCCGGAAACAAGACCGGTAGTCGCGGTCTCCGCTTCATTAAGGTTATTATTCACGGCATCAATCGCGCCCCGCAGGGCCTCGCCGAAACCACCGGCTGTTTCCGTCTTGCCGGTGACACCGTTGACGGCAGATTTACCCGGCGCCGCAATATTGGAAATATTATTAATCATCGGTCAGTCTCCTAGCTTATCGGCTGATATCCAAGGCCTTAAGGGCCATGCTTTTCGCGGCATCCAGGGCGGTAACATTAGCCTCATAGGCCCTTCTGGCGCTCATAACATCAATCATCTGTTCCACGACATTAACATTGGGCATCATGACAATCCCTTCCTCGTTGGCGTCCGGATGAGATGGATCGTACACTTCCTTAAACGGAGCCTGATCCTCCACAACCTCAACGACCTGAACTTCACGAAGCTTGGCGTCGGCCGAGTCAAGTTGGGCTCCAAAGGAACCGGCCAATGGTTTGGCGGCAAAAATCACAGATTTAGCCCGATAGGGCCCGCCCTCAATGGTCCGGGTGGTATCGGCATTAGCCAGGTTCATCGCACTGACATTCAATCTGGTCCGTTCCGCTTTTAAGGCCGAACCACTAATCTTCATCGCGGTCAGAAAATCCATCGCTTATTTACCTCCCTCATCAATAGCATACCTCAACCCTTCGAGCTTCTTGGCAATGATGCGGGTCGTCACCTCATACATCAATTGATTCCCGGAGAGCTTCACCATCTCTTCATCCAGATCAACCGGTCGGTTCTGTTCCGAAATCCGCAGATTATTGCCGCGTTCCACGTCTCCGATCTTCAGATGCCGGGCATGGGTTCTGGTCAATTCGTCCTGACCACTCATCACCCCTTCCATGACCTTGGCAAAGGGTAATTCCTGAACCTTATAGCCCGGAGTTTCCAGGTTGGCGATATTTGATTGAATCAACCCCTGCCGGGCGGAACGGACGTCAAGGGCCTTGGCGCCCAGCGCAAATGATCCACCAAAAATTTTATCACTCACTTTTTGGGACCTCCCTGATTATAACTTTTCACTGGAAATAATCTGTTGCAATTAAAGTGCCAAAATAAGCCGAAATAGCTTTCCAGTCTCAGGAAAAGCAATTTCCGAGCATAAACAAGAGAGCGTTCTCCCGGAGAAAAAAACAGAAATAATCAGCGAAAATAAAGAAATCAGAAAATACAATTTCAGATAAACAGGGAAAGTAGCGACAGGCAATACCTTGATATGATTAAGTAAACCAGACCAGGAGCAAACGTGAACAACTGAGAATTTATTTTTATAAAATTATTTTTAGTCGACAACTCCCTGGTTGCGGTATTCATGCAACTTATTTCGTAAAGTCCGGACACTTACTCCCAAAATTTTGGCCGCATGTGTCCGATTATTGTCGGTTTTGTTGAGGGCCTGCAGGATCATTTGACGCTCCACCTCCCTTAAGGTTACCCCATCGCCGAAACTGCCGCCGAGATCACCGCCGGCATATGCCCCATCGGCCGATGGCTGATTTGAAAACATATCGGGCGGAACTTCCTCATCATACCACAGGTCCCAGAGTTCCAGGCAATCACCGGTCGAAAGGAGGACGGCCCGCTCGATCAGGTTTTCCATTTCCCTGATATTGCCTGGCCACTCATACTCCTTAAATCGATACATCGCCGACACCGACAATCTTTTAACTTCCTTACTGTACTGGACCGAATACTTCTCAATAAAATAATCAGCCAGCATTTCAATATCCCCCCCCCGTTCACGCAAGGGAGGTAGACGCAAGGGAATAACATTAAGCCGATAATAAAGATCCGACCGGAAAGTACTTTCCTTAACCGCCGCTTCCAGTGACCGGTTGGTGGTAGCGATGACATGGACGTCAATCTTGATCGGTCCTTTGCCACCCAGGCGGTCAACTTCTTCCTCCTGCAGGACTCTTAGTAATTTGGCCTGGAGATGCAGGGGAATTTCGCCAATCTCATCAAGCAGCAGAAAACCGCCGTCGGCCAACTCGAACTTGCCTTTTTTCGAGTTAATCGCGCCGGTAAAAGCCCCTTTTTCGTGACCGAACAACTCGCTTTCCAACAAGGTTTCCGGCAAGGCGGCGCAATTTAAAGCAACAAAAGGCTCATTACAACGATCTGATTCACTGTGCAGATAACGGGCAAAGACCTCCTTGCCGGTTCCGGACTCACCAAGGAGCAAAACAGTCGCCTTACTGGAAGCGACACTTCTGGCACGCTGCATCAACATTTTCAATTTGGGATCTTCCCCGATAATCGGCCGGGGGCTTTTAACGGCACCACTCTTCTTGACCCCGGGCAGCACCAGGCCGGCAGCAGAAGAAGGAGGAGCAGACTGAAAGATCCTCTCCACCGTATTCTCGATAACTTCCACCGAAAAAGGCTTGATAATGTAATCAATCGCCCCGTGCTTCATGGCCTCGACCGCCGTATCGATTGTGGCATAGCCGGTGATAATCACCACCGGCAGGTCAGGATGAATCTGGCGCAGTTTCCGCAAAAATTCAATGCCGTTCATCTCCGGCATTTTGATGTCCGAGACCACCAGATCTGGAATATTCTTGCGGAGCATATCAAGGGCCATCCGGCCGTTTTCCGCCACCGCCACTTCATAGCCGTTGCGACTCAAGGCCTCAAACAAGGCGATTCGCATGTTCTGCTCATCGTCAACGATCAATATTTTCCGGGCTCGTTCTCTCATTTATATCCAGATGAATTTCGCAATAATAAAATAAATCTGCCACTCAGCATGACTCCGGGACAATCCACGGCAGCAAAACGATAAAGGTAGATCCCTTACCCGGCTTGGTTTCAACTTTAACCAAACCATTGTGCACTTCAACAATATGATGGACCGTAGCCAGTCCCAAGCCACTGCCCCGCCCTCTGGTATTAAAAAAAGGATCAAATATCTTCTCAAGATTTTCTTCTGTAATACCTTCGCCCTGGTCAGTGAACCTGATTTCCAGAAAAGCCCTCCCGTTGCCGAAAGGATAACTCGTCCGGGTTTCAATCGAAAACTCCCCGCCGTCAGCCATGCTTTCCACGCCATTAAGCCCGATGTTCAAAGAGAGCTGACTCAGAAGCTCCGCGTCCCCGATGATCTTTTCCTCTTGATGGCCGAATCTACAAACAAAAGATATCTTTCGGGAAAACATCTGCAACTGAGAAATCGTCTCCTCCAACCAGCTTGTAATATTTATTGTAGCAGGTTTGGGAACCGGTAAACGAGAAAAAGTTACATAATTATTCAAGATACAATCCATCGTCCTGATCGCCTGCATCATCTGACCGGTAACCCTCTCATTATCAGGATCATTTTGTAACTCCCTCTTCAGAATCGAAGCATATAATTCAAGCCCGCCCAGGGGATTTTTCAACTCCTGGCTCATACTGATCGCCATCTCCTGCATGGCGGTCATTCTTCTTTGCCGGTCAACCTGGCTTTTCACCATGGACGGATAAGTAACATCATCAAATATCAAAAAAAATCCGGAAATATCCCGAAAAGGACTTTTCAGTTCATTGCGAATAATCGAGATACAGCGTTTTCCCTCGGGTGAAGAATCTGCCCCAACTTCAATCAGCAAACGCTCCCCACCCTTTTTTATGATTGTCAGCTCAGACTCGGACAGGCCCAATTTGTTTTTCAGAATTTCCCAGCATGATAAATTTGGGGTGGAAACCCCGGACAGTCCTAGAATATTGCGGGCTTGTTGATTGATAGTCAGCAGGGAGCCGGTATTATCGGCAAGAATAATACCGTTTGGCAGACTCTCGATAACCGTAAAAAGAAACTCCCTGGATTGATCCGCCTTGTCAAAAGGCCCTGAGGACATAAGAATACCTGCTCGCAAACAGACTATTTAGAAATTACAAAGTGACAAATCAATTCAAAACAGCCCGCACTTCAGAGACAGCCTGATCAATTTCATTTTGTTTGTAACGCTCTTGGGCAACCTTCCGCCATAAAGGATCTTCTCCCTTGCTGGCCTTCCCGAAATGCAGGTTGCTCTTTTCCTTTTTCCCGAGCTGCAGGTAAATTTCACCCAGCCGCATATGAATCTCCTGGGCCAAGGCGGTCTCCTGCGGCAGATAATCAGCTACGGCCAGCAGATAAGCATCCGCCGCCGGCCACAATTCATTCTTCGCCAACCTGGCATCACCGATCAGACGGTACATTTCCTGCTGGACCGGACCGGCCAGCCACTTGTTCTGACGGTAAATCTCAATCGCCTCCGACGCCTCGGCTAATTGCTGCCGAGCCAGCAACAATTGGAGATGGGCGCCGGCATATTCCGATTTTTTTTCAACCCGGGTCGCCAGGCTAATCGCCTCTTTATAAAAATCAAGGGCCGGGGCATATTCACCCTGATCCTCCCGCAATCGACCGCTCAAAAAGTAAATTTCCGCCAAAGCGGGACTACCTTGATAGATATCCCGCAAATGGGTAAGCAGCAGATCGGCGGAAGCAAGATCTTTCTTGGCCAGATAGACCATGGCCCGACGAAAATAAAGGTCGAGCCGCTCCTGGTCAGTCAGCGCCAGCCCCAGGGCCCGATAATAGACAACCGCGGCCTGATCATACAAGGCAAGCGCTTCCATGGCCTGGCCGATCAACGACAACAACCGCCCGCCGCCATAATCTGCGACATGCTCATGCTCAGCCCGGTAAAGGTCAAATATTTTATCGTATTCCTTATTCTCCAGATGTTTTTCAACCCAGGCCACCAGGATCTGGCCCAAGGCACTTTCTACTTTTTTGGAAAATCGCCCTCCGCCCCTCTTCAAATAATCCCGGCCAAGTTCATAGGACTTTTCAAAATCACCACGGGACTGATACCGCAACATCAAGCCATACCTGGCATCCTGACTGATCTCTCCGGCGGAATAGGCCGCGAGCAACTCTTTATAAGGCGCATCCCCGGCGGGATCGGTCAGATCATTTCTTTTCTGCCACTTGCCAAGCTTACTTCGGGGGTCGTCCAGGTACTGGGCCTGCCGAAAACGGATTAATACCGCCAGATCACTTTGCGGCGATTCATCCAGGATTTTCTCATAAAAGATCTGAGCGGTCGCATCCTCCCCTTGCCGATAATAACTTTCAGCCAGTTCAAACAACCCCTTGGCCCGCTCCTGCGGACTGTCCGCCAAAACATTTATGTAATGATAAAGTAATTTTCGCCCTTCCTGAATTTCCGCCTCAGAGTCGTGCCTGACCAAAGCAGAACGGATCCGGCCCAGCAGATCAGCATAATCCTTTGACTCCGGGGCCAACTCTTTTTTAGTCAGATTAAAAAACCGGAGCGCCTCTTTATATTTGCCGGCCGCATAATTAAGATCGCCCAAAGCAACTGCCGCCTGATGGCGTAACTTCTTGTCCTTGCCGGCAATCAATCCATGATAGATTTTTTCCGCTTCTTCACTTTGGCCGATAGCCACTAAGGTCTTCGCCTTCCAGAATAAACCCAGGGAGTAATTTTCGGATTTGGGATAACGCTCCAGAAAAAGCTTGAAGTAAATCAAGGCCTCCCGCAGAAAACTCATATGAAAGTGGGCGATTCCCACCTCAAGATAGGCATCGGGGGCATGTTTTGATTTCGGGAAAATACCAAAGAACTTCCGGTACAGATCTCTTACTTTTTCCCATTCCGGTTTTTTGGCAACCAGCGCCTCGGCTTTTAAAATTTCAGCCGCTCGCCACAGGGCTTCCTCCGCCTTTTCATGGTCAGGATAATATTCAAAAAGACGCTCAAAAAGATACGCGGCCCGCTGGTTCTGTTCGGCCTCAACCGCCGCAACCGCTTCCGCCCATAATTTAGTGGGCGACTCAATGACGACCTTGCCTTCTTCAGCTGCGGTTGCCGTTGCTACCATCCCCGGCGACAGCACGGAAAAAAATGCCACTGGCAGAATCAGTAAAACTATCAGCTTGCGCAGAATCATAAAAATACTTTTCCCAGTAAAATCATCAGCTCATTAACCATCTCAGCTGGAATAAACCGCCTACTCCGGCGGCATTATCTTATACCGTTTCATCTTCTCAAGTAAAGTTGTCCGGTTGACATCAAGCAATTTGGCGGCCCTGTTTTTGACCCACCCGCTCTGATCAAGGGCCTGCACGATAAACCTTTTCTCAAAATCGGTAACAACCTTGCTTAAAGAAAAACCCTGTTCAGGAATTTCGTCAACCGCCTCAACCCGTCCGCCGGACCTGACTGATGCACCAAGAAGTTTTTCCGGCAGATCATCCATCGTAATAACATCATCCGCCGCCAGAATAACCACTCTCTCTACTACATTTTCCAATTCCCGCACATTGCCGGGCCACGAATAATTCAACAAAACCTCCATCGCATCCGGCGCAAAACCAGAAATTGTTTTTTTCTTGGAGCGATTCATTTTATTGATGAAATTTTCGATCAGCAACGGGATGTCCGTGACCCTCTCCCTAAGCGGCGGCGTCTCAACCGGAATCACATTCAGCCGGTAAAAAAGATCTTCCCGGAAACGCCCTGCGGCTACCTCCTGTTCAAGATCCCGATTAGTGGCGGCAACAACCCTGAAATCAGAATTAATTGTTTTCATCCCGCCAATCCGCTCAAACTGCTTCTCTTGGAGGACCCTTAGAATTTTAACTTGCAGCATGGGACTCATCTCGGCAATTTCATCCAGAAAAATTGTCCCGCCATCGGCCAGTTCAAATCGTCCTATCCTGGAACGAATCGCATGGGTAAAGGCCCCTTTTTCATGGCCAAAAAGTTCACTCTCCAAAAGTTCACCGGGAATGGCCCCGCAGTTGACCGGCACAAAATGGCCGTGGCGCCGCGAACTTTCATAGTGGAGGGCCTGGGCCACAAGCTCTTTACCGGTGCCACTTTCCCCCTGCAGCAAAACCGTGGTATCGGTATCACAGATCTTTTTGACCAGCGACACCAGCTTTTCCATTTTCTTGCTTCGACCGATAATTTTGGCCAGACCTTTCTGGTTGCCGGATGATGCCCGATTCGAGTAAGGGAGTAACATCGAGAGTGCCTTGGTCATAGCCTCACGCAGAAGCTCAAGATCCAAAGGGGCTCCCAGATAATCGGTAATTCCTGATTTGGCCAGCTGCACTGCTTCCGACAAAGACGGCTTGGAAGCAGCAAAGAAAATCGGAACCTCACCGGCGCAAGTCTTGATCTGTCTCAAAAGATCTGAAACTTCACTTGCCGATATTGTCCCGGCCAAGATAACCAGGTCAAACTGTCTTTGACTAAGGGACTCGGTTATGTCGGCGGCAATAGATATTTTTGAGACGGGGAATCCCCCCTGGACCAGCAGATCGAAGAGATCAGCAGAAAAAGCTGTGGAGTCGGTCAGCAACAGTATAGAAATTTTATTCATGCCGCCTTTTCAAGATGAGGTTTAGACCTTTAGCAGAAAGATCTACACAAAACCGTAGACATTCACAAGTTACTTTAATCCCTGCCGAAACTCTTTTAAGCTGCCAAGAGTCTTATCCCCATTGAAGCTCCCCGCGGCAGATAGCGAGAGAAACGAGACTTCGAGCTGCGCGGAATGTGCCGCGCAGCAAATACCCTTGGGGTGCGTTTCGCTTTGCAAGTTCAAGTGATTAATGAGCAAAATCCCGACCGGCTATTTAACTTGCCATCCTTACCTTATTTGTTGTAATTTCAAGGTTTAAGAGGATATTTTACGTACTTTTGTATACAACATCCACAAAAAAAGTGTGCTTTTTTTTTAACATGATATAGTTTACCGTTCAACATTACCTTTCAAAGTAAAAAACTTATGGATTAAAACTAGTTACAAAAAACCGAAGGCGGATTCCCAAACAAATCGGAACTATTAATATATTATGGAAGATTTACTGGCCAAACCGCCAGTAATAATTAAAAAAAATGCTAGAAACATACCCGGCCGATCGTCCGTTAGTTGAAATCGTCAAAGTTACCAAAGTATACTCTCCAGACATCGTTGCCCTGCAAAACATTTCACTTTCCGTCGCCAAAGGCGAGCTACTATTCCTGACCGGGCGAAGCGGCGCCGGCAAGACCACTCTCCTCAAACTGATCTGCTGCGTTGAAAAACCAAACAAGGGTGTCATCGAAATAGCGGGGAAAGACCTGAACAAACTAAGTTCGCCCAATATTCAAGCCCTGCGCCGGGAAACCGGCGTTGCTTATCAGGATTTCAAGATCCTGCCGCGCCAAACGGTTTACCGAAACATCGCTATTGCCATGGAAGTCAATTACACCGCTGCCAAAGTAATCAAAAAAAGAATAGATGAACTGCTCGACGTGCTAAAGCTGACTCACAAGCGCAATATCCCGGCCGGCAAACTGTCCCGGGGGGAACAACAAAGAGTGGCAATTGCCCGGGCCGCAGCTACAAAACCGCCTCTGATTCTGGCCGATGAGCCGACCGGTAACCTTGATCCGGCCATGTCCCTCCAGGTCATGGGCTTATTTGAAAAACTCAACGAAGGGGGCAGCACAATAATTATCGCCACCCACGATGAGACACTTTACAAAAATAACCGCTACCGCAAGGTTGATCTGCATTATGGTCAGTTTGCCACCCAATCAACCCTGCCCGGTTTTCTGCCGCCGGCCAACGGCAACCAGCAAAAATTAATCTGAGACGACGAACCTACTTTGAATTCCGACCATTTTTTTTATAGCAGGAGAAGCTAAATGGGTCACGAAACCTATTTCTATTTTAAACAGACGGGACGCAACCTTCAGCAAAGCTGGGGAACCCAGCTGATGACGCTGTTTACGGTAAGCATGTCCATTCTTATCTTCACCTTCTTTTTCCTGGTCTACACTAATATCATCAAGGCCGGCGACCGGTTCGGCGACGAATTGCGGCTTATTGTCTACCTAGACGATGAGGTCGTCCCGGAAATGCGCCCGCAAATCAAGAAAAAAATTACGGACTACAGCCCGGTCGAAAAAATCGTCTTTGTTTCCCGCGACGAGGCATTTCACCGGCTCAATGTACAGCTTGGGCAGGAAGGCGATGTCCTTAATGACCTGGGAGCTGGATTTCTCCCCCCCTCAATTGAAGTCTTCCCGAAGAAAGACCTTAAGAACCTGACTTTAATCAAACAATTCTCCGACTACCTGACCACTTTGCCAGGGGCCCAAAAAGTGCAATTCGGCCAGGGCTGGGTTGAAAGGTTCGGTTATTTCACCGAACTGTTAAGGGTCATTGTCTTTCTCAGCGGCGGCCTGCTGGTTATGGCCACCGCCTTTATGGTTTCATATTCAATCAGACTTACGGTCATTGAGAAAGAAGCCGAGCTGGAGGTCTTAAGACTGGTAGGTGCCAGGAGCTCATACATCCAGACGCCCCTCCTGATCGAAGGATTTCTGCAAGGACTGCTGAGCAGCGGGATAGGACTTGGCATGCTATACCTTATCTTCCTATGGACCAAAACTCACCTCAGCGGCCCCGGCTTTCTTCACCTACTTGATATCACATTCTTCCCGCCCGTAACAACCGGGATTATCATGGGGATGAGTATTCTCCTCTGCACGGGCGGCAGTCTGGTCTCAATCCGGAAATACCTGCGCATCTAGACATAAATAATGAACTTACCTCGCAAAATCTTTCCAAACAGCACGACCTTGTTGCCGTTATTTATAGCAATAGTGCTCATTTTCGCCGTCTGGTCAACTGCCGCCGGGGCCGGAGATACTCTTGCCGATCTCGATAGCCAGGTCCGCACCCATCAAAAAAACATCCAGCGGCTGGAATCAGGAATCAGCGAACAAAAAGAACTTGTCAAGGAATCAAGATCCAAAGAGATCAACCTTCTTTCCGAACTGGAAAAAATCGACCAGGAACTTGCGATCGGCCGCGATAAACTTCTCGAACTCAAGACGCAGCTAAAGGATAAAGAAATAATTATCCATCAAAAAATGACCGAGTTAAGCGACCTCACCACTGAAAAGGAAAAAACCAGGAACCATGTAAAAAAACGTCTGGCCGCCTATTATCGAATGGGCAACATCGGGGTAATGAACGTAACATTTTCAACTTCATCCCTGCCGGAACTCCTTAATTTTAAAGAATATTTCCAGCGGATGATCGAATATGACCAAAAGGTCATCCTGGATTACCGTGAGAGAATCACCGCCCTGACCATCGTCCAGGAAACCCTGCAAGAAGAAAAGGACCGTTTGCTCAGTGTAATAGTCAGTGTGAAAAACCAGGAAACGGCGATGGCTTCGGTCCGTCAGAACAGGATGGACCTGCTCAACCGAGTCAACACCGAGAAAAAACTTTACCAGCAGGCCCTGGCCGAAATGCAGGAAGCGGCAACCAACCTGAACCAAACCATCGAGGCCCTGAAGCAGCAGGTAACCATCGAGAAGAAGAGACGCTACGAATCCCCCAAGAAAAAACGCCCGGGATCCATCCATGGTTTTGCCGCCCTCAAGGGAACCCTCAGCCCGCCGGTGACCGGCGCGGTTGCCACCTATTTCGGCCGCAACACCAACGGCAAATTCGGCATAACAACTTACGCCAACGGCATTGACATCAAAACCATTTCCGGGGCCGAGATCAAGGCCATCTATAATGGGAAGGTCGTTTTCGCAGGATTTCTCAGGGGATACGGCAACCTGATCATCCTCGACCACGGTCAACAGTACTACAGCCTGATGTCAAGGGTAGCCAGGATATTAAAATCCGAAGGCGATGTCGTGAACACCGGAGAAGTAATCGGCATCATGAACGACCAGGACGACCTCCTGGGAGAAGGCCTGCATTTCGAAATCAGGCACGGCACCGACCCTGAAAACCCTTTAAACTGGGTTAATAACGACACTTTAAAGATCCAATCATCAAGAGCAGACAACAACTAACCCGGAAGATTACGGATTATTCCGGTTGTCCGATCATTATCAACATGATAGTATAATGATTTAGTTGATTAACCAATCACCATTCATCCGCCAAAATAAGCGAACCATCTATTCGCCAGAGAGACCCTGCATGAAGAAAAAAATTGCTTCCGCCAAAATAATAATGCTTGCCGTTGTTATAACCGTCCCCATCCTCTCCCTAATTTTATGGGGAAACAACACCGGCGTTGCCGCCAAGACCCAGGACACTTACAAAAGTCTTGAGATTTTCTCAAACGTCTTGAGTATCATCCAGAAGAATTATGTGGAAAATGTGGAGACCACCGAGGTCCTGCAGGGCGCGATCAAAGGGATGCTCGCCAGCCTTGACCCGCATTCGTCCTACATGAAGCCGGATGACTTCAAGGAACTTAAACTTGAGACCAAGGGCAGCTTCACCGGAATCGGGATCGAAATCACCACCAAAGACAGCATCTTGACTGTTGTTTCACCGATTGAAGGCACTCCGGGTTTCAATAAAGGTTTAAAGGCCGGCGACAAAATCATCAAAATCGAAGATGAGCCGACCAAAGACATGAGCCTGATGGAGGCAGTTAAAAAACTGCGCGGTGAAAAAGGAACCGAAGTTACGATTTCCATCCACCGGGAAGGCTGGACCCAGCTCAAAAGAATAACCATCGTCAGAGATGTTATCCCGCTGCACAGTGTCAAATCCAGGCTTCTTGAGCCAGGTTACGCCTATATCAGAATCACCAATTTTCAGTCTAAGACCACCAATGATTTCATCAGCGCCCTTGAAGAACTCGCCAAAATCGGCCCGATAAAAGGGCTGATCATGGACCTGAGAAATAACCCCGGCGGCCTCCTGGCCCAATCGGTAAAACTGGCGGACGTCTTTATCGACGAAGGAGTGATCGTCTCAACCAAGGGCCGGGTCACCGAACAAAACACCGTCTACGAGGCACGAAAAGACGATACGCCACATAATTTCCCCATCGCGATTCTGGTCAATGAAGGCAGCGCCAGCGCCTCGGAAATTGTGGCCGGCGCCCTGCAAGACCACAACAAAGCATTAATCGTCGGCGTTCAAACTTTTGGCAAAGGCTCGGTCCAGACCATAATCCCAATGAGTAACGGCGCCGGTTTGAGGTTGACAACCGCCAGATACTATACGCCAAAAGGCATCTCAATCCAGGCTAAAGGCATTACCCCTGATATCTATGTAGAAAATCATCCTATCGCGGACACTCCGGAAGAAAACGGCGACAACGAGCCCAGATTCCTCCGGGAAAAAGACCTTAAGCAACATTTAACAAACGGCAACGCCCCGAAAAAGGAAGATAAAGAGATCAAAGACACCTTGATCGAGGAAGATACTCCAGATGATAAAGAATCAGATGAAGAAAAAGCCCTGAAAATCAAAAAAGAACTGGAGAGAGACCAACAGCTCAACACCGGACTGATGCTGCTTAAAGGTCTGAACGTCTTTAACAGCTTCAGCAACGACAAAACCGCTAAGAAGTAATCTCGTCGTCTCCTTTCCTGAAACTACAAAAGCACCTGGAGCTTGCCGACTCAAGGCAAACCCCAGGTGCTTTTTTTTATTTTATGCCACCCCCAACCATTTAATCCATAATCACATTATTTCATCTTTCTAATTCTTAACTCAATTTCTTTGTGGTCGGCAAGCAGTGCCACAAGTTTTGCCGGATCGGTATCCCCGTAATGATAAGGATATAACACTTTAGGGCTAAAACCGCTGGCGGTATCGGCAACCATCTCCGGGGTCATGGTGTAGGGCAGGTTCATCGGCAGGAAGGCGTAGTCGATATTCTTAAGCGCCTTCACCTCCGGAGTATTCTCGGTATCTCCTGCGACATATAACCGTTTGTCCCCAAAAGAAAGCACATAACCATTACCCTCGCCTCTGGGATGAAATACCTGCCCGTTGTCTCTTTTGTAAACGAGATTATATGCAGGAACCGCTTCAACCCCTATTCCCATAACGGTTTTAACGTCACCATTCTTCATGACTATTCCGTCCTTGACCTGTTGCGCGCATATTTCAGTAAGCACCACCTCTGTTTTAATGTTGCGAATCTGGCTTAATGCCGTTTGATCCAGATGATCCGGATGATGGTGGGTGAGAAAAATCAGGTCTGCCTTTGGCAGAGCAGAATAGTCTGCCAGCTTGCCATACGGGTCAATATAGATATTATTATTTTGATAATTTAACAAAAGACTGCCGTGGCCGATAAAAGTAATGCTCAACTCACCACCTGACGTCTTGATGACATCTGTCTCAAATCCGTCTTGCGCCATGGCCGAAAAGACAAATGACAGAATAATCGATATCGCAAAAAGAATTGATTTCATTACACCCCGTTTCTCCATTGTTATTTCACCTCCTACTTGCCTAAAGAATAAATCATCGAACAACACCCTTGTTTATCTTAATGCTTTATTTTATTCTGATCTCTTTTTCTAAATGTAAATATTCCCTTTTGCGAATAAGGTCGCGTACCCGGATATTTTGACCCGATCTCCCAAGTATTCACAAAACAATTCACCTTTTCTGCTCGACAGCTGAAAAGCATGAAGCTTGTTTTTATGCAATCGTTTTGCCCAATACGGAACCAAGGTACAATGGGCGGAACCCGTAACAGGATCTTCATTTACCCCGGCATTGGGTGCAAAAAATCTTGAGACAAAATCGGCGTTCTTTCCAGGGGCGGTAACGATTATAGCGAAATGATCCTTTATTTCTTTTATTTTAGCAAAGTCCGGCGTCATGTTCTGAATCATATTTTCCTCTTCAAATACCGCCAACAAATCCCGTGCTGCCAGAACTTGACTTGCCTCAAATCCGAGAGCTTCGGCAAGAATTTCCGGAGGTTTAATCTGAACTGGTGATCTGGCCGGAAAATCCATACAGAGTAATTCTCCCTCTCTGACAACCGACAAATCCCCACTTGCCGTTTTAAATCTCAATATTGACCTCTTCAGGTCATAATATTTGAAAAGGATAAATGCACTGGCAAGTGTCGCGTGGCCGCAAAGATCTATCTCAAGGGTTGGCGTAAACCATTTCAGGTCATAATTACCAGGGGAGATCGGGACAAGAAACGCAGTTTCCGACAAATTATTTTCGCCAGCAATATTCTGCAGCACATCACGATCAAGCCAATGATCCAAAATACATACCACCGCCGGATTACCGCCAAATACTTCAACTGAAAAAGCATCAACCTGAAAAAATGGAATTTGCATAATTTTGATTTACAACACTCAGAATCCTGACCCTTGGCCAGCTTAATGATGACAAGCAAACACTTTTAATAAATAACAATCTTTGCGTGATAGAACCGGAACTTTCTCACTTCAAAAAATTTATTTGCTTTCCAATCGTTCTCTTCTTTTTTTCCCTTCTATTTTTTCAATCGGATCATTGACATAAACTTTCCCCAAGCCAATCGGTGAACTAAAAGTACCACCCCTTTTATCCTCACTGATGCCCTCTGAAAACCCGAGGTCTACCGGCACCTTACCTCTCCCCCCTTGGGCATCCACCACATAGGTCGGCCGCAAGAAACCGGTAGTGGAGCCGCACAAGTCCCGGCAAATTTCTTTTCCTCGATAAACTTCTGTCCGGAAATGGCCGGTTCCTTCAACCAGGTCAGCATAGTAAAGATAATATGGTTTTATTCCCATTTTTCCAAGGCCGTGCATCAAATTTCTCATCACATCGGTGTCATCGTTAACGCCCTTGAGCAAAACCGTTTGATTACCGATTGGAATACCCAGTTCCCTTAAAATTTTAACCGCCTGATAACTTTCGGCAGTTATCTCATTGGGATGATTGAAGTGGGTGTTTATGAAGAGCTGCGGATCTTTAAGCGATCGGGGAGTATGCTTTCGCAATACCTCAATCAGTTCCTTATCTTCAACAATCTTTTGCGGCCAGACACAAGGGACTCTTGTCCCGATTCGGATCAATTCAAGATGTCTGATTTCTTTTAATTTTCCCAAAATGCTATCGAGTCTGTTATTGGACATCAGGAGCGGGTCACCACCGGAGATTAATACATCTCTAATATCTTCGTGGGATGCGACATACTCAATGCCCTTTTTTATCCCCTCTATAGTTGGATTTTTTTGATCATCGCCTACTTTTCTTTTTCGGGTGCAGAATCGACAATACATTGAACACTCATTTGAGATAAGCAATAAAACCCGATCCGGATACCGGTGGATTATGGTCCTTGGACCACCGAGGGGAATATCGCCTTCTTCATCCAGTGGGTCGGCCGTCAGGTCCTTATAATGCTCAAGTTCGCCGACACTTGGAATAGCCTGTTTCCAGATCCCGTCACCCATCTTTTCTATGAGACTAAGATAATATGTATTTACCCTCATCGGATATCTGGCAATTACGTCTCTTAGTCTGGGATCGACCGCTACCTTTCGTCCGGCAAGCCATTTTTCCAAATCCTCGAATGTCCTGATCGAATTTCTTAAAATATCTTTATATGCCATCAGTAATTCTCCATTAGTTACTTCAGAAAAAACGCTTTAACCTTCGCAACTATTTGGTTTTCTGATAACTTGTCGGAGGTTTCAACTGCTGCTATCGGGGAAATCTGGCCCTTAATTTTTTCAATTTCTTTTACCAGTTCCTGTTTCGCTTCCCCGGGGCCAAAGATATATAGATTGTCGGCTTTGCCAGCCTGCTTAATTATCTGTTGATAAAAGTTGTGAAACTGGTGCTTTCGGCGTTCATCCGCTTTTTGCTCTTTAGATACGGACACGGCAACGGAAGTGCCGCCGGCCTTCCATCCGCCCGATGAATGATAGTGACTTTCGGCATTTGATTCGAGCCGCTCAACCTTGATCTCATCACCTGCCACTGAAACTAGAATTGCCTCCCGGTGATCAATCCAAACACCAATTTTTTCCTTCATGCTACGATCGGACTTTGTCATATTGCCTCCTAGATTTTATCGAATACTACCAAGGTGATTTTCTCATATATCTAAAATGAAATGCAAATTAACCGGATGGATATTATGTTCAGCCATCGAAAATTTAAAACAAAAAACAGTCGAACACAGCCGGGGAAAACTTACGATCAGACTATCCACCTTGTTTTTCCAGGCAAAAATCAAGAACTCATGCTTTCCCAAACTACAAATCTTTTCACCAAGGAGACTTCCTCAACATGCACAACTTTATTACTCTTATAATCATCGCCACGTTTATTACCTTACACACCCAAGGTATGGCGGCCGGAACCAAGAAAGATGCTGGACACGGGTCGAAGACAACAGGATTAACAACGGACGAACTATGTGCTCAACTCACCCTGGATGAAGTCAACACCATCATGGGCAAAAAATTCGAGCGTAGGCTAGACACGGAAAAATTATATCAGGGATGCACGTACGGCGACAGCACGGAAAAAGGTCGTCTGCAGGTGAGCTATTTCTCGCTCGGCAACAGCAGATTGCAAAAAGAGAGTTTTCGGAAATTCGTGGAATCAGAAGCAAAAGGCAAAATCGTTGAGCGTGATGGTTTACTGGTGAGCCATTTCCGCCGAAACAACTTTGGCACTGACAGTATCTGGTTTGAGGACCGGCAAGGTCACGCCCTGGAATTAAATGTCAATTCAGGCATCAGCGAGGATCAGGCAGTGGCATTGGTAAAGGCGGCAATGGATTGAAATTTGGCCCAAAATGCTTGCAAACAATTAAGGGCGCAAGAGAGGCTTAAGCAAATAGCAGGAATTACCACTTTTCTCGTCATTATCCTGCTTGCAGTTCAGACGATACACTTTGAACTTAAATCTTCCGGTCAGCTGCCTTCGCATACCTTTGGAAGCCGACCGGGTTTTATTTCCACAATTTACTATCTGAACAAGGCGTTGATATCGGCGCCGCTTCGTTCTTTCTGATTGTTCACGCCATTGCAGTCATCATTCTTAGCATTTCCATCCATGGAAATATCCGGATCATATACGACCAGCAATCTGTAGTTGGGCGGAAACTCTCCCTCTGATGGCGAAGATGCGTTCCACTGCCGAGAATAGGAAACCGTGACCGTCTGCCCCGCAGTCAAGTTTTGAAATGACTGGCTGGCAACAAGCCTTCCCGCTCCTCCGAGGGGCGCCTCATAAAGCTGGGCCATCTGCTGATTCGCTCTGGACTCATAAGAAGCGGTTCCCACATTTTTTACCGTACCCTTGATCTCCACCGTACCTGCGAATTGGGTGCCCCGGTTGACGATCCAGAAATCAATGACATCCGCGGCAGGATCCGGGCAGGTTAGCACCTTGATATTTTTAATCGGTCGGGCATTAACTCCTTTCAAATTCTTATTTATTGTTGAGCCTTTGAGCTTGCTTGAATCAACAACCGGACCCGCAAATGATGAAGATACGAAAAAAAAGACCGACAAAGCACCCACCAGAACAACCAGACTTGACAACCTTTTCATACCATCCCTCCTTAAATAAGGGGTAAGCTTCTTTCTTGCCGGTCGATTCGACCAACACTTTACTACTTCAAGTGATAGAAAATTGTTTTCAAGCTATGCGGACAAAGGACACGAGCAATGATCATAAAAATTACCGTACCCAGGTATCCATCACGCTCAATGATCAACTGATATCATGACACAAAGTTGTTGTCAATGAGATAGAATGGGCCATGTCTACCCCAATCTTTAAGCGAAGATCAAGGCCCATCCGGAAATAAAGCTGAGTTGAGCAGCTTGTCTGCTCAAACGAAACTTATGCCCTCGGGTGTAAAATATATTTTTGAGACGCGGGGACAAACCCCACTTTTGTACAGAATATCTTCAATAGATTTGCCCTCTGTTTTTATCACCAACCTCGTGTTATCTTCTTGTTAAAGCCGCCTTGACTCCATTGCAAACAATTCGCTACACCACTTCCGCAATATACTTTTTCTTCAAGAGTCGCCATAACACCACGGCAAAGGCAGTCAGCGGAATGGCGAGCATCATGCCTAAAATACCGCCAAGGGCGATGCCCCAGAAGAAGACTGCAAAAATTATAAGGGCGGGATGTAAACCGGTGCGATTGCCCATAATCCTGGGAGTGAGAAAATAGCCTTCGATTGCCTGCACCACACAGAACACACCCAACACCATAACCACCAGTGAGACACTTCCCCCATTACCGAAATAGGCCAGCGGCAAGGCAACGCAAAGGCCGATAATGCTTCCCAGATAGGGGATGATATTGAGCAACCCCAACGCCAGACCGATAACAATACTGTAAGGCAGACCGACAATGGTAAAACCAATCGCAAACAGAGCGCCCTGTGCCAGAGCGATAATAATCTGACCACGGAAAAAGGTCAGGAGAATGCCGATGAACTGATCGAACAGATAAATCACGTCCTCCCTGGTTTCCTTTTTCAGGAAAGGCAGATATTCACCAATCTGCCTGGCTTCGAAGGGTTTGGCCATAAGAAAGAAGGCGAGATAGACCGGAAGTACCGCCCAGGCAAACAAGCCCGCAGCGGATTGGAAAATCTGGACAATAGAATGCGACATCCGCGCCCCGGAAGCTCGCAGCGCCTTGGCCACCATCTGCCCGGGATTCTCCAGCAGATTGCCAAACTCAGAGATCAGTCCGTACTTCTCCAGCAATGCGACAACTTGGGGCCAATGCGACCGACCCGCCTCCTGCATGGAATTGATCATGGTCGGCAAATCGTCAAACAGACGGAGTAATTGATTAGCGGCAAAGACACCGGCAAACCAGAAAAAGACTGTCAGCGGTACAAGGACGGAAAGAATAAACAGAATAAGGGCCACGGCATGGGACCCTCGGCAGAATTTAAACACCCAGCTATAATAAGGCCGCAACAGCATGGTCAGAATGCCTGCCACCACGGGCGGCAACAATACATTCTGAAAAACGCCGATAAAGAGGGCCAGTCCCCACACCGCCGCACTTAAAGCCAGTACCAGCAGTAGCGCCGCCCCCATGGTGATCGCTGCGGCAACGGTTATCCGTTGCCGTGGTCCCAGTTCAAGTTCTCCAAGCATCATCCCTCCCACGACAGTTTTGTATTAAACAGAAAAGTTCTTCGCCATGCCGGTCACTATCGTACCGGAAATCCTGGGTTCAGATCTTAACCTGCCGGCCTTCGGCAACCATTTGATAGTAGTCTTTACCGGCCAGATCATTGATCACCACCGCCGGAAATTTATTCACCTCAAACCTGAAAAGTGCCTCCGGACCTGCATCTTCAAAGGCCACCAGATGGGCAGAAGTGATGGACTTTGACAAAAAAGCCCCGGCCCCGCCAATCGTGGCCAGATAAATCGCCCCATGTTTCTGCATGGCGTCCTTTACCGGTTTGGTCCTGGCCCCTTTTCCCAGAGTAGCCTTCAACCCCAGAGCCAATAACTGCGGGGTGTAAGGGTCCATCCGATAACTGGTTGTCGGGCCGGCGGCGCCGATCACCTGGCCTGGCTGGGCCGGAGTCGGCCCCACATAATAAAGCAACTGTCCGTCAAGATCGACCGGCAGAGTTTTCCCCTCGGCCAGTAAAGCACACAGCCGCCGATGAGTCTGATCCCGACCGGTGTACATAGTGCCGGTAAGATTAATCAGGTCCCCGGCCTGCAGGGTCTCCATCACCCCTTCTTCAAAAGGGATTTTTACTTCCCTGAAATTCTCACCAAACGACGGCGCTCTCTTTAAAAATGACATTGTATACCTCGATAAAATCTGCAGCTTGCTTAATCACAGATTACCATGGGGTGTCTTTACTACAAGAAATCTATCGAACTTGAGTCAAAGAATGCTTCGCTTTGCGCGCAAGGCAAAACACGACATCTTACGAGTAAAACGAAGCAAGCATATACTCAAGATCCCCATTTCACAAAAATAAATCTGCGAATTATTTCAACTACAGGGTAGTTTCTTTGTGTCGGTGGGCATGACACTGGATATTGACCGCCACCGGCAGACTTGCGATATGGGAAGGGAAAAGTTCAATATGGACCGCCAGCGCCGTATTGCTGCCGCCCAGCCCATGCACCCCCTGCCCGGCCTGATTAATCTCGGCCAGAATCCGCTGTTCCAGTTCGGCCACATCCTTTCGGGCGCTATGATCGCCGACCGGGCGCAGCAGAGATTTTTTGGCCAGCAACGGGGCCTGCTCAAAAGTCCCGCCAATCCCGACCCCGACAATTACCGGCGGACATGGGTTGGAACCGGCCGCCAGCACCTGGTCGACAACATAACGGACAATTCCCTCTGTCCCAGCCGAAGGTGGTAACATGGCAAGACCGCTCATATTCTCACTTCCGCATCCTTTCGGCAGAAAAGCCAGTCGCAAATGGTCACCGGTAGAGATCTCGACATGGACAACTGCCGGCGTATTGGTCCCGGTATTTTTTCTGGTCAAGGGGTCACATACCGACTTACGCAAATACCCCTCGTCATAACCGGCCCGAACCCCTTCCTGGATTGCGCCCTGCAGATTTCCTGTCACATGCACATCCTGACCGATTTCCACAAAAACCACGGCAATGCCGGTATCCTGACATACCGGAATCTGGTCCCGACTGGCAATATTGGCATTAGCCAGAAGGATCTCGACCACATCCTTGGCCAGGGGCGATTTCTCCCGATCGCGAGCGGCAAACAGGGCATCAAGAATATCAGGTTCCAGGTCGCGGGCCGCCGTGATGACCAGCTCTTTTACCGCTTCGGTTATTTTCAGGCAGTTAATCTCTCTCATCGACTTATAAAATAATCCTGAAGAATTTAAGCAAAGAATAAAAAAATAGGGAGGAAACGATCAGGGATTAAGGCGTCTGTTGCGCAAGGCCAGACTCTGCTGCTTGAAATTATGCTGAATCAATCTTTCCTTGTCATCTTCCGTAATCAGAGTGAACTCCGCCGCGATCCGATAAGCTTTATCCGGATCCGCTTCCGGATCCTTGATGCAGTCAACCACCCGGCCAAAACAATAAAGGTAAATATAATCCGGCAAAAGCGATATATGAAAGGACAGCAACTCTCCCTTGTTAAGGCTTTCCGGAACATGAAAAGCCACACCCTTGGCGCTGAGATTGACCTCCATCAATTGCATGGCATCGAAAGGAGATTTTTCAGCCCGAACCTTCTGCAACAAAATATTCACCTTGGTATCAAGATGCTGCAGGAAAAGCCCCAGATCATCATCGCGCTCCCGAATCCGGTTCAAGGCATTCTGCGCCCCGATATACATCTGGATATCAGCCAGACCAGACTGGTTATAGATAGAAATCCCGCGCCGGAAATCATCCACGATCCGGCTGTATTCCTCACGGTTGACCGGTTCATAAGAAAAAAGGACACGATCAGAGGACCGCACCGCCTCCCTGTTTAAAATACCATCCAGATCATTGTCGCTCATCTGAACATCTCCTCCATCATTAATCCGAAACTGTTACGGCCTGACTGTGGTTTCCAAACCATCAAACACTTCGCCCGGCGCCCGAGGTCTGATCACAAACTCAACCCGCCGGTTCCGTGCCCGGTTGACGTCACTATCATTTTTAACCAAAGGCAAACCATCAGCATAGCCGGCGGCAACCAGATGTTCAGGCGGTATTTTAAATTTTCCTATCCAATACTCGACCACCTCAACCGACCGGGCCGTCGACAACCCCCAGTTTGACTTGAACTTATCTTTCTTGATCAAAGGCAGATCATCGGTATGTCCATTAACCGTCACCCTGGCCTGCTCATCCCGAAAAACCTTACCCAACTTATCCAGTAACGGCTTGAATTCATTCCGGATGTCCGCCTTCCCCAAATCAAATGCAACTGAACCCTTGATCCGCAGAGTCATTTCATTTGGCCCGACATCAAGCTCCGCATCACCAGAGGCCATTTCTTCCGCCACCACTTCGTCAATGGCCTGCTGTAATTTTACAGCAATGGGCGTCGACATAAATCCCGCAGAAATAAGCACATTGCCTTCCGGGCTACCGAACTGCCGGTCATCTTTCTGGATACCAAAAGCCTGCTCCATGGAACCGGCCACCGCCTTGAATTTCTGCTTGTCCATCTCGGAAAACGACAACAGTAGAATAAAAAAGCACATAAGCAAGGACATGAGGTCCGCAAAGGTAGTAATCCACGCGCCGCCGGTTTTACACTTTTTCTGTTTGACCTCTTCTTCCATAACTAGACCAGGTTATTTTCAACTCGGCAAAACATATTATTTCTCGCCTCCCCGCTGCTTGGGCGGCAGGTAAGTTTCCAGGAATTCCTCCATGACCCGGGGATTAAGTCCTTTAAGAATGCCGAGTACTCCCTGAATGATCAGTTTGCGGTTTCGTTCCTCCTCCTGACTGCGCAACTCCAGTTTGTCAGCAATCGGCAGCATGAAAAGGTTGGCGATTACCGCACCATAGAGGGTGGTCAACAGGGCCACGGCCATCGAAGGTCCGATCGAGGCAGGATCATCCATGGTGGCCAGCATCTGGACCAGACCGACCAAAGTCCCGATCATGCCGAAGGCCGGCGCCGCGTCCCCCATGGCCTTGAATACATTCTGCCCGATTTCATGACGCTCAACAGTAAGCGACACCTCTTTGCGCAAAATATCTTCAATAAATTCCGCTTCATGGCCATCAACGCAATACATGATCGCTTTTTTCAGGAAGACATCTTCAATGGGTTGCTGCTCGAGGACAATAAGACCGTTTTTCCGGGCAATATTAGCGAGATTAACTATCTCCTGAATTACTTCCTGGGGAACAACCAGTTTGGAAGAAAAGACATTGACCGCCACCTTTACCGAATTGATCACATCCCCCATGCTAAACCGGATAAAGGCAGTGGCCAGGGTGCCGCCGCCCACGATCAGAACGGAAGGAATATTGACAAACATCATGGGCGATCCACCCAGAAGGATAGCCGCTAAAAGTATTACCGTGCCGGAAACAAGACCGATTATCGTGGCTAAATCCATATTCCTTTTCCTTAGAGTATCAAGACACCATTTTGTTTATACCATCGGGCTTAAACAGAACAGCTCAAGGGCAATGCAATCAAATCAGCTCATTTCAAGATCTCTGGGCTCAAGGTCTTTATTGATCAACTCCATGCCAAGAGAGATAAGTTCCTATCCCTAGTTTATAACTCAACAAATGTCCCAATCAACCAAATTACTTTTTAAGAAGCTCCCCGACATCAACCTGCATGGTGAAACTATGCTCCGGGTCAGGATAAGTTTCCGTCTTTACCTCCTTAATAAAGGAAGCAATGCCCTCCTTGATCTGGGGCGCCAGATTAACGTATGTTTTAACAAAGCTGGGCACAAACTTTTCGTACATGCCAAGAAGATCATGGGTCACCAGAACCTGACCGTCACAATGGACCCCGGCCCCGATGCCGATGGTCGGCACAGAGATAGCACCGGAAATAAGCTTTGCCAGTCGATCGGGGATACACTCAAGGACCACGGCGAACACCCCGGCTTCATTCAGGGCCCTGGCATCATCCAGCAATTTACGGGCCGAATCGGCATCCTTGCCCTGAACCTTGTATCCCCCAAGTTGTCCGGCAGTCTGTGGGGTAAGGCCGATGTGACCCATGACCGGAATCCCGGCCCGAATCACCGCCTTGACCGTTTCACAGATTTCTGCGCCGCCTTCCAGCTTTACCGCATCACAACCAGCCTCTTTTAAAAAACGACCGGCGTTGAGGATAGCGTCTCTTACGCCGGACTGATAAGACATAAAAGGCATATCTCCAACCAGTAATGCCCTCTGTACCCCGCGCCTCACCGCCTGGGCATGATGGATCATCTCATCCATGGTCACCGGCACCGTTGAATCATAACCCAGCACCACCATGCCTAACGAATCGCCAACCAGAACAATCTCAACCCCGGAGGCATCAAGCATCCGGGCAAAGCTCGCATCAGAGGCGGTCAGCATGGTAATCTTTTCACCAGCCCGCTTCATTTCCACTATGTCGGGAGGAGTAATTTTCTTGCTCATAGTTTTAAGTATATCATCCCAGACAAAACATTGTTAAGCAGAGTTAAAAAAGTTTCAGGGCCCGATCTTCATCATCATTATCGGGCTTCGCCACATAAGACCGACCGAAATGATCATATGCCGCGTGCGTCGCCACCCGCCCCCTTGCCGTACGCAACAAGAAGCCGGACTGGATAAGAAACGGTTCATTGACATCCTCCAGGGTGGTCCTCTCTTCACAGACTGCGGTGGCCAGGGTATCGATCCCCAAAGGCCCGCCCTGGAATTTATCAATGATGGTCAGCAAAATACGCCGGTCCATCTCATCGAGCCCGCGGTGATCGACGGAAAGCATATCAAGGGCCTGGTCCGCAACCTCGGCCGTAATACACCCGTCAGCCTTTACTTCGGCATAATCACGCACTCTCTTTAATAAACGATTGGAAATTCTTGGTGTTCCCCGGGAACGGCTACCGATCTCCAAGGCTCCCGCATCATCAATCCTGATATTTAAAAGACCGGCCGAACGTTTGACAATGGCCAGTAATTCAGGCACCGTATAGAAATCAACCCGCAGGACCACACCAAAGCGGTCCCGCAAAGGAGGGGTCAAAAGGCCGGTCCTGGTGGTCGCCCCAACCAGGGTAAATTTCGGCAGATCCATTTTCACCGACTTTGCCCCGGGGCCCTGGCCGACAATAAGGTCAAGCTGAAAATCCTCCATCGCCGGATAGAGGATCTCTTCAACCACCGGGCTCAACCGATGAATCTCATCGATAAAGAGGACATCGCCATCCTGCAGGCTGGTCAGGATGGCGGCCAGATCGCCGGCCCGTTCAATCACCGGCCCGGAAGTAACCTTGATATTAGCCCCCATTTCATTGGCAATGACATAGGCCAGGGTAGTCTTGCCCAGGCCGGGAAAACCGTGAAACAGAACATGGTCCAGAGGCTCGCCCCGACCCTTTGCCGCCTTGATCGCGATGTCCAGATTTTTTTTCAGCTGGTCCTGACCGATGTACTGCGCCAGAAACTTGGGGCGCAGACCCATATCAACCACATCTTCCGGACGGGCCCGGGAACTGACTATTCTCTCTTCCTCATTCAAGCAAGTGACCTCAAGGCCTGACGTAACAACTCTTCAATTTTCATGGCGGGGTATATTTCGGCCCCCACCTGTTTGCGGACCAACTCCAGGGCATTACGGGCGGCGTTGGGCGTATACCCGAGATTAACCAGAGCGGAGACCGCATCAACACTTAGTTGATCCGCGGGGAGCGTCCGATCAACAATCTGCCCGCCCGACATATCCCGGACCATAAACTCGACCTTATCTTTCAATTCCAGACAAAGCCGCTCAGCGGTTTTTTTACCCACTCCCGGCAGTTTGACCAACCGACCGATATCGCCGGCGCAGATCGCCCCGGCCAGTTCAGACGGCCGGGAACCGGAAAGAATGTTCAGCGCAAGTTTCGGCCCAACCCCGGAAACCCCGACCAGCAGCAGAAACATCTGCTTTTCTTCCGCCTCGATAAATCCATACAGATCCAGAGCGTCTTCCCGCACATTGGTATAAATATGAAGAAATAACTCCGCCCCGATGGTGGGCAACAAGGCGAAATTGGCCGAGGAGAGAAAAACCTCATACCCCACTCCGCCGACATCAATGATCAACCGGTCGGCAAATTTGGCAAACAACTCTCCTCGGAGGCAGGCGATCATTGATTATCCCACTAATAAAATTTACCGGCCACCAGAGCTTATCGCTCGGTCAGCCAATTGATTTGAAATGGTTAGCATGGCAGATAGCCACTGCCAAGGCATCGGAGGCATCCTTGCTCGGGTTGGCAGACAAGGACAGCATCACCCGGACCATCTGCTGCACTTGTTCTTTACTGGCCTGACCGTAACCGGCGACCGCCTGCTTGATCACCCGAGGCATAAACTCAGCAACCGGCAGTCCATGCTGCATAGCGGCCAGGATCAGAACACCCCTGGCATGACCAAGTTTAAGGGCTGAACGAGGATTTACCGAAACAAAAACATCCTCAATCGCGGCCCGGTCAGGATGGTGTTTTAAAATCACTTCAGAAATTCCATCATGAATTTCTTTTAAGCGATCAGGAAATGACATCTTCAGCGACGCCTTAATCACGCCACAGGCAATAAAATGTAATTGATCTCCAGCTTTGTCAATCAGCCCGTAGCCGGTCACCCGCGAACCGGGATCAATACCCAGAATACGAAAACTTCTTATGTTACGGACCACCTACAACCTCTTTATCTAGTGCCTGTCCATAAATGGTCTTTTTCTCCGATAACTTCGTTGCTGCGTTCTTTGAAAGTGCTCACGGACACTAGTCCGCTGCACTTTTCAAAATCCTAGCGCCTCGTTCTCGAACAAAAATCCTCACTTATGGACAGACACTATCTGACCGGAACCTGCTACAGATTTTCCATGATCTCGTCTGGAATATCGAAGTTGGCGTGTACGTTCTGGACATCATCATTATCTTCAAGATTATCCAGAAGTTTCATCAGCGCCTTGGCCGTTTTTTCCTCGGTAACCTCAATCTCATTCTGGGGAATCATGGAAATCGTGGCTTCAACAAAGGAAAAACCGCCACCCTCTAAAGCCTCCCGGACCGTATTGAAGTCATCGGGATTGGTCAAGACCTGAAAGGCGCCTTCCTCCTCCACCACATCCTCCGCGCCAACTTCCAGGGCCAGTTCCATCAATTTTTCCTCATCAACCCCTTCTTTGTCGATCAGGATAGAGCCCTTCTTGTCAAACATCCAGGCCACACAACCAGACTCGCCCAAATTGCCACCCGACTTACTAAAAAAGCTCCGGATGTCAGCCACCGTCCGGTTGCGGTTGTCGGTCATACACTCTACCAGGACAGCTACCCCGCCGGGACCGTATCCTTCATAGAGGATCTCCTCGTAATTGACTCCTTCCAGATCGCCGGTCCCCTTCTTGATGCCACGGTCGACATTGTCCTTCGGCATGTTGACCGCCTTGGCTGCGGCGATGGCGCTCCGCAAACGAGGGTTGCCGTCGGGATCACCGCCACCCATCCTGGCGGCCACGGTAATTTCCTTAATCAGCTTGGTGAAAATCTTGCCACGCTTGGCATCAGCCGCACCTTTTCTATGTTTAATATTCGCCCATTTCGAATGTCCGGACATAAAAATCTCCCTGCTAGAATAATTAAGAATTAAAAATTAATAGTTAAAAGTTAACGGCAACACCCATTAACAAAACAGATTCATCACCAGAATTCTTCATGCTCAAATTTCAACTTTTCATTGTCTGAAAAAACCGAGCCCCAGAATAAAAACCTCACGACTTTCCTTGCGTGAACTCTTGGGCTTTACCACTTGCACTTTTTTGAAAAATTTTCGAACATTATCGACAAACTCTTTAAAGTCCTCACCTTCAAAGACCTTACAATAAAAACTGCCGCCCTCGATCAGCAACATATCAGCCAGCTCCAGGGCCCGCCGCGAAAGATTTATGGACTGTTGCTGGTCCGACCACTTGTTACCTGTAGTATGAGGAGCCATGTCACTGATTACCGCGGAGTACTCGGGACAGATCTCTTTTAAGGCATCGAGACTCTCAATATTATAAATATCACCTTTCAGAACTTTAATCTCGGCACTTTGTCCCTTGCGATTGACCCGCCCGCCATGCAGATCAATCCCGACAATCAGACCGGTCGGCCCGACAATCTGACCGGCGTACATCGACCAACTACCGGGCTGACAGCCAAGATCCAGAACCTTGTCGCCATTTTTTAGAAATCGGTACTTGTCTTGGGCCTCCTCCAGTTTATAAACCGAGCGGGCCGGGTAACCTTCTTTCTGGGCCTTCTTAAAATAGTGGTCCTGAATCTGCTTCAAAATATACGGTCACCCCTGCAAATTTACCATTAAAATCACTTAGTTCGACTCTGATCCGCAAATTAGTGTATTTACAGGATATCTTCAAGCATAATAAAGCTAAGTTGAGTCGCTTGTCGGCTCAAACGAAACTTATGCGCCCCGCAGGAAGTGCCCTTGGGGTGCCCTTGCGGTATAAGAGAGCAAAACTCCCGACAACAGCCAACCAACCATCAAATAATCCAAGCTTCCAGAAAGCACCAAATGTTCAGGTTGAAGCGTAATATTTAATGATCGATATTATGCCAAGCAGCAAAAGAAGCGGCCCGTTGGCAATATAGATAACATATACCAACGGGTACTTACTTCCCGCCAATTGTTTGATCTTGGCCCGGTCACACACCTGGGGGACCCAGAAAACAACCGTAACCACTCCACCGGCCACCACCAGCATTATGCCAAGAATCAGGTAAATCATCTCATTCCTTATGATCAGGCCGGCTCATTATTTGAAACTGAAGCCGTTGTATAAATCGGCATTAAAACCGACCAGGAAAACATCACCAATTCGCAAGGTCGGAGCCCGCAGGTTGCCACTGGGCCCAATGACCGCCGCCAGAATTGCCTCTTTGGTTCCGGAAGCCGGCTGCCACTCCTGAACTTTTTGGCCGCGGGCGGCAATAACTTTTGCCGCCGAAGAGAGCATCTTCCAGGCCTGCGCCTGATCTATTTTATTCTGCCTGGCGTCAACCGATTGCACAATTTCGATCCCTTTAGGCTCCAGAAACTCCAGAGCGTTAACACAGGATTTTCAACCTTTTCGCAAATAAGCCCAATCTATACCCATAAAATCCCCTCTCCTTTATTCTCTTCCTTCGCCCCAGATATCCAAAGCCTGTTTATAAACCTCTGAACGTGAGGCCCCCAGCTCGCCGGTAATCTTCTTGACCGCGTCCCGCAAAGAAAGCCCCAGGCTATCCCGGCACCAGACCAGCAGCTCATTAACCTCCCCGGAGTCTGGCTTCTCATCCGAAACCTGAGCTCCGGCCACAACCACCACAAACTCGCCCTTTATCTTGACCTTATCAGCCAGTATCCGACTTATCTCAACAAGAGTTCCCTCCAGGATCTCTTCATGGATCTTGGTGAGCTCCCGGGCCACCAGAGACCAACGTTCACTAAAGATTTCTTCACAATCGCGCAGACAACTGCTTATCCGTTTGGGGGATTCATAAAATACCATGGCCCGATTTTCGTTCCGTAATCCATACAGAAGATTGCGCCGCTCATTTTTTTTGGCGGGCAGGAAACCTAAAAAGACAAAAGAACTATCTTGCAGCCCAGCAACACTCAAGGTTGCGATCAGAGCCGAGGGCCCGGGGACAGGTTCAACCCTGACCCCGGCCTGCCTGGCCTTGGCAACCAGGATCGCGCCTGGATCGGAAATGCCGGGAGTACCGGCATCTGAAACCAGCGCCACGTCCTTGCCGACAAGCAAGTCAGCAATAAGAGTATCAGCCTTGCTGACTTCTTTATCCTTATAATAACTGACCAGCGGAGTATGAATATCAAGATGGGATAACAACTTTCTGGTATGACGGGTATCTTCGGCCGCGATCAGATCGACCTCCCCTAAAACCCGGACCGCACGCAGGGTGATATCCTCCAGATTACCAATCGGGGTGGCAACCACATAAAGAGTCCCTGTCTTTCTGGCTAAAGAATTAGCCTCACCATGTATTTTTTTGCCAGAGTTACGAGCCACAAATTACCCTGTCGGCCGGAATGGTCAGAGTAAATCTGGTAACCCCTTCCACCGTCTCAAAAGCAATACTTCCCCCAAACCGGCGGGCGATCTTCTCGGCATTATATAGACCAAGACCATGATGGCCTTCCTTGCCCGAAACAAAAGGTTCAAACAGTTTTTCAGCAATCGCCGGCGGCACACCAAGGCCGGTGTCCTCAACTACCAACAAAACATTATCAGCCTTAAATATGGTCTCAATAACAATCCGTGGTTTGTCACTTACCAACAAAGACTCAAGGGCATTGGCCAAAAGAACAAAAAGAACATGATGAACCTCCGTTCTGTAACGCTGTAAGGGCGGCAAATTTTCGCTAAGCCGCAACTCCTTTTCAACCTTGTGTTTGAAAAACCCATCCGCCTTTAAGAACTCAACCTCACTTTTAACCACTTCATTTAAAGTGTAGGGATGAACTGCTTCCGGCTCACGGCAATCCTCCATCACGGCGCAGGTCCGTCTCATAATTTCCTGCATGCTGATAACGGACTCCCCCATCTGAGACGCCATAACCCGCCGGCGATGAAACATATCCTGCAAATTATCAAGCAATTCGCCTTTTTCTTCATCGGAAGCGGCAGACCTTATCTTTTCAACAAGGGATTCGCCTTGCTCAAAAAACATACCGAACAATTCGGACTGCATGGAAAAGGCCTGGGCCACTCCGTTAAGATTGTGGATCAGCCCTTTAAATAATCGCCCCACTTCGGCATCTCGACTTTGTTCAATATAGGCTTTCTGCCATCGTTCGTTATTTATTTCCTGTTTAATCATGGTTATATCCGCATATAAATTTAAGTTGCCATCAAGCTGCACTCTAAATGAAATATCACCTGAGCCTCTTGCAAAATGACCAGTTCAACAGGTTTGACAAAGTCAACCTGTCGTATTTTGGTCTCTCAAGCAGACAGACCAAGACTTTCAACACCTATTTTGCTGATTTTTCGTGAATATTAT
>JAHJIY010000103.1 GCA_018823175.1 Pseudomonadota bacterium
CCTGCCGCCATCTGCTGGCCTGCCTGGCCGGCTCGGCGCCGGCAGAGCTGCCACTGCTCGTCTGGGCCGACCTGGACGGCGGCGGCCTGAGCATCCTGGCCCAGTTGCGACGGCTGGTCTCGCCCCGCTTTGGGCCCTACCGCATGGACGTCGACACCCTGGAGGCCCACGCCGCCTGGGCGCGGCCGCTGACCGCCGCCGACGAGCGGCGCCTGGCCCGCCTGGCCCGCAACCCCGACCTGGCCGACCAACGGCCCCTGATCGAGCACATGCTTGCCCGCGGCCTGAAACTGGAGCAGGAGGCGGTGGCGCCGGCTTGAGCGGCGGCCGGGCCTTGACGGGGGGGACGGACAAAGGTATAATAGAACCGACAAACAAAGGGGGCGCGTGACGATTATGAGCGTTTTGGCAGAGCCTATCGGGCATCGTTTCAAGGCTGAGAAATAGAACCTTTACAATTTAGCGGCTCTCCTTGAGAGTGGTATACTCTGAGGACGCTTCAATCATCCTACAGCAAGGAGAGCCAAATGAAGTATACCACCACTTTTGCGGACAGTCCACCTCCGGACACCTTTGGATCCGATGGCGCTTTCCTCAACCCTTTTGGACAGTGGGGACTCGAACCATCGACTGCCCCACAGTGTCCGACAGGTTCGTCGGAGTGTCACGCGCCGCGTGACCAAGGAACGGGAAGCAAAGCCGCGGTTTGCCCACACCGCCAGGACTGCTATCAGGCGCTCAGCGACTGGTACGTTCGCCGTGGGCAGTACCAGCGACCGGATGTGACCCTCTACGACCGGTTGGATATCGCCCGACGATTTCTTGAACCGGAGCGCGCTTGGGGTGAAGTAACCAGTCTGGAGCGAGAATACGGTCTCAGTCGCAGGGCAATCCGTGACATTGCGGATCGGACGGCGGCCCTGTTCGAGCCCCGCTTGCCGGGTCCGGTTCCGTGTCTCAAGCAGGTTCTTCCCTGTGGCATGACCCTGTCCCCACCAGTCGTCGAGGACAAGACGCACTCTCGGGAGGAAGAAGCCCGGATACGCAACCGTCTGATCCTGACCTCTGTTTTCCCTGGCGGTGCGACCATGCGTCCCTTGGAAGAGATCTTGGCCGAAGCACCGGTGGTGGGCCGCTCTGCGCCTACGATTTGGCGGTTCGTCAACGAGGCTGGTGCCCAGGCTCGACAGATTCTGGAGCAAGTGGATTATGCCAAGGTTTCCCTGCCCTTGATTCTGGTGGATATTGACGAAACCTACTTTGACGGACGGCCCATCTTGTTCGTCGTCGAGCCGATTTCGTTGGCTTTGTGTGGCTTCCATGTGCCAGCCGATAACGACCGCTCGTCCGAGACTTGGGGCCCCTTCTTGCTGGTTTTGCAGGAGGACCAACACCTGGACATCTTTGGCGGCGTGGGCGACGCGGCCAAGCCCTACCCGGGAACCTTTCAGACCCTCCTGGAACAGGATGGTCGCTTCCAAGAAGACACCTTTCATCAACTGCGGGACCTGCAAACCTTGCGCCGCAAGTTGGAGAACAGCGCCTATCGGGCCTTTGGGGCGGAATACAAGGCTGCGAGTCAATGGCAGAAAGAAGAAACGGCAGAAGCCCAAGAGAAGCTGCACCAAGCTCAAGCAGAATCGCTGCGTCAAGCTGAAGTGCATGATGCCTTCGCCGAGTACTGCACCTGGGTCGCCGATGCCTTCGAGATCGTGGACCTGCGCAGCGGTGAGATACGCGACCGGGAGATCAACGAGTGGCTGTTGGACAGAGCCATTGCTGCCCTGTCCCGTCTGGACCATCCGGACGTGGTCAAGATGAGTGAGCGACTGGACAACCATAAGGAACGCCTCTTGCTCTATCTTGACTGGTTGGAGATGCAATTGTCTCCGCTGCAGGCAGAGCTGCATACCTACCTGGACGATCCAGAACTGGAGCAAGTCGTCCTGCGGACCGGGGCTCGCCGCTGGCGATTGCAGCACGAAGTCGAAAGCATGCAGCGGCGGGCTTTCCGGCCTGCTCTGCAGCGCGCTGAGCAAGAACTTGCCCTTTGGATCGAAGGCGACTCGTTCCTGGAGCCATGGAGCGAACAGGTACACACCCTGTTGGAGTGGGTCCAGCGGGCCAGTTCGGCAGTGGAGAATGTCAACAGCATCTTCAAGCCCTTGGTCAACCGCAAGAAACATTTCGACAACGCCGACACCAACCTCAACTTCGTCGCCCTTTTCGCCCTGTGGCACAACACGCGGACCTTCAAAGAAGGAAAACGAGCGGGCTCCAGTCCTTTCGAAATCCTGGGCATTGACCTGGGTGAAAAGGATTGGCGGACGCTGCTGGGTTATCCGCCGGTGCAGTAGGCAGCACTCCCGCAATTCTGTTGGACTGTTTTCGACCTTGGGGCCCTTCCCAAGGCATTGTAGCCTGTCTGGAAGCAAAAATGCACCTATCTTTTACTCAAAAGTGTAAACCGATCTCTACCTCGCCAACCGGCGGTATGAAACGATGCCGGATTGTCTGTTGCCAATCCCTCGGTGATGGCAATTTGGTTCAGACGGTCGTCAGCGCAGAGGAATGTGAGTTCTGGATAACCCCGCTCTGAGAGAAACTGCTGTGCGCTCAGCGCTGTCGCCACATGGACTGCATCATATGCCCGTAAGGAATGGCGCTCCAGCAGGGCGGTGGCAGTGTCGATGACTGTCATAGTCGGCGGCATGATCCGGTATTCCTGCACGCAGTCGCGTCGGAACAGGTCGCGGGCGTTGGCAAACTCAGCGAGCGTCAACGAGCCCTCTCAAACACGACGAGCAAAGGCGCTGATTACCTCGACGATCGTCATGCGTGAGGTAAACAGCAGAGGGGAGTGATCTGCAGCGACAGTCGCTCACAGCCAATCGCTGCCCTGCTCGTCCACGTAGCGCTTGACGAGCGCGCTGGCATCCA
>JAHJIY010000090.1 GCA_018823175.1 Pseudomonadota bacterium
ATTATTTAAATAATAAAGAATATTATCAATAATCAGCTTGCGACGCGTACCACATTGTGGTATACGCAATATAGTCACCCAGAATATCTCTTGTCAACACTTTTTGTTATTTTTTTTGTTAAATATCTTTCCAAAGGGGGTTGCTTAGCAATATGACCAAACCATATAAAAACAAACCACCACTTTTACCGCGGCTATGGATCATTAAGTTATGCGGGACAGTGCAACCAAACTATCCTGAGACAAGGAGAGATTAATGAAAAATCACGTCTTAAGACCACTCTGGGTGGTAATCGCCGCAATCGCCATCCTCCTTCTGGTCAGACACTTCATAGTTCCATCAGACTTCGGAGTGAACGGCGACAGTTTTACTTACGGGTTTCACCGCTTAAGCAACGTCAAGGAATGGCAGGACTTTAAAATTAAATATCGCGGAAAAGAATATTGCACCGAATGCCATGAAGAAAAAGTTGAAGAAAACAGTTCATCCAAGCACCGGGCAATACAGTGCGAAAATTGCCATGGACCTGCGATCGATCACCCGGACGACCCCGAAAAATTAACCATTGACCAAAGCCGTGATCTTTGCCTGCGCTGCCATGCCGACCTGGCATATCCAAATAATGAACGGATGAATATTCCCGCCTTTGATCCGGAAAAGAACGAAAATCATCAATCATCCACGGAAAAATGCATTGAATGCCATAACCCGCACAAACCTGACCTGGAGGAGCAATAATGAGTTGTTCACGTCGAAAGTTCCTTAAGACCACTCTCTCCGGGACCGTGGCCGCCTCACTTCCCTTAAGCGCCTTCAGGTTCTTAAGCCCCGCTGAGGCAAAGGCCGCCACCGGCACCCCGAACACAAGATGGGGGTTTCTGGTTGATACCCGCAAATGTGTAGGCTGTGGTTTTTGTGTAAAGGCCTGCAAGAAAGAAAACGAAGTTCCATACGACCTGCCGGTCTCCAGGACCTGGGTAGAACGATATGTGATAACCAAAAACGGCAAAGCCCATATCGACTCGCCAATGGCCGGCAGAGATGGTTTCACCAGTAAAAAAATAAGAGATGAAGAAATAGATGCCAAGGATGTCACCAAAGCGTTTTTTGTACCTAAACTTTGCAACCAATGCGAAAACCCCGCCTGCGTCCAGGTCTGTCCGGTAGGAGCTACCTACCAGACCAGTGACGGCGTGGTCCTGGTCGATCGCTCCTGGTGCATCGGCTGCGGTTACTGCATCATGGCCTGTCCATACGGGGTACGATTCTTCCATCCAAAATACAAAGTGGCCGAGAAATGCAACTTCTGCTACCACCGGATCAGCAAAGGCATGAAAACCGCCTGCGTCCAGGCCTGTCCTTTCGGGGCTCGCCAGATTGGCAATCTGAAAAACTTCGATGATCCGGTTACCCGGATCATCATGACTGAAAGAGTGGCGGTTCTTAAGGAAGAATACGGGACAAAACCGCAGGTCTTCTATATCGGCCTGGATTCCAACGTGAGGTAATGAACATGACAGAGATACTGACCGTCCACGGTATGGATTGGACCATAAAACAACTATTTGTCTACCCCAACGAATTTATCTACTGGAGCATCCAGATTGTCATGTATCCATACATGACAGGTCTGGTCGCCGGCGCCTTTGTCCTGTCGTCCCTTTATCATGTCTTCGGACAAAAGGACCTCAAAGACATGGCCAGATTCTCCCTGGTTTTCTCACTAGCCCTGTTACCGGTGGCCATGATGCCGTTGCAATTACACCTGCAACAACCATTGCGCGGCATGAATGTCATGTTCACCCCACATTTCACCTCGGCCATTGCCGCCTTCGGTATCGTATTTTCAACCTATGCGGCAATCGTCTTAACCGAAATATGGTTTGTTTATCGTGAATATTTCGTCAACCAGACCGCGATTCTGAAAGGGCAAGCAGGATTTGCCAATAACTTCAAACGCATCCTCTATAATATCCTGACCCTGGGCGCCTATGATTTAAGCGAACAGGCCATCGCCAAAGACAAAAGGGCCATTAAAATCATGGCCGCCATCGGTATTCCGGTAGCCGGCTTCCTGCATGGTTATGCCGGTTTCATCTTCGGTTCGGTCAAGGCCAATGCCCTATGGATGTCTCCCCTGATGCCGGTTATCTTTATCATGTCGGCAGTCGTTTCAGGTATCGCTCTGTGTATGCTGACCTATATCATCATTATGGAATGGAAAAAATTTCAGGCCATCCTGGCCAAAGGACGCGGCGATGAGAGCGTCATCATGCTCCGCGGCGCTGAAATCGAAGTAATGACCACAACCTCCCGTTACTTACTGATGTTCCTGGTAGCAGCCATTACCCTGGAGCTTCTGGATCTGATCTTCCGGGGCTACACCGCCATGAAATCATGGGACATTCTGCGTTCGGTCATGTTTCACGAGGATTTCTTCAAGATTTTTATCATGCAATACGGAATGGGCAACGCTTTACCATTCATTCTGCTGATCATTCCCGGGCTGACCATCAGACGGACGGTTATCGCTCTGGTCCTGGTCTTGTTCGGCGTATTCATGATGCGTTGGAACGTCGTAATCGGCGGCCAGGCTTTTTCCCTCTCCTTTGAAGGTTTCATGCATTACCATTTACCGATTATTCCTCATAACCTCGAAACTTTCAAAGAGGGCTTAATGGGGGCCTTATTGGTCGCAATCACCCCTTTTATCCTATTCTGGGGGATTAACAAGATTCTGCCATCCCTTGACCAGAAAAACATTTAACTAATTTCCTGGACCCAAGCAGACACCTCATGAAGCCATAAATATGGTTGCATGAGGTGTCTTTTTAATATAGACAGCAGTTATCAATTAATATCCGAATTCCCGCTGACATAAATAAATCATTTCCAACATAACCCACCAACAGATACCTTTGTTCCTGATGAGGGAGATAAAATTTTGAAATTCAGCCTTTCATTGACCAATAAATATCTTTTATTGAGCCTAGCTATCTTACTTTTCATCTTCGGCCTGGTATATTCCTCGTTTGTCCTGACCGAAAAAATAACGGGCGAGAGCCAAAAAATTCACTTGGCCAGCCGCCAGCACATGCAGCTTATGCGCATTTCATCCCTGGTTCATTTTTTCGTCAATCCCAGCCCATTAGAAGTAGGGATTAGTGGCCCCGACTCGGCCCCAAAAATTCTTAAGGAAGCTCAAATATACCAAACCGTCCTATACGGCCTGCAAAAAGGAGATTTGAACCTCGACCTATCCCCCATTTCTCCGCAGGACAAAAAGTCACTTGCGCAACTGGATCGGCTGATCAATTTTTGGAGGGATTCACAAAAACCACTTTTGCTTAAAATATTGAACACCCCGCCCTCCCAGAGACAGGAATTGTGTAATACCTGCCATGCCGCCTTCCGGGATCGAATCAAGGAGATTGACCTTCTGACCAGTAGCATCAGTGATAACTACAACAAAAACCTGAAGTCTTTTAGACAGTTCCGATTTTTTGCCCTACTTTTTTCCCCCATACTTCTGCTGGGAATGACCTGGTTCATTCGACGTAAACTAATACTACCGGTTAAAAAATTAAAAGAAGCCAACGATAGAATCGAACAGGGAGATTTCGAAATCAGGTTACCAGTAATAAGCAATGACGAGATCGGCTATCTGACCGAATCCTATAATCGCATGGCAGAAAAATTAAAAAAATCATTCCAGGAAAATGAAGATAATCTAATTCAACTTACTTTTTTTAATAAAGAAATCCTGACCCGAGAAATTGATTTAAAAAATTCTTACCATAACAAGGAGATAATAAATGCCATCCTGCAGATATCTTTGGCCCCCATCCCACTGGTTGATCAACTACAGCTTGCCTTGCCAAAAATTCTGTCAATTGGCCACATCGAATTATTATCGCGAGGAGTTATCCTCTTAGCCTCCGATGACGCTGACGAACTTCAGATGGCCGCTTACCACGGTCTTAGTAAAGCACAGGCTGCGGCCTGCCATCGAGTGCCCTTTGGTGTCTGCCACTGTGGCCGTGCCGCTTCCAGTCGTGACATTCAATTTGTGTCATGCGTTGATAATAAACACGATATAAATTTCTCAAAGCATGACCCGCACGGACATTATTGCGTTCCAATATTATCGGGAGATAGACTTTTAGGCGTCATGGGTCTTTACGTCAAGGAGGGTCATGAACGCAAAGAGGAAGAAGAAGAGATACTGCAGACCATTGCCAATATCCTGGCGGGGATCATCGAACGCAAGAAAATGGAAGACCAGTTAGTCAAACTGGTCAATGACCTGCGATCCAGCATCAAAAATCTGGATGATGAAAAAATATTTACCGAATCGGTCATCCGTAGTCTAAACAGCGGGTTGATGGTCCTCGACCTGGAAGGCAGAATTATTGCAGCCAACCCAATAGGTGATCTTATCTTAAATCTCTTTGAACCGGACCCGGTTGGCAAAAACCTGATTTCTGTCCTTGGTGACACAGCCTTTCTTGCCATGACAGGTATCCATGGCAAGGTGTCCTACGTATCAGATGAAATCATCCTTCCTTCTCGCAGAGGTGACGAAAGGATATTGGGCTTTACCGCTACTAACCGCAAAGACGCAGACGGTAACAGGGTGGGGTTAATCATCTCCTTCAGCGACATTACTGAAGACAAATATCTTCGCAAGGAAATGGAAAAAATGAACCGGCTCAGCACGGTAGCCGAAATTGCCTCAGCCGTGGCCCATGAAGTCAGAAACCCTCTGGCCGGAATTAAAACCATGGCCCAGGCCATTGATGAAAGTCTGAGTAAAAATGACGATAAAAAAGAATATATAACCCGAATAATCCGACAGGTTGACCGCCTGAACACTATACTTACCGAATTTTTCACCTATGCCAGACCTAATAAACCCAAAAAAATACAGACGTCTTTAGTGGATATAATAAGTGAGACGAAACCACTGATCAGCACCAGACTATACAAGATGGGCATCGAACTTAAGGAAAAATATGAAGAGAATTTGCCCCTTATCAACGTCGATCCAAACCAGATCCAGCAGGTATTCCTGAACCTGATACTTAATTCAATCGACGCATTCAAAACAAGCGGTATTATCGAAATAATCGCTGAAAAAGTTGATGACGGCCAAAAAGAAATGTACACCCTCACCTACCCTGAATTAAAAGACGGTGGTAACTACGTGGCGGTCCGTTTTCGAGACACCGGCCCCGGGATGGATGAAGAGGTAGCAGAAAAAATGTTTGAACCTTTCTTCACCACCAAGCATACTGGCTCTGGACTGGGACTATCTATCGTCTACCGAATACTTAAAGAAAACAATGCCACAATCCATCTGGACTACTCGGTAGAAGAAGGCGCCGCCTTTATAATGTTTTTCGAAACGGTGAAATAATGGGAAAGGTTCTGATTGTTGATGATCTGGAAGACCTAAGGTTCTCTCTGGTCAAAATTGTCAGCAACGAAGGATATACCCCTTTTGAGGCAGCCACTGGCGCCGAGGCGCTTGAGATCGTAAGCAATCAACTGATCGACCTGATTTTTCTCGATATCGGCCTGCCCGACATCAACGGAATAGAACTGATCAGCCGGATCAGAGAGATTACGGTCGATGCAGAAATCGTCATGCTCACCGGGGTGAATGACACCCAGACCGTGGTCAGATCACTAAAATCAGGGGCGGTCGATTACATCTTGAAACCATTCGACCTGATGGAGTTCAAGCATATCCTGCACCGATTAATGCAAAGCAGGCTCACCTCCCTGCGCAATATCCTGGCCGGCGCCGAAAAAGACATCAACAGCATCCTGGGGCAAAGCCGGGAAATACTAAGGCTAAAGGAAGAGATCAACATCGCCTCGGAGGTAAAGGCTCCAGTGCTGATTACCGGCGAGACCGGGACCGGCAAGGAACTGGTGGCCCGAGCCGTATATTCCCAGGCAAAACAAAAAAGCGGCATCTTCGTCAAGGTGGACTGCGGCACCCTTTCGGCCAGCCTAATTGAATCAGAACTGTTCGGCTATGAGAAAGGGGCCTTTACCGATGCGCGAAGCAACAAAAAAGGCCTGGTCGAAATGGCTGACGGCGGCACCCTGTTTCTTGATGAGATCGGCAACCTGCCCGTCCAATTGCAACCGAATCTACTGCGCCTGATCGAAGAATCGACATTTCGCCGGGTCGGCGGGCTGAAAGATCTGAGCGTCAATGTGCGGATAATCGCCGCCACCAACAACGACCTGCAAGAAGAAGTCGCAAAAGGCAACTTCCGGGAAGACCTTTTCTTTAGGTTAAATGTGATCCGGTTAAATGTCCCGCCCCTACGGGCAAGAAAAGAAGATATCCTATTGCTGGCCGATTTCTTTCTCCACCAATTTGCCAAGGAAATAAAAAAACAGATCAAGGGTCTGGCACCGGAGGCGGAAAAGGCAATTCTTGATCATAAATGGCCGGGCAACATCCGTGAACTAAAAAACTGTATCGAACGCGAAGTGATCTATTGCCGTAGCGAATGGTTATCGATGGAAGGGTTCACCCCCCATAAATCACTTGCAACCACCAATCCAGCGGAGGACAGTCTTCTTCCCCTGGACGAGATAGTACGGAGACATATCCAAAAAGTCCTTGCCGCAACCAACAACAACAAAACAGCCGCCGCCCGCATACTGGGTATTTCCCGGACAACCCTGCGCGACAAACTGATGGACTGATCAGCCGCTGCCCTTTGCCTTCCACCTACTTTCCCTCCGGTAAACCGATCAGAATCTGACCGGTGACCGGAATCTGACCGGTCAGATTCACTCCACCCCTTGGGCCGATTACCGCCCATCCAAACAAATAATCTCACAATTTCGCTATGTTACCGTGAACAATACTTTCTGGCACAGTTATTGAAATATCACCATATAAACGGAGCCACATTTCAGACAAACACGATAAACAAGGTCAAATGAGCATGGCTGAAAAAATGAAAAAAATACTGATCGTTGATGACGAAGAGGACATGATCTGGTCCCTCAAGAACAATCTTAACCATGAAAAACTACAGGTCGACATTCTCACCGCCTCTTCCGGGGAAGAGGCGCTCGAAATTCTTAAAAACACCCCGGTCGACCTGATAATCACTGATATCAAAATGTCCGGCATAAGCGGCCTGGAACTGTTGATTGAGGTCAAAAACCGTTACCAGCAGACCGGCGTTATCGTGATGACGGCCTATCCATCTCCGGAGTTCAAGAGCGAGGCGCTATCAAAGGGCAGCCTGCATTTCATTGAAAAACCTTTTGACATAAACAATCTGCGCAAAGTGGTGAGACATGCTCTGCGAGAAGACAATCTGTTCAAAGGCACCGTGGCCGGCGTCGAATTGTCCGATATCATCCAGATCAACTGCCTGTCCAGAACAACCACCGCCCTCAAGGTCAAAACCTCCAATCAGGAAGGTATAATATACTTTCTCGAAGGGAAAATAGTGCATGCCGTCTGCGGTGATCTGCACGGCGATGATGCCTTTTTCAAAATACTCGCTTTTAATGGCGGCACCCTTGAAAGCATGAAAATAACCGAAGCGCCGAACAATACCATTAAGAGTTCCTTTGAAGCCTTGCTGATCGAAGGGGCCCGCCGGATGGATGAAAAAAACAGCAGCGAAGAAAATGATTCCTTCAACCCGGACGCCTTGGAAATCAAAAATGCCCCTTCCACCACTTCCGGCAAAAAAAATAATAAAAACAAAGAAGCAGCTAAAGAAAATCTGAAAACAGATAACATAGATAAGGAGGCAATCATGAATTCCCTACAGGATCTTTTAACCGAGTTTACCAACATTCCCGGGGTCAACACCGCATGCCTGGTAGGCAGGGACGGCTTTCTTCTCGACAGCATCGCACTTTCCGGCATCGACACCGAAATGATCGGGGCGATCGCTTCCAGTGGTTTTGGCGCCTCGGAGTCCATGGGCAACCAATTGGGCAAAGGCGCCATGTCAATGACCATGATCGAATACGCCAACGGGCCGGTAATGTTTTCACCAATCGGCAACGATGCCTTTCTGGTCATCGTGGCCGACAAGGAATCAAACCTGGGGATGATCCGACTGAAGATCAAAAAACACGCCTCAGCGATCGCGACCACAGCGGCGATTTAAAAATTTGACCCAACACACGAAAATTTCATGAATACTCTACAACATACTGGAGACAGAAATGGCAGAAGGTAAAATCCTTGACATAGCACACATAAGTTTTCTCGACATGATAAAGGTGATGATCACCATGGGCGGCGCCGCAAACGCCAAAGGCACCCTGATCCGTAACGCCCTGGCCACCGCCGATAAAATAAAAGAGGTTGATTATGGCTCCTTTGAGGATTTCCTCAGCGCCATTGAAGATTCGACCAACCCGATCACCCAGGTCGAAGGAAAGGCCAGTCATCAAGGAGATTTTGTCTTCGGCCTGGCCAAATGCCCGTTCGGACCATCGATCAGCAACTATACCGGGGTATTTGAAAAGCTGCCGGAAGGTTATGCCGACTTCACCACCGAATTCAACAAACCAAGCAATGTGACCGACAAATATCGGGTCGGCGAAGGGGCCGGAGTCAGCCCTTTCTGCTCGGTCCATCAACCGATGAGAAGCGCCATTGCCGATAAGATTAAAATTAACGGCAAGAATATCGAAATCTTCCAGCTTGGCTGCAAGTCCGGCGCCGGCAAAAAAGGCTTTGCCGAAAAATGGATTGCGGAGTCTGGTGTGGCAAAAGAGGTGGTCGATAAGGTTCTCGACAACCACATGTGCTGTTATTATATAAAAATCGTCGATTAAATTCAGACACCATATCTCTTAATATTCACAAACAGATTCAGAGACACGATGGACGTGATTAATTTTCACCAGGTGTGAAAATCATACTTTTGGCATAATAATTATTATATCTATTCCGAGATTGTGATATAATCTGCAAAGATCCTGATGACTTAAATACAATAATTTTTTTCAGGCCAATTACCTCGATCCAAAGAAAATCCCGATCCTGTTAAGATAATTTTGAATTTATTTGCATTTTCATACCGCATCAGTATTTGAGGGGGATACCTGATGAAAAAGATGTTGATGTTAGTGTTTGGTTTATTGCTGGGTTTACTGGCAATAAACCCAGGCGCCGGGCAAGCATATTCGATGGATGCCCCCCACAATGAGGCAGGAGGCATCAAGTGCTGGCATTGCCACAAGTTTATCGCCAATATCTGGCGGGGTACTCCGCCACCTGCCACCAGTGACACCACCCCCGAAAATCTGCTTTGTCTGAACTGTCATAGTGATTCACCGACTCTGGCCGTTCTTGTGGTAAAGGGCCCAATCAAGGCCATG